>JANXYR010000070.1 GCA_025355965.1 Geobacteraceae bacterium
TGGCACAACGTATTGTTAAAGCAACCGGGGTTCGTTCCGGCCGGGACGTCTTGAGGAGTGCTAAGCCGTTGATTGTTAAGGTGACAGCGGGCACACTCGGCAGCGTTCTTTGGATTGGTCGTCGTGTGGGTTGTATTTGTCGCGGTTGTTCCTCGCCATGGTGCGTCAGGATGAGGTGCGTTGGTGTGACATGCCTTGCATGAAGTACCGGTACCGCTTACAAAATCAGTTCCATGGCAACGCGTACAAGAGTGAAGCCCTGGTGCTTCGGCTTTGGCGGCAGCGCCATGTCTGCTGGGAGCACTCCACCCGGCAGGATGAGCAGAAGGTCCATCAGGATGACACGCGATGCCGCTGCGAGATGCGCTGAAACAGCTCACACCACTGGTACCGCCACTTTTATTGCTGTCTACGGCGCTGCCGTGACATTCAACACATCCGCTTGGATTAGCTTGATACGCTACGGGATGTTTACCACCGATCGTTTCTACTGCCCACCCAGTGGGATGTTTGCCTGTTGCATCGAGAATAACAGCTTTGTCACTGCCATTGCTGCATCCCCAAATAGTTATGAACGTGAGTAAAATTAGGACGATTCTGAATTTATTCATAGCTTTCTCCTATCGGTGGCAGGTGATACAACGTTCGTTATTGGCACGACCATGGCAACGGTAGCAGCTGGCCGGGTCAAGTTTTCCTTCGATCTTGTGCATTGTCATGAAGTTACCGCGGTGGGGCATCTCACGATCAGGACGGTTGCCGTATTTAATGGAGGGTTTCATCTCGACCTGGTTGGTGTGGCAGTCGTTGCAGAACGAGCTTTTATGGCAGCTGGAACAGAGACTCTCATCGGATGAAGCGTAGAACCGGTGATTCCTTACAAAGGAGGGTGTGTGGCTGAAGGCATCAAACGCCTTTAGAGTGCCTTTCTGCTGGTCTACGTGACATTCGGAACAGCTAACCTGCTGACCGACTACCAACGCTTCAGGATGCGATGCAGGCAGACCAGGGATCGACTTCATCTGAGCGCAGGCAGCGAGTACCATGAAGAGCCCGGATACAGCCAGAATTGGAAATAGTGATTGAAGAAACCTCATTACTTATCTCCTTTGCTTTTGAAAGACATGTTGTAGGTCAAGCGGATCAGACCTCTGGTTTCATCAACGAAATCAGGATTTCTACCGTAGCTTATATCACCGGAGGCGGCCAAAGCCGGCGTGATATGATAGCCGAGAGACGCCGTTGCCTCCCATGCACTCTTCTCATTTTTAACCTTATTCTTAAAGATATAGTCTATTACATCCAAGGAGGTGAAATAGGTTTTAGTGTCATACAAAGCGTAGCAGCGCAGTTCATGGTAGGACGAAGAAGATGTATCAATTACGGCGAATCCTTGGTCAGCATTCAGGTAGTGATACCCCAGTCCGCTCCGAAAACTATTTTTTAATAGTGAAACTTTGAGATCGGCACCGTAGCGGTCAGCATTTCCGATATCACGGGAATAGTGTTTGTAATCGGTTGACACTTCGACTAATTTTGAGATCCTATATGAAGCGATTGCACCTATTGAGCGTGAGTTATCAGTCGGATTAAAAGTAGGCATTTTTGTAAACAGAGGGGAGGAATTAAAAAAACTGCCGGCATGCTGTTCGTTGAATGTACCGCTCAACGTTAGATTGGAAAGAGGTTTAAGGTTTAGCAGATAGGAGTGTTCCGCTACACCATTTGTTACGGGATTATAGCTTGTGTGCCCCATGAGTTCAACCATTCTATGGGGACTAAACCATATATCCCCACCCACCTGATGATGAGTACCGTTTGTAAAATTTACCATTTTGGGGGCTGTTCCTTCATAAACCCCTGATAAACCGAGTTCTAACATACCTTTGTAGCGATAGTTTGCCCGCCCGCCAAAAAGACCGTCACCCTTGCCGTCACTGTTTTCTCCGTAAAGATGTTTTGTATGAACAGTTGCACCACCAAAGGCTGAAACTCCAAACCCGAGTGGCAGGTCCGTTCGAAAACTCACACCATCAACCTGTTCGTTGACAATACCCTCATGTACAAAAAAGCGACCAGCGCGGATATCTGCATTGGCATTTTTGAAACGATATTGCAGGTATCCATAAGTGAAACCGCCACCGGCAACATCATTGTTGTAACTTTTATCCGCCAGGTCGTAACGCCCCCAGCCATATAAATGTAACGAAAGATTCCCGTCAGCCAACTTGTCTACGTCCAGCCCAAGAAATTGAGTGGCCGGGACGTAATTCTGCTTGGAGGAACCAGTGACATCGCGTTGCTCGAAACGGATAAGTGTGGTTGAGTCAACGGAGATCTCGGCGGCAACAGCAGTAACGGGAAGAGTCAGTAAAAAACAGACCGGCAAGAGTCGTGCAAAAGGTATCTTCATCAAAAACGCTCCTTTACATAGAATATGAGCTGAATCAATAATTCACTAGATTTATAAAG
>JANXYR010000013.1 GCA_025355965.1 Geobacteraceae bacterium
CCGGTGGTGTTTATGATTGCTCCGCTTACCGTAACGTCCGGCCCGGTGATGGTTGCACCTTCTGCCGGGGAGTCGATGGCGACGGAGACTGACGGCGTAATTCCGTTGATTCCGGCAACGCCATTGGTTTGTTCCGCCAGCCTCCCAGCCCAGGCGCTGCGCAGAGTCTCAATAGCCTGAATCTCAGTGGCTATTCCGGTGAATCCGACCGAAGAAACTGACGTGAAGGCGACCGGCGTTCCGCTGTGAATCCGACCAGCGTTCCGGAACGAAGGCGACCAAGTTTCTTGTGGTCGCAAGGTAGAGTTTCAGTTTGTCACAGTTTCAGGTTTCTGGTCAAGCATTGCCCGTTTCTTCCTCATGGACTCAACACTCTTTAATTCAACTTTATGGGCGTTGTGTACCAACCTATCCAGAATAGCGTCAGCCAGCGTCGGGTCTTGCATGGCATCGTGCCATGCTTTGATAGGTAACTGACTGGTGACGACGGTAGCTTTTCGGTCATAACGTTCTTCGACGATTTCCAGTAGTTCCCGCTGGTCATCTTGTGAGAGCGGGGAGATAAGCAAGTCGTCGAGAATCAGCACCTCGCATTTGGTCACTTGAGCCATAAGTTTCTGATAACGTCCATCGTGTCGGGCAATGGAGATGTCCTGAAGCAACCTGGGCAGTCGCTGATAGAGAGTCGTATATCCATCACGACAGGCCTTCTGTGCCAGGGCACAGGCAAAATAGCTCTTCCCGGCACCGGTCGCTCCGGTAACGAGGATATTCTGGTGACTTCTTACCCACTGGTTCTGGGCAAGAGACATGACCTGCGACCGGTTCATGCCTCGTGACTCTTTGAAGTCGAGGTCTTCAATTGAAGCGGATAGTCTCAGCTTGGCGGTTCTCAGCCTGTTTTGCATCCGCCTGTTATCCAGTTCAGTCATCTGCCGGTCTACGAGCAAGCCGAAGCGTTCCTCGAAGGTAAGGGATGCCATCTCAGGTTGCTGCATCTGCTCGGCAAATGCCCGAGCCATAGCTGAAAGCTTCATGGCGTTGAGTTTCTCGATAGTTGGTTGTGTCAGCATGGCAGTCCCTCTCTTTATTGGTAATAGTCCGTTCCACGGATATTGTCATGAGTAACGGGCAACAGCTCCTGCTGTTTGGGTAGTGGTTTCTGGTCGAGGTTATTGTTCAGAATCGACTTGATGCTTGTGTAACTGACTCCCTTGATAAACATGGCACGTTCACAGGCGGCTTCCAGTCGTTCTTTGCCGAACTTCTTGCCAAGGGACAGGATGCCCATGCAGGAACGGACGCCATGTTCCGGGTAGGCTCTTCTGGAGAGAATTGATTCTACGACTGCTACGGCTGCCTTACCGGTCTGGGCTGCCCAAGAGGTAATCCGCTCCGGACTTGAATCAGCATACTCCCGATGTGACGACGGCATATGTTCCGGGTCAGTGGTATGCTTCCCCTTCACAAACGAGCGGGGGTGCGAGGCGATACGGTTTCCTTTGTGGAAGCACTCCACCGTGGCTGATGTATAGCGAACCTCAACCTGTTCCTTTACCAGGCGATACGGCACGCTGTAGAAATGCCCTTCCACATCGACGTGGTAATCGATATGCACTCTGGCTATCTTCCATTGAGCATACTGGTAGGGGAGTTCCGGCAGCAGCAACATTGCCGGGCGGTCTAATTCATCAAAACGGCTTTTACGAGTTCCGGGAAGTTTCCTGAATGGGCGGCTGTTCAGAAGCTCCAGACGTTCTTTGATAGCAGCGTTCGCTTCCGCCAGACTGAAGAACGTCCGGTGGCGTAAGCCAGCCAGGATGAATCGCTGGACAAACTGGACACCGGCTTCGACCTTTGGTTTGTCCCGTGGCTTGCGGACACGGGCAGGAATGACGGCGGTGCCGTAATGGGTTGCCATTTCCTGATAGGTCGCATTAATGACGGGTTCATAGCGGCAGGTTTTAGTGACACCGGAAAGCAGATTATCCGGAACGATGCAATGAGGAACAGCACCGAAGTAGGAGAACGTTCTGACATGTGAACCTGTCCAGTCGGCAAGAGACTGTGTCCAGGTGGCTTCGGCATAGGTGTAGTTGCTGGCTCCCATGACCGCAACAAACACCTGAGCATCCCGTATCTCTCCGGTAGACGGGTCAACGATGGGGAGCGTCTGACCACAGTAGTCCACGAACATCTTCTCACCGGCACGGTGTTCCTGACGCATGGACAGGTCGAGCTTACCTCGCCACTCCCGGAAGAGGTCACAGAACTGGCTATACTGGTAGCCCGAGGGTTCTCGTTCCTTATACTCCTGCCAGAGCAGCATCAGTGTCAGGTTTTTATGAGAGAGCAGTTCGTTATGGAGAGATGCCCAATCAGGAGCGATGCGCCGACTGGTTACTGCACGAGGGTGTACAGGATAGAGGAGGAGTTCAAGGCGTTCATCATCAAGGTCTGGTGGTAAAGGAAATGACAGGCCAGCAGCAGAAGCCCGGTACAAGGTATCGGTAACGGTTGTCTTGCCAATATTGCAACTATTGGCAATGGATTGTCTGGTTTGCCCACATGACCAGGCAAGACGAAGTATCTCACGTATTTTTCGCATGGTAACTCGTTTCTGCGGCATTGTTTGCCTCCTCAAGGAATATGAGGGGCACAATACGCTGTTGAGTTACCTTGCGACTACAATCGCTTGGTCGGATTCGTTCCGGAATGCTGGTCGGCTTGCCAGCGGAATGTTGGTCGGATTCAAATCGGAATCGTGGTCGGTTTCACGCCGGAATCATGGTCGGATTCATCCGGAATTTGCAGCAGGTTGGTATGGACAGAATTCTTGCCATCATTCAACCAAACGTCGAAAAAACACTTGAACCTGCAGTTATTGAAAACACCCAGCGAAAGGATCTAAATCCTCTTGATGAAGCTGAGGCGTTTCAGTCTATGATTTTTTCGGAGGGTTATAGTTTAAAAGAGCTTTCGCAAAAAGTTGACCGGTCTGTATCATTACTATCAGAAACACTCCAAATGAATAAAATCCCATTTGATGTTAGAGACGAATGTCGCCACTATGGTCACCTGACATCGTCCGGTCACTGTATTTTCTGCTACAGGTTGTTACCGCCGCCTGTTTCGGTTTGAGTTGCAATTATTGCAACGGGGTGCTGCTTAACGATATAGTTATTTTGGTGTAATGTTGTTGTTATTATTTTTAGTCTCTTCTCCGCCTTTTTCCTTCTCTCTCCGTCAATTTGCGATGTTCATAACAACACTATTAACACAACGAAATCAAACGCTAATTAAGTTTAAATAACAATAATATTTATCAAGCTATTATTACTACTTGGCTATATATCACGCGATTATCCAACAACATGGCACGGCCAATGCAAAACATTATGCAAAAAAGATAAAATACTAGCACTAGCTTTAGAAGCGGAGCTTTTTCTACGTTAATTTTCTTGCCGGTTCCACCGCTGTTGGCGTTCGCCTACTAGAAATATGAAAAAACAGAAGTCAGTTTGTACATTATAGCGGATTAAGATCGTAAACTTCAGGAGAAAGGAGAATAAATATGGGTATTTTTGTATCATTTTTGATCGTAGTTTCTGTTATTGCATTGGCTTATCAATTCCGAGCTTATATTGCTTTCATGCGTTAAGTAATAGACACAATTAAATACTATATTGTAAGCCAGATGTGCATGCTGCCGCAGGTAGGTAACTTAAGTATTGATAGGGTATCAGCTGATGTGCCTACCAAGGCTTCGGCAAGGACTTTGTCCACAAAACTTGCAAAGGATGTCACGCAGATAAGGGCGCGTGTCCTACAAAATGCATAGAGTGCCACAAATAAGTAATGCAGCAGCATTGGCATGCTTCTCCTTTAATAGAGTAAGCGATTGACAGTTCCTGCTTTTCGGTAAAAAGTTTGTTGATAATCACTGACATCCTCGAGCTTAAGAGGGCTAAGGGAGAATGCAAAGTCTATTATAGGATAGCACATTTAATACTATTTTATTAAACTCCATAAACGGTCGTAAACACATCATCCACTCCGCTCTAACGGTGTAGTTAAATACCCGTCAAAACCCTGAAGTGGATACTGCTTCTCTCCATTTTGAGGCGGGTCATGAAAGTCCTCGAGCCCCGGCTAACTAGTTCCCTTCCAAAAGCCTTTAGATCTCATAAAAAGTGACTTATTTCTGAATCCGGTCTTTCCTGAATTCTTGATGATAATCAATTATTGACTATTATGCTTATAATCAGGGTATAATTTACCACCAGCATGCTTTGC
>JANXYR010000015.1 GCA_025355965.1 Geobacteraceae bacterium
CTTCGCGCTACGGCAGTATTTGAAAAAGTGGATGAGGATATGTGGAAATAAATAAGGGATGCCTTTTGGGGCCTCACGTTACGCTGTTATCAATACGACCATACAAGCCACATATCCCACTAAAATCATTAGCACAACCACAACTTGCCATCGCAATTTAAATTGTAATGCAAATTAGACGATAGGCGACCTTCCATGTATCTCACCCGCACTCTCGAAAGCTGGTTCAAGGAAGCTTCCCGGCAATTCCCGGTGCTGGCAAACCTGAAGATGCCGGTTGGTCCGGGTGGCGTGATCTGCCTGACGCAACAATCGCTGCCGCTTGGGCCTGCAGTGCGTTCGGTGCCGGTGGCAACAATATGATGGTGGTGAAGATATCAACAAGCGAGGACATGCAGCCATGCAGGAGATAAAAGATTTTTTTACCACCGAGGATAAATTTGCCCGCCATGTCGGCATCGAACTGGTCGATGCCGGGTCGGGGTGGGCAAAAGTCAGCATGAAGATTGAACCGTTCCACTTTAACGGTGCCAAAACGGTTCATGGCGGCGCTATTTTCACCCTGGCCGACTTTGCCTTTGCCGTTGCCTCAAACTCACACGGAACCCTGGCGATGGGGATCAATACCAGTGTCTCCTTTGTGAAAGCCGCCCTGAAGGGGACGCTGCATGCGGAGGCGCGGGAGCAGTCAAAAGGACCGAAGCTGGCTTCGTACTCGGTCATAGTCACCGATGATGCCGGTGATGTCGTGGCAATATTCCAGGGGATGGTCTATCGGAAAAAGGAGCCCATCATTCCGGCAACGGCCTCGCTCTCATAGTTTCCACCCGCTTTTGCAGAATAAACGCTGCCCGGTCTTTGACCGACAGCGCCTCCAGCTTCTCCTGATCAATCCCCAATTCCCGCGTATTCATCCCCGCAATTCGTACAACTGTATCCCACGCCGACATTGGCGGATTACCGACTTTGTCGGCTGCGGCAATCATCGGTAGAAAATCCACTATCCCAGCTTTAATCGCCTGTTCCGCCATTTTAATTTTAGATGAGTCCCGCAACTCATCCCACTTATTGGCCTTGCCATGCAGGCTGCTGATCCAGGCAAGCGCTTTTCGGTGCTCAAACGGCAGACAAAGGCGATTGCAGAAATCCACCGCCAAACTAAAACCGGCGTTATCATGGCCATGATGCTTGGGATAGAGTGCCGGATCGGTTGCCAGCTTGCCGATATCGTGAAAAAAGGCACAGAAGCGAGCCAGTGGGTCGTAGCTGGTAGCCGCCACCCGCTGCAATACCTGAATGGAGTGGGTAAACAGGTCCCCTTCGGGGTGATGTTGCAGCGGTCCGGCCGGGATGTGCGGCATGCGGAAAATTTCCGGGAGAAATTTCGCCCCGATGTTGAAGCCTATCATCTGCTCAAAAAAGCGTTCCGGCGTCTTATGCTTCAGCGCCTTGAGCATCTCAAGGCTGAAACGCATAACCGGCATGGCGCTGAAGGACTCTGACCAATCCTGACTCCGGATCAGTTCCGCACATTCCGGAGTCATACGCCAACCATCGGCCTCAAAGCGGAATGCGCGAAAGAGCCGCAGAGGATCGGCTGTGAAGGTGTGAAGGCTGCAAGCCCGGAGAACTCCAGTCTTCAAATCATCTTCGCCCCCCAAAAGGTCATGGTGTTTGCCGGATAAATCCATAGCCATGGCGTTGACAGTGAAATCGCGCCGGAGAAGATCCTCCTTTAAATCACCAACAGTGGCGATACGGGTGATCTCAATTTTGCCGAATTCATGGTGATATCTGAAATAGATTATAGCTCCACTGGTCGACTCCACTTTAGCAAATCCAAGCGCAGTGAGTTCGGCATCGGAAAGGGAGGCAACCAGGTCAATGTCCTGCCCCTCCCTTCCAAGCAGCATGTCGCGGACTGTCCCGCCGACAAGGAGGACCCGTCCGTGGTATGAAGGGGGAAAGAGACTCTTTAGAAAGGTGAGGAGGTTAGTCACACTCAATGTTCTACTTGCTTCTGTTTTTGATTGGAACAGGCAGCTTGAGTAACTGCAGCACTTGGGTCATATCGTCCCAAACACTCCAGAAAGAGTCTGAATTGCCGCCGCTGCGGAGCAGATAGGATGGGTGATAGGTCGGCATGAGCGGCATGCCGTGGAAGTCGTGGAACTTACCGCGCATCTTTGAAATAGGTGTTTTAATTTGCAGCAGGGCCTGAGCGGCTGATGTCCCGAGTGCAACGATCACCTCCGGCTTGACTGACTGGAGCTGCCGTAGCAGGAATGGGGAACAGGCGCTGACCTCATCGCTCTCCGGTGGTCTATTCTGCGGTGGTCGGCACTTGACTACGTTGCATATGTACACATCCTCGCGCTTTAACTCCATTGCGGCGATGATACGATTCAACATTTTTCCGGCATCGCCGACAAACGGTTCCCCTTGCGCATCCTCATCTGCTCCCGGGCCTTCACCGACAAAAACCAGCCTGGCTTTGGGATTCCCTGTTCCAAACACCAGATTTTTTCTGGTAGCCCCAAGTTTACAGCGCTGGCACGGACCCAGGTTCTTTCTGATCTGCTCAAGAGTCTCATGTATTTCCGGCGTATTCAGCTGGTCTGTCATTGCGCCCTCTATACTCTGTTTCGCAATAGCGGTTAGTTGTGGTGCGGTATTGGCTTCTTTCATGGTTACCATCTCTGCCGGAATTCCGTCCAGGCCGCTTTCCTGGAGATCTTGCAGATAAGCAGTCAGCGATGCAAACAGGTGCGATTGGGTGGAAAGTGTGTTCACGGGGAGGCTCCAGCAGATCAATTTTATATGCAATGTCGTTAATTTTGGCGTACAATTGCTCGCGTAATCTAGCAGTAAGCACCGAGCCTGTCAAAAGAAAGAACTTCATGATTTTTCTGTTAATTGCAATTGCGGTAACCCTGTTTCCGACCGATGTCCTTGCCTGGGGTGGAGGTATTCATCTTCAACTTGGAACCCAGGTATTGGCTAATCTGGAGATGGTGTCCGGTGATGTGGCGGCTCTCTTGGCGGCCCATCCAAAAGATTTTCTTTATGGCTGCCTCGCTCCGGATATTACGCTCGGTAAAAAATACACCCACTATCTGCTCAACTGTCACCGCTGGGGGATCGGTCGGACTCTGTTGAAAGAGGCAGAAAATGACCATCAGAGAGCCTGTGCGTATGGGTATCTCAGCCATCTGGCAGCGGATACGGTTGCTCATAATTATTACGTTCCCTACAAGATCAGCCGCTCGTTTCCCACAATTACCATGAAACATACCTATTGGGAGATGCGCTTTGAGGCGTTTGTGGAGAAGGATATCTGGAAACTTGCACGTGTTATCTGTCATGCTGACAGGCGTGCCAACGATGTGCTGCTGCGCAAAGTATTGACGACTACAATCTTCTCGTTTGGCACCAACAAGCGGATTTTTAATTCGATTATGGTGCTGTCACGGATGGAGAGACTTCAAAAGATTGTACAGACGCTATCGGTCAAGTCGCGTTACCTATTGCCGGAGGCTGATCGGGACGAGTATATGCAGTTGGCCAGGGAGGCGATGTTGGATTTTCTGCAACATCCTGAAGATTCTAAGTTCCTGCAGGTAGATCCGACAGGGGAGAAGGCGCTGGCTGCAGCCGACCGACTTCGAAAAAGTCTGCGACTACGCCTTAAAAGTGGCTTTATGTCAAAAAAAGAGGGGTTTGAAGAGGTTGAAGCGATGCGGAGCACCTTGCGTAATTCACTGCACAATCCGGAACTTTTGAAGAAGCTGCATGTTTGAAAAGACGGTTTAATATAGTTCCGGTTTACGATCATTAAAACATGGAATTTGCGTTCGCCAGTCGATCATTGCCTGCATATCAAGTTCAGCAATAATCTCACCTCCACTTTCACCCGCCTCAGCCAACAGTTCCCCTTTTGGATCGATGATCATGCTCATGCCGAAAAAATCCAGCTTACCAATGGTGCCGCAGGCGTTGCAGGCGACCACGAAGAGCTGGTTTTCTATCGCCCGTGCCCTCAGTAGCGTGCGCCAATGCTCCTGGCGCGGCTTGGGCCACTGAGCCGGTACGCAGATAACCTGTGCCCCTTCAATTGCAAGACGGCGGGACAGTTCGGGAAAACGGAGGTCGTAACAGATGATGACCCCCACCTTGCCGATCGAAGTATCCGCCAGCAGCCACGAATCGCCACCGGAAAACGCGCGATCCTCCCCCAGCAGAGAGAAGAGGTGGATCTTGCGGTAGATCCCGGCCAGCACGCCATTGTCGGCAACATAGATAGTGTTGAAAACCTTGTCGCCGTTAGGTTCCGGCATACTGCCGACAATGACCAGCTTCAGCTCCCGTGAGAGCAGCAACAGCTCATCGACGATCCCGGCAGTCCGCAGGGCCAGTTCATTCAGATTCTTGTAGGCAAAGCCGCTTGACCACATCTCCGGCAGAACTACCAGATCAACCCCTTCTCCAGCCACACGGTAAAGAGCCTCGCGAACATAGGCCAGATTGGCGTCAACATCTCCCTGCTTGACGTTAAACTGTATTGCGGCGGCTTTGATCAAACTCATAATCTCTCCTACCTCGTCAACTGCGAATTCAGATATGCATTGATGACGTCCATATAAATTTCGCGCGGCTTGCTGGTGCCGTCGCTTGGGGCGATCATACCCTCGCTCTCCATCATCTCTACAATCCGTGCAGCGCGATTATAGCCGATGCGCAACTTACGCTGCACCATGGATATGCTGGCCTGCCTGGTGTCCGCGACCAGCCGCAGGGCATCTTCCCAACGTTCATCCTGTATCTCGTCATCGCTGCTCCCCTTTTCATCGGAATCCTTCATTTCAAGGATCGACTTTTCGTAAACCGGTTTGCCTTGCTTCTTGAGGAAATCAACGACCCGCTGCACTTCGGAGTCGGAAACAAAGGCACCGTGAATACGCTGCAGGCGTGAGGTCCCTGGCGGCATATAAAGCATGTCACCAGCCCCCAGCAGACTTTCGGCACCGTTGCAGTCCAAAATGGTTCGCGAATCAACTTTTGACGTCACCTGGAAGGAGATGCGCGACGGCAGATTAGCCTTGATAAGGCCGGTTATAACATCCACAGAGGGGCGCTGGGTTGCCAGAATCAGGTGAATCCCGGAGGCACGCGCTTTCTGAGCCAAGCGGGCGATATGCTCCTCTACTTCCCGGCCGGCAACCATCATCAGGTCGGCCAACTCGTCCACAATCACCACGATATAGGGGAGGTGGCTGTGCTCCAGGATCACATCATCGTCAACCACGAAGGGGATTGGATCGACAACGGCTTCTCCCTCCTCAACTATTTCTTCAAGCTCTTCGATAATTTCCGCATCGGATATCGAGTCTTGCTCTTCCTGCTCGAGAATCTCACCGGCAAGTTTTTTATTGTACGAATCAATATTACGCACACCTTTGTCCGACAAGAGCTGGTAGCGTCGCTCCATCTCGTTTACCGCCCATTTCAGTGCCAGGGAGGCTTTTTTGGGCTCAGTCACAACCGGCAGCAGCAGGTGCGGAATCCCCTCGTACATGGAGAATTCCAGCATCTTGGGGTCAACCATGATCATGCGCACATCTTTTGGTGTGGAGGTGTAGAGCAGGGAGAGGATCATGGTGTTGATCGAGACCGACTTGCCGGAGCCGGTTGAACCGGCCACCAGTAGATGCGGCGCTTTGGCCAGATCGGTTACTACCGGCAACCCGGCAATGTCTTTGCCTAGAGCCAGTGGCAGTTTCATTTTGCTATGCGAAAAATGCTCACAGTTAAAGATTTCACGCAGGTAAACCATGTCGCGGTCACGATTTGGAACCTCGACGCCGACCACCCCTTTGCCTGGGATCGGTGCCACAATACGTATTGACATTGCCTGCAGCGCCATCGTCAGATCATCGGTAAGACCGGCAATACGGCTGATTTTGATTCCTGGAGCCGGAGAAAACTCATACATGGTGATGACCGGACCGGGGCAGATTTCTACCACTTCGCCGTCGATGTTGTAATCCTTGAGTTTTTTCTCAAGCAGCCGCGCGTTCATGGTGAGGGTTTCGCGGTCGAGTGTCTTTTCAGCGGCTGGCGGCACATCCAACAGCGAAAATGGCGGGGTGTGAAAATCGCCTTCTGCTTTAATGAATTCAAAAGTTTCCTGTACTGCGGCCGTTTTGGCGTCCTCTTTCTTTTTATCCTTTTCCTTTTTGAGAATATTGGGACGCGACTGTGGTGGCGCCATCGGTTTTATGACCGGGCCATTCGCCGCTGCTGCCACCGGAAGCCCCTCCTGTTTTGCCTTGGCCCGGTTCTGTTCGTGACGATTGCGTCCGCGGCGTTCTTGCCAGACAGCCCATTTTTGTTTCAAGTTCTCCAGCCACCAACCTGCAAACAGAATAAAGGAGAATTTTGAAAGGATCATAATCGATGCTGCCAACAGCGGCAGAAGGAGTAGCAGGGCACCAGTGATGCCAACTGCCCCTTTCAAAGCCCGTGACACCACGACTCCTGCCGCTCCTCCGGTAGCAACCTGCTGGCCGAATACAAATGTCTTGTCGCGAAAAAAAGCAAACAGGGTCGCCAGGGAGAATAGCAGCCCAAATGCTGCTGCCAATTTGTATGAGCGGAGGCGAATCTCTTTAAAACGGAAGAGGGTGTAGGCCATGTAGAGCAGCGCCAGCGGAACCAGGTATGAAGCCAAGCCGAAACTGATAAAGAACAGATCGGCTATCTGCGCCCCCAGTCGCCCCCCAAGGTTATGAATGCCACCCTCGTTGGAGTAGCTGTTCCAGGAGACATCAGCAGAGTTATAGGTCAG
The DNA here is from genome assembly GCA_025355965.1 of Geobacteraceae bacterium. Lineage (GTDB taxonomy): Bacteria > Desulfobacterota > Desulfuromonadia > Geobacterales > Pseudopelobacteraceae > JACRCG01. Next base: position 6,848 of record JANXYR010000015.1, read on the forward strand.
AAAGGCAAGCAGGATGAACGTACCGACGGTTCCCATCGCCATCCCCTGCAGCTCTTTGGTCAGTTTTTCTTTTTTTGCTTCATCTGCGCTCATTGATTCGATCTTCCTTTTGCTTGGATAAACGCGGACATATTACCTGTAATCGGAGGGGGGAGGCAAAGGAAAAAAACGGTGGGTGCGACAGAATACGCATCGGTGTACATCAGCCAGTTATGGATCCAGGCACCGGGTGGACCTAAACGGTTTTAATCTCATCCTCCGGCCTGATGCTTCCTCCGGTAATGACTTTGGCAAAAATTCCCTCTTTCGGCATGACGCAGTCACCGGCCTGATCATAAATGGCGCAACGGTGGTGACACTCCTTGCCAATCTGGGTTACCTCCATAAGGGTTTCGCCAACCTGCAGGCGACTGCCGATCGGCAGGGACACCAGATCGATACCGGTTGTTGTGATGTTTTCGGCAAAGTCGCCAGAATCTACATCCAGTCCCAGCGCCCGCATCTTGTCGATACTCTCCGAAGCTAGGAGGCTTATCTGACGGTGCCAGTCCCCGGCATGGGCGTCCCCCACGATGCCGTGGTTTTCGCGCAGTTCCACCTCTGCGACCGGCTTCTTGCGCTCTCCCTTGTTTTCGCTGATACAGACAGCTTTGACTATTGCCATATATTTCTATCCCCCTATCTGCGCCATCAAAAAGTTTTTATGTTCGTAACTGTTGCAGGAGATTCCGTGCCGCTCCGGTTTGCCAGAAACGATCCCGCGCAGCACCTCCGCCAGCTTGTCTCGGTCAGATGGCCGCAGGAACGGTACCAGATCGGTTTTCTCGTCAGAAAAGAGGCACCCCTTGGCCTGCCCGGTGGAGGTAACGCGGATACGGTTGCATTCGCTGCAGAAATGGCCGGAAACCGCGGTGATAATACCAATGCTTCCGACTGCGCCGGGGATGCGATAATCCCGCGATGGCCCGGCAAATGGGCCCTTGTCCACCTGTTCCAGCGGATAGCTGGCGGCAATGCGCTGAAGGATTTCCTCGCCGGAGATACAGTAGCGTTGCCACCCTTCATCTTTCACCACTGGCATGTATTCGATGAAGCGGATCGAGCTGCCGCGTAGGCGGGTCATCTCGGCAAAGGACATGATTTCAGCATCGTTGACGCCGCGCATGATGACGCAGTTGATCTTTGGGGGAGGGAAACCGGCTTTCTCGGCGGCATCCAGCCCGTCCAGAACCCTGGTAAGGTCGCCGCCACGGGTGATCTTGCTGAAAGTTTCCGGGTTGAGTGAGTCGAGACTGACGTTGAGCCGTTGAACACCGGCCTGATACAGTTCTGTTGCCATATCCGCCAGCAGCAGGCCATTTGTTGTCAGGGCCAGGTGCCGCAATCCGGGGATAGCGGAGAGCCTTGCCAGGAAATCAACGATTCCGGCCCGAACCAGCGGCTCCCCGCCGGTGATGCGAATTTTTTCAATACCCATCCCGACGGCGGTCTCGGCGATCAGCTGAAGCTCTTCGTAACTGAGAATCGCCTCATGCCCTTTGCTTGCGACACCCTCTTTAGGCATGCAGTAGAAGCAGCGCATGTTGCAGCGGTCGGTAACCGACAAGCGCAGATAGTTTATATTTCTCCCGACGGAGTCAGTTAGTTGCATGGTTACCCGCTTGTAAGCTTTTTTACTACGGAAATCAAAACCGTTTTAACAGGGATACACGGGATAAAGTCATAAAGGCGAAATTTTATCAGGCTTTTATCCTGTTCATCCCTGTTAGATAAAGCCTTTTTTTTATGATGTGTTTCTCCACGAAATCGGCCACCTGTGACGGGTTGTTCAGGTCCAGCACCGGCACGTCCAGATCCAGTGGTTCGTCACTGGCTACCGCCAGCAGGCTTGGATCATTCTCTTCTCCACGGCAGATCAGGGTCGCACTCCGTTCCCGGCGGTGAACCTCGATCTTCGGGAGGCCGCTACTCTTGAACCCCTCGGTCAGGATCAAATCAACGTCGCCGAAATAGGTGGCGATCAGCTCCTCGATCGGGGGGGGCTCGGCATGCTGCTTGACGATGGCCAGCTTCTCAGGCGACGAGATCAGCATCGTGTCGGCACCGGCGGCGGTCAGGCGGTGGCTGTCCTTGCCCGGGTGGTCGATCTCAAATTGATGGGCGTCGTGTTTGATGCACCCCACCCGGTAGCCGCGAACTTTCAGCTCGGCGATGACTTTTTCCAGCAGCGTTGTTTTGCCTTTCGCGGATTGCATCAGAAAATCACAGATCTTGTCAAATAGGAGAGATGCATGTTTAAATATCTGCCTTTTGAAAGGAGAATCAACATCTTGCCCCATATAAATGTCCGTAGGCCATTGGGTCAATATCATAATTTAATATATCCTGAACTCATTTTTTAATCTTACACCATATGGAAGCGGCCTGACAAATTTGTTTCGGATATCTAGAAAATGATAGATGAGTGTGAAACGATTCTATAGCTCGTTATAGCGAATCTGAAATTCAATTGACCGAAAACAGAATGGTGGTACTACTGCCCTCATTTAAGATTTACCTTGCCGTAGACAATTATTGCATTTGCATTCACCGGTCTTTCCATCGTGAACCCACCAGTCTGTAGTAACTTTCCCACAAAGAGTACACATGCCTTCTTTAAACAGTGGATAGACTACTGGTTTTTCCTGCTCTGAGAGGTCAGTCACAGTCGTAATCTTTGGCCGCAGAACTTCATGCCTTAAATAAGTGGGTAAAATTAAGTTACATCTTTCTTCAGATTTTCTGCGACATTTTTCTAATAGTGCCATCTCTTCCTGCTGCTGTTTTTCAAAATCTGCCCGTTTTTTCCGATATTGTATGAGGTGTTCATATTCACCAGGATGAACCAACTCTCCGGTTTTTGGCGACACCAAGATTTGACTCAAGTCGTTTACCAGGCAAGATCCTGAGTAAACTTGTGGCTGATGCACCAGATGTAAGCCTCGGAACGTGAGCATACTGAGATTATCTGAGTCGAGAAAGTGAAGGGATTTACCGGATTTGTAGATTTCGTCATATTCTGACCGGTGCATAAACTCGCGTTCAGTTGTAGTCAGGTGGATGCGGTCAGAATAATCCTTATCATTGCGGAGCATATCGAGAACAAAAATAAAATGGGCAATTATTCCCAACTTGCTGAAGCCATTCTTTATCTGCTCGCGTTTCTCCGACTTTAGACCAGCGTCACAAATCCAGTATGCAAACACCTGTGAGTCTTTTTCTACCCAACAATCGATAGGACGAAAAAAATCCTCGCCATCAATTTTCTTTTCAATAGTGACACTATTACCGAATTTACTGGTAAGCCATTGATAGAGTACAGCGCGAGCGTTATGCAGAGCGGCGGATTCGTCAACGTAAGTACAATTTAGCCTATGCTTATGAGCGAAGTGGAAGCGGCGTTCTTCTCCTGCGCGAACTCGCACAGCTTCACCACATCCTTGACACGCAAGTAAGTTTTGGCGATCTAGCGCTCGCAGATTGTCGATATCTTGTGACCACTTGAGGTCCAAAATTATTACTTCGCTACTATCCCTAATATCAACAGACTTATACATAATGTTCGATTATTATTATGAGTGAATTGGCTCACTCACGACCTAGTTGATCAAGAAATGGATAAAGATCAGGGAGAATTCCTCGTCTAAAGGAAAACTGTGCCGCTGACTTTGGTAATCTCAAACGATCTATAGCGTCACCTGGGATATCCCAATAACATGGTACATCCCTTTCTACAATTACTGCCGTTGGGTCGGTGTTTATTATCCATTGCCAAATTTGTTTCCCAAGCCAGTCATTCGTATGTTCACAATCCACATATCTTTTCCTGATATCAGGTCGTTGAAAAACTCCCCCATTGAGAGGCTAAGGCCCCTCGATGGAGCTAAATTGGGTAACGAATCAGATTTCTTCGCAGAATTTATGATCTTTGAAGCTCATTTGTGCTGATATGGTTGCCGGATTAACTCCGTTTGGGTGGTCCTTTCCCGCGTTACGTGGCACAAATCCCCAGGTTTCGCATTCGGACCAGGTTGTATGCTGTTACTGCCAAGGTGAAGTGCCAATCGATCTTCTTAACTCCTCGATAGCGAGTCTTGCGGAACAGCCCCACCGTCTTGAGCCAGCCGAAGACCTCTTCAATCCGCTTGCGGAACTTCTGGCTCGTTGCGTAGCTGGTGTGGCGAGTGGTGCGGCCATCGATTGATGAACGACGACCTTTCTTCGTGATGTTTTGCGTGACATGAGGCGTCACGTTCAATTCACGCATGGCTGTAACGAATCCACGAGTGTCGTAGTTCCTGTCGGCGGCGATACTGATGCGGCGCTTGCGTGGAGCGACCTTGGCAATCATGGCCTTAGCGGTTTCGCGCTCGGCAAAACCATCGGCAATGGTAACCGCACTTGTGATGACCAACCCGTTTTGATTCTCCGTCAAGAGGTGGGCAGCAAACGATAAACGGGGTTCATGGTTAAGACCTTTGCGGTACAGCCTGGCTTCCGGGTCCGTACTGGATAGGTGTGTTTCGTTAGCCAGCTTCTCGCCCTGATAATCACGAGTTGGGTTCTTGCCGCTTGGTGGCTCTTGGTCGTCGTTCTTGGGCTTGAAGCTTTTGAGTGAGGCCCATGACTGGATCAGAGTACCATCAACACTGAAGTGCTCCTTGGAGAGTAGCTTTCCGCGTTTGGCCTGCTCAAGCACTTCTGCCAGAAACTTGGCGGCAATGTCGGTTTGAATCAGGCGATCCTGGTTGGTAGTGAAGCTGGAATTATCCCAAACCGGTTCGTCGAGTCCCATCCCGAGGAACCAGCGAAACAGTAGACTGAAGTGAATCTGCTCCACCAGTTTGACGTTACTGGGAATCGAGTACAACACTTGAAGCAGCATAGCCTTGAGCAGCCGCTCCGGCGGTATCGAAGGCCGACCAGTATGGGAATACATCTGGCAGAATACCGGCGAAAGGTTCTCAAGTGCCGCATCCACCATCTGCCGGATTGGACGAAGTGGGTGGTCCTTGGGGACAAAGGACTCCGGTGAGAGATAAACGAACAAGGAATCTGATGGTTGATCAAAACCGCGCATACTTATTCTCCTGAAATATCAGCAAGATATGCGTGGAATCTTATCATAAATCGGTGTCAAAATCACCGTAAATTCAACGAGTTTTTCAAAGACCTGATATAAAGAATAAACTCATCATTACCCATTTGAATTGACATTGTTATTTACCTTTTGATTCATTTTTTGAAAACATCCCAGCCAACCCAGTTAAAGACATGTTATCCGCAATGACATCATGCGGAATCAGTAGATACTTCCATGGCTTGCCTTCATAACTTGCGGCATGTTCTGAAGCTCGACCACACCATTTTACGGCTGACTCCATTTTGGAGACGACCTCTGCAGTTTCCAGTTCATTACGGGCCTTGGTCTCACAGAGATAAATAGAGTCTGATGTTTCAGCAACAAAATCCGGCTGATACTCCAGATGATCCCGGCCTGCTTGGTAGTAAATCTGAAACTGCCCCTTGGCGGGTCTGAACCACTTCTGTGCATCGCGATCAAGGATGATGGCAAATTTTCGTTCGGTATCGGATTGGAATTTCTGGACTGCATACAAGCATCGCCTGAATCCACCGAAGACCATCTGACCGATCTTGCTTTTGTCATCAACCGTCTGCCGGTAATCCCGTTCCTCACCAGTTGCGGTAAAGGCGCTCTGCTTTAGTTCCGAAAAACCTTTACTAATCTTCACTTCGTACGCTGTGGCACTCTCCCACTGATGAGCCTGCATCTGAGCATGAATAAACTCGGCAAGCTGTTTCTGGTAGTATTGGAGGACATTTCTGACTTCATCGCCGGAAAGATACCCTAAGAGATGTCGCACCATTTGCCCAGACAGGTCATAGAGAAGGTCGGAGTGACTGTCATACGAGATGTCGTCGAAATCGATTAACGTACGTACAATATAGTCTTCCAGACGACTTTCCTGTTCGATTCCTCCACTAGCGCTCAAAGTGTCTTGCTGATGAGTTCGCAAATGTTGGATTAACAAGTCACGATCCACCGGCTGATAATGGATGGCGGTTACATCAAGCGTAAAGGGGTGATAGCCAAGCGTCACGTCTCCATTGGGAACTACCAGAATCCGGGGGATGTCAATCGTTTGCTGGATGACAAGCTCGGTTGTCTTTCTGACGATTTCGGCAATGTTTGGTTTAACCGTAACCCCTGCCAACTCCATCTGCTGTGGTGTGATCTGCTCCTCGACTCTTCGTGTTATCTCGGATGCAATATCCTCATTAGACAAACATGTGGAATTGGGGAGATGCTCGAATTTCTTGATAACGTCGTATGTCACCTTTGCGATGTTACGTTCGACCTCATTGGTGAAAACGGGTTTGGTATGTGATATAGATGTCGAACTGCTACTGGAAGGAGAAACAGGGGCATTAAACTGTTGCTCAACATTCGATTGTGCTACGACAGTTTTTGTTTTCTGGAAATCCTTTTCCGGATCGAGAATCACCTGTTGCAGACGGATTACCGAGTCGGAACGGTTAGCCTCGTCTATAATTTCCTGAAACTTGTCATGGGCCACAATATTGAGCCGATCAACCGTATTGACACCAGTCTTTTTGCCGTACGGCAGGCGCAGACCCCGACCGATTGATTGTTCAATGAGAATACGAGCATTTGCCGCCCTCAGGGGTACGATGGTGTAAAGGTTGGTGACATCCCACCCTTCCTTGAGCATATTGACATGAATAACAATCTCGGTTGGCTCCTCGGTGCTTTCCACTGCCAGCAACCGCTGGATCATCTCCTCCTCTTCAGCACCGGTTCTGCTGGAATCAACTTGGATGACTTTAGTGGCATAGCGCCCTTCAAAAAACTTCTCAGACTTGATCAGCTGCAGAAGTTGTCCTGCATGTGTCGTATCCCGCGCAATCACCAGGACAAACGGCTTGACAATCTTTTTGCCATATTGGCGGGCATAAGTTTCCAGTTCGACTTTAACTGTTTCGTGGAGCCTCACGCCATCTCTCAATTTGATATCTTCAAGTTGCGCTTGTGAGAAATCGCGCGGGTTGAAGTTTTTCTGAGTCACAACGGCCGGTTCTTTCACAAAACCGTCAGCCATTGCCTTTGCTAGAGGGTAGTCATAGATGACGTTACGGAAGGGAACGGCTCCTTTAGCCGTTTCCACATATGGTGTTGCGGTCAACTCAAGACCCAAAATCGGTTTCAGCTCGTTAATAGCCCTGATACCGGCTGATGCCCTGTAACGGTGAGATTCATCCATCAATAGCACTAGATCTTTCAACCCTGCCAGGTAGTCGAAATAACTCTCACCGATGTATTCAGAGAGCCGTTTTATTCTTGGTGATTTGCCTCCTCGAACCTCTGAGTTAATCTTGGAAATATTGAATATGTTGACCTTTACTGGCACCAGAGCATCAAAGAGCGTTCCAGCCTTAGACTCGTAATTGTCCCCGGTAATAATATCAGGAGGATATGCTGCAAATTCAGCAATTCCCTTAAACACATACTTAGGATGATTGCGATCTTCAAACTCTTTCCAAAGCTTGTTGTATATTGTCAGATTTGGAGCCAGGACAAAGAAATTATTGATGCCGTGTGCAAGGTGCAAATAGCTTATGAAGGCTCCCATCAGGCGGGTCTTACCGACCCCGGTTGCTAGAGCAAAACAAAGGGAAGGAAACTCACGCTCGAAATCGGTAACAGTCGGGAATTCACTTTTTATAATCTCAAGCACTGATGCAAGATCAGCTGCTTTGTTAGGAGAAGCAATTTCCGTAATTCGATCCAAAATCTCAAGTGAATGTCGTTGGGGCTGGCGTAAACTGAGGCGTCCAGAAATGGCATTGACGTGACGATTCATTGCATACCTCCCGTACCGTTAAAATCAAGTCCTTGCTGTCCCGGTTCGGGTGGTTTTTGTGGTAGATTCTCCACTTTTAGGCTGTAATCGTCATGGCCCCATTCACAACGAGAAAGGACGGCGTTAGGAATCTTTTTAACTGTTAGGTTTTGGTAGGAGTCAGTCTTGCCCCGAAACGCTGAACAACAGACCAGAAGCGAACGATCTGAGCCTACTTCATCGGAGAGGTGCTGTAACTGCTCATGACTTAGGTTCTGGGTGGTGACGTAAATGAAGTCGGCTTCAGTCGAGCGGCCCTGCTGCCAATAAACAGTTTCAGATGGCGCATATATGAAACCTTCAAGCTTGCAGATTGCCTCTGTCAGCATCGCGGGATTATACCTTTGACTCACAACCCAGTTACCCCACTTGTCTTTTTCCATTAGTGATGAAGCTAAACGATAATAGCGGAAACCTCCGCCACCTTTCCAGTTCACGGCCTTGCTAATGCCTCCCTGGTCTGTGTTGTCGATTACCTTCTTCATTCGGGGAATGATATGAGTGTGGCAGGACTCTTTGAGTTCAACCATGATCCAGCGGCGTCCCATCTTGTGAGCAACCGCCGCGGTTGTACCAGAACCTCCGAAAGAGTCAAGGATGAGGTCATTCGGGTTAGTTGCGAGCTGCACGACACGATGTAAGAGTCTTTCAGGTTTTGGTGTGGCAAACAAGTCCGTGTCGAAAATGGCTCGCATTTCCTTTTTTGATTCATCGTTGTGCCCGACTTCATCGTATGTCCAGATCGTAGTGCTAGGTATTGTATCAGTGACATCCGAAAGGAAACGTTTATACGCAGGTCGAGCATTTCCATCAACACCGAACCATATTCGATTATCGGCAATTAACTCATCAAACTTCTCCTTTGTGAATCGCCAACTGGTGCTGGACGGGGGCATAACTTCACGACCGGAAGGAAGTTTGACAGGAAATATTGCGTAATCTCTTGCCTCATTTCGCAGCACGTCACTTGCCTTCCATGGGCCACGAGGGTCGTTGTCGCGGTTTGTATACCGATCAGTTTGTTTTTCTGTTTTTGGTAAACGCCCAAGCTTGAATTTATCGAGTGCTTTGGCGTATACCAAAATAAAATCGTGTGATTCCGAAAAGTATTTTGAATCAGATTTTGGAGCATATTTTTTCTGCCAAATTACAGTAGATATAAAATTACCTCGCCCAAACACCTCATCACACAACACCTTCAGATAGTGCGCCTCGTTGTCATCAATCGTGATCCACAAAGAACCGTCATCCGAAAGCAGATTTCGCATAATCTCCAACCGGTCCCGCATCAGCGATAGCCAGATGGAATGCTCCACTCCGTCGTCGTAGTGCGCAAAGGCGCTGCCGGTGTTGTAAGGTGGGTCTATAAAAACGCACTTCACCTTACCGGCAAACTCCTGCTCCAGTGCTTTAAGCGCCAACAGATTATCACCGAAAATCAACCGATTGTCGAAGATGTCGTTATCCGTTATTCGGTGCGGTGCGTGGTATGATTTTTCAGGATCTTCCAGCAGAATCCGTGGTTCAAGCTTTGACCGGTTTTCTTTGCCAATCCATGTTAATTCGAGTTTTTGTTTTTTTGTCATGATCAAATCCAATTTGGTTAAATTATAGTTAAGTGCGGTTATTGTTGTTTACGGTCTTACCGCAGCGCGGTCAATTTCAGCAAGTTTAGCTATAACGCGATCTGCAAGCGGTTGAGAGTCCGTTAAATTTCTAAAAATTGATAAATATCCTTTATAAGCCTGAAGATGCTCTGATTCTGCGTAAATGAGCTCAGAGAGTTCATTTGTTCGCCGTGAAAGCGCAGTCTTATCGTCTTCTGAAAGGAAATGGACTGGCTTATTCAATACTTCACTTGATCGATGCATAACAAAACTCATGATGAAATAACGTCCATGTCTAAAGAACATGCGACGATAATATGCATCCTCTGATCGCTCCGACCCTGCAAGTATCTGATCGATAAAACGATATATGTACACGGTTCTGCACATACGAACACCAGAAAGACTAGGCTTGAACAGCCATGAATATAAAGCGCCATCTTGATCCCAAAGCTTGCTGATATCTTTCTTTGCTGCAACCACAAAGTCAATTGCGTTTTCAGGTTTTCGCCCTAGGGTTCTCTGTTGCAGCATTTCAGCACTAGTTAAAACAGAAAAGGACAGGCACGCAAGAGCCAGTGCCGCTTCTTCAAGTATAAATGCATCATCTCTTCTATTTTTTGCTTCAGCAGACGTCCGGTAGTGATACGTTATACCAGAAACAATTGCTTCTTGCCGCAGTCGTTCTTGACCAGGGTCTAGAGCGGCAAAATCGACTCCTCGAACTACATTCTGGTGGTTACGAGCTTTGGTTATTCGCATGCCAATATCGTCAGGGTTATTACCTATTTCAATAATTGTAATTAGAAGCTTGGCATCAGGAGAGATAACCCCCGTCAATGCAGCATTTGCAATAGTGCCCGCCGTCTGAGCCCCATTTACAATTGAGACATTTGTAAGATTGAAATTACAGCGGCTACGAGTACCTGCTGCTTGTGTAATTGATTCAGCAATCGCTGTTAGCCCGTTATTCATGTAAAATAAGTCACCAGGTCTTCGTTGAACAGTTTCAGCAATTGCTGAATTCACTGTTACAGAACCGAGATAATGACGAAGATTTTTCTCAAATAAAGATTTCCCGTGAGTGGAAACAAGTTGAGCCAAATTATCAGCGCTAACTTGACCATAGACCGCTTTGCGTGGAGATGGGGGGGATGGTATATGCACCCAATTTTCCAGAGTAATTCGAGCGGTGACAGTTGACGGAGTTTGTTCGGCTATTAACCACCCGTGAACCTTAGAAAGGCCATACCATTCCCAACCTAATCGGGGACTTACCGCATTAATCTCAGTCTTTAGTGCATCCAGATCGTTAATTACATGAGGGCCAAGGATGTTTCCCAAAAAGACAAGAGCAACATCTAATATCACTCCAGGCGTGTCTAGGGCTTCCTCGATTTCATCAAGCCGCCGCTGGAAATGATCATTAAACTCGGGAAATCTTCGATTAATTAGAGCATTGATGCCATTTATCGTTTTTAGATTTTCAGCCTGCGATGGAGCCGTTCCAGTCCGCTTAAACTTTGACTGCACGAGAAACAAGCGACTGTTGCTTCGGTCATAATATAATGCGTCAATGCCACCGTCATTATCATCATCAGTTACCGCCCCGGCCGCCACAGCGTCATCCAAGTCAGCAAGGCTTACAAGAGTATATGCCGCCAGTGCACGAGTAAGACGATCCGTATCATGTTGCGCATCATCCCAAGCAGCCCTTTGTGGCTTGTCAATCCTGGGGACAAAAGGAAAGAAGCGACGTCGAAGTGCTGTCTCAATTTGGGCAACCTGCTCTTCTTGTGTTGGTGGCATAGGCTTAGGCTGCCCTCCCTCTAATATTGATAACTGCATTATCAATTCCTTCCAAGCTCTTTAAACCATACAAGGTGTTCATTGTTAATCGTTTAAAAACTCCATTTCTGTTGTTTCATGAAATCCTCAAGATTGACGCATGGTATGTATGACTGATACTGGTTCGGATTTCATGATATTCCTTTTTATTGAGTAATGTATTAAACATCCTCAAAAGTCGGATTCAGCTTATTATTTAACGCATTAGCAATTGTCACAGATCTGCACTTTATGAATCTTTGGTAGTTGTCATCAGTGATGCCAAAACGTCCTATATTGCCAATGAAGTGAGTTTTTAAGCCATTTGACAACTTGGTATTGCTTTCCGAAAATTTACCGATATACACACTCGGTGCTTTGGCTTTAATCTTGTTGTTTGAAGCTGCATCTATCAAAGTAATGTTTGCAACGAGGTTTGCTTCTTCTCCAGGTGCATGTTTTCGTAGGTATTCTTTTGGGAAAAAATGATGGTAATTCTTGCTAGATGCAATCTTCAAATGTGAGTTATCGAGAATAACATCTGCATCATCATCAAAATTTCTTGGTTTCTGTGAAGCAAATAAGCAGAGAAGCGCTTTGACAAATGAATTGCCGGCTGAAAACCATGTTTCGGAAATCACATCAGCACTGATTTGCAGTTCATCCGAGTGATAACGTGGTTTCCTCCCCTTTATAATGGAATTCATCTTCTTCAAGTCTTCACCAATTTTTGTTTCAGTTGCTGAGCTGTATCTGGACGTAAGGCTCACCCAATAAAAAAATTGCTCAAGCAGCTTGGCCTGAATATTGTTGGGCTTTTGGTTTTTATTTTTATGGAAGAAATATGTCAATGGAACAAGAAGTGCTGGATATGGCAGTAACTGTGAAACTGGTATGCGTAATGTTGTCCTCAGGAAATTGACGGTAGTAAACACCGAGCTTTCCATGTTTTTCCAATTATCTATAAATACATCACGGCGAATCTTGAGAATGTCCTTAGCTCTCACGCTTTCAAGAATGATTGCTGCGACAGCTTGCATCACCGTACTTGCTGGAATTGTGTCGTATTTAGCTTTCTCAAGATAGTCTGCTGATTTGTCCGTTCCGTAACATAGCTCCTCGTATTTTTGTGCAAGATCAAAACCCTTCTTTTCATCGTAGGTCATTGCAACCATTATTTCAAAAAGGGTGAGTGGTTTGCCGCCAGTGTTGATACGGGTAAACACGTCGCATGCTATTTCAATTGGATAATCCTTTATTGTTATTGTTGGGAAATCATACGTAGTTAGCTTGTTCTTATAATCCTCAACAAGTCCGGCCTTCTCATCGGAAAGTCCTTTGAAAAGAATTCGCATATTTTTACTAAGAAGGTCATGTACGGCTACGTAGTCCTTGCCTTCTTCTTGTTCGGTAACGGCAATCTGCTCATCAGAGACTGCATCGTAGTCAAGGTTGATAAATATATCTCTATAATCAATTTCCTTACCATCCTTTGTAATCCTCAATCCTTTTCTGATCGCATAAAGCGATGTAATGCGCTGCTGTCCATCAAGAATATATTGTGCGTAGTCACCAGTTGGAGTTTCTGGCAGTTTATGATGGCCAATCTCTTTGTAAGAACGAAGCGTATCTCGTGTCTTCCAGAGAATGAATGTTCCTATCGGGTATCCTTTGAGAATGCTATCGATAAGCTTTGCAGTTTGCTCTTTATCCCAGACAAATTCTCGTTGAAACATTGGTAGCTTAATCTGCCCTGAATCAATTTCCAGGAAAAGGGCTTCGTACTTTTTGTTTTGGTTTTCAGGGCGCAATAGCACCTTGGGTTCTTTTCCCTTTACATCCGTTTCAGTTTTATTAGACATGGCTTACACCCCTTCGATAATTATCTTTCCTATTTCATTAATCTATTTCAGACTCCAGCGGACTGAAAACAGCTTGTGTTCAACGATTTGCTGTTTAAGCCTAGCTTCCACGTCCTCAATCAATCCTTCTTTACGGCTATCAATCTCATCCTGAGCCTCGAACAAGGTCCGCCGCTTGGTATTGCGCTTTTTCTCCAGCTCCTTGATGTCCTTTTGGGCCTTCAGTTTCTCATCAAGCTTAAGGATCTTCTTTGATTCAGTCTTCTGGAACTTGATCTCTCGATCCAGTTCTTTTAACTCGTATTCCAGGCCGCTCTTCAGGTCATCAGCCCACTTCTCCAGCTTTTCCATTTCCTCATCGAAAAAAACCGAGTTTCTGGCACTGATCGCTTCAATGATCCGACCTTTACCAGAATCGAATATCCGCTGGAGCTGATCGCTGCATGGAATGTTACTTATTTGTTCATTACATGTCCCCGGTAACGAAAACAGTCTCTGTGATTGTTCATCATCAAGAACGGTTCCGTCATCAGTGATAGCAGAAAAGATCAGGTGATCTTCTTCCTCAAAAGACTCCACCGATAACCTGGCAAGTGACAAATAACCAGACGATCCGACTAAAGGTTCCAGGATGGATATCTTTGATGGATGGCTGGAATAGTCGAAGGCAATCTCTGCATGCGGCAACTTCTTGGTGCCAGCATTATCCAGAATGTGCTGTGCCAGGGGATGCCCGATTCTGAATATGTGGCTGTCTTCTACGTGTCTCCCCATTCGGTACAGACCGAGCGGGATAGTCTCACCTGTGAAGGGATTATTCTTAAGCTGGAAAGTATTCTCATCTGCGTGAAAATTGGCATACTGGTGGAGCGCATACTTGGCAAGCTCCCAGAGCCAGTTTTCATACTTATTCAGATAGTCGGTGCTTTCCTTGAGATTGACACGCAGCTTTTCGTGTACCTCTTCATCGAAGTTTTCCAGAAGCTTTTTACGGGTAAGCTTCATGCTCTCGTCGATCTCGGTTTCCAGCTCACGCTGCAACTCGTCGAATGATGACTGAATCTCTTCCGGTGAACGACAATCCTGATAAATTTTGACAATCCGCTTTTCGAAGTCCACGCCAGACTCAATACTACCCAAAACCTCATCACTGGCACCAAAAACCCCATCGAACAGGGCAAACTTCTCGGCCAACAGTTCATAGACCCTTTGATCAGCTGCGTTATTCCTGTTGAGGAAGTTAACTACAACCACATCATGCTTCTGACCGTAGCGGTGACAGCGTCCAATGCGTTGCTCAATTCGCTGCGGATTCCAGGGGAGATCGTAATTGACCACCAGTGAGCAGAATTGCAGGTTGATGCCTTCTGCCGCTGCCTCGGTAGCAATCATGATCTGAGCTTCTTCTTTGAAGTAATCCACCAGTGCGGAACGCATATCAGCGGTTTTGGAACCGGATGCCCGGTCGCTGCCTTGATGCTGTTGATACCACTTCTGATAAATCTGCTTGGATTGCTCATCGCTATTGGAGCCGTTAAACAGGACGATCTTACCCTGATGCTCGGTTTCGGATAGTATCCTGACCAGATAGTTCTGAGTTCTTCGAGACTCGGTAAAGATGATGGCTTTCTTGCTCGCCCCCAGCGCTTCAGCTTTGGCAAATCCCGCCTTGAGCGCCTGTATCAAAGACTTCCCTTTAGCATTCTCTGTTATGGAGACGGCCAGATCCCTGAACGACTCAAGGTCTGTAATCTCAAGCTGGATCGCATCAACATCCTCTTTGGTCAGTCGCTCTTCATACTCGTCTTCTTCCCATTCATCCTTGATCTCATCAAGGGTCTCAAAGTCATTGGCAAGTTCATCCTCTACTGGTACCTGGATCTCGGCATTCTTCAGCTTTGCTTTCAGTCTCAACACGATCGAGTCCAAAGCACCGGCAATGGCGAAGGTGGACGAAGCCAGAAGCTTGCGTAATACGAGTGTCATCAATGAACGTTGGCTGGCTGGCAGTGCCTGAAGGTTATCCCGACGTAGATACTCAGACACCAGGTCGTAAAGAACTGTTTCGTCTTTGGTAGGAATGAATTCCTGGGTGATAGGAATCCTGTTGGTGTACTTAATGTACTCCAGTACCTGTCGCCGCAAGGTTCGTTTGCAGATAGGTGCAATACGAGCTTTCAGGTCGTCGAAGTTAATCTCGTTACTCAGACGGGCAAACTGGTTCTTATAACTTTTGATGTCGCCGAAGATGTAATCGTCAATGAAACCGACCAGCCCGTACAGCTCCATGAGGGAATTTTGTAAAGGGGTGGCGGTGAGCAGGAGCTTTGGTGCGTGTGCAAGGGCTTCCTTGAGGGCACGGGCGATCTTGTTGGAGGTCTTATACACATTACGAAGTCGGTGGGCTTCATCAATAACCACTAAGTCCCATTTGACAACCTTGACCTGTTCGGACTTGTTCCGGGCGAACTGGTAGGAGGTAATGATGATTTCATTCTGCTCAAAGGGATTGCGCTTACCCTGTTTGATTTCCTGATTGAATGACTTGGATTCGAGGATGGTTGACGGGAGAAAGAACTTTTCCAGCAACTCCTGGTTCCACTGTTTGCGGAGGCTGGATGGGACAATGATGAGGATTTTCCGCTTCCGCTCGGCCCATATCTGGGAAAGAACTATACCTGCTTCAATGGTTTTACCCAAACCGACTTCATCTGCCAGGATAGCGCCACGAGAGAGGGGGGATCTAAACGCAAACAGAGCTGCATCAACCTGATGGGGGTTCAGGTCTACCTGTGCGTCTGCCAAAGAAGCGGTCAGCTTTTCAAGACTATCTGAGGAGCAACGTTTGGTCAGCTCGTGGGCGTAGTATTTGGCGTGATAGTCGGTGAGCTGCATTTATGAATAGACTGCCTCCTGGCATTAAACAAACAAACATAAAATCATTGAACTTTCATAGCAGATTCAACCGGTATAATCCACAGGAAAGCCTCTTCATTAAAGCAATCAAGGAGACATTGTTGTTGGCAGCAAGGGTGTCACATAAGCATGTCAGAATATGTTTTGTAGAATACATTCTCCAATACACCATTAAAGATAACTGCAGAACGATAATACATTGCAGGGTGGCGACAACTGAATGGAGATATGATTCAGAAGAGATAATGGATGGAATAAAAAATAGTTATTGACGTAACAACATTAGAAGATTATGGTCAAAACAGAGCGGTTATTAGCCGCTAAAAAAGCGAATAAAATTCGCATTAAGGATGGAAGCATAATGATCGAACCAAATCAGTTAAAGTTGCTTCGAGAAAGATTGGGGTTGTCATCACAAAAAGCTGCAGAGATTGTGGGAATATCAGCTCGTCAATGGCAAAAATATGAACATGATGACAATGTCAATATTCCAGAAAACGTGCTGGAATTCTTTTGTCTCAAGTTGCAGTTACCATTTCCTCTTGTCGATGATAAGGGAGCCTTATTTAATATTGGTCATGCCAAGACTATTGTAATTACATCAGAGTCTGGCGGATGCGGTAAGACTTCACTGTCAAGTGATATTGGTATTTTACTAATGAAAGAAAAGTATCGAGTTCTTTTGATCGATGCTTCGTATTTACAAAAAGAAAATAAAAAAAGAATATCAACTCTTAAACGAGTCAGAGAATGTCATGGTGATTTAAAGCTAGATTATCCAGAAGTAAAAACTCTGGATGAAGTTGAAGGCGATATAGAAAGGATTATGACTATATTCGATTACATAATCATTGATGCTCGTTACGAATTTATAGATTTAATAAAATCTATAATGTATTTAAATATTGTAATAGTACCAACATTTATTTTACCTAAAGAAATCAAATCAACTATCAAAATAATTAAAAATGCTAGATACGAAAAAAATATAACAAACATACACACATTAATAATTGGGTATGATCCATGTTATTCAGTAAACGCGTATGAAGTAATTAATAGCAATCAAATCATTGAAAAAATATCAAAACACAATGATGAAATGTATGAAAACGCTGAGATGCTATTTGAAAATATAATTAGCAATAATATTGATGTATTTGATGCATTTACAACTGTTGCATACAAAAGAAAGCTGGAAAGTGAATCATTTAAAAATAGCGTAACGTTATTACACCAATCACCTAATTGCTGGGCTGTAAAAGAACTAAAAAGTATTAAAAATGAAATAAAGCGAAAGATCTATGTAGGCTCAACCAACTGAGTGATTATGTCTCAATATTATGATTGATATCTGGAGTGATACGATGACTGAGAATAAATCAAATAGTTTAATAGTAACAATTGGCGATTCAGCCGGCCATACAATAACCACAGATTTAACTAAGCTTTTAACGTTGGGCTCTGAAACTGCACACTCGATTGCATCGGCTCTCATAAAATTTAATTCTCCATACAACAGTTTAGCCAGCGCGAAAAAACTTAGGACCTTACTGAAGACGCTTGGAGATTATTATGTTAATCGCCCTGCTGATATAAGCGATGAAAAATCATTATATTCGCTCCTGTTTGACTTTAGAGCGCATTGGTACACAACAGACAAAATATCGCAGCGCCTAGATTCGCGGAATTGCTATTGGGACGTTTTTATTCAGTTTTTTAAATTTTTGATGGAAACCAATATAATTCCAACCGTTGTCATACCACCTGGAAACCCAAAACTGCATAGAAGAGACATTTTCACACGCAGCTCCCTAACTGATAAGCCAAACCTCAAAAGTAAAGAAATTGGGGAAAGTATAAATACACTTGTTCCTATCTCGCTAGCGCGAAGCGATGAAGATTATCTAGATGAGCTTAATATTCAATTCAGAACAGCTCGTGATGTTTTTCTGAAATGTGCAAAAGAAGAAATAAAAGGATTGCAGGCCTCAATTACCGAAGGTGAAAGTCTTATACAGAGTGTGGAATATGAGTTATTGAATTCAAAAATCAAAGAATCGATGAATACAGCAAAGCCGTATCACGAAAAAATTAAAAAAGAGGAAAGCGGAATATTCAATGGCAAGAAGCGCTGTTACGAAGTAAGTAGGCCAGTTTGTTTGTTCGGACCGACTCATCCTGATGGACACAAGAACTGCCTTGCGCGAGTCCACCATGAACATGGTGGATATTATCAATTTTATGCAGACTCTAAAAGGTTTTCTAAAGATCCAGCGCTTAAATACCTACCCATTGCAATTACATCTGCTAAGCAATTTGGGTCCCATCTAGGATTACTTACATGCCGCAGTGCAATCCCATTCTTTGTTTATTTCCTAATAAGATATCCGCGATTCAATGTGGAATCGCTAGCACTGGTTGAGGTGGAGGGGAAGAATGGGGGCACTCAGTTCATTTCGACTGCTGGCGAAGAATCCTCAAATGTAAGGTTTAAAGTAACAAAAGAGCGAGCGAAATCAGAGAAATCTGAGCTCCTCGATAATGAATCAAAACAGATGCTTGATCTGCTGCTACGATTGACAGAACCGCTACGCGCTTATCTTAAAAAAAATGGGGACCCAGCGTACAACAAACTCTGGGTTTGTGGTGGTTCGACAGGGCTTGAATCACCATATACAGTGAGTATCGAACAAATCCGTCGTCACTTTGGATCAAAGGCTTATCGTGTAGATGATGCAACGCTTACAAAGTCGACTCAGGGAATTGCCGAACGATCATTTTTGAATTCACACGCTGAACTAAAACCCTACATACATACCGCAAATCTAAGTAGGCTTCGTACAACTGCAGGCCTAATTCGCTGGTTCGAAAGCGGGGGGGATGCCCAAGCAGTCGCGCGGGCTCTGGGAAATACAGTCCGTGTTTCACTGGACCACTACATACCTAAGCCGCTACAAGTATTGATGAATAAGCGGATGATCAGAAGATTTCAAAATCTCTTAATTGTGTCTGCAACTGTCGGAGAATCGTACTTTTTGGATGCGACCGATTTTGTGACCCTTGATGACCTGCACATCTTTCTTTCACAAATGCTAGAAGGTGATAAATCAAACGGGAGCGAGCTCCTCTCTGAACTTCAAAGTCGTATGGGGTACTCAAGGAACAATGTCAGCGAAAATTGCCATGTCGATTTAAATGATAATAGACAAATTGCCATCAAAGTCTCTGCGGAAAATTTAGCGTTACTGTTTCTCTATGAGGAATATCTTGATAATCCTGGGATCAATGCCTCTTCAAAAGTGCTTCACGATACATCCACCGATACCACACCAATATTTTGGGCAGAGCTGTCACGTACGCTTAGGCTAGCGATTACACGAGATAGCATGAGACGTGAATTTAACTTTATATACGAACAGGCATTGACAAAGGTCGAGGAATACCGAGATCGAATAACTTTTCCAAAGTTAATAACTATCTAGCGATCTGTGGAGAAATAAATGACTGCTATTTCAAACGCTTTGGCCTTTCTTGATAACGGATTGTGGCCAGGTGAGGCTGAAGCAACAGCTTACTGGCTAAAAAGTCCATATACGTCTTTAGAATGGCAAATAGGAAAATACAATATTAACTGGGAAAGAGGGTTACCAGATGGGACATTATTATCTGATCCAGCCAATTATTTGATTCTTGGCAAAATCAAACGTATTGTTTTTGAAGTTCGCAACTCGGATCAATCAAAATCAATGAATAATGAGCATTTTTATCGACGTATAAATCTAATTTTTTGTTTACTTGATTGGACGATTTACAACAAAGATCGGTACAATCCGGCATTATATGGTCTTGCATCCATCGATACATCGGGACTTTTAGAATTCGTGACGCTATTTGCTCAAGGAGGTCCAAATGAAGTAAGCTACATCCGGGATCGAATAATCTCAATTTTTAGAACAAAAATTCTGAGTAACTCTCTTGCAAGGAATATGCTTAATGATATTAAACAAACCATTCCTTCTTTTGTATTTAACAAAAACATTCAAAATCTCGTTACAACAAATTTTGAAGAAGATGAAATTACAATTATTAAGACATGGCTTTATATAAATCAATTCTATGAGTTCACATGTCGAGGCAAAAACCGCCGAATTGGCATGGTCAACAGAGGCAGACTTTCTCAACTTCTAGAAATTAGGAACAATAGTTTTTCCTCAAAGGTAGATGTATTTTTACGTCAATTTGAATTTGTTGAAGATTACAACGAAATTGAGCTTAACAATCGATTTAGAAGTAATGAATTTATACCTTGCAATGCTTTTACAGTCGAAGAAAGTTCCATTAAACCATTATGCGATAGTCAACTGAAAGAGCTTAGCAGGACTCTTGCGTCATTAAAGCGTATATCAGGAGTTGTGGATAGTTTGCCTGCAAAGGAAATATTCGAATCAATAAACGTCGAGACGATTGCAATGCAGCAAAATATTTCTGAAACTAATCATTTTCGTACTACCCCTATTCCTATAGCCCTGCATGTTCTGAACGAAGCGATTGGTTTTGTAATGGTATATGGAGAATCATTAGTCGAGCTTTCTCTTACTTTTGGTCGGAAATTAAGTGCTATTCCCCGTGTTAAACAAACTAGAAAGCTGAAAGACAAGCTACTTGCCGAGATTCCGATTCCTGTGGATCTTATACCTCTTAATATCAGTAGTTCCAGATCTCATTACAGTGGTAGGCAAAGAAGTGAACAAACTGTAGCAAGAATCGCTGCTTCTAAACTACGAGATGCTATGCCGTTGGAAGACGCAATTATAACGCTTATAACCTCCGTATATATTGTTATTGCAGTGCTGACCGCCCGGCGCAAAACTGAAATATGTTCATTGCAATTTGATTGTGTGACAGGAAGCCTAGGTCAATATGAAATTACCTTTGGTCTTGCAAAAGCAAATTTTGACGAATCAAGAACCGTTATCTCACGCCCAATTCCGAACATGCTTGCTAAAGCAATTGATTTGATAAAGCATCTTTCAGTGGAATGGACTGCAATTTTTGGAATTAGTAATAGTGATAAGTTGTTCTTGGTTCCTTTCGAGTTTGGGCAAGGAAGTCCTCTCAACGATAATATAGTAGACACATTTCTGGATAGATTCTGTGATTACATTGAAGTTCCGGTTGATGAGAATAACCGTAGATGGTATGTCCGCACCCACGAATGCAGAAGGTTCTTTGCAATCGTCTTCTTTTGGCAATTTAAATATGCCAATCTGACGGCCCTGTCGTGGATGCTCGGCCATGTTGATCCTCAACATACCTATGCTTACATCAAGGAATCAATAGGTGGGGCTGAACTAACAAAAGAAGAAGCTCGTTTTACAGCCGCCGCTATTAAAGGAGATTGCGATGAAAATGAGTTACAAAAATTAAGACTATTGGTTCAAAACCATTTTCATGCCTCTGATGTGCATTTGATAGATGAAAACGACTTAGAGCTTTATCTTGAAGATCTTCTTGAGCAGGGTGCATTTGAAATTAAACCGCATAGCATCGAAACTGAAGAAGGTGTGGCATACGAAATTCTTTTTGAAATATGTAGGGAAGTTTAGTTATGTCAAGACCATCTACGAGTTCTTCCACCAAGATAGAAGATGTTACCATGCACAATGCGGAAAGTGTTCTACACACGTTCGCCTTATTGAAAAAAGCCATTGATGACCCGGAGAGTGTCTCCGCTGTTTTTATTAGAGCATGTAAGTCTCAGGGGCAGTTAGCATCTTTAGAATTGCCCGAATTTGGGATTCACGCTATGTCACTAAACACAATGAAGACATACGCCGACAATAACGGGAAAATTCTCTGGACGCAGCTGGATGCCTATCGGAAAACTGCTCTTAAAAGACATCTACAGCACGCACGGACGAGGACCAATCCAACACGCGGGTCAAAGGATTATCTGGAAGGTCGTCTTGCAGTAGTGGAAAGAGAGCTTCAACAAAAAGTAAATGAAATAATCCAATTTGTGGACAGATATGATGAGCTGTTAACGCTCTCACGGGACCATGCGCGACTGAGTTCCACATTCGAAGCAAAACTCAAACGTCACCTTGATAAGTACATCTATATGGATAAGTGCAGTGGACGTTCAAAGCTGCGGATTATTGATGGTGGAAAGCATGGTTGAACATCATCAGCTTTGGAGTTTTGCTGATTCCGAGTGTCAATTGCCAGTCATCGGCTTTGATGACAAGGGGATTCGGCTGCGTAAATGTAAAAAGGCACCTATGATGCATTGGCCAGATGGTTCTGTGTGCTGGCCCGTCACGTCATGGCTACTATCAAAATACAAAAGACTATCGACAAAAAGTGCGAGAGGCAGTTCTGCTGGTACATACGCTAGCTTGATTTCACATTTAGTGCGCTTTGTTTATGAGAAGGATATTTCGTTTAGCGAGCTATATGATGACCATCTATATGAGTGGGCCGAACAACTCCGGCTCGAAAAAGATCATCGGAACGGGCTATTCAGACGACGAAAGAACTCGCAGATAGGCCGGATCATGAGGCGAGGGCTTGATTTCCTGAAGTGGTATCAGGAAAATTTACTAATCGATAGGCTCATAGTCGGAGCTAAGACAGATCTTGCTCAAATTAAAATTGCAAGAAAACAAGGTCAAAGTGGTCGATTTAAGTTTAGTTATATCGATCACCCAGCCATTCCTAAAGATGATGTTCCTCAAGACGTAAAACCTATTGGTCATAGTGTGATTACAGACCTGTATGACGCGATTCCGAAGTCCACTAAAAGCAGCTATGTTCAGAAACGTCGACAACAGCTTCTAAGACTACTGGAGGCAACCGGCGGACGAAGAATTGAAATATCAGAGTTACAGTGTTCAGATATCGTGATGGCATTTGAAACTTCAAAACTCCGTATGCGAACAGCCAAGTCTCAAAGGGATAGATTTCGAGAAGTTCCAGTGGCCAAGGAATGGATAGAGCCGATTATTATGTTCATTCAAACACACCGTAAGCGGCTTGTTAAGAGATTGATCAATGATGGTAAAATCGACAAGGACCCTGGCCACTTATTTCTTTCGGAAACACTCGGGCAACCACTGAGCGAAGAGACCATAACCGCAGAAATCTCATCTCTTCGTCGTTTTGCTGGTATTGACGAGAAAGTATGTGCTCATATGTTCCGCCATCGTTTTATAACCCTCCAAGTTATATATCGCCTCAAAAGCTTTATAGGACAAGAATTGCCAATGGACACTGCACACGTGATTTTGACAAAAGTTGCATCTCTTACTGGTCATAAAAATCCGATAAGCTTGATGCCGTATATTGATCTTGCATTCCAAGAAATGGGTTCTTGGGATACTGCTGAAAAAGTTCTTGCAATGCGAAGCAAAGCAGAAGCCGATTACCGCAAGATACAGACGCTTGAGCAAGATGTGGCAAAAGGGAAAATAAAGGGAAAGGCTTTGATTGATGCTGTTTCAGAAGCCCTCAAGGGCATTCTTGGTGGCCGCGATACCAATCGGTTAAAGGAGCAAGGCCTGCTCAGTGTTTGATTCAAACCCCAAATTAGACGCAGATATTAAGGAAGACAAAATACGGCTGTTAGAACGATTTTAAAAGGCTTGATAGATGGCAATTATTGAAAGCGGGAAGTGTCTAGATTACTGGTGGCGATTCATTTACCGGCTCCGGCCCTTGCTCTGCTGCACCTTCGGAACCGTCAATTGCACGTCGAGTTTCCCGTACCTGCTTTCCATCGCAAGTAATCCAGCCTCTGCCTGTTTCTGCCACTTGGAACCACGGGATATGAGATCTTGCCAAGCTGGTTCAATCTCAAAAGGCCGGGTATCTTGAATAACCGATAAAATTTGATGTGCTTGGTACAAGTCCTTCGGTACTTTGGCTTTACCGATGGTGCTATTTCGGACCTGGGATACGATCAGCTTGTGCAGGGCATACCTTACCGGCTGCGGGATATTTACCAGGACCGGACTTGCATCCAGCAACACTGCTGGTTCAGGTGACTCCATCAGATATGACAAATAACTGAGCGGTTCAGCGGCACAGTTAAAGCGTTTGATAAAGATTGGCGCATCAGACTCCTTGGTTTTAGGTGTCAACACGTCCAGGCGAAGCAAACTTTTTCGAATTGCGAAGTTGGTTGACGGCTCGTTGTGTTTCAACCTTGGAACGGGGTAGAAACCCATTTTGAGGCTATCCAGAGCGGCAGGTATATCCGCATCTATTACCGGAATAGCTACTGCTACTTTACGCTCCACCGCAAGATCAATGTCCGTTGTCATGGTCGTTTCAGGGGACCAGGATACCCCCAATGTCAATCCTGCGGCCTGAAAAGCGTGGGTCCCTACCAGCACTCCCCCATTTCTGAAAACCCCCGTATCGGCAAGACTGCGGATAATGCGTGTCATGGACTTGTCAGTTAGCATCCTGGCACCGGCCAACACCTGCATACTGAGTCGCTTGAGCTTTTCCCCCATTTCAGTTACATCGGACTTGCCTTGAGCGTGATCTCGCATAAGGCTCTCCGTCTGCTCGTTACGAGTCCCGATATACAAATCCTCTAGTCCACCGGTTGCATTGTAGTAGCGGAAGTAGACATATTCCTCCCCCTTCACCTCTTTGATCGCAAATGACCCTTTGAGGCTGGCTATGGTCCTCGATGCTTCGATAATCAGCATCATCTCAAGCAACTCAGCGTAAAGCGTGCGGGTTTGGATATCTATTTCATACATGAGATGGTCCCCTACCCCGTGCGTTATACATGTTTTAAGCAAGTCATGTATAGCCAACGGTCCTTTCACTTCGGATGTTGTGACGTCTTAAAATACCAAGGCTTCCTTTTGAGACCATGAGCACCCAGAACAGGATCGCCAGCCCGGTTATACATGCTTTTATAATATCATGTATAACGTTTTGTGACATTGGTTTTTCGTTTAAAATGGAAATAGCTTTAAAGCTTCGAAGCCACTATCTTCGCTTCAGGCCTCCGACAAGGCCTTGCTGCTTCAGAGCAGCTCGTATTTCAGCGAGGTCCTCAGAAGGATGGGGAAGTACAATTTCCTTGGCGTTTGATGCGGCGTGGTCACAGCGTCACTGATACTGCGCAAGATTGGGAGCTACCCGAGACAAAACGGTCTGGCCGTTGCATTACGTGAACTGGGCAAGATTGAAAGGACTCTATTCACCTTGGATTGGTTGCAGGATGTTGATTTGCGGCGGCGGGTCAATGCCGGGTTGAATAAAGGTGAATCAAAGAATGCTCTGGCTCGGGCGGTATTCTTCAATCGACTGGGAGAGATGAGGGACCGCAGCTTTGAGCATCAACAGTATCGGGCAAGCGGCCTCAATCTTGTGGTGGCGGCAATCATCCTCTGGAATACAGTCTACTTGGAAAAAGCCATACAGGCGTTGCGGGATCATGGCAAGAAAGTTGATGACAACCTGCTCCGAAATTTATCGCCTCTGGGGTGGGAGCATATCAACCTGACTAGTGATTATATCTGGAAGCAAACTAAAAGGTGGAGCGCAGCAAATTCAGGCCTTTGCGACCAGTTCAAAATCCTTAACGTGCTATATAATCCGTTTTCTGTGGTGACCCCGCAACGGGCGGTTCAGCTTAGAAGCTGCTCGCCGTTTGTTGGGATATTGGGCCAGGAAATGCGCAATCGGATATTTGAAGGATACAAAAAAACTGATTTGTGCAAATCATACTGTTCATAGTGCGACAGTCTCACTATGAATGGTCAGAAAGAATGTGACGAACCGCACCATTCGGCTTTTTTGATATTTAATATAGATCTTAGTATCTTCCAAAACATTTTTAATGCTAAAATGCCTCCCCTAACTTTTTCACTTTCCTTAGCCATTATAAACGCAGTTAGCATCTAATTTATGCGCCAGCAGTGAATTTGACAATCCGCAATGAAAGACACTATGTCTAACGTTTGTGAAAAAAACATACAGTTTCTCTTAAAGTACCTATCCTACAAACCTAACAATGGTTATGTTTCAGCAGGCGAATTCCTTAAGCTGCCAACGCACTTGTTTGCTCTGAATTATGCTCGATTAGAGATGAAAGTTTTCGGTGCATTTGGACTTTGGACTGAAAAAAATAATTTTGTCCCTCTTGTTTATTTGGCTGAAGCTGACGACGATAATGAAGCAAAAGCAATTCATAAAAAAGTTTGGAGCCAGGGAACTGTACCTTTTTTATTGGTTGTTACACCACATAACGTATGGAGATGCAATGGTTTTACATTCTCTTCTGTAAAATGGGAACAGCATGCAAAACCTGCTGAATGGGACGTTCTTCATTCTCAGGATATTACGAAGCAAGGAGTACGTTTCAATGAAGACGTTTCCCCTCTTGCAAAACTACACTCTACGTGCTTGCGATCTTCCTTAGGTTGGCGTGATTATACCCTTGAAGTAGAAGGGAGAGTCGATACACGCCTTTTGAAAAATCTCGATACTCTCTGCGAAATTCTTACCACAGGTAAGCCGGACCTTCCTAAACTAAATCCGAAAATTGCAAATGCCCTTATCGGTCGATTTCTGTACCTATATTTCTTGTTTGATCGCGGTATTATCAGTCAAAGCTGGATTGAACAACGAGGACATTCTCTAATACTAGACGATTCTTTTAATGCTTGGGATACAGAGTCAACTTGGGCTTTCTTTGATGACCTTGATTTAGTTTTTAATGGGAACATATTTCCAATAACTGAGACAGATCGTAAAGATGTGAAGGATACGCATATA
Organism: Geobacteraceae bacterium; assembly: GCA_025355965.1. GTDB lineage: Bacteria > Desulfobacterota > Desulfuromonadia > Geobacterales > Pseudopelobacteraceae > JACRCG01. The sequence goes on from JANXYR010000015.1 coordinate 33,848, forward strand.
AGTTACCTTCGCAATGTAATAAAGCACGGTGGGGTACCAAGCAATGATGGAATTCAGCTAAGCTTTTTGGATTTTCATTTCGCATCAATTCGAACTGAAACATTGTCTGCTGTATACGAATTATTTTTACAGCATCAGAACAAGCAAGAAAAAG
>JANXYR010000050.1 GCA_025355965.1 Geobacteraceae bacterium
CGCTGGCGTGCCGAAGCCCCATCTGACGAAGTTCGCTATCTGGTCGAGTTTGGCGTTGATGTCACAAAGGAATTCTATACCCGCGCCAAGCTGGACGGGACTGTCAGTGTTAACAACGGCAACAAAACTGATACCAACGGCAACCCTACCTCCACCAATAACTTTGATCTGGGCAAACTGGATCTGACAGTCGGATATAAGGCTGCGCCAAACTGGGGGCTGGAGGCCTCATATACTCCGGCAATTTATGGCAAGAACACTGCCTCCGGAGCAACTTGTTCCCTTGCGCTCTATCTCAAAACACCATAAAACAGCTTGTGTATGTAATCCCGTAAACAGTTTTCACTATGGGCTTAGAATGAAAACAACTCACCCTGAAATAGCAGTGATTATTCCCGCCAGAAACGAAGAACTTTCGCTCGCTGGAGTTCTCAAGAACATACCACCACAGATTACGCGGGTAATGGTTGTTGATAACGGTTCGACGGATGGGACGGCCCGAATTGCCGCTGCGTATGGTGCTCTGGTGGTTACCGAACCGGTGGCCGGTTACGGCAGAGCCTGTCTGGCGGGACTTGCAGCACTGCGCAGCCATCCCCCTGATATTGTCGCGTTCGTAGATGCCGACGGCAGTGATGAGCTGGCGTGCCTGCCGGTGCTGATCGCCCCGGTTGCTGCGGGTGAACAGGATCTTGTGCTGGGGCAGCGCATTCCGGTCGAACGCAAGGCACTCAGTTTTCAGCAGCGCTTTGGTCACCTGCTGGCTACCGGATTAATCAGGCTGTTCTGGAATCATAGCTACCACGATCTGGGACCGATGCGTGTTATCAGTTGGATGGCGTTGGAACGTTTGGCCATGGCTGATCAGGACTTCGGCTGGACGGTGGAGATGCAGGTGCGGGCGCTTAAACATGGTTTGAAGATTCAGGAAATCAAGGTTCCATATCATAAGCGAACAGCGGGAAAATCAAAGATCAGCCGGACAATCTCCGGTACCGTCAAGGCCGGAAGCACAATTCTCTGGGTTATCGGCCGGGAACTGGCGCATGAACTGCGCCAGCGTAAACAGCAGACAGTAACAGCTTATCCAGCAGGTTGTGCTGAACAGAGCCATAGTGAACTTAATATTATTGACGTTGCATTATCTGACTAGTGCCATAAAAAGGAAATATTAGATGCAAGTAATTACAAAAACTTTTACAGAGTATAGAAAAATCAGCATGACCAGGTTGTTCGCATTAATGCTAGCTGCGATGGTGGTGATCATGTCACACTCTTCAATCACCATGGCTGCAGACCTTGGCTTAATTGAAGCGAATGCCCTGAAGAGCAATTCTCACAAGTGGGTCATTCTTGACTCCCGTCCCAAGTCCGACTGGGAAGCCGGCCACATTCCGGGAGCAATCCAGTTTTTTTGGGACAGCTACACCCGCACTGATGCCAAAGGGGTAAAATATAGTTCCTTTCCACCTCAGGAACTGGCGGTTGCTTTGGCCGGACTGGGGATTGACGAAAAGAGCCCGGTATTGGTTTACGGCGATGCCGACAAGAGCTGGGGCAGCGAAGGATATACGGTCTGGTTGCTTGCATGGCTCGGGCACAAGGGCCCTGTCCGGTTGCTAAATGGGGGCATCCAGTCATGGCGTGCCCAGAATTTCCCTCTGGCTAATGGCCCGGAAAAACCTGCCGCCAAAAAGGCCAGCTATAAGGTGGAACTGAAACCTCAGTTCGTAGTTTCTACAGAAGATATCCAGAATAATAAAGGCGCATATTCACTGGTAGATACCCGCTCAACTTTTGAATGGATCATGGGTAAAATTCCCGGTGCTATCCATATTCCCTGGGAAGAGTTCTACACCGGCAAGGATCATCGCCTGCTTTCTCCGGCAGAACACAAAAAGCTGCTTGTCAAGCATGGTGTAGATACAACCAAACCGGTCGTTTATTACTGCCTGGGCGGTGTTCGTTCAGCATATGCGTGGTTTGCTCACCAGTTGTCAGGTCTGCCTGAGGCGAAGAATTACAAGGGGAGCTGGGCTGCCTGGGAAAAACGGGCGGGGCAGTAAATCGATGTTGAATTATTGATAAATTGTTTGCAGACACATAGCCATATGAAAACTCAGCGTATTTTACAGATTCAGGTTTTGGCAGCTTTGCTTATCATGTTGACAGCCGTGGCATGCTACTCCGCAAGCGGAAAAAAGAAACTTCTCCTGTTTACCAAAAATCCTGCCACATGGGACATTGTCAAGAACGGTGTCAGCGGTAAGATGGTCTATCGTGAATTAACCGGCGCCTTCTCTCTAACTGCAGCAGGACTGACGCCACGCTCGTCATACACCCTGGTCAGGTACGCTGACACACCTCCGCAGGTGGAAATTCTGGCTACTAGAGTGAGTGATACACGCGGCACTCTGGAACTGTCAGGTGTCTGGCGTAACTGGACCAAAAAGTTCTGGCTGGTGCCTTCCGAGGATGTGAAGGGAAAGGTCGGAGCGGCTGGCACTCTTGTCAACTGGCGGCCTGAAAGATATCTGTTTGAAGAAAAGCCGCTTGGCATTGCCTGCTCATGCCCCGAGCCGGAGGAACCGTAGTGAAGTCAGCCCGAAACCATCCCTGGAAATCTTGATGATACAGTTTTTTACGTTGTTGCACTTCGCTTCATTGCTGGGACTCTGTTTGTATGGTCTGCACCGGCTCTGGCTTATCCGTTGCCTGTATTCACCGCCACGCACTACACAGCTGACTCCTGCAGCATATAGCGACGCCGAAAAATTCCCTATTGTCACGGTTCAACTCCCCCTGTTCAACGAGCGCTTTGTTGCTGAACGTCTGCTGGATGCGGCTGGCCGCCTCGACTGGCCGGCGGACCGGCTGGAAATACAGGTGCTTGATGATTCTGATGACGACACGGTCACTCTCGTGGACGAACGGGTTGCCTGGTGGCGCCGACAGGGTGTTGCCATTGTTGTTGTGAGACGGGTAGAGCGTGACGGCTATAAAGCCGGAGCGCTTGCCAATGGGCTCACTCATGCACGGGGTGAGTTTGTTGCAGTTTTCGATGCCGACTTTATCCCCCCCGCCGACTTTCTTCGCGCCACCATACCTTGGCTGAGAGACCCGGAGGTCGGTATGGTTCAGACCCGTTGGAGTTTCTGCAATGCCGACCATTCGTGGTTTACCGGCATTCAATCCCTGCTGCTTGGCCCTCATTTCAGTATCGAACATCGGGTACGCTATCAGAAGGGACTGTTTTTTAATTTCAATGGTACTGCCGGTGTCTGGCGTCGGAGCGCTATCGAATCTGCCGGTGGCTGGCAGTCCGATACCGTTACTGAAGATCTGGATCTGAGTTATCGCGCACAGTTGGCCGGATGGCGCTTCGTCTACCGCGAGGAGTGCCAGGTGCCGTCGGAACTGCCGGTTACCATGGCGTCACTGCGCAGCCAGCAACAGCGCTGGGCAAAGGGGTCCATCCAGACGGCCCGCAAAATCCTCCCCCGATTATTGACGGAACGGCTACCTCTGGGAGTCAAGATCGAGGCGGTGGCACACCTGATGGCTAACGTATACTGGCTGCTGGGGATGCTCGTCATGTTGACACTGTATCCTGCAATTACCTGGCGGGTCGGTATCGGCATGCACCAGGTCCTCCGGGTCGATCTGCCGCTCTTTCTGGCCACGAGCGGTGCAATCATGAGCTATTTTATGCTGTACACCATTCGCAGCGGTTCACGGAAATACGGCCATGTGCTGCTGCTCCCGGCACTGACGATCGGTCTGGCACCGAGTATCTCGCTTTCGGTGCTGAAGGGGCTGTTCCGGTCCGGTGGGGAGTTTGAAAGGACACCTAAATTCGGGGTAAAGGGACGTGAGCGGATTCCGGGTATGGCGTTCCTCTATAAGCAGAAAAACGTTCCGTACATATTTTTGAACAGTCTGCTGTTCCTTTACTGTCTGCTGCCGATCTTTTTTGTCTGGCAGCGGGAGACCTGGTTTGCCGTGCCGTTATTTCTGCTCTTTCCGTTCGGTTTTGCTCTGGTGGTAGCCAAAGATGTTGGTGAGTCGTTGTCGTCTCACTACATCTGATTCTTCAGCCGGATTCTCCTTGTTTTTCAAGAATCTGCTCATCAGGTATGCTATCACCGGTGCTAGAAACACCGCAGCTGTAACAAAAGGGTTTTCAATCCAGAGCCCAAGAATGAAATAGGGAATTTGCACCTGATAAGTCAAAAAGACCGCCCAACAAAGTACCAATCCGGCCGGACCGGCGCAGAACGGCAGGAACGTTGCCAGAGTAAGCGCATACCAGGGCTGCAGGGTCGGGGTGAGCAGCAGGAACGCCATGACAACAACATAGCAGGCTTTCAGTGCATGAAGTGTTCTGGAAATCAATGTCGCGGGCTGTTTCATTTCTCGTGCTAGAATGTACGTGGTGACACAAAGTACCAACAGAAAACAGACAGACAACAGTAGACGTGCAATCGTCCCGGATCTTGTGATAGTGCGCAATGTATTAAAGGCAAAACCAGCGAACTCCCAGTTGTTGGCATAAGCACTCAAGCTTGAGTTGATGTTGGCCAGATGCGGCATGAACAGCGCTCCAAGCAGTACTGCCGTCACGGCACAGCTGACAAAAAAATAGCGCCGTCTTCCTGACGGAACGAGGAGCAGCAGCACCGGCGCAAAAACAAACGGAATCAGCTTGACCAAGCCGGCGCATGCCAGCAATGCCCCGGACAGCAGGAACGGCCAACTGCGCGAAGCGGTCGCACCCGGTGTTTTACGTTTATGCAGCAATAGATAAAAAGCAGCCATAACCAGAGCCAAGCCTGCACCATCCACATGTCCCGAGCCTGCTATTTCCAACACCGGCAGTGGGTTCCACGCGTAAAGAACTGCCCTCCATAGCGGCATCTCAAGCATTTTCAACAGCACAATTAATAGCGCACATAAGCCGATATCGATCAGTACAAGGAATGCTTTCAGGCCTGTAATTGAGCCGCCTAGAGCAGCACCTCCGCCAAACAAGACCTGGGCCATTGGCGGGTAAATGGTGACATAATCCGGATGATTGATCCGGGAATGAACGTGGGCAAGTGCTGGTGAAGGTTTAACAGCAGATGGCGCAGCAGCGTAGGGATTGGTACCACTTAAGGTGTTACTGCCGTCCCACAAATACCGGTAGATGTCATCAGACAATTGCGGTGGAGCGAAGAGGAAGAGCAGGCGCATCAGCAGAGCCACGACCAGAATGACGGTTGGTGACCACGCAAGCCTGCCTCGCTCGCCAAAATAGAGTGCACATGAAAGCAGTATGGCTATAACTGCTGTGGTGCAAACCAGCAGTGGCACAGCTAGGCGCAGCTCTGTTTCCAGAGACAGAATTGCAAAGGCGATCATGATCGAAGAGGCCAAAAGCGTGGCCGCATTTAAAATTTTGTGGATTGTGTTCATGGCGTTCCCAACTGAGGAATACCTTAGAAAGGGCACTTTCTCAACCTACAAATACCGATCAGATTATTTTGTACTCCGGAAATGTCCAAGTGGTATAATCCCAAGGGGTGTTAAATATTTCTGTATGTGTCAGTACGGGAGGCCAATAATGAAAAAACATAGGTTACATGCGGCTTTGGTCATGGCGGTTTTAGTTTTATTCAGTATTTCTCCGGGATGTGCCGGTAAGCGTGAAGCGCCTGTCAACGCCGAAAAAGCGGGGCCGATAAAGGTGTATTCATATGAAAGGAGGGATTTTGTCATGAGTGAAAAAATAATTAAAACTGAAGCGGAATGGAAAAAACAGCTGCCACCCGAGCAGTTCCACGTGCTGCGGGAAAAAGGTACAGAACAGGCCGGTACCGGAAAATATGCATATAACCACGAACATGGTGTCTACCGTTGCGCCGGGTGCGGGCTTGACCTGTTCCGTTCAGAGGATAAATATGAGTCCGGCACCGGATGGCCGAGTTTTTTTGCCCCCATTTCTCCGGAAAATATTGCAACAGCTGCCGATAACAGCCTTTTCTCAAGGCGGACTGAGGTGTTGTGTCGTCGTTGCGGTGGCCATCTCGGCCATGTTTTTGAAGACGGGCCTAAGCCGACCGGGCTGCGCTACTGCATGAACTCGGCTGCTCTGGATTTTGCAGCGGCAAAATAGATGGGAGGTGTTTATGAAAAGTATTATTTCATTTTTGATAGGGGCGGTATTTACTCTGCTGGCGGTTGGGGTTGCGAGTGCGGCTAATCAAGAAAAGGCGATCTTTGCCGGTGGTTGTTTCTGGTGTATGGAGGCCCCTTTTGACAAGCTTCCAGGTGTAGTCTCGGTCACCCCCGGCTATACAGGTGGGGATAAAAAGAACCCGACTTATAAGGACGTATCTGCAGGCGGTACCGGACACGCTGAAGCGGTTCAGGTTGTTTATGATCCATCCAAAATTTCCTACAGTGCGCTCCTCGCTGTCTTTTGGCGTAATGTCGATCCGACTGTTACTGATCGCCAGTTCTGCGATGTAGGCCACCAATACCGTGCCGCAATTTTTTATAGCGGAGAGGAACAGCATAGATCGGCGTTGCAGTCAAAATCAGTACTGGAAAAGAACAGGCCTTTCCGGGAACCTGTAGTGACTGAGATAGTGCCGGCGACAGAGTTTTATCCGGCCGAGGAGTATCATCAGCATTACTATAAAAAAAATCCGCTACGCTACAGTTATTACCGGAGCGGATGCGGTAGGGATAAAAGGCTGAAAGAACTTTGGGGTGCTGGTTCTGGTCACTGAAATGTGAACGGTATGTTACGGTACCAGGTACGAATCTGGCGGGATAAAGTCAACAATTTGACAGATTCAACGCTTTGACACGCTTGGCGGGGAGATCTATACAGGCGCATGTTGCAGCGGTGACGGCGGTATCTGCAGGCTGTACCTTGATCTGGCACTAAACGCAGAGAGTACGGGCTTCGGCGGCACGAAAAATGCATCAAAAGGCCGATTGATAATACGTGCAACAAGGTGGCTGACAGATACATTTTTATGGCAAATGGTTCCGTAGAAGCAATAGAGTTAAGCGGATTTCGTAAAAACTCGGATATTTATGTAGCCGTGGGTTTGATCGGCATCCTGGCGCTGATGATTATTCCTCTGCCGGCGTTCATACTCGATATTTTTCTGGCTGCCAACATAACGATCGCCTTGTCAATTCTGCTGATTTGTCTCTATACGATCCAACCGCTGGATTTTTCGGTTTTCCCCTCCGTGCTGCTTGTTACGACCCTGTTCAGGCTGGCTCTCAATATTGCTTCAACCAGGTTGATACTGTTGCATGGCAGCGAAGGGGCTGAGTCAGCTGGCGCCGTTATCAAGGCTTTCGGACAGTTCGTGGTTGGTGGTAATTACATTGTCGGCGCGGTGCTGTTCCTGATTCTAGTGATCATAAACTTCGTGGTTATCACTAAAGGTGCCGGTCGGGTTGCCGAGGTTGCCGCACGTTTTACACTGGACGCCATGCCCGGCAAACAGATGGCGATTGACGCTGATCTTTCAGCCGGTCTGCTGACCGATAAAGAAGCGAAGCGGAGACGGATGAAGATATCCCGCGAGGCCGACTTTTACGGCTCTATGGACGGTGCGAGCAAGTTTGTACGAGGGGATGCAATAGCCGGAATCCTGATTGTTCTGATAAATATTTTCGGCGGTTTGATCATCGGGGTATGGCAGCAGGGTATGCCGCTCATGAATGCTCTTACCAACTATACGCTGTTGACCATCGGTGAGGGGTTGGTCGCCCAGATTCCTGCCCTAATTATCTCAACTGCTGCCGGTATTCTTGTAACCCGCTCGGCTGATGAAAACAGCTTTGGCCAAGAGCTCACAGGGCAGTTTTTGAATTACCCCAAGGCATTTTTTGTCTCCTCAGGTGTCATGTTTCTGTTTGCGCTCATTCCGGGACTGCCGCACTTTGCTTTTTTGCTGCTGTCGGGCGTTACATTTCTGATCGGCAAGATGGCTCGCGAAAAAGCAGAGATAGTTGAAGAAACTGCTGCTGCTGAAACAACCGCTGGCGAGGAGTCGATCGATCAGGCATCAAATATCAGGCCGTTGGATATTCTGGAGCTGGAGGTCGGTTATGGTTTGGTGCCGATGGTTGATGCCGCTCAAAATGGTGAATTATTGGAACGAATCCGCTCTATCCGCCGCCAGACTGCTCAGAAAATGGGCTTTGTAGTTCCCCCCATACATATCCATGACAATCTGCAGCTAAAGCCTTATGAATACAACCTGTTGATCCGTGGTGCACGGGTTGGTGGAAGTGAACTAACCGGCCAGTATCTGGCAATGGATTCCGGTGCAGTCACGGTCAACCTGCCCGGCATGGCAACCAAAGAACCGGTGTTCGGACTTCCGGCGGTCTGGATCAAGAGCGAAGATCGCGATGAAGCCCAGATCAACGGCTACACGGTTGTAGACAGCACGACGGTTGTTGCTACCCATATCAGTGAAATTATCAAACGTTATTCTCATGAACTGGTTGGTCGGCAGGAGATGCAACAGTTGCTGGACAATGTTGCTGTCACGGCGCCTAAAGTGGTGGATGAACTGATACCGAATCTGCTTAACCTCGGGACCGTTTTGCGGGTGGTCAAGAGCCTGCTTAAAGAAGGGGTCTCAATACGTGATATGCGCACCATTTTGGAAAGTCTGGCCGACTATGCTTCGCTTACCAAAGATCCGGACGTGCTGACAGAGTTTGTCCGGCAGGGGCTGGGAAGGTTTATTGTTGACCAGTACAAGTTGGAAGATGAAGTTCTCTTTCTTGTAACTATTGACCGTGAAGTCGAGGATATGATTGCCGAAGCTATCCAGCCTTCTGATCAGGGGAGTTATCTGGCGATAGAGCCTTCTATTGCCCAGCAGATTATCGCGTCTGTCCGGAGTATGTCCGAGCGGTTTGGATCAAGCGGCGCTCAGCCGGTGCTTCTCGCTTCTCCTTCGATTCGTCGGCACGTCCGGAAACTGATTGAGCGCTTTGTTCCTCACATGGCGGTTCTGTCTCACAATGAAATACCTCAGAATGTAAAAATCCAGTCACTAGGGGTGGTAAGTTTAAATGCTGGTTAAAACATTTCAAGCGGCAAGTATGCCGGAAGCACTGCGCATGGTAAAGGCTGAACTCGGGCCGGATGCCATGATCCTTTCGACAAAAAAAGAGAGGATTGGCGGTTTTTTCGGCTTTTTCAGTAAGCAGGTTTACCGTGTTACAGCGGCTATTGATCCTGTTCGCAAACCGGCCCCCCCGCCAGCCGCTCCGGTTGTTTACCGTGAGGCGGCGCCGCGCGAGCGGACAGCCCGTGAAGAGATGGAAAGCTCAATGTTGGCACCTCTGGCGCGGGAACTGAAAGATTTGCGCGAAAAGGTGGAGTCACTTACCCGGCGTGAAGAGGAAGCGCGCGCAGAGGCAAAGTCGGTTGATGGCGCTGACGCCGCAGAACAGCTGGATAGCGGCATAAACCTTAAAAATATTCCCAGGTCTGACCTGGAGGAAATCAAAAAGCTACTTCTGGCTACGCTAGTAAAAAGTCAGGAGGGGGATGCAAAAGATGTTCAATGGCAGACCGTCTCCGACGGGGGCACATTGGAGGGGCAGTCAGGCGCGGACCTCCTCCCGGACGATTCTCCTCTCGCCAGAGAGTTGGCAGCCAGTGGTGTTTCTACAGAACTGATCAGGAAAATTGTCGATACACTCAATGGTTTGCCATTGGAGAGCGGTAACCAGACCGTAAAAGGGCGACTTGGCGAGACACTAGGGCGTCTCATCAAGTTTGCCGGTACACTTAAGCTAAAAAAGAACTCTCCTCGTATCATTGCTCTGGTAGGGCCGACCGGCGTTGGCAAGACAACAACAACCGCTAAGCTGGCTGCAATGTATGCCCTCAATAAAGGCAACAAAGTGGCGCTGATTACTATGGACATCTTCAGGGTGGGGGCAGTTGAACAGCTCAAAACCTACTCACGCATTATGGGGATTCCGTTGGAGGTTGCTTCGACCCCAAAAGAGCTTGAAAAGGCGGTTGAAAAGCATTCATCCTGCGATCTGATTTTTATCGACACCGCCGGACGCAGCCACAAGGACAAGGAAAAACTTGATGAAATGAAGAACTTTCTTGAGGACAAAATCCCGATGGAAGTCTACCTCTGTCTTTCGGCAACTACCAAGGATCGCGAACTGGAAGAGATCCTGAACCGTTTCAGAATATTTCAGGTAAGTAAGGTTGTTTTTACAAAAATCGATGAGTGTGAAAGTTTTGGGAATATGGTCAACCTATTGATGAAGGATAATTTGCAGATTGCATATTTTACAACTGGCCAGCGTGTACCAGAAGATATTGAAATTGCGACACCAGCCAAGTTGGCAGATATGATTTTTCGTGAGGGGGCAGAATGAGTACCGTACCAGGAACGGGCGACCAGGCTGATACTCTCCGCCAGATGGCTCGCACAGCAAAAAAGAATCAGCAGCCCGATTCGTCTTCAACAGGTAAATTAGCCGATCAACAGGGCATCAGGGTCATATCAGTCACCAGTGGCAAAGGGGGGGTCGGCAAAAGCAATGTTGTCTCCAACCTGGCCATAGCACTTTCTGCTCAGGGTAAGAAAGTCCTGCTGATCGACGCAGACCTCGGACTTGGTAATCTTGATGTCCTGTTGGGGCTTTCTCCGGTTTACAATCTCAATCATGTGCTGAACGGTGACAAGAGCATTATGGACATCCTGATAGATGGGCCGGCCGGCATCAAAATTATCCCGGCCGGTTCCGGTGTTCAGGAATTGACCAGTTTGGGACAGCATGAAAAGCTGAAGCTGCTGGACGAACTGGATATGCTTGAAGAACATTTCGATATCTTGATTGTCGATACCGAAGCGGGCATTTCGGAAAATGTCACCTATTTTACAGTTGCCGCGCAGGAAATCTTTGTAGTGGTTACTCCAGAGCCGACATCCATCACCGATGCCTACGCACTAATTAAACTTCTCGCTACCCGTTATTCTGAGCATCATTTCAAGGTGCTGGTCAATATGGCCAAGGATAGTGAGGAGGCGCTTGAGGTATTTCGTAAGCTGGCTAACGTGGCTGGCCGATTTCTGGACATCTCACTTGATTACCTGGGGTGTGTTGTCAAGGATGAAAAGGTCGTAGAGGCGGTCAAACGTCAAAAAGCCGTCACTGAACTTTTCCCTGATTCTGAAGCGGCTCAATGCTTTAATACCCTAGCCAAGAGAGTTATTGAAAACAAGCGGCAGGGACGGGTCAAGGGGAATATTCAGTTCTTTTTCCGAAAAATGCTGGATAGTGCCGGAGGAATCTAAAACAATGACTGACGGGATAGATTCTGGTGCAGGCGTGAGCCAAACTGCTGATCGCGAACAGCTGATACTTGAGCATATTCCGCTGGTGCGCTATCTGGTTGGCAGAATTTCAGCCAAACTCCCTCCTCACCTTGACCAGCAGGATCTGATGAGTTCAGCTATGATTGGCCTGATAAATGCAGCCGATCGTTATGACCCCTCCAGGGGTGTGCTCTTTAAAACCTTTGCCGAACAACATATTCGCGGAACAATTCTGGATGAGCTTCGTTCATATGATGTCCTCAGCCGCTCCATGAGGGACAAGTACAAGCGGCTTGAACGGGAACTGCGCTTTCTTGAGAACCAGCTCGGTCGCCATCCGACAAGCGAAGAGGTTGCTGAGGCTCTACAGATCAGCCTTGATGACTATTTTGAATTGCTTGATGACGTACATGTGTTTACTTTTATCAGTCTGGATGACAGTTGGGAGGGGGATGACGGAAGCCCGCTCTGTCTTGCAGACGTGCTATGTGAACCTGAAGCAAAAAACCCGCAGCAGCAGGTCATAACAATGCAGCTGACTGAGGCGCTTGGACTGGCCATTGACACATTGCCCGAGAAAGAACGCCTGGCTGTAACGCTTTATTACAACGAAGACTTCAATCTCAAGGAAATCGGTGAGATGCTTGGCCTGACCGAATCCAGAATTTCACAGATCATCAGCCAAGCGATGGTCAGGCTGCGTTCACGTCTCAAGTTGCATCGGAGCTAGGAAAGAGGAGAAAAATATATGAACAGTGGTATATACCCGGCCGTATCAGGCAGTTTGGCTGCGATGCGCCGCCTGGATGTGATAAGCAATAATCTGGCGAATATCAATACTCCAGGTTATAAAAAAGACAAAATGTCATTTGAAGGCTTACTGGCAGGCAACACCAATCCGCCGGCTGTTCCACAGGGTACTACTGCCGATCCTATCCTGCAGAAGGAAAATATATATATCGATTATGCGAGTGGTCCGATCAGCCAGAGTAGCAATCCTCTTGATCTGGCGCTTGATGGCGACGGTTTTTTTGCTGTTACCACCCCTGAAGGCACCGCTTACACACGTCAAGGTAATTTTCGCACGTCTGCCGACGGAACTCTGGTGACGGTGGATGGCTACCCGGTACAGGGCGTGGGGGGAGCGGCAATCCGCTTGCAAGGAAGTCAGGTTGAAATCGATCCCAAAGGTGGCGTTACTGTTGATGGTACTCAGGCTGGAGCGATTTCAGTTGTTGATTTTGGGAAACCGTATAATTTGACCAAGATTGGCAGCGCGCTGTTTATTGCGGCGGACCCTCAGGATATTCCTCAAGAGGGCAAGGCCCAGATTCAACAGGGGCATATCGAAGGTTCAAATGTAGAGAGCATTTCGGAAATGGTACAGTTGATAGAAACCAACCGCTATTTTGAAGCGTGCTCAAAAGTCATAAAAGGATTCGACGATATTGCGGCAAAAGCTGCCAATGACTTGGGGAAAATCTAAAATTACGAATACTTGATAAATAAGGAGATACGCCATGATTCGTTCACTCTGGACCGCAGCATCCGGCATGCAGGGACAACAAAAGAGCATTGACGTCGTTGCCAACAACCTTGCAAACGTAAATACAACCGGTTTTAAAAAAAGTCGGGCAGATTTTCAGGACCTGATCTACCAGAACCTTAAATCAACCGGTTCTCCGGCAACCAACGCTACCCAGGTTCCGACCGGAATCCAGATAGGTCTGGGAAGTCGCCTGGCTGCCGTTACAAAAATATTCACGCCTGGCGATTTTACCCAAACTGGTAACGAACTGGACATCGCGATCGAAGGGGACGGTTTTTTCCCGATTACGCTGCCTGATGGTACTGTCGGCTATTCCAAAGCCGGCGCATTCAAGCGCGACAGCACCGGACAGATAGTCACGCCTGATGGTAATCCACTTTCTCCATCAATCACCATACCAACTACCGCAACCAAGATAAATATTGGCAGTGATGGCACGGTTTCAGTGCAGGTTGCCGGACAGAGCGCTACGACTACTGTGGGAAACATCCAACTGGCGATTTTTTCCAATCCGGCCGGTCTTTCCAGCCAGGGGAAAAATATATACCTCCCCACTGATGCATCAGGGACCGCTACAACAGGCACTCCAGGGACTAATGGGGCTGGCACGATCGCCCAGGGGCTTTTGGAGATGAGCAACGTCAACGTGGCCGAAGAGATGGTCAACATGATCGTCGGCCAGCGTGCTTACGAGATTAACTCCAAGGCGGTCACCACTTCGGATGAGATGCTGCAGACAGCTAATAACCTGAAACGCTAGAACCGGATCTGACTATTCATGAAACGTTTATTGCCACATATTTTTATTCTGTTTCTGGTTCTGATAGCACATAAGGCCCTGTCTGCAGTTGATAGAGAGTTAGAGGTTCGTGAGGCTGTTACCGCCTTTGTTACAACCCGCACTGCCGACATGGGGTGGGATGTCCGTATTCGCCGAATAACCATCTCTGACGCGTTGAAATTCCCTGAGGGGGACACTGACTACGAAATTGTCGCCCAGCAGCAGTGGGAGGGGTGGGGGAACATGAATATAATGGTTCTGGCTCGCCAAAAGGACCGGGTAATCCGTAATATTCCGGTGAAGGTAGAGGTTGAGGCGTTGGCTGATACTGTTGTTGCACTTCGCCAGATAGAGCATGGCACCATCATAACAGCCGCTGACCTTGTTCTGCAGAGACGTGAAATCACTCAGAACTCCCATCTTGCCGCTCGGACGCTTGACGCGGTAATCGGTAAGAAAGCACGCATAACACTTAGGGGAAACCAACCGGTTAGAGCCGATCAGGTTGAGAAAGTACCGCTGATAAAAAGTGGACAGATGGTTACAATAGTTGCCGAAAACGGAGTGATGAAAATATCGGTAACCGGAAAGGCTCACAGCTCAGGTGCAGAGGGGGATATAATCAGAGTTCAGAACCTGACTTCTCTCAAGGAAATACCTGCCAGAGTCATTGATGCTACTACCGTTCAGGTGGCTTTTTGAACAGATCTATGGGGTTGAAGGAAGACCAATGAAATCGACACTATTGTTATTACCACTACTGGCACTGCTACTGATAGGCTGTGCAGTTGAAAAAACCGATGTTAAGACCGCCGGTTTTGAAGATCCACAGCCAAAGATTGCTGACTATTCAAACGGTTCGATCTGGCAGTCAACTTCTGTTAATTTGACCGATGATCTGAAAGCTCGCCGCAGAGGTGATATCATCACGATTATTATCTCGGAAACGGCCAGCGCTTCCAAGGAAGCCAAGACCGGTACATCGCGAGACAGTTCGGTGGGTGCAGGTATACCGAATATGATGGGGTTGGAGAAAGCGGCAATATTAAAAAGTAATTTCAGCGACTTGGCAAATCTTATTAAAGCAAATGCCAATTCCTCATTCAAAGGTTCCGGCTCCACTACACGCCAGGAAAATCTTAACGCGACTATCACCGCACGGGTAGTGGATGTACAACCGAACGGCAACCTGATTATTGAGGGGCGCCGCAATATCAAGGTCAACGAAGAGGATCAGATTATTGTACTGGAAGGTACGGTGCGCTCCCGCGATATCTCACCAGACAATACTGTAAATTCAATTTATGTTGCCGATGCGCGCATCAGCTATTCGGGGCGGGGTATCATCTCTGACAACCAAAGCCCTGGCTGGTTGATGAATATCTTTAACAGAATATGGCCGTTCTAGCAGATACCAAACGGCATTCAATAAGGTAAGAATATGAAAACTACGCTATCTGCAATACTTTGTGCTCTCGTCATTATGATGGCAACAAGTGCCCATGCTATCCGTATCAAGGACCTGGCTTCGTTCGAAGGTATCCGGGACAATCAGTTGATGGGGTACGGCCTGGTTGTCGGATTGAACGGCTCCGGCGACAGCGATCAAGCCAAGATTCAGACCCAGTCTGTGGTAAATATGCTTGAGCGGATGGGAATCACCACCTCCGTCAATGATATCAAGCTCAAAAACGTTGCTGCAGTTATCGTAACAGCGACTCTTCCCCCGTTTGCCAAACAGGGCAATCGCCTTGATGTTACGGTCTCATCTCTGGGAGACGCAAAAAGCATTGCCGGTGGCACACTGCTTATGGCCCCCCTTAAAGGTGGTGATAATCGGGTGTATGCCGTAGCTCAGGGGTCGGTCCTGACTAACTCATTCGCTTTTGGCGGTCAGGGCGCTACCGTCCAGAAAAACCATCCGACCGCCGGGCGGGTCCCGAACGGTGCGCTGGTAGAACGTGAGTTGCCAAATACGCTGACAGGCAAGTCGGTATTAAATCTAAACCTCAATACGGCAGATTTCACCACCGCCTCGCGGATTGTCACTGCTGTAAATGATAAATTCAAGAGCCCGGTAGCCGCCAGCAGTGATCCCGGGTCGGTAACCCTGACAATTCCGGCAGGTTATGCTAACCGGACAGTCGAGTTTGTAGCAGATATGGAACGGCTTGAGGTCAAGCCGGATGTACAGGCAAAAGTAGTGTTGAATGAACGTACCGGTACAATTGTTATGGGAGAAAACGTGCGGATTTCAACCGTGGCAGTCACTCATGGCAGTCTGTCGCTGGTTATCAAGGAAACTCCGGTGGTGTCACAACCGGCCCCACTCAGCAAGACAGGCGAGACCAAAGTCGTGCCACGCACCGATTTGAAAGTTGAAGAAGAGAGCCGTCGCCTGATGGTCCTGCAAGAAGGTGCCAGTATTGGTGATGTTGTTAGGGCACTGAATATGCTGGGGGTAACACCGCGCGATTTGATCAGCATTCTTCAGGCGGTTAAGGCCGCCGGAGCACTGCAGGCAGATCTTTCCATAATTTAGGGCTTAACGGAATGTCGTCTCGGGCCGATAAGAGGGAAGTATGGATATAAAAATTACCTCAGCCGCACCGGATATTTCAGAAATAGCATCTGATAAGGCGCGCCTGCTTCAGCGTGCGTCATCAAACGGTACTACAGGGCTGACTGAAAAGCAGCGACAGCAGGCCAGGAAGGTATCCCAGGATTTTGAAGGGTTGCTGGTTGGCTTGATGATGAAGTCTATGCGCGCAACGGTAGGAAAAGATAAGTTAACCGGTGGCGGTCACGGCGAAGATGTTTACCGATCAATGCTGGACCAGGAATACGCCAATGCATCTGTGAAGCAGGGAAGAGGCTTGGGAATCGCCAAAATAATCGAAAAAGATATTATTCGTCAGGAGAGCCGTAAGGTAGCTCCAAAGGTTGATCATCAGGAGTAGTAACCCATAGTTGGTGGAGTCATATTCATGGAATTGAAAAAACTGATCGAAGAAATAAACGTCCAGACAGAGCTGTTGAATGATCTGCTCAAGTTGCTTGAGAGGGAAACGGCCGAGATGGGTGATATCAATATTACCGCCATGAATCTTTCCAACCAGAGCAAGGAAGAACTGATAGACAAAATAGCTGAACACTCCCCGCATATCCAACGGGTTATTTTGCAGTTGGCTGCTCGTGAAGGCCTGCCAATGACGGCATCCCTCGGTATGCTAGCAGAACATTTTGCAAAAAGAGGTAACAGGGAGTTGCTCAAGAAGCAGCAACAGATTCAGAGGACCGCCGAACGTGTCCAGCAGGTGGCAGGATTGAACCGTGAGATTGCAGAGCGTTTTGCCGCATCTGTTACCTCTTCGCTCAATCTGATTACGCGCCTGATCAATCAATCGAATGTCTATGGTGCCTCAGGCGGCTATCAACAGCGGCCTGCGAGTGCCGTGATGGTAAATAGGGAGGCATAATATGGGGCTCAGTACGGCTATGGAGGTCGGCAGGACCGCTCTTAATATTTTTCGTGTTGCTACTGAGGTGACCGGCGAGAATATTGCTAATGTCAATACACCAGGATATTCGCGTCAGCGGGTTATTTTCGAATCCGCGTCGCCTTTTAACAGTAGTGGTTTCCCGCTGGAAACAGGGGTGCGCATTGCTTCAATTGAGAGATATTACGACGGTTTGCTGCAACAACAGCTTGTAAATGCACAGACTACACAAGGCTTTGACACAACAAAATCTACTGTATTGCAGCAGGTTGAGCCTTCATTTAACGAGATTACCAATGATGGTATCGGAACAGCTGTCGCCAACTACTTCAGCGCGTGGCAGGACTTAAGCCTCAATCCGTCCGGTTCGTCTGAACGTCAGGTTGTTATAACCCGCGCCCAGATATTGGTGGATAATTTTCATTCTGTCAGCAAGGCACTTAATGATACAATTTCGGTTCAGAACGCTTCTCTTGTCCCGCTAACGGACAGTATCAATAACACCCTCACTAACATTGCCAAGCTAAACGGTCAGATCAAGGTCACTGAGGAGGTGAGTGGCAACGACAACGAAATACGCGATCAACGCGATCAGTTGGTGCGTGATCTCTCCCAGAAGATCGGTATTACTTTTACAGAAAACAGTGATGGCACCACTGACATCAAATACGCTGACGGTGGCGCAGCACTGGTTACCGGCTCAACAGCCGGTGCTTTTTCACTCGACAAAACAAATCCGAACAGTTTTGTTGTCCAGTTGACGCCGGTTGGCGGTGCCCTGTCGGCCATTACTCCTCTGACTGGGCAACTGGGTGCAACTGTGTCGCTACGTGATACGATCATACCAGACTACCTGACCCAGATTGATACATTAGCCAAGTCGGTTGCCGATGCCGTAAATACCCAACATTCAACAGGCTTTAGCCCAACAGGCGGAACCGGCCAGAATTTTTTTACACCCCTTGCTGCTGTTGCAGGTTCTGCGGCAGCCTTTTCAATTGACGCAGGCCTGAATATCACAACGATTGCCGCCGCAGGCCCGAATCCATCCGCACCGCCTCCGTCTTATCCCGGAGACAATAGCAACGCGCTGTCTATTGCCCAGTTAACCAACGCCAATACCGTACCGTCTGGCGCACCGATCGCTACGTTCAGCAGTTTTTACAGCAGCCTGGTAAGCAAGGTTGGCCTTGACGTACAAGCCAGCAAAACAACGGTGGCACAGGATGAGGCTTTCACCAAACAATTGTCTACACTCAGAGAGTCCAATTCAGGTGTGTCCCTCGATGAAGAACTGACCAACCTTATAAAATATCAGCGTTCGTACCAAGCTTCGGCCAAGCTGGTGACCACAGCGACTGAGATGATGGATACAGTAATTGGTCTGATACGTTAGTAAGTTAGAAGTTGCCCTGTTTATAAGGGCTAGGAGGAATACCCCATGCGAGTCACTGCAAACATGTCTGCTGAAAATTCCCTTTATAATATCCAGCAGGGGCGAGCCAAGCTTGATAAACTGCAAGAATCAATATCTTCCGGGCAAAATGTCAACCGTCCGAGTGACGACCCTATTTCCAGCCGGGTCCTGTTGGAGATAAGCGACAAGCTCAAATCGATAGACCAGTATTCCAGTAACATCAGCAAGGCCACTTCCTGGCTCAAATTTACCAGCACTGCCATGGAGGGCATGTCAGGAATCGTTAACCAGGCCAAGAAGCTGGCGGGTTCAATCAGCTCCGGCAGCAGTGACCCAACGATTCGTCAGAATGCGCATGACCAGCTTGTTAGTCTAAAAAAACAGCTTGTGGATATGGCAAATACACAGTACGGAGATCAGTATGTCTTTGCGGGAGCTAACAATAACGCCGCACCATTCAACAACACAGACAATACATATGGCGGCGATAGCACCCAACTTTCGATCGAAATTGCTCAAAATTCTACACAAGGATTAAATGTTACCGGAGACAGACTTCTAAAAGGTAGCGGTGCAAATCCAAGTTACGGTTCGACTGATATCCTTAAAGCGTTTGATGATATGATTGCAGCGGTGGGAGATAGTACAACGCCAAGCAATGTTGCGGCGATTTCTACTGCGGCGACCGATCTTGAGAACGGAGCCAAGCAGCTAAACAATGCAACAAGCGATATTATCTCGCGGATGACCCGTCTGGATAACATTGGTAAACTCAATGACAATAACAAAAACACTTTGCTCTCTATTGCAACTGGCGTTCAGGAGGTCGATTATGCCAAATTGGCGATTGAACAGAGCAACCAGAAACTTGCCTACGAGGCGTCACTATCGTCAACAGCCAAGCTTTCCCAGATGTCGTTGTTAGATTATCTGTAGGGAAAGAATGATTAACTGCATTTGAGGCGAGGCCGCATGGTCTCGCCTTTTTTGTGTCTGGAAATATAGCTGTATTCGTGCTACACAGGGCCTTTGATATCTTATTCTTACAGAGAGAGGCTCGTCGCCGTGTCCGAATTTGCCATTCCTAGAACCCAATCTGCCTACGATTACCAACTTCTTATCAAAAACCTTCTACTCTGCCCTGTTGTCAATGCCCCGGAACAGGAAATTGTCTACCGTGGTACATTCCGCTACACCTATCGTGAGCTGCGTCAGAGGGTACAGCGTTTGGCTAATGCCTTGACAAATCTTGGGGTCAAGCCGGGTGATACGGTCGCTGTTATGGACTGGGACTCACATCGCTACCTTGAATGTTTTTTTGCTGTGCCGATGATCGGAGCGGTGCTGCATACCATCAACGTGCGTCTTTCGCCGGAGCAGATCCTCTACACTATCGATCATGCCGAGGACGATGTTCTGCTTGTCAATACGGAGTTTTTGCCGATTCTGGAACAGATTCGCGGACGAATGGATACGGTAAAAAGCTTTATCCTGCTGAACGATGAGCCAAACCCGCCGACTACCACAATCCCCTTTGCCGGTGAGTACGAGGCGCTGCTGGAAGCTGCGTTACCTGAATTCAACTTTGCCGACTTCGACGAGAATACCCGCGCCACAACCTTTTATTCCACGGGAACCACCGGCATGCCCAAGGGGGTCTACTTCAGTCATCGTCAGTTGGTGTTGCATACCATGGGGGTAATGAGTGTGCTTGGAACAGCTTCGATGCAAGGCAGTTTCCACCGTCAGGACGTTTACATGCCGATCACACCAATGTTTCATGTTCATGCCTGGGGGTTGCCGTATGTGGCAACAATGCTGGGGGTTAAACAGGTATACCCGGGACGTTATGTGCCAGACCAGTTGCTGGAACTGGTGGAAAAAGAGGGGGTGACTTTCTCCCACTGTGTTCCTACCATTCTGCACATGCTGCTCAAACACCCACATGCGGCGCGCATAGACCTCTCTGGATGGAAGCTGATCATCGGCG
Source organism: Geobacteraceae bacterium (assembly GCA_025355965.1). Classification (GTDB taxonomy): domain Bacteria; phylum Desulfobacterota; class Desulfuromonadia; order Geobacterales; family Pseudopelobacteraceae; genus JACRCG01. The sequence continues at coordinate 20,619 of JANXYR010000050.1, forward strand.
GGGCCGCCATGTCCCGAACCCTTTGTATTGATGCCATGAGTCGCGGAATAGATATCTTTACCGGCTACGGCATGTCCGAAACCTGCCCGATCCTGACCATCTCCCACCTGACCCCGGAAATGCTGGAACTGTCTCCTGAAGAACAGGCTGTTGTCCGCTGCAAGACCGGTTGTGCTCTGCCGCTGGTGGATCTACGGGTGGTGGGTGCATCTCTGCAGGAGCAGCCAAGCGACAACTCCAGTGCTGGCGAGATCGTGGTGCGGGCGCCATGGTTGACACAAGGCTATCTCAAAGATCACAAAGCCTCTGAGCGGCTCTGGGAAGGCGGCTGGCTGCATACAGGTGATGTCGCAGTGCGTGACGAACTAGGTTACGTGCGGATTACCGATCGCACCAAGGACATCATCAAGGTGGCTGGAGAATGGGTCTCTTCGCTGGAGTTAGAGGACATTATCGTTCACCACCAAGGTGTTGCAGAGGTAGCAGTAATTGGCACAGCTGACGAAAAATGGGGTGAACGTCCGTTGGCTTTGGTAGTGCCTCGTCCGGGCAGTGCCCTGACCGAAAAAGATATAAGCCATCTCGTCAAGGAGTACGCCGACAAAGGGTTGGTCAACAAGCAGGTGGTGCTCCTGAAGGTGCGTTTTGTTGATGCCATCGACAAGACCAGTGTGGGGAAGGTAAGCAAAGTTGCATTGCGGGAAAAATATGCCTGATACAAGGTCTCATGCAAACAATAGTAACGTGGGTAAGCATGAATCCCGTTTTTAAAAAAGATTTTATCGTTCAGTATTATGAGACAGATCAGCGTGGTTTTGCACGTCCGGTTGCGCTACTTAATTACCTGCAATCAGCTGCAGGAGATCACGCTGCACTGCTTGGGGTTGCGGTTGCAGACCTTCGCAAAAGCGGTCATACTTGGGTATTGTCACGGGTTCATCTTGCCATGGAACGTTACCCTCGAGCAGGTGACACTGTCCGGATAAGAACATGGCCGGCTATCAGAGATAACCTCTTCACGGTACGTGATTTCGAGTTGCTTGACTTAGAAGGGGCTATGATAGGCAGAGCGACAACTTCATGGGCGGTATTAAACATAAAAACCAGGCGACCGGTAAAACTGGTTGAGGTACTGTCAATTTATCCACTTAATCCCGAAAGGGCAGTAAATGATCCGTTTAACACTCTCCCACAACTTGAAACCTCTGAATATGAATTGCGATTACCTGTTTTACGTGGGGATCTGGACATCAACAGGCATGTAAACAATACAGTCTACGCCGGATGGGCTTTGGAGACAATTCCGGAGGAGATGGATAGCAGATGTCGTCTTGCCTTCATAGAGATTGGTTTTCGGGCCGAGGCATTATATGGCGACACAATCGTCGCTCGCTCGGCAAAAACAGCGCAGGCGGACTGTTACATCCATTGCATTGAGAACGAGAGTGACGGCCGTGAGTTAGCGCGACTGCGGACTCGCTGGGTACCGCAGGAAAACATGCATCATTGAAAATTCACAAATATTCCCACCGCATCGCAGTAATTCTTTTGACCTCCTACCCTGATCTATGTTATATCAAGAAAAGTTGATTTATAGAAATTGGAATAACTGATATATCATGCTCGAAACTCTTAAAGCACTAGCTGACCCTTGCCGCCTGCGCCTGACGGCAATACTCCTCTCCGGTGAATTCACCGTGCAGGAATTGACCCGTATCATGGGTATGGGGCAATCACGGGTCTCCCGCCATCTGAAGATTCTGGCAGAGGCTGGAGTGCTGACGGTCAAGCGCCAGGGGACCTGGAGCTACTTCCGTGTCGGAGATGGTGTAAGTTTCTTTGCCACAATTCGTACGGCTCTTGAGCGGGAGTTGCCAGCGTTGCCTGAGCGTACTAGAGACCTTGCTGCTGTGGCGGCTGTCCTTGAGGAGCGCCGACGCCGTAGTCAGGAATTCTTTGACCGTCATGCCCGAGAGTGGGACGATCTGGCCCGCACACTATTGCCTGTTCCGGAGTACCGCCAGCGTCTTTTGGATCTGGTGCCGGAAGGCGTGGCTGTACTGGAGATCGGCACCGGCACTGGTGGACTACTGACGGAACTGGCGGCAAATTGTTCTAAAGTGATCGGCGTCGATCACTCCCCTGCTATGCTGGAAGAGGCACGTCGCCGATTGGCAAGCAACTCTGTTAACGGTATTGAACTGCGTTTGGGAGAGATGACGCATCTGCCGCTTCCTGACTCATCTGTTGGGTGCGTGGTGGCCAACATGGTGCTGCATCATGCTGCTGATCCGGCAGTCGTGCTGATTGAAATTCATCGCGTTCTAGCCCCTGGCGGTGTTCTGCTATTGGCCGACCTCGCCCGCCACGAGCGCGAAGCGGCACGGGAGCAGTTAGCCGATCAGTGGCTGGGGTTTGAAGAGGCAGAGCTCCAGTTTTGGTTGAAACTAGCCGGTTTTGCGAGCGTTAACGTCGAGCAAATAGCTGCAGTCGCCGGACAGGAAACAGTATTGCTTGTTCGGGGAAAAACGGACGACTTGAATAAACTACAGTAGTACATCACATCTTAAAAGGAGCTTAAACCATGAATCAAGATTACATCGTAGCAGACCTAAAACTGGCCGATTGGGGGCGCAAGGAAATCAGGATCGCCGAGACCGAAATGCCGGGATTAATGGCCATTCGCGAAGAGTTTGCCGGAGTTCAGTCGCTGAAAGGCGCTCGTATCACCGGCTCGCTTCATATGACCATCCAGACCGCTGTGCTGATCGAGACCCTGACCGCACTTGGGGCTGAAGTTCGTTGGGCTTCCTGCAATATCTTTTCGACTCAGGATCATGCCGCCGCTGCCATTGCTGCCGGGGGTGTGCCGGTCTTTGCTGTCAAGGGTGAGTCTCTGGAACAGTATTGGGACTATACACACCGTATTTTTGAATGGAGTGACGGCGGTTTCTCCAACATGATTCTGGACGACGGTGGCGATGCCACCCTGCTGCTGCATCTGGGCGCCAGAGCAGAAAAGGACATCTCCGTACTCGCCAAGCCGGCTTCGGAGGAAGAGACTATCCTCTACGCCGCCATCAAGGCCAAGCTGGCTGTTGATCCGACCTGGTACTCCGTTCGTCTGGCAGAGGTAAAAGGCGTTACCGAGGAGACCACCACAGGCGTGCATCGCCTCTATCAGATGCATGAGCGCGGCGATCTGAAATTCCCGGCAATCAACGTAAACGATTCGGTTACCAAGTCCAAGTTCGACAACCTCTACGGCTGCCGCGAATCGCTTGTAGACGGCATCAAACGCGCTACCGATGTCATGATAGCCGGTAAGGTCGCCCTGATCTGCGGTTATGGGGATGTTGGTAAAGGTTCAGCGCAAGCCATGCGTGCACTTTCGGCCCAGGTATGGGTGACCGAAGTCGATCCGATCTGCGCACTGCAGGCCGCTATGGAAGGTTTTCGTGTCGTAACCATGGAATACGCAGCCGACAAGGCTGACCTTTTTGTTACCTGCACCGGCAACTATCACGTCATTACTCATGATCACATGATCAAGATGAAGGATCAGGCTATTGTCTGCAACATCGGCCATTTCGACAACGAGATCGAAGTTGCTGCCCTTGAAAAATACCAGTGGGAGGAGATCAAGCCACAGGTAGATCACATCATCTTCCCGGACGGCAAGCGTATCATCCTGCTAGCCAAGGGACGTCTGGTCAACTTGGGCTGTGGTACCGGTCACCCCAGTTATGTTATGTCCTCCTCCTTCGCCAATCAGACCATTGCTCAGATCGAGCTGTTCTGTAATCCTGGCAAATATCCGGTCGGCGTTTATGTGTTGCCGAAGCACCTTGATGAGAAGGTCGCCCGTCTGCAGTTGAAGAAGCTGAATGCGCAGTTGAGCGTGCTGACAGACGAGCAGGCGGCATACATCGGCGTGCCGAAAGAAGGCCCGTATAAAGTCGAAATGTATCGCTATTAAACATTAAATCCCTCCGGGCCTCTTTCAAAAAGGGGCCGAGGGGGATTTGGGTGGGAAATTATGGAATGTCGTGTGGGGTGCGCTGCTTGTTGTATCGCACCGTCAATAACCTCACCAATCCCTGGTATGGCTGATGGGAAACCGGCCGGAGTACGCTGCTTCCAATTGACGGTTGACAACCGCTGCCAGATTTTTGGTTGTGCCGAGCGACCGCCGGTTTGCCTGAGTCTGCGGGCAAGCGAGGAGATGTGTGGTTCCTGCGCTGATGAAGCGCTGGAGAGACTGACAGTGTGGGAGCAGTTGACACGGCCTGATGAAGCCTGATTAGCCAAGAGTTTATTTCAGACTACAACACGCTCCAGATAACGACGCCGTAATGGACGATACAGCATAATAGCTGCCAGTAACAGCGTTGCAGCTGATGCAACCGGATGGACAACGGCGAAAATAATCGGAGTCAGGAACAGACGGGTCACACCGCGCAGGAACGGGTGCCGGGCAATGAAGTCGGCCAGGGGTGGGCTGTAGCGATAGTAAAGCGTAACAAAAACCCGACCAGGAACATTGGTCAACAGGTAATTATCCCGGAAATGCCGCAGCAGTTGCACCTGCGGATGTAGATAGCTGCCGTAAGCTGCCGTAGCGATGAAACAACCGCTGCCGGAGTTGGTTGTCGTCGCCGGTTCGTATACTCCTGATGTTAAGCTATCGGTGCTGAAATTGGCTTGATGATTGTCAACGTCAGTGGTGTTAGCCACTAGCAGTACCGCCTCTCTGGAGGAACTGAAGCCTGGAATAGTAACAGTAGTGCCATTGACAGTGGAGAAAGGATATTCGGTGATGGTGCCGACGCTGTTTTTAATGAAAGCGGTGGCTTTGATGCCGCTGGTACCGGTTACGGTAATATTCAGATTGTTTGGTGAACTTGATGAGGGTAAAAACGTATAGTAGGCAAATGCGTAATGAGGAAGAGTAACTGAAGGTGCCGGGGTGCTGACGGTGATGTTTACCGGGTAAGTTGAGTAAGTAGCGACTTGTAAATATGCATGAATCTTGTTTGTTTCAGAGGTGTGGGTTGTCCAGTCCCTTTGATAAACACGCTTGGCAAAACCGAAGAAATCGTTGCCAAGAGAAGTGCCGTATGAGGAATAAAGCAGACTCTCCAACACCGGAACCATCGGAATATCAGAATTGCCATCGGGGCTGGGTAGAGGAATAAGTTTTTCCCATGCAGTACGAATCATAGCATTGGTATGTTGCTCCGCCAGGTAGCGATTGAAGATCCAGCGACCATATCCGCCCCCCGTCGTTATGTCATCTGGAATATCCAGAGATAGTCTACTCTGAGTAAACCAGGTGGGGATGTAGCTGTATAATTGGTTAACACCATCAAAAAGCTCATCTTCCATCCACGTGGAGGTTGCTTCAGCATACCAGGTGTCGAAGTAATAATTGTAACCGTACTGGATGGCGTGGTGGTATTCATGGGCTGCGGTGACCTGCAGGTTTTGTAGTGGGGTATAGAACGAAAAGATTGAATCGGTAAAATTGTTATCCAGCTCCATCCAGCTGGTATAGGCGTTGGGATAGCTTGCTGAAGCAATAGGTTGGTAGCTGGTGGTTACGCCGTAATATCTTTGCGGAGCGAGATCAAGAAGATATAAATCATACGGAGCACCGCCTGCGGTTGGAGCAGGGTGGTAACCTAAAGAACTGTAATTTGCATAAACGGTTTCAAAAGTTGCGGCTACCGTCTCTACCCAATCTGGGATTCCGTTACCGTTCAAATCTGTCAGTGGCGGGGCGTCTGATCCGGTTGTGGCGTAATGGACTCTGAAATGTCCGGCACTGGATGTATAGGTTGCCGGACTTGCCAGTACCGGCGATGCCAGCTGTTTTGCCAGTACCTTTTGTGTTGATGCTTCCAAGAGAGCCCAGTCGCGCCGCAGACCCTTTTTGAGCGGCATTCCGCAGCGCGCAGATTCCTGAATATCAGCTGGAACTGACAATACCGCTTTCTGGAGCTGGGCGCTTTTTGCCTCGCCGAATTGTTGCAGATAATAATCATCGAGAGGCCCGGCAGATACGGGCTTGGAAAAGAGAAGGGTGAATACGACGAGTAAAAGTCGAGCGTGGAAAAGGTTCACTAGTCCACCATCCTTTTTCCGACCCTCAGTGGGACGAGCGTGGCTATGCCACGTTCAACAGTTATTGATGGCCCACTGCCGACTGAATAGACCCCGGCTGGTAGAACCACGACGAAATAGCCATGATTATCAGTTTGCACCGTGACAAATTCTTTGCCTTCGTTGGAGATAAGAAGCGGCAGGCGTGGATAAGGTTTAAATCCGCCACCAACGCCAAGCTTGCCTCCTGAGCTTTGAATATAGCAGATCCCGGCAATGGCGCCGGTTCCATCAGGGAGTGCGGTCTGCTCGATAGCTGCTGTCTGAACCGTCAAGACTACCGGGAGAAGTTTTTCCCTTATCGCCAGGAAAGGGCTCCCGTCAACAGCCGGACCTGATGTGAAGGCGATGCCGTCGAAGTGGTAAAAGTTCCAGACGTCGGGTGGACGGTTGCCCGCAGCAGATGCGGGTGCTGAAAGAGTTGAACAGATAAGAAAAACCAAGAAAAAGTAGATTGTTTTGGGCACGGGTACCGCCTCAGATGCAATATGTTTTTTGACATACTGCCCAATTGGCGGCTATGAAGTCAAACGGAATAATTAGTAAGTTAGAAGTTATTTTCTGCGTTTCTCTACAGAAAATAACTTCGTTAACGCACTTATCCTGTTTATAAGGGTTAGGTGGTAGGCTCTTCGCTTGACAATTAAGATGCCGGGCGATACTTTTACGGACCAATAAAGCATTCAGGCAAGGTAATATAAACTATAAACAAGAGGAGTACAAAGTCATGGCAGAAAAAATCATTTTTACCTCCGAATCCGTATCAGAAGGGCATCCAGATAAGGTCGCAGACCAGATTTCAGATGCTATTCTCGACGCAATACTGGCCCAGGATCCTAAAGCACGTGTAGCGTGCGAAACTCTTGTTACCACCGGTATGGCCGTTATTGCCGGTGAGATCACGACTACCGCATACGCCGATATGCCTTCAATTGTCCGCGAAACCATTAAGGAAATCGGTTACACCGATTCGGCCATGGGCTTTGATTATGAGACCTGCGCCGTGCTGGTATCCATCGACAAACAATCTCCAGACATCTCACAGGGTGTTTCTGAAGGTGAAGGTCTGCACAAAGAACAGGGGGCCGGAGATCAGGGCCTGATGTTCGGTTATGCCTGTAACGAGACTCCGGAGCTTATGCCGATGCCGATCCAGTTGGCTCATCAACTGGTAGCCAAGCTTGCTGAGGTGCGTAAGTCTGGCAAGCTGGATTTCCTCCGCCCTGACTCCAAGTCCCAGGTTTCGGTTGAATACGTTGATGGCAAGCCGAGCCGTATCGATACTGTTGTTATCTCTACACAGCATACTCCTGACGTGACTCACAAGAGAATTGAGGAAGAGGTAATTGCGGAAGTGGTCAAGAAAGTTATTCCGGCTCATCTGCTAGACGCTAATACCCGTTATTTCATCAACCCTACCGGCCGTTTTGTAGTTGGCGGGCCAATGGGTGACTGCGGACTTACCGGTCGTAAGATCATCGTTGACACATACGGCGGTATGGGTCGCCATGGCGGAGGTGCTTTCTCCGGTAAGGATCCTTCCAAGGTTGACCGTTCGGCTGCATACATGGGGCGCTATGTCGCCAAAAATCTGGTTGCCGCTGGTCTTGCCGAGCGGTGCGAGGTTCAGGTCGCCTACGCTATCGGCGTAGCCCAGCCGGTTTCGATCAACGTCAATACATTCGGTACCGGCAAAGTGAGCGAAGAGCGCATGGCCGAACTGGTACGAGAAATATTTGATATGCGCCCGGCCGCTATCATTGAGCAGCTTGATCTGCTTCGCCCGATCTATCGCAAAACCGCTGCATATGGTCACTTCGGTCGTGAATTGCCTGAATTTACCTGGGAGCGGACTGACAAGGCCGCCATTCTAAAGCAAAAAGCGGGCTTATAGTTTTCGAGAAATGATGGGGCGGCGCCAACCGCCCTATTTTTTTACCTAAGCGCCGGGAAACAGTATGCCAAACAGCACAATCGGACATAACCCGCTGCTTTTTGGGCGTGACGAACGATCCGGCATCATCGCGGTGGAGTCAGTCGGGCACTTTATCCGGCTCTTTTTCAGAACGGACGGTCGCGTGCATTTTCATGATGAACGGTTTCAACCGTTCATCATGGTTAATGACCCAGGACTGGTTTCAGGTTGCAGGGTTCCGTGTTCTGTAAGGCAACTGGCCGGTGATGATTTCTTTAGTTGCCAGCTGCTGTTTGATTCCTGGAGCGACTGCCTGGCCGCCCGCGATTTTCTGGCAACAAAAACCGGCAAAGGCTATTCCTCTCACGATGCCCCCTACCTGTTCCTGCCTGATCTTTCTCACCAATATATGCTGGCCAGCGGTACGACACTCTTTAAAGGTATGGAATTTTCCGAACTCCGTTGCCTGGCACTTGATATCGAAACGGACTGTGCCGAGGGTTATGACTTTTCGAATCCGGAACGACCGGAAGACCGAATTATCTCGATTGCGCTTAAATATTCTCACGGTGAGGAAACCGTGCTGAGGGGAGATTCACTGACTGAACCGGAAATGCTGCTGGCACTGAACGATGCGATTCATCGTTGCGACCCGGACGTTATCACTGGGCACAACATTTTCCGGTTTGACCTGGACTACATCGGCCGCCGTGCGCAGATGCACGGCATCTGCCTGAGTTGGGGTCGCAACGGATCTCCGCCTCATATTACAGCGCATGCCCGTTGGAGTCTGGCTGAAAAAACTCTAGAATACCCGCGTTGGGATGTATATGGCCGGCACATTATCGATACATATTTTTTGGTACAGCTGTATGATATTTCCGGCCGCAACCTCGAAAGTCATGGACTTAAGTCGGTTGCGCGGCATTTTGGCGTCGCTGCCGAAGATCGTACATATCTGGATGGGGCTGATATTTCAGTTGCATTCAAGAAGAACCCGGAACAGTTGTATCGATACAACCTTGACGATACCCGTGAGACACTCTCCCTGTTTCGTTTGCTCGGCTATCCCTGGTTCCTGCAGAGCCGCATTTTCCCGTACTCTTTCCAAAGCTGTGTCATTCGCGGCAACGCCACCCGCATCAATTCTCTTTTTCTGCGTGAATACCTGTATCGTGGGCACGCCATTCCCGCTCGTACTTCCTCTGCCACTCCTTTCGAGGGTGGCTATACGGAATCGTCGTTTTCAGGGATTGTCGGCCCGATTGTCCATTGTGACGTGGCATCGCTCTATCCGTCCTTAATGCTGGCATACCGTCTTGCTCCGGCCAAGGACACTCTGGGTCTGTTTCTTCCGATGTTGGCAGAACTGCGCCGTTTTAGGCTGAACGCCAAGCAATTGGCACGGGATGCGGTCGAGGATACGGAACGGCGTTATTTTGATGCGCTTCAGCAGGTATTCAAGGTGCTGATCAATTCGTTCTATGGTTATCTGGGAGCGGCACTGCACAATTTTTCCGACCCGGCCGTTGCTGCCGAAGTGACTCGTCTTGGTCGGGTCACGATAAGGAACATGATCGACCTGCTTGTCGCCGAAGGCGCCAGGCCGGTGGAGGTCGATACGGATGGCATCTATTTCAAACCGCCTGATGGATGTCCGACCGAGGAAGCGGAACAGGAAATAGTTGGGCGTATTTCTCAGAAGCTGCCGGAAGGGATTGAAGTTGAACTGGATGGCCGCTATCGATCAATGTTTGCCTATAAAACCAAAAACTATGCCCTGCAGGAGTATGGCGGCAGGATCATTATCAGGGGGAGCGGACTTCGTTCAAGGCGAGTGGAGCCATATCTGCGTGAATTTATGCGGGATGTCATTGAACGTCTACTGACAGGTAAAGGGGATACGGTTCGGCGTTTGTATGAGGAATATTGTGCCCGTTTGCGCTCAAAGAGCATGGATGTTGCCTGGGTGGCCCGCAGCGAGACACTTAATGATTCACCGGACAGTTACCTTGAAAAGCTCCGCCTGGGTAAACGTAATCATTCGGCGGCTTTCGAAATTGCCCTTGCATCGGGAAAACATTACCGTGCGGGTGACCATGTAAATTACTATGTCAGCGGTTCCGGCAGGGATGCCACAGCGTATGAACAGTGCCGTCCTGTGGCGGCTTTTAATCCGGCACATCCGGATATCAATGTGCTTTATTACATCGAAAAGTTACGTCACGTGCAAAAGCGATTTGAACAATATCTGCCACAAGAGCCGACTCTTTTTGACCTGTGATGTTGCAAGCGCTGTTTCTTTGTGGTAAGAGTTTGAAAAGGTCGCTAATCAGGGCAAGAAACATTAGAAAAGGAGACCGTATGAAAAAAGTTATGTTGCTGTCAGCGTTTTTGTTTGCTTTTGTTGTCTTGGGTCCTGGTCTGGCGACCGCCGATCAGCAGCCGGAAATGATTGCGGAGAAGATGGCCATCAAGTTTACGAGAGGGATAACCAATACCTTTACCAGCATTGTTGAGCTCCCTAAACAGACGATTCTGACCGGGCGGGAGATGGGCACGGTTGGCTATGTCATTGGTCCGATCAAGGGGGTCGGGATGACTTTTTATCGCGGCGTAATCGGGATTGCGGAAACGCTTTTCTGCATGGTTCCGCAGCCAGGTTATTACGATCCGATGATGGATCCCGAGTTTGTCTGGCAGGGATGGGCGCCGAAAAGAGATACGTCGAAGGCTATTGCTGAGCAAAAGTAACGACCGGGAAGATATCGGACAATAATTAATAAAGGCGAGCCAAATTATCGGCTCGCCTTTATTCGTCTAACCTGCGGAGGTATACCTCAGGCCAATCGTTGACGCAAATAGGCCTCGAATTCTGCGCTAAATTCCTTCCGTTTCAGCGCCATGTCAACAGTCGCTTTCAGAAAACCGAGCTTATCACCGCAATCGTGGCGCATTCCCTCAAACAGACAGCCGTACACTCTTTCCTCTTTTGATAGTGTCAGGATGGCATCAGTTAACTGGATCTCCCCCCCTTTTCCCGGTTCCTGATCCTGGAGGATTTCAAAAATGCGGGGGGTCAGTACGTAACGACCGATGATCGCCATATCGGAGGGCGCTTCATCGCGGGACGGCTTCTCGATCATGTCTGTTACATGGAAGGTGTGGTGGTTTATCTGCTCCGCTGCTACACAGCCGTACGAAGAGATATTCTCCATCGGTACTTTTTCCAGCGCTAGTACCGATCCTCCTTGTTGATCAAAAACATCCAGTAACTGCCCAAGGCATGGACGTTCACTGTCAATAATGTCATCTCCCAGCAGAACGGCAAAAGGTTCGTTGCCTACAAAATCCCTGGAGCAAAGGATGGCGTGCCCGAGCCCCATAGCCTGCCGTTGCCGTACGTAGAAAATGTTAACCATCTCGGCTATCTCACGCACACGTGATAGTTCCCGATCTTTCCCTTTGTCGTAGAGATGTGCTTCAAGTTCTACGGATATATCAAAGTGATCCTCAATATTATGTTTGCCGCGACCGGTAATAAAAAGAATCTGCTCAATACCTGAAGCCACCGCTTCCTCAACAACATACTGGACGAGCGGCTTGTCAATCAGCGGCAGCATCTCTTTGGGGGATGATTTTGTTGCCGGAAGAAAACGCGTGCCGAGGCCGGCAACCGGGAAAACGGCTTTTTTGACCTTCATAAATTATCCCTTCACAACATGATTTTGTAACGTTATGTTTACTCCCCTGAACAGGCGCAGCCGCTGCATGCGGCCGGTTTGGGAGCTTCAGTTTTTGGGCAGTACCCGGTATTAAACCAGCCATCACCTTTAAGGCTGAAAGCGGTGGATGAGATCATCTTCTCTACTGCGGCGCCGCATTGTGGACATTGGCTGGCTGGTGGATCTGAAAACTTCTGGCGCAGCTCAAATTGGTGATTGCATGTTGTACAGCGGTATTCGTACATCGGCATGACGTGTAAACTCCTCTGGTTTGTGTTAATAGTGTGGCTACACTATAATAACGCAGAGGCTTGTTTGTCAATGTTGTGACAGGTTCTTTACTTTTTTTCTTGATATAGTGTATTTAACTTACGGAGAGGTTAATGCAATAAAACCGATCAAATCAGAGGCATCCACATCCGTGGTTTCTCTCTGTCTTACGCGGTTGAAATACCCCGCGCTAAATATCCTACCTTACGAAACTGTAATGTTGCTGTAATGCTACTGTAAGAATCAATGGCGCAACGTACCTTAACCACCTCTATGACGAGAGTATAAATTAATGATATCTTATAATGCAACTTGGAATTAAGTCAGCCTAATATCCAGCCAATACGACTATTTTAACTATGGCACTATCTGGGCTAATCAAATTGAATCAAATCGAATCATGACCGACCCAACTGCAATCCAAAACCAGACAACTAAACCATGCTTGTGTGAATTTTCAAGCCAACCTTTTGATGACTGTTACTGCAGCCATATCACCGGTAGGACTACGCTCATGATTGCAACTTACTGCATGGATCGCTATCAGGACTGTCCAATTTATCAGAAGAGGGTAGCGGACAACAAAACGTAATTCTTTCTTAGTACTCTTGACAGTTGCATTTAAGAAGATAATCTATACAGAAGTGAAGCGGTCACCCGCGTAACGGAAATAAAATTGTGCAAGAGCTTTTAGTTTTAAAATTGGTAAAGGTGTTGTACTTAGAATGTGTAGTAGAACAAATCTTTTGAAAAGAGGGGTACGTTAAAGAAGCTTGTTATCCAACACGATCAGAAACAAATCTTATGAAAGGAGGACGGCAGCTTCCGGAGCATTGTGTTCTGTTTTAAATTTACGAAAGGAGGTCCGTTGAATGCGTATGAAACATATTTTCAGGACAATCATATGCGGCTCAGTTCTATTTTCTGCCGTATCTGCATGGTCTGCCGAATTTCATGGCCGGTCATCCACACAGTTTCTTTGGTTTAACAGCATATTCAATGACCAAAAACAGGCAGAATTAGCACAATTATTGAGATTTTCAGTAACCAAAATTGATGCAGAAAACAAGTTAACACTTAATGGTTATGGTCGCATCAGCCAGGATGTAAGAAACGGCGATGGTTTTGAAAACCGCCTTTTCTACTTGTATGCAGATTATGTCAATCTGTTTGAAAAGTTGGATATCCGTGCCGGACGACAATTTGTAAACAGCTCTGCCGGAAGCGCACTGATTGATGGCGGTATGGTAAACCTGAAAAACGTCGGTCCAGTGGCATTTACCCTGTTGGGTGGTCGTAACGTAGTTTACGGCATTGACCGGGAGTTGACACATGCGGGTGACACGGTTTTTGGTGCAGCAGCAACCCTGACAGGCTACCCTGCAACAGATGCCGAAATCAGTTATTTGTTAAAACATGATAAGGATGGGGTTGCCCGCGAAACGATCGGCGCCATGTTTAAACAGTATATGTTCAAAGGCCTGAAGTTTTACGGCAACACCAGGTTTGACACGGCCAGCGAAACCTTTGAAGAGGTACTGGCAGGGGTCAAGTACTTCGCCTCTGTCGATCTGGTAATTTCTGCGGAGTGGTTTCAAAGCTATCCAACCTTTGATTACACCTCTATCTACTCTGTCTTTGCAGTAGACCGTTATCAGGAAGGTTCTGTTCGTGCCGATTATACTATCAACGACAAGTTTGCTGTTCGTGCTGCATACAAGCGGCAGGATTTCGGTGAGGAGACGGCCGGAAATGTATATGAAGTTGGCCTAAAGATCCGTCCGATCACAAACCTGATGGTTGATGTTGCCTATGATCGTCGTCAAGGTTATGCCGGGGATCTCGACGGTGCAACCCTTGATGTACAGTACGACTATACTCCCAAGCTGCAATTAGCAGGTGGTCTAGCCTATGATGTTTACCAAAAAGACAGCATGACCGGCGATACAACCGCCCAGACATACTGGCTTGGAACGCGCTACAAGCTTGATAAAGCCATGTCATTTGATCTGCGGGTCCAGGACAATGTTGATGTCGGCCATTTCAAGCACGACTGGTCCGGTCGGACCGCCTTCAACTATGACTTCTAGAAAGGGGGGATTATTGTGAAAAAAGCTTTTTTCATCTGCGCACTGCTTATTTACGGCCTACTGGCATTCCAGCAGTCGTCCAGTGCGGAAAAGATGTCGCACAAAGAGTACGCCAAGATGCCACTGAAAGTTTGTAACGAATGCCACAAGGATCAAGGTATCCCCCTGACCCACGATAACGACTGGGCCGGAAAGCACCACCAGAATACCGACTGGATGGGTGAGCACCGGGCGTTAGCAGGGAAAGCCGGGACAAACTGCGTCGACTGTCATACGCAATCTTACTGTAATGACTGCCACATCGGCGGCGGTGTTGATGCTGAACTTAACAGAATTACTTTCAAACAAAACTATTTACCGAAGAATCATCGTAGTGACTTTATCAGTATCCATCCGCTTAAAGCAAAGGACAACCCGCAAACCTGCTTACGTTGTCACAACCAGAAGTACTGTACTGATTGTCACAGCCGTTTCCCCACGGGATCGTTGCGAATTAAATCGCACAATCCGCTGGGAAGTGGAGCGCAGCAGTACGTAGCCAGCAACTGGAGATCAGATCATACGGAAGAGGTGCGGAGCAACCTGCAGTCGTGCCAGGTATGTCATCCCGAAGGGGATGTCTGCATCAAGTGCCACAGCAGCGGCAAGGTACGTCCTCATCCGAGAAACTGGAAATCCGGCAATTTTAAAGACAAGTCCGGCGGCAAGGTTTGCCTGAAGTGCCATATGCCGGGAACTTATTAATTTTTAAACTATAACCAAGGAGGAAAAGAGTATGCAGATGCGAAAATTAATTATGCCGTTTTGTTTACTGTCCATGGCGGCAATGCTGTACGGTTGCGGCTCGTCCAGCAAATCTGGTGGATCGCTCAGCAGTGTGGCGACTGTTGGTGACACGGCTTGTGCGCAGTGCCATGCAGCTACAGCCGACCCATTGACGGGTGAAACATTCATTACCCAGTATCAGCGTTCGCTGCATGCCGAACTCGGCTGTGAAAGCTGTCATGGCGGTGGCGCCCAGCACAACGGTGTTGGCCCCTTTCCGTATGAGCTGACAAGCGAGGTGAGTGATGCCTCAAAGGCTGCGCGCTGTGCCCAGTGCCACGACGGTGTTACCACGTTTAACGGCAAGGTTGCTCCGCTGAGCAGCTCGATCAATTTCTCTAACGGCAACCATGCCAATCCGTTCGGTGCTGAAGAAGCACACGAAGCCAAGTGTGCGCGCTGCCACTCCCACGAAGGATCGATACTCTACGGTAAGGAAGGTTTCACCGGCGATGCATCCATCATCAATAACACCTCATACCAACCGGTGCTGCCTAGGGATCCGGAAACCTTCAACGCCATCAAATGCGCCACCTGCCATGAGCATGGCGGTAACGTCCGTCAGACTAAAACCCGTGATGTCGCGGGTAATGTCGTGACTTGGGATCCGGATGGCAACAAGGTGATCGGCCAGTTTGACCTCTGTACCAGCTGCCATACCATGAACACCAACGCCGGCAAGCAGATCGGCAGCGGCAACGTCCTGGCGATCGCTAATACCGCCGGTGGCTTCACCAATGTATCAACCGCGGCTTTCTATCACAATACCCGCTGGTTCCGTACCCTCCCCTCTACCCATGTTGATCAGGTTGCTTCCGGAACTACTGCCGCTGGCACAATCATTGAGGGTTATGTAATCCGCAAAAATCAAAAAAACCCCTGCTTCGAGTGCCACGGTCACGAGTTCAAGGCCAACACCCGTGCACTGGTTGACCATCCCGAGCGACCGCAGACAAATTTCACTGATTGGGCTCAATCAGCTCATGCCGGCAAACTGCTGAGCCAGAAACTTGCTGCTGCTGCGACTGTTCCTGCAGGTGGCGCGGCTCAAGTTGACGCCGTCATGAAGGCCGGTGTTTCTGAAACAAGTGGAGCTGCATGGTCACATTATAACTGGGATGCAACCTTCACGGCTGCAGGAGCCAGCGACCGCGGTGCCTGCCAGCGCTGTCATACCTCTACCGGTGCTTCCAACTTCATGAAAAATCCGGCCGGCTATGATTACGCCAACAACGATTTTACCCACTTGCAAAACTGGAAGAAAGGCACTGCTAAACTTGGAGTTGCAGGCACGGCAACCACATCATCCGGACAGAACGAATTGCTCTATTGCTGGGGCTGCCACAGCAACGCCGGTGCAGGCAAGCTGTATACCCCAGGTGCACGTGTTGAGACCTACGCTGTTGCAACTACCGGTGATACGCCGGTTACCATTGCCTACCCCGACGTCGCCGGTTCCAACGTCTGCATGACCTGCCACCTTGGCCGTGAAGTTGGCGATACGATCAAGAACGACAATGACGCCGATGGCGTACGTGGTTTCGTTAACTCGCACTATCTGTCGGCCGGTGGTCAGCTGTTCGGTAAATCGGGTTACACCTATGCCGGCAAGGATTACACCAACCCGACTTTCTTTGCGCACGACAAGATCGGTACGGCAGCAGCACCAGGGACCGGCTCTAATGGCCCCTGTGTTGGTTGTCACATGACCAGTCCCAACAAACACAAGTTCACCAACGTCAGCAGCAACAGCTCAGGCGTTATTACCAAAATCACCACCAGCCTCTGCGCAACCTGCCACACAGGTTCGTTTGCCATGACACCGGAAAAACTGACGGCAGAAGAGGAAGAGTACTCAGCAGCACTTGACGCGCTTGCTGCTGCGCTGCGAACAAAGAACATCTACTTCAATAAAGGCGCCAATCCGTACTTCTTTACGGCACCTTATGTCGTAGGTGGCACAAACACAAGTTACACCGCCTGGTCCACACCATACGGCTTGGCTCTATGGAAGGACGTTATGGGGGCAGCCTTCAACCTCAATCTGCTGGCCCACGATCCGGGTGGCTTCGCCCATAACCGTTTCTATTCCAAACGGCTGATCTGGGATTCCATCGACTTTATCGACGATGGCATTCTGAATAACTCGGTACCGACTACGCTGACTACGGTTCTGCCAGCCGGTCAAACCTTGACGGACGCCCAGACGTATCTGGGTGCAACCCGTCCGTAATCTTTACAATTGGAGTAAACTGCGGGGCAGTTTAACGCCCCGCAGGCAACACACAAGAGCCCCGAGGAGATCCGGGGCTCTTGTCGTAGATAGATCCGTTATATGGCGGTTAGTAATTTATGCTATAAGGAAAATATGGGCAAGAAACAGCGTATCATACTGCTTGGATCATACTTGGGGATTTCATTGGCAGGTCATATCATGCTTATGTCGGCATTCGGAGATCTCGGGGTTCTTGACTTCGGCATGCCGGTCAGCGCTCTTGAGCGAATTGAGGTTGATCTGAAGGCGCTACCGGTTCCTGATGCATCTACAAAAGCCAGTCCTTTGCAGAAACTACATACTGCTTCGCCAACGGAGCAGCGCATGACCATTCCAGCTGGCATCGAAACAGCACAAGCTGTCATAGCGCCTGAACTAGTAAAACAATCAGATGTTATTTCACAATCAGCCAGTGACCTCAGAACCTCTGACGAGGAAACGCCAACCATCTCTAACAAACAGCCCGCCTTTGTGTCCGATTCTCCTTTGCGGACCTCCGGTGAATTTCTTGGGACCAATCATGAAAAGCTGGTCTATCGGATCAGCCTGCTTGGGATGCCGGTTGGCAGCGCACAGCTGGAGGCATCAAACAAACTTGGAGAGCTGCGCATAATCACCAGCATCCGTTCCAACAGTCTTATGTCTACCCTCTACCCAGTAAACGACTCCACCGATACGCGGCTGATCAATGGGCGCTACCTGTTGACCCGTATCCGTCAACAGGAAGGCTCTTTGGTGAGCGATACCGGCTTCAACCTGATGTTTCAAGAACGTAAAATATTCTGGGTTGACCGCCTTAAAAAGAGTTCAAGCACTGAACCACTGGAGCATCTGGATACACTTGACATTATTTCAGGTTTTTATTTCATACGGTTACAGCCGCTTACTATTGGCAAGACGCTTACCCTGCGTTTGTATGACGGTGACAAAAGTTCTCTGGTGCCGGTGGAGATTATTCGAAGGGAAAAGCTGTCCCTGCCGGGCATGCGCTCTGCCGATACGCTTGTGATCAAGCCGACGTTCAGCGAGAACGGTTTTTTCAAGAATAATCGCGATATATTGATTTGGTTGACCGATGATGAGAACCGAGTTCCAGTGAGGATTGAAGCTACAACTCCGGTCGGAAGGATTGCTGCTGAACTGGTGTCATCAGAACGGATTAACCGGCTTGAGGAAAAACAAGGGACTTCCCCCATATTTTCTGTTGATCCGTCATAATCACTTCTATGCGAACTATCCCAGCTTGTTCATTACCTCTACAAGTGCCGGAATATCGGCATCCTGCAGGGTGCGAAGATCGAGCAGGTACTGCCCCTTGTTGATCCTCCCCAACACCGGAGTATTGCATAGCCTGAAAGCCGAATCTATCTGCTGGGGAGACCAGCCTTCGACCGCAATTGCCATGAGGAATGTTGGCAAATCCAGCAGCGGCAGAGAGCCGCCACCAACCTGAGAATTCCCGGCAACAACCGTGAGGATAATTGAAGAAGGTATTTTCGGTCGAATCCGGCGGATGTAGGACGAGGCTTTTGCCTTCAGCGCTCCGGGCTGCACCGTCAACATGCGCAATGTAGGTATCTCTACCACCGCCTCCCTTTCGTCCCGGTACAGTCTCAATGTCGCTTCAAGTGCAGCAAGTGTCAACTTGTCAATCCTGAGAGCTCTCAGAAGCTGTTCCTTTCTCAGTATGGAGATTATCTTCCGCTTTCCGAGTATGATGCCTGCCTGCGGACCGCCGAGCATCTTGTCACCGCTACAGGTAATGATGTCAACGCCTGCCTTGACATACTCCTGTACAGGAATTTCGCCGGGTATACCATATTTGGAGAGATCCAGCAGGGAACCACTGCCGATATCGGCCATTACCGGAATTCCCTTCTCCTTTCCGCACTGAACGAGTTGATCAATTGAAACCTCCGCCGTAAACCCTACCACCGAAAAATTGCTGGTATGAACCTTGAGAAACAGTGCAGTTTCATCGGAAATGGCAGCCTGATAGTCCTTTAGATGGGTGCGATTTGTAGTTCCGACCTCTTTCAGTATTCCGCCACTCATTCTCATAACATCAGGTATTCTGAATGATCCTCCGATCTCGACCAGTTCACCCCGTGAAACCACAACCTCTTTGCCGGCAGCCATCCCTGAAAGAGCCAGCAGCACTGCTGCAGCATTATTGTTTACGACAATTGCCGCTTCAGCCCCTGTCAACTCACACAGGAGTGATTCAACATGAGTATACCGTTCTCCGCGTGCACCTGTAGCCATGTCCATCTCCAGATTTGAGTAGCGCTCAGAAACCTCCAGTATCTGACGACATGCCGATTTTGAAAGAAGTGAGCGCCCAAGATTGGTATGAATCACCACTCCGGTACCATTCACAACAGGGTGGAGACTGGGAGCAACGAGCTGCTCAAGTTCTTTTACGATCAGCCCGCACAGATGGTTCTCGTCGACCGCTGCCGGCAGCGTACCGTTTAGCGAGCCAATTCTGAGTGCTGCAAGGACGTTCCGTACAGCTGCAAGGACAGTCGGCCTTGGATGCGTTTCAAGCAGTGAAACTACTGGGGAAAGAGACAATACTTTATCAACCTTGGGGATTGAGCTGATGTTTTTTTTCATTAGTAACTCCAGGGGTACTGTTATCTAGAAAATAGCGTTCATCTCGAAGAGTGACGATTAAATTAACTCATAGTCTGTATGGCGAATACCACAGATATATATCAGTACAACGAATGCAAGGCAAGAAACTGCATCAGGTTAAGTACAACTGTGCATGATTTTCTGAATTAAATATGATGGAGTAGTAAATAAATCGAAAAAAGCAATTGATTTGTAATTATATATTGGTAAAGTAAATCTTGTCGCAGCAATAAATAAACAGAAAGGTGGTAGAAACATGGACAAGGATCAGTTGAAGAGTTTTGTGGCAGGGCTTGGTATTGCCAGCTTGGTTGCAGGTGTTTCGATTGCTGCACCTGCTGGCGCGGCTCAAAGTGGTTGAGGTGGCGGAGCGGGCGCCGGGAGCGCCCCTAAGGACAAGGCTGAAGTGACTGAGAAGGCCGTGGAAAAGGTTGAGAAGAAGGATCTCAAAAAGGCAAAAAAAGTAAAAAAAGACGCTAAGAAAGATGCTGTAAAGGATCAGAAGGAAGGCGAGAAGCCTAAAGAGACGCCCGGTAAAAGTGGTTGAGGCGGTTCATCCAAATAGTGCGGTCGCGCTAACAGCATCCAGAAGGTACTTGATCATAGAGAAGATGTCCGATAATATCATGTCATGAATAGCTTGTCCGAAATTTTTCCTATCTGCCGAACAATTCTTGGCATCATGCTATGGAAACGTATTGCAGAGGGAAGTGACATGAATCCGGTCAGCTTCCCGGAATTTTTGGAACATCAGGGTGGGCTCGGAATACCACCGTTTTTGTCCGGGCTCGCCCACGTTGAATTATCGCGCCACAAAGCCATCACTGCAGAAAATGCACCCCTCGGAATAAATTCATTCAGCCTCAATCCTACTCTGCATATTACCCCTGTCAGATGGAAAAATCTGGCTCCTCTGTTCGTGCGAGCAAAGAAGCGGGACATAGACAAGGTCGTTCCCGGCAATGAAACCATCATCATCTGGTGTTTGCCAGATAATGGAAAGCTAATGATCCGGGCTACGGAACCGGGTGATTTGCTGGCCATCAAACTGCTGGCCGAAGACATTGATCCCCTGGATGCGGCCTGTGAGGCGGGAGTCCCGGTTGGGATTATCGATGCTGTTATGCGTGAGGCCATCTGGAAGGGACTGGTACTCTCGCCGCCTTCAATGCTTTGCCGCGAACAGGATATTACCGGCCCGTCTCCACGTGAGGACTTAATAGCGGCCGAGGTATTTTCCTTGCAATGGCACCTGACCCAGGAGTGTGACCTGCATTGCCGGCACTGCTATGACCGCTCAAGCCGCCGGGCATTTCCGTTCGAGCGTGCTCTCACCCTGCTCGATGAACTGCGCGCCTTTTGTCGCAGCCGGTTCA
Organism: Geobacteraceae bacterium; assembly: GCA_025355965.1. GTDB lineage: Bacteria > Desulfobacterota > Desulfuromonadia > Geobacterales > Pseudopelobacteraceae > JACRCG01. The sequence goes on from JANXYR010000050.1 coordinate 41,900, forward strand.
TTCGTGGACAAGTGTCCCTGTCTGGCGGAAATCCTTTGCTATACCCACAATTTCTGGATCTCTACCGTGCCGCCGCAGAGCGGGATTTCATGATCGCCATCCTAGGCAACGCCAGTGACCGTGCCACTATTGAAAAACTCGTGGACATACGGATGCCGGTCTATTATCAGGTCAGCCTGGAAGGGTTGGAACAGCATAACGATGAAATTCGCGGGGCGGGGAATTATCGTCGCACGGTGGATTTCCTGAGGACTCTCACGGAAATGGGTGTGCCAAACATGGTAATGTTAACCCTGACCCGGCACAATTTGGGGCAGGTTATTCCTCTGGCAGAAAAGCTGGAAGGCATTACGGGTGGGCTGACCTTCAACCGCCTTGCATTGTTTGGAGAGGGCGCTTCTCTGGAATTGCCGACCCCCGATGAATACCGGGAGTTTCTCGAAGCATATGCATCGGCCCTGGACAGCCACCCGGTTTTGACCCTCAAGGACAGCCTGCTAAACACAATATTTGAGCGGGACAACAGTGGGCTGTTCGGTGGATGTGCCGGCTATGGCTGCGGAGCAGCCTTCAATTTTGTTTCGATTCTTTCTGACGGCGAGGTGCATGCCTGCCGCAAGTTTCCTTCGCCCATCGGTAACATCCTCATCAACAGCCTGGAAGATGTGTACGCCTCCAAGGCTGCCGCTCGCTATCGCTCTGGCAGCGACGCCTGTTCCGGTTGTTCTCTGAATGCGGTATGCCGCGGCTGTCCGGCTGTTACCGCCAGTCTCGGGCTCGACCCATTTACTGATAAGGATCCATATTGCTTCAGACACCGGATTAGTTAACCGATTTATGAAAAACATCTTGTACTGACCGAATCCAACAGTGTATAAGTATTGCTGTGTGCAAACAGGGTTGACTCCAATTTGAATTGTTTGACTGTAGATCCATATCATCGTTGCCAATGGAAGTACTTCAGTCGCTGGCGGGCTGCCCGGTCTTCAAAACCGGTGGAGGGGGTGAGAAACTTCCTCGGTGGGTTCGATTCCCATGTACTTCCGCCATTATATCGAGGCAGTTAGTTCAAAAGGGCTGACTGCTTTTCTGTATCCAAGTTATTGGGCAATGGCAGGACATCAAAATCTCTCAAATGAAGTCGCAGAAACAGTGATAAAGATCACGGCCGACATCCTTATATTCATATATTTACGTTGGCACTAGTTGTGGTATTAAATCAAAGAGGAGAAGAAATGAAAGAAATTTTGATAATGTTGGCAATAATTGTCGCCTGGTTTGTGTTGCAAAAATATATCCTCCCAGCTTTTGGTGTTCGTACCTGATTGTCAAATACTTGTGACCTCGGGGACCGGGGTACAAAAAATATTGATTCAAAGATAGAGCCAAAAGAGCAGATTAAGCCGTAAGCAGCCTAGTGGGACGTTTTGCATTGAATAATGACAGTCATTGAAATCATGTAATCAAATCAACCCCGGCACTCACAATGAGCGGGGTTTTTAATATTGTATGCTTGAAGTACAAGCAACATATTTAATTAGCTTTTTTCGGGATAAATTCTGTAGAAATACTTGAAGGTGCCCCATCGTGAAAAAAATAATCCTCTACATATTTCTAGCGTTAATAGTTTACCTGCTTTATATCGGCATTTCCCTGGTGCTTATGCCACCGGTGTCCGATCTGGCCGATAAAAAGTTCAGTACCACCATCCAGGTCAAAGATTGGCAGGGGGACTATCATCCGTTTGTGGTCGGGCCGAAGAACCGTAACTGGACACCATCCGGGCGGATCCCGGCCGAGATGAAGTGGGCGGTGATTCTGGCGGAGGACTCCAACTTTTATAAGCACGAAGGTTTTGATGTCAAGGCCATCAAGAATGCTATCAAGTATGATCTGGAAAAGAAGAGCCTGAAACGTGGCGCTTCGACAATTACCCAACAGACCGCCAAGAACCTGTTCCTTTCCCGCGAAAAGTCAATAACCCGTAAACTTAAAGAGATCTACCTCGCTTACCGCATGGAGCAGGAACTGACCAAAGGACGTATTATCGAGTTTTATCTGAATGTGGTTGAGCTGGGACCGATGGTTTATGGCATCGGGCACGGAGCACAGTATTATTTTGGCAAATCGGCTTCAAGCCTTACACCGCGTGAGTGCGCCTTTCTGGCTGCCATGCTTCCCGGTCCGCGAGTGGCTTACAATCCCTACAAGAATCTGGGTAAAGTGCTAAAACGCTCCGATATGATTCTGCGCTTGTTGCGACAGAATGGGGTTCTTGGTGAAACTGAGTACCAGACCGCTTTGGCACAATCACCCAATGTAGGCCGGTTGCAGAAGAAAATTGATGAGGTCATCAGTACGCCGCCTGTGTTTACGTCGCTGTCTTCAGCCAGGCAAGAATCGATAGAAAAAGCGTCGGAAACAGATGGTATAACAAAGGAAAATCCGGCGACTGCCGTACCAATGCAATCTGGTGATGCGGCTCCGGCAAACCAAAATGAGAGTCAGAATGATAAAAGATGATAAATAAAACAGATCTTAAAAACTTGACACTGTCAGCCCTTGAAAAGTTTCTCCAGGGTCAGGGGAAAGAGCGCTTCCGCGCCCTCCAGGTCTTCAAATGGGTCTATCAGCAGGATGCCCACGGCTTCGAGGAGATGACTAATATCTCCAAGGCTCTACGTGCCGAACTGGACGAAACGGCCTATATCAGCAACCTTGAACCGGAGGCTGTCGAGGAGGGGAATGACGGTACGCGCAAATACCTGTTCAACCTGGGAGATGGCCATGCGGTTGAATCAGTACTGATCCCGATTGAGGGGCGCAATACTCTCTGTATTTCATCACAGGTCGGATGTGCGATGGCGTGTGAATTTTGCCTGACAGGCACATTCAAGCTTGCCCGCAACCTGACTACGGCTGAGATAGTGAACCAGATTATGGCGGTCAAGCGGGATCTTGCCAGAAATCCTCCTGCCCTCACCCGGCCTTTGGCCACCCTCTCTCAGGGGGAGAGGGTAATGGCTCCCCTTCTCCCTCTGGGAGAAGGATGGGATGAGGGAGAGCTGGATGATCAGGAAGAGTCTCAGGCTGCTATCCGCAATATCGTGCTGATGGGTATGGGCGAGCCGCTGCACAATCTGGACAACGTTATTCCGGCCATCCAGATCATGATTGACGGCAATGGGCTGCAGCTCTCCAACCGACGCGTGACTGTTTCCACATGCGGTCTGGTGCCGGAGATGGAGCGGCTGGGCCGGGAAATCCCGAACGTTAACCTAGCGGTGTCACTGAATGCCACGACTGACGAATTACGGGATCGAATCATGCCGGTTAACCGGAGATATCCGCTTAAAGAACTTTTGAAAGCCTGCAAAGAATTTCCACTCCCCGGTCGCCGCAAGGTGACTTTCGAATATGTCCTGCTGGGGGGGGTAAATGATACACGGGAGGATGCCAAGCGGCTGCTGAAGCTGATCAGCGATATCCCCAACAAGGTCAACCTTATTCCGTTCAACGAGCATGAAGGATGTGATTTCAAGGCACCGACACGTGCAGCTATCGATGCTTTTCACAAGTATCTGATTGACCGGTTCGTGACCGTTATCACCCGTGACAGCCGTGGGGGGGATATATCAGCGGCGTGCGGGCAGTTGAAAGGGAAGCTCAGGAAGTGATCAGACCGACAAGGCACGTTGGCAATACAAAATACACATTAAACACACAATGTGCGTTCTTATAAGTTCTCGTGTGTTTAGTTGCGCGTTTTCAGCATGTAATACGAACCCCGCCCACTACCATGAAGTTCTAACTCGTTATCTTTAGACATCTTTTTTAGTAAGTGGTATGCCTGAGCTGTGGTGATCTTACACAAGTCGGCAACGTCTTCCCGTGTGATTCGCTTGTCTTTTCTGGCAGCCAAAGCCGAAAGGACCATTTGGTGTTGTTGTATCTTGTCAAATCCTTTAGTTCTCACGTAGCCGGAAACATCTTCAAGGCGATTGTAAAGGGCTGCCGCCAGATGATAAATCCTTGCACGCTTTTCGCCGCGAGCTTCGATCAATCCTCGCTCAAGAAGACGTTCCAGAACCCTTTTCCCTTCTGAGGCACCTTTCTGGATTGCCTTGGAGACATGGTCGGCATCAATTCTTCGCTCGACAAAGAGAGTATTTAAAACAATCAGCTCATCCAATATAAACGGTCTTCCCGCCTTATCCTCTTCATAAACAAACGATGCAAATTTCAGAGACGGCTCACCGCCATTCAGTGTGACACGGACTCCACTGGAATCGCTGCGTGCATAATCGGGGGCCGGACGACCATAGCGTAGCTGTCCTTCAAATATCCTGTCAACGCCGCGTCCTGTCTGCTCAACCAGGCCAATTCGTTTGAACGCTGCCGCCAGTCTGGGGTTTCTCGGTTTTGGTTCATGGACAAGGAGATTGTCGATTGTCACTCCCTCCGGGAAACCACCGGGGCTGGCAATGAGCATATGGTCATGGTGCATCTGAATATACACATCATCAAGCCGGGTGTAGTCCCGATGCAAGACGGCATTGTTAACCGCTTCGCGGAAACCGCTGGGAGAATAGTCCGGAATTGGCAGACGGAGCATGCCGATAGTAATTTCTTTTTCTTCGTTGCGGGCTGCGAAGCGGGAGCCTATCTCCTGCAGGGTTTTGAGAAGTGGAGACCGAAACGGATCATTCACCTTCACATTGGCTTGGGCGTCGAGGACCTGGAAATGAACCTGATGGGTCGGGATCACGTCGGCGATAACATTCTCTCTGCCGAGGAGCAATAGACCCGCGACATTGGGAACAAGTTTGCCATGGCGTGTTTCCACAAGTCGGAGTGCCTTGGCAACCTCTTCATTGGAAAGATCCAGCAGGCTTCTGTCACCACGGAGGCGGACGATCTCCTGGCGCAACCGTTCAAACTCCAATGGGTCAAGGTCTGCAAAGGTCAGTTGTTCTAGCACCTGTGCCGAGAAATCCAACAGTCCCAGGTCAACCCTGCGAGAACGCTGATCACGAGGATAAAACGGTACACTTTCCGGTTTACCGTCCGATTTGATGGTCCGGTGAAGTGCCTTGCCGGATTTCGTGGCGCATGGCTCCGGATAGGGATCAACCTCAATGGCAATGACCTGTCCCATGTCATGCCTGATAACAGAGATGCGGGTGTTGACACTCGGAACGGTATTGTTGAAAATTGCCGATTGGAGTTTTGGAGGATCAGTAACGTCGCCATGGCGTGGATGGGCTCCGGTTATTGCGCCGTCGTCCTCAACGCCGATCAGGAGAACGCCACCTTTACTGTTGGCCATGGAAACGACCTCTTCGTAAATCTCGCGGTCGGGCATTGTGCGGCGGTCTGACTTGAACTCCACGTCAAGCTGTTCGCCTTTGGCGATTATGTCATTAAGCTGTTCAACTGTAACCAACGAATACCTCCCATTCATGCAGACATTTTGATCCCCAATACTTTCCCGATCTCCAAACGGAATGCTGGACCATCTGCCTTTAAATCTCGATCTAATTTGACAAACTCAACTCTTATCTTGTGGCTGCAATAACCCTCTTTGATTGTATATGACTTGGCTGTTACTCCATCTACATACGGGAAGAGCAGAACATTTTCAGGGCATTTGTACCGATGAGCGTAGGCATAGAGTTGATATATATCAGCCTGCGATACGCCATTAGTACTGTCCTCTTCGTCAGACTTCAGATGCTTCCACTTTGTGTCTAGGATCAACCGCAGTCCACCCAGTTTGTCATCAATAATCAGGTCGGGCTTTAACCGGAATTTGTCACGGCTGTCATGTTCCCTTTTGAGTAGCCATTCCCTACGGCCTACAGCTTGTATATGTATATTCTCTCGTAAAAGATCGAAGTCCTCCGCATAACGATGAATGTAACGGGCGATGAACTCCTCAAACAATTGCTCCATTGGGAAAAGTAGTGAGAAAGAGACTTCCTTGCCCTTTGTCCATATAGGACTCATTCCCTTTATGACAAGCATTGAAAAGCCTATGAGCGGTTTAAACCTTTCAGTGTTGCGGTTGTAATGGATATCTGAAAAGTGATGGTCTGCAATTTCCAGATCCTGTACTTCATCCAGAAGGAACACGATTTCTCTGAGTTTTTTCTGTGCGGTTGTTGAACTGGAGAGCAAGAGCAGCCTGCGGCATGCTGCCTTTAGGATTCTATTTAATGATGTGTCAGAAATAAAATCATCGTAGCGACAGTAGACACGCTCCTCATGAATTGCATTTTTGACCGCATGCTTACCAACCAGGAGTTTACCTTTGAGGCGATAAAGATTCTCTTCTCGGGTCACATAGGTATGGTCGATTCCCCGCTTCAGCTCTTTTAACGTTTTTTCTGCGAATAGTGCGATAAGTTGATCGAGGAGCGGCATCTTCTGTTTGCCGATAGCGGCCAAATCGCGCTCTTCACCAACGATCTTTCTTGTCATAGACAGCATATACAGAAGATTCTGTTGCGCTCGCTCCTTACCCTCTTTATCCGGTTTGTCAATTTTAGGAAGGATTTCGATGGCACCACCGGGGACAGCAATGACTCCGACGTAATTCTTTGCCTTAACGAACCTTCGATCATTCCAATCAAAAATAGTATCTCCAGCAGAACCGCTCCACTGCTCATCAAAACCTTGCAGCTGCGTCAGGAGTTTTCTGTTTTGATCGGAGCGCAGAATACGCTCGTATTCTGCTACCTTGAGATAGCGCATTTATTCGTCTTGATTATCCGCGTTCTTAGAGTGGTACTTGTATAGTGATACGAGGAAACGCTCCAGCATTTCACCTGTTGATTCAATAAATTCAGGTTTAACCTCATAGCGGTAGCAATCGTCGTAATCTTGATGGTCGAAACCGAGAATGTCCTTTTCTACAAGTTTCTCAGCTTTGATTACAGGGTATGGATTCTTGGAAGAGCCTCCATTTCCATTATTACCGCAGCCGAGTAAAAGGCAGATTTTTTCCCAGTCCCCATAGAAATATTCTTGTAGCAGCGGAATGATGTTTTTAAGGAGTGTATCCCTCAGGTCAACAAGTGACCGGCATTCAAGGAAATATGAGTGGCCAATCATATGGTCCCGGTCGTAGAGGAATTCAATGCGTCGATTGATCGTACCAAGCAGTGCTTTCACATCTACACCACCGATTGTGCCAACAATTTTCTCGATCAGATCAAGATCAGGCATCATCTCCTTGAACTGGAAACGGCGGCGTAGTGCAATATCAATAAAGGCTATTGATCGGTCAGCAGTGTTCATTGTACCGATAACGGAAAGGTTGGCAGGAACCCCAAACTCGGGCTTGGAATAGGGGAGTTTTACTCTCAACTTATTTTTGGCTCCGATACGCTTATCAAGCTCAACAAGTGTAATCAGTTCGCCAAATATTTTGCTAATGTTGCCACGGTTAATCTCATCAATAAAAATGGCATAGTTGTTTGATGGATCTTTTTCTGCCCGCTGGCAAACTCTCTTGAACACTCCTGGCTCAATCCGGAACTTGATACCGCTTTCGTCATCATCTTCAGTGTCTGTAATCGGACGAATACCTTCAACAAATTCTTCATAGCCATACGATTGATGGAACGTTACAAACTCATAGCGCTTAACTGTTTCAGTCGTAGGCACGTTCTCAGATTCTTTGTGTAGGTCAATAATTTCTGGTGCTACCTCTGGAAGCTGTTCTGTCTTCACAGACCAAACCGAGCTTGCATCCTTCCAAAACACTTGTGGATAAAGCCTTTTTTGATAATTTACCTGTTCACACTCTTGCACGGTATGGCTTTGCAATGTTGCCCAAAGCCGTGCTCCAGGGTTTTTTATGTCGGATTGCGAAAGCTTTGCCAATACAAGCCGGTGTTTCAGCAAGTCCCGAACCTTGATTCTGTCCATCTCAAGTACCGCCGCACCGACAATCTGCCACCAGGGCTTATCAGCAACAAGTCGGGCGAGATAGCTCTCCTCTGATTCTCCGGAATTGCTCGTTGTGTAATCTTTGAAATATTTGGTCAGATTGTATGTTTTACCGGTGCCAGGGGGGCCGTACATAATGAGGTTTTCAGCGACTTTCTTTACGGGTGACTGCGTTGGTTGCGTTGCAGTGTATGTCTCGATATTTTCTGAAACTGTTCCCGGCGGTATTTCCTTCGGCTGTAAAGCTGCCAATTCTAAAAGGGTACAATTAAAATATGGCTTTAAAATTGAACTTTCAAACTGCTCAAGCTCTGTTGAAGGGACTAATTTGAGTGTTGAATTATAGCTTGGTGTCCACCCCTTCTTTTCACCTGAATAACTTCCTTTTTTACTAGAGGTTTTCAAAATTTCATATTTTCTTGCAATCCAACCGTCTTCAAAAGAAGAGTTATCAATTACATCTGAGATTACTTTTCCAACTAGCAATAAATTATTGTTACCGTTACAAAGATAGAAAAAATCATTTTGACGCAAATCACTTCTGAAAGCCGATCCTTGGCCTTTCTTTGTATCTTTGTGGATTGTAATAATTCTATCTTTTAAGTGTTTTTCTATGTCAGCTTCAGTAAAGTCAACAGTTCCATGAGAAATTTTCCAAATCCTTAATGCTGCTTTACAATTATTCCAAATGTCGTTGGCGTATTCGAAAATAGATTGTTCAAGGGGCTTTTTAGCTAACGCTTTGGAGTAAAGGTAGCTGAAGGGCTTGTCTGAGGTTGAAGTCTCATTAAGACAGTACACCATTGGATCTTTGATAAAAATATTCAAAATGTTCGGGTTACTTCTATCCTGATAATGAAAAGCGATCTTCCATCTGTAAGCATCACCAAGATCAATACCATCAATCGTTTCTAAATCGCCAATGCTGGCGGCCTCAACCACCTGTACGATGAGATTTTTTACCTTTTCAAATGCTTGCTCAGCAGAATCACCATATTTTGTATACCATGCAAATTTTGAATCATATGACCGGCCTCTGCCGCCTTCCTTTGCTTCAGTGTTGTTCCGCTCATAAACACCGAACTTGAAAGATGATCCACCCCAGATACTGCCCATTGATTCAAGTCGAGATTCTATCCAGTAGGTGAAAGTGTCCTTGTTACCCACATTTGTATATTCAGACAACGTCATTGACTTGATACGGTCTACTGGCCATTTTTCAAGAAATTCATCCCACAATTTATTAGCTTCATCAGTTTTAGTATTCACCATATCCTCCTAAATCCAGAAAAGTCGGAAAACTACCTCTTCAATCATCGTCAGCTTTGTGAAGTCTGCCTTTTTAAGAACTCGAAGATTAGGTCGTTCGAGTTTCTCACCTTGGGCGTTTCCCTTGGTATGCGTGGCTACCTTTTTCCCGGTGATATCGGGGAGAGTATGCCCAGGGCCACTTCCGAACCAGAAGAATGGGCCAAGATCAAGGGACTTTTGGTCAAACTGCATCCATATCACACAGCCACTTGGTTTAGTGCCAAGAGAAAGCTGAACCTTTTGCGAGCTCGTTGAGGCACCATTGTAAGAGGCTTTTAGCTGTATATGCCGACTGATACCATTGCATGAAATGACAACGTCATATCCGCCACTATCAACTTCGGCCTTCAGCACTTCTATGTCGCGGATATTCTTTTTCCAGAGGTGTTTAAGAATTTCTCCGATAAAGAGATGTTCGAGGATTTTTTCTCGAAGTGATGAATGTAAATAGTGGCTGGAATCAATCGGCATGCGGTTATCCTTCCATTCAATAGACTATTCCAGTCTGCTCTTGGCAATTCGAATTTCCTCATCAGTAAATAATTCAGCAAATTCAGGCAAGAGAACATGAGCCTCTACGGTGAGGTGCCTACAGTTGCACATAATGAGACGGGTGAGGCCTTCGTGGAAGTGGGAGCTGTGGAGAAGTTCCTTCGCCGTTGCAAGGCCACCCTTACTTTTGAGCATGATCAAAAAGCGCTTGGCATCGTAGGAGCATTCTTCCTTAGCTCTCCGGTAAATCTCATACATTGCGAGTTCGAAACGGTTTTCTAGATCAGGCATAATTTACCTTTTTACCAAGTAAACGTCGCTAATCAAGTTTGGAAACTCCCTCAAAAAGTCAAAAAGTTATAGCAAAACCCCAGATTAAAAGCTACACAAACAAAAAGAGCGGCATCGCTGCCGCTCTCGGTCTCTGTTACTGATGTATGTCGGTATTTCTACGCCTGTGGACGACGTGAGCGATACTCGATCACCGGTTCATGACGGGTCGCAGGTGCGCTGCGTGGAACATTTCCGGCAGGTTTTGCCGATTTGCTCCATGACTTTGCCTGACCATCACGTCCGCCGGCAGGTTTGCCGAAGCGACCTGCAGGTCCGCCGGGGCCGCTTTTACGAGGACCGCCGCTACGGCCGGCTGGTTTCCTGATGGAGGTTGACGGCTCATGCCCGGCAATCTGCAGTTCCGGAAGTTTCTTGCCGATGAAGCGTTCAATGCGCTCCAGGTAATTGCGCTCGCCAGCCGATGCGAATGAGATGGCGATTCCGGTTGCCCCCGCACGACCTGTACGGCCGATACGGTGGACATAGTCTTCGGCAAAGCGTGGCAGGTCAAAATTGATAACGTGGCTGATGCCGTTTACATCCAGACCGCGAGCAGCAACGTCAGTTGCCACCAGCAAACGGATGCCGCCGCGACGCATACGATCGATGGTTTTGTTTCGGGCCATCTGGGTCATGTCGCCGTGAAGGGCCGCTGCAGGAAAACCGTTGCGGGAAAGTTCACGGGATAATTCATCGGCATCACGCTTTGTGGCAGAAAAAATAATGGCACGGGTCAGTTCGGAATCACTGACCAGGTGATTAAGGAGCTCTTTTTTGTGATTGAGGTTGTCGGTAACATGCAGACGCTGCTCTATCAGTGCGTGCGATGAAGTACTAACTGCAAGCTGAATCCGCTTCGGTTCACGCATCATTTTCTCGGCCAGTCGCGCTATGTCACCTTCCATAGTGGCGGTGAACATCAGGGTCTGGCGATTAGAAGGGGTACGCTCAACGATCTTGTTGATGTCTTCGCTGAAACCCATGTCAAGCATGCGGTCGGCTTCATCAAGAACCAGCATCTCCAGACGGTCGAGGCGGATGCTGCCGCGTTCAATGTGGTCCACCAGGCGTCCCGGTGTGGCAACAATGATGTCAACAGGTGCGGAAAGCAGGCGCAGTTGCTCACGATAAGGCATGCCGCCAAGAAGCGTACCGCAGCGTGGACGGATACCGCGACCGTAGTTGCGGGCGGATTCCATAACCTGGCCGGCCAGTTCGCGAGTCGGTGCCAGGACAAGAATACGTGGGCCTTTGCCCGGCAGTGCCGATTTTTTAGTCAGGAGTTCAAGGGCTGGCAGCACAAAGGCTGCAGTTTTACCGGTGCCGGTTTGGGCTGTGGCAATCACGTCGTGACCTGCCAATACCAGCGGTATGGATTGTTCCTGAATTGGGGTTGGGGTTGTGTAACCACAGGCGGTAATCGCCGAGAGGATGGCCGGGTTAAGGCCCAGTTCTTCAAACGTCATGTTAATTCCTTTTCTGGGAGCGGTGTAAAGACAAAAGCGCACACGAACCGAGGAATCAAGCAGATGATTCCAGGAAAGGTAAATGCAGTAACGTGCGGGCAGACAATAAATCTTCGCCTGCCATACGGTCTGCTTGTTTCAATCGGGATTGAATGCAGGAGGGGCAGAATGCGATGATCAAAAGAGAAACAACAGACACCATACTGCTGTTTCATGTGGTACAACAATCCAGCACAATAGATGATTATTTTATTAGAAGCAAGCTTTTATTTGTTGCTAGATGCCCAAAATATGTATACGCCTGATTCTGCCACTGTACATTGATCCTTTATCGTGCTAATTTCGCCACGGTTTGTTATCCAGCAGCACCAAGGAGAAGCGCGTGTCTAAACAGTTCGTCAATCTGATAAAAGATCGTGATCCGGTTAATTCCGTGTTTCTGGTCAAGGATAAAATTCTGGCCATGGCAAAGAACGGCAAGCCTTACATGAATCTGCGCCTGATGGACAAGAGCGGCGATATTGAAGCCAAGGTATGGGACAATACGGAGTTGCTCGATAAGCAGTTTGATAAAGATGATTTTGTGCGCATACGTGGCAAGGCTTCGGTCTACATGAATAAAATGCAGGTTGTTATCGCAGAGATTGTCAAGGTACCTGAGGAAGAGGTTGTACTGGCCGATTTTTTGCCCGAGTCCCCCCGTGCCGGTGCTGAGATGCGCCAGGAATTGACCGACCTCGGCGTCCGCGAGCTGCGCACGCCTGAGGAGGTCGACGCCGCCGTGACCGGCACTGCCGGCACCCTGATGATCGTTGTCAACTCGGTCTGCGGCTGCGCGGCGGGAAAAGCCCGCCCCGGCATCGCGCTCGC
>JANXYR010000059.1 GCA_025355965.1 Geobacteraceae bacterium
CCCCCCAATACCGGAAATATTGCCCGCTTGTGTGCGGCTACCGGCACCATTTTGCATCTTGTCGGACCGCTTGGATTTTCCCTCGATGATCGTTATCTTAAGCGGGCCGGTCTTGATTACTGGGAATTTGTTGTCCTGAAACAGTGGCCGGATCTGGAAACGCTGCAGATGACTGCAACTGAAGGGCGCTTCTTCTACCTGAGCACCAAAGTTGAGCGGAGCTATCTGGAAGCCGGTTTTCAGCCGGGCGATTATATAGTCTTCGGCAAGGAGACCAAAGGGCTGCCGGAAGAACTGCTGCGTGTAAATCCGGACACATCTTTCACCATTCCAATGCCTTCGGAGAAGGTGCGCAGCCTCAACCTTTCGACTTCAGCCGGAATCGTGCTGTATGAAGCTCTGCGTCAATGCGGGGGACTTTCGTAATGCTGGCGAGAGCGGTCATTTGGATGAATTTGGCGCTTGTTTTCTACACCTGGGCCGTGTTCAGCGGCCGCAGACAGGGCTTGCATCCGAAGCATCTTCTAATATTCGGGATCGGTCTGGTCTGTGATTTTCTCGGCACCAACCAGATGAACATGGTTGCCGCGCTCTACGGCAAGGCGCCGGAATGGCATAATATTACCGGAATCGCATCACTGGCGGGAATGGGATTTCATTTTCTGCTGGCGTTGACGGCGACCCTGCTGCATCGCGCCGAAGCCGTCAACGTGCTGTTCCACCGGGTCAGCCTGACGATCTACAGCTGCTGGCTGCTTGCGTTTGTCACCGGCGCCGTTTCCGGAATGATGCGGATGTAAGGATGAGCCTGGTGCTGACTTATTCTGTTTTTTGAACGGGTGGCATTTTTTTTTGAACGCTACCAGCAGTTGACCGTACGGTTGGCACAGGTGGAAAAAATAGGGAAAAGGGGCAAGAGAAAACAATAGTGGAAAAACAGGAGGACTCTAACCAGTTACAATGTCACGCTAGCGTATATCTGCCGAATTTATTCTTGAATCCCAATGTTTCCAACCACATAAACCAAACGCTCCATCTCGCGGAGAAACGCCTGACTTTGTTCCAAGATTTCATCAATCTCTTCACGTTCAAATGTAACCAGCGGCCTGTAATCTACTTTTTGCCGGTTGTCAAACAGCCAATCGAAATGTTTTCCCCATTGCGGCGCGATAATTTCTGTTCTCACGTAATCGCGATGAAGGGAAGAACGAACCTCTTTATGCGAGCGGAACGAACGGTTCTCTTTCAGAATGAGAGCTGAAAAGGCATGAAAGCAACAGAAATAAGCATCTCTGACGGCAACCTGGAATCTTCCGGCTGAACCGTTCTCCAGAGCCGAAGCCAAATCGTCACGTGCTTTTTCCATCCAGTAATCAATGATAATATTTGCACTCATGCTACGAGCGCTCCATCCCTCATGATATCTGCATAAACCGGAAATTTCTGAAAAACTCCTCCTTCCCATTCATCATGGGAGGCAAACAGGGGGCTGAATATCACGTTAAAGGCCATGCCTATATCGAACAATCTGCTAATAATTGCCTTCTCCTCGCGCCAGTTTAGTGGACGCCTGGTTACCAGAAGCAGGTCGGCATCAGAAAACTCATCGCCACTGCCTCGCGACTTTGAACCAAACAGGATAACAGTTTCAACCGGAAACTCTTTTATCAGGGTTGTACCTGCTGTTTCAATAGCCAGACAATCGTTTTCCTGCAAAGGTATATTTTTCAGGTTTTTCATACCCACTCCGCTCTTACGAGCAATTGATTCTAAAATATATTAACCTGCTGAAAATTAATAACGTAGATTGTATCCAAACCTATCAGAGTTGCAAGCAAAAAGGAGCCACAGTCTGCCACCCTCCTTGATATACGATATTAATATTGATACTATTATCCATATGCCAACAGTGTACAAAATACCATGGGTTTGTGCCCCGAGGGTAAACGTCCAGAACGACAAAGTTGAGTCATTAGAATCAAGTGACAGAGAAGGATAAAGCCAAATGGCACACCCCTACCTGACGGCCGACATTCCCGGCATCGGCGGAA
>JANXYR010000076.1 GCA_025355965.1 Geobacteraceae bacterium
GGGTCTTGAAGCTCATTCTCCAATTTTTTCCTGGGGTGGTACGTAACCGGCTTATAGCTCATGACTAATTACCTCCTTCTGCCGAGTGAGCGCTATATCGAGTTCCCGTTTTGGTGTCTTGTCCGTCTTTTTGATGAAACTGTGAAGAATAACTATCTTTCTTCCGACCATGGTGCAGAAAAACGCTCTTCCAATTCCTTCTTCTGCCTTGGCACGGATCTCAAAAAGGCCATTACCAAGCGCACGTGTATGCGGCATTCCCAAATTGGGACCGTATTCTTCCATGCGCACGGTCAATGCCCGAAATCGAGCACGCAAGCCAACAGGCCAAGCATCAAGCTCAGCCTCGACAGTTTCATTGTAGTATGAAAGTCGGAAAACCATGGCTCAAATATACCACACATGTTATAAAAGTAAAGGATTTTAAAGCGTGACCCCAACCATCGGCAAGACCCGCCGAGGGCGGGTCAGCCCTCATACACGTTGAAAAAATGAATGGAGACGATGCATCATGAATTTCGGAAGAAAAATCACTATTTATCTTGCAGATGGAACACCGTCCGGGATCAGACACGTAGAAATCGTCAACTGGTCTGGGCAGGCAGTTCATGCTCCTCGTAGCCGTTTTGCCGAGTTATCCAGATGGGAAGAGACAAAAAGGCCAGGAGTATATTTCCTATTTGAACGTCAAAGTAACGACACCGAAAATAGAGTGTATATCGGGGAATCAGAAAACGTCATAAAGCGTTTAAATGATCATGACAGGCAAAAGGATTTTTGGAATGAAGTAGTCATATTTTCAAGTAAAGACGAGAACTTGACAAAGTCTCATATCAAATATTTGGAGGCAAGGCTAACCGCTTTAGCAGTTCAAGCGCAACGATACAAAACAGAACATTTAAAAACTCCAACAGAGTCTTCACTGCCACGTGCGGACAGGGATACGATGGAAGAATTTATCAACAATATGAGAATAGTGCTTGGTTCGCTCGGGCATAAAGTTCTTGAACCGCTAAAAGCGGCATTCACAAACGATGAGCAAGGCAAAAAAGCTTCAATTGCAGGTATTCCTTTGATTTTTTCACTTAAGAATCTCAAAGCTCATGGTCAGGTTACTGATGACGGTTTTCTGTTACTTGCTGGCTCCGACATATCTGCTTCTGTCAACTCAAGTCTGGCACCGGGATGGAAATCTATTAGAGATAAGTGGCTGGAAGATGGAAATATCAAGCTTAACGGAGATCATTATCGGCTTGAGAAAGATTCGTTATTAAGTTCGTCTTCCTGTGCTGCCGCACTTGTTGCAGGAACGAGCAGAAGTGGCCCGCAAAGCTGGCAAGATGAATCGGGTAGAACGCTTAAAGCAATTGAAGAGCAACTTCTGAAAGAGGCGTGATTGAAATAAATGGGATTGTTATGCCCCGACTTCCTGCATAGGTTGTATGGTAATGGTCAATCCCATACCATGAAGAACATTAAAAAGACTGGTTAGTTCTGGATTACCGCGTTTGGAAAGCATCTGGTAAAGGCTCTCACGTTTTACATGTGATCTTTCTGCAATTGCTGTCATGCCGCCGTTAGCCTGCGCCACTTCCCGCAAGGCTAGCAACATCGCAGATTTGTCACCCTCTTCCAAAACTGCATTCAGATATGCAGCTGCATTTTCGGGAGATTTCAGCCATTCATGAAGATCGGATTCGTAGTCGGTCATATGTTTCATTTTCGTTGTTCCTGATGGTTTTTCCAAAACCGTTGGGCGCTTTCTATATCGCGCTGTTGAGTCCGTTTGTCTCCACCGCACAAAAGGAGAACAACCGTTCCATTGTCAATCGCATAATACACACGATAACCGGGGCCATGATCTATCTTCAGTTCCACAACACCTTCGCCGACGTTGCGTACTGAACCAAAGTTTCCTGCCCTTACCCGCGTCAAGCGAGCGCGAATGCGCACTGCCGCAATTTGGTCACGCAAATCATGTAACCATTCCCGGAATGGTTTTTTCCCGTTTTCGTCGGTGTAGTACGCTATTCTGAATGGCTCTGTCAGCATTGCAATCAATGTAAGTTATATCTTACGGCATGTCAAACAGTAAAAACAGATGATGTTTCCAACCATCGCCAAGACCGGCCCAAAAGCGCGCACGGTCAGCCTCAACCCCGTTAAATCTGCCCAACCTTCAATCCATCCAGGTAATCAGCCCATAACTGCATCATCTTCTTTCGTTCCACAAGGTGAGCCGTCCGGTTATATGCTCTGCCGTTCGGGTCTTTGACTGCATGGGCAAGCTGGTGTTCAATATAATCAGGCCGGACATGCGAGACTTCATCAAGAAGGGTTCGCGCCATAGCCCGAAAGCCATGTCCGGTTATCTCTGATTTCTCAAACCCCATACGACGCAACCCTGCATTAACGGCATTTTCTGACATGCAACGAAGTGGAGAGCGGTGGCAAGGAAAAACATATTTACTGTGTCCGGTGAGCTCCTTCAGCTCAAGCAATACCTTAACCACTTGCGTTGAAAGCGGCACCAGATGAGCTATTTTCATTTTCATTTTACCAGCGGGTATATTCCATTCAGCTGTCTCAAAATCAATCTCACTCCATTCAGCAGCCCGCAACTCTCCAGGACGAACAAACAACAACGGCGCAAGCTGTAAAGCGCACTTGACCACGAAAGAACCTTGAAACTCATCAATAGCTTTAAGAAGTGGCGCAACTGCTTTCGGATCTGTTGGCGCTGCATGGTGCCCGTTCTTTACTGGTGGCAATGCCCCTTTCAAATCGGCTACCGGGTCACGATCTGCGCGACCAGTTGCAACGGCATAGCGAAATATCGAGCTGCATTCAAAACGCACTCTATGCGCAGTATCCAAAATACCCCGTGATTCGAGACGCCGTAAAACAGCCAAAATATCTGGTGCAGTAAGTTCTTTGATTGGTCGTTTGCCGATCCAGGGAAAAACATTCTTTTCAAGCCGTTCAAGTTTATGCTGTGCATGACTTGGAACCCATGTATGCGCAAACTTGCTGTGCCATTCGCGGGCGATAACCTCAAAAGTATTTGTGTTCTGCTCACCCTGTGCCGCCTTTTGTACCTTCTTGGTTTCGCCTGGGTCGATACCATTGACCAGGAGCTTCTTTGCATCCTCCCGGCGCTGCCCGGCATCGGCAAGAGTGATTACAGGGTAAGCACCGAAGGTAAGTTTTTTCCTTACCTCCAAAGCGATATTTGAAATGCCATAACTTCCCCCCAGTCGGCGTAACCAAAAGGAAAAGACCACCCCCGTCAAAAAGCTTTACTTCTTTGGGGGCCGGTTTCACGCTCTTAACCTGAATGTCTGATAGTGGCTGAATCCGCTTTGGCATTGGCTTTTCTCCTTTTTGGGGGCTGGCATTTTTTCAGACATGGGAGCCGGTCCTTATATCGGCCCCCAAACATTGTGGATTTAGCCATGCCAGATTGGACCACAAAAGACAACAGGCAATAAAAAAGCCCCTATTTTCAAGGGGCTTAAGTACTTCACTACATCATATTGGATTATTTTTTGGTGCCCGAAGCCGGAATCGAACCGGCACAGCGTTTCCACCGAGGGATTTTAAGTCCCTTGCGTCTACCAGTTCCGCCATTCGGGCAAAATTGACAGCAATCCGCTTATCAGCAGTTTACGCGCTCTTTAAGCTCTTTACCTGTCTTGAAAAATGGTGTCTTTTTGGACGGAATGCGCACGACCTCACCACTTTTCGGGTTTCTCGCTTCACGCCCAAGACGTTCACGAATTGTAAAACTTCCGAAACCACGAATTTCTACTTTATCACCGGATTTAAGGGCCTCTTCAATTGAATCAAAAACCGTATTAACTACGATTTCGGAAACCTTGATATTCAATATTCCGTGTGATTGAACGACTTTTTCAATGAGTTCACTTTTGGTCATACGTCCCTCTGGCTCATAATAAAATTAGTTGGATCTGTTGTTTAAGCCCTGTTTCAGTAAATCACCAAAAGTCGACGTTGACTCTCCCTGTGATCCCATATACTGCTCAAAGTCAGCTTTTTCTACAGCGACATGCATTGATTTTATTGAGAGGGATATCCGGCGGTCTTTTGGATCGCAACTTATTACAATCGCTTCCAGATTATCACCTATCGCAGCAAATTCCTTGGCGGATGCAACTTTTTCACGTGACAATTCAGACACGTGAATCAGGCCTTCTATGCCTTCTTCCAGTTCTACAAAAACCCCGAAATCAGTCAAGGAGGTAACTTTGCCGGTAACCAGTGCTCCAGCACGATATTTTCCTGGCGCCAAACTCCAAGGGTCTGGCTCAAGCTGTTTGATGCCAAGAGAAAGTCGCTCATTTTCAACATCAACTTTTAGAACAACAGCCTGTACAAGACTCCCTTTTTCGTAAACATCACCAGGGTGCTTGATGCGCTTTGTCCACGACATATCCGAAACATGTACCAACCCGTCAATACCATCTTCGATACCAATAAACATTCCGAAATCAGTCATATTCTTGATCTGACCTTCAATCCTGGTGCCTACCGGATATTTATTAGCAATTGAAGCCCATGGATTTTCAGACACCTGTTTAAGACCCAGAGATATCTTGCGATTTCCCATGTCGATACCAAGTATAACCGTTTCAACTTCATCACCAATATTCAGAACGTCGGCTGCACGGCGAACACGCTTTGTCCATGACATTTCTGAAACATGAATTAGCCCCTCAATGCCTGGCTCTAACTCAACAAAAGCGCCATATTCCATCAAACTGACAACCTTGCCCTGTACACGCCCTCCAATCGGAAACTTGGCAGGCACATCAAGCCAAGGATCAACAAGGGTCTGCTTGACACCAAGCGAGATTTTCCCTTTAGCCTTGTCGAATTTCAGAACTTTGGCAGTAATATGTTGACCAGGCTTAAGAACATCCGTTGGCTTACCGACCCTTCCCCAGGAAAGATCTGAGACATGAAGCAAACCGTCAACTCCACCCAAATCAACAAATGCACCATAGTCGGTAACATTTTTAATTGTCCCTTCTACGATCTGTCCTTCTTCAAGCTTTTCAAGAGTCACATCGCGTACTGATGCACGCTCCTCCTCAAGTACAGCACGACGCGACAGCACAATATTGTCACGACGCTGATTGATTTTAATAACCTTGAAATTAGATTTCACTCCTATATAACCATCGGAGTCAGATGAAGGACGAATATCAACCTGTGAAGACGGCAGGAAAGCCTGAATGCCGCCAATATCTACCGTAAAACCGCCATTTACCTTACCGGTAATGGTGCCTTCGATGATGCCACCTTCCTGACAGGCGTCACCGATTTTATCCCATGCAGAAAGATAATCTGCTTTCTTTTTGGAAAGGACATACCCTTTTTTACCATCCTGACGAGTCATCAATACACGGATTTTATCGCCTATTTGAACAGAAACTTCGCCTTCTGCATTCATGAATTCTGCTAAGGGCACATGCCCTTCAGACTTTAAACCGATATCAACGAGGACCGTATCAACATCCACGCGCACTACAGTTCCCTCTATGATTTTATCCCGTTCGGGACGATCTTTTAAACTTTCAGTGAAAAGCGCTGCAAATTCACTGCTCTGCTGATCACCGTCGAATTCTTCATTCTCATCTTCGACAGCGTCAAGCCTTTTAAAATCAACCATTGCACCATACCCCCTGGACGTTTATCGTTCTTCTCTTTTTATCGAGCTTGGCAATGTAACAATATGAGCCAAATATTTCAATCGCTTTTATTCAATTCCTCAATTTTGTTCATAACTTCATCAATAATCCACTTCGGAGTAGAGGCACCTGCGGTTACCCCAACCTGCTCAGCACCTTCAAGCCATGCCGGGTTAATCTCCTCAGCCGTTTCAATGTGATAGGTACGCGGCTGGAGTTCGGCACAGACTTCAAGCAAACGGCTTGTATTAGCACTGTTAAACCCTCCTACCACCAACATACAGTCAACCTGACCGGCCAACTCCTTTGCCTCTTCCTGACGGACTGCGGTTGCATCACAAATAGTGTTATAAACGCGGATTTCTCCACCTCGTTGCAAACATTCAACCACAACGTTTTTCAGATTTTCAAACGATTGGGTTGTCTGAGCTACCACACCTATTTTTTTCATTTTAGGAAGTTTTTTGACATCTTCATCGGATGCAACGACAAAAACTTTTTCCCCACTATAGGAAACTATCCCCTGGACTTCAGGATGGTCAGCATCACCAACAACGACAACGCTATATCCTTCGTCTGACAGTTCTTTCACATGTTCCTGCGCCTTTTTTACAAACGGGCAGGTTGCATCTACAATATTGAGATTTTTCTTCCGAGCTTTATTGATTTCTTCCAATTCTACACCGTGAGACCGGATAATAATTGTGCCCTGTTCCAAACCATCAAGAGAATGAAGGACGCTAATTCCTAACTTTTCGAGCTTACCGACAACCTGGGGCGAATGAATAATCGGGCCGAGTGTGTAGGTTTTTTGATCCTTGCCGGCCGCTTCAAAAGCCAACTGCGTTGCACGCTTCACCCCGAAACAAAAGCCAGCCTGTTTTGCAAGGATAACTTTCATAGCAAAGAATCTATGTTATCTATTTTATTATGGCATCTTGTAACCATTATGGTCAGCACCTCGTCAACAGAAAGCCGCGATGAATCAATCAGGATGGCATCGTCAGCTTGCCTGAGTGGAGCGATATCTCTTTCAGAATCCTGCCGGTCCCGCTCTACAACAGCGGCAATGGTCTCTGCAAGCGTAACCGGCTCCCCTTTGCAGATCAACTCTTCACAGCGTCTTCTGGCACGCTCTTCCACAGACGCACTCAAATAAAATTTTATTTCAGCATCAGGGAACACCACTGTACCTATATCGCGCCCTTCGAGAACAACACCACCTCTGCTCCCCATTTTTTGCTGCGATTTCATCAGCGCTTCCCGCACAGGCTTGAGCATTGAGGTTCTAGAGGTCAGAAGCGACATTTCCGGAGTACGAAGCTGATCCGTCACATCCATGCCGTTAGCGAGTACCGCCTGCCTGCCTGAAACGACCTCAAGCCGTATGTCAATATTCTGGCAAAATTGCTCAACAGCAGCAAGATCAGTTAGATCAACATCTGCGCGTGAGAGCAGGAAAGCCGCGGCCCGATACATGGCACCTGTATCGATCTGGATATAACCGAGACGTTCTGCCAACTGGCCTGCGATAGTACTTTTCCCGGCACCGGAGGGGCCGTCTATTGCGATGACAATACCATCAGGTCGTGATTTCATCTGCTTTTCTGGGCAACTTTTTCGAGCAGCGGAAAAAAGGAGGGGAAAGATGTTGCGACACATGAGATATCCGTCACGGTGATTGTACTGGAAGCTACAAGAGCGGCAACTGACATGGACATGGCGATGCGATGGTCACCGGAGCTGTCAACTATCCCGCCAAGTAGCTGTTCTGAGCCGGTAATGTCCATACCATCTTCAGACTCTGTAACAGTGATGCCCAATTTCCTGAGATTATCTGCTATGGCGGTAATTCGGTCGGTCTCTTTTACTCGCAATTCCTTTGCGTCCCTGATGATCGTAACTCCTTCGGCACGTGCCGCAGCGACACAGATCGCCGGGAATTCATCAATAGCACGCGGAACAACACTACCGGATATTGTAATTCCTTTGAGATGGGAGGAGCGCACAAGAATATCAGCTACAGGTTCACCAGAAACATCACGCAGCTCCAACAGCTGAATATTCCCACCCATGGCTTGCAGAATATCTATTACTCCGGTACGGGAAGGGTTGACACCGACATTTTTTATCAGTAGCTCGGAATTTGGCGTTATCAGGGCGGCTACAATAAAAAAAGCAGCTGAGGATATATCTCCCGGCACGGTAACTTCCTGGGCAGTCAGCTCAACTCCGCCCCTAACCGTTACCCCTTTGTCATGCCTTACGAGTGAAGCACCAAACAACTGAAACATTCGCTCAGAGTGATCCCGAGACAAACTCGGTTCGCTGACCGTCGTTTCACCGTCGGCGTATAGACCGGCCAGCATGAGCGATGACTTGATCTGGGCACTGGAAACCGGAGATTGATAGTCAATCCCTTTCAATGAACCGCCACTGATAGCCAACGGGGCCAAAGTGCCGCCGCTGCGTCCGGCAATGCGCGCTCCCATGCGCGAAAGAGGCTCAACAACACGCTTCATGGGGCGTTTTCTCAGGTATTGATCGCCGGTTACAACCGAAAAGAATGACTGGCCGGACAGGAGGCCGGTTATCAGCCTAATCGTTGTGCCGGAATTGCCGCAGTCCAGAACATCACCCGGTTCCCGAAGCCCGTGCAATCCCCGACCGGTAATGTGAATAGTTTCGCCGTCGTCAACGATTTCGACTCCCATGGCACGAAAGGCATGCATGGTGGACATATTATCCTCGCCACGGAGAAAACCGCGAACCGTTGTGACGCCGTTGGCAATCGCTCCGAGCATGATTGAACGGTGGGAAATGGATTTGTCACCGGGAACCACTATCTCACCGCTGACTGAAACTGCCGGTTGTATGGTTATTGAACTCACAGATTCTCCAGAGAATAAATTAGTAATCAGACAATTCCATCGCGAAACTGTTTTGCTGTGGTGAAAAACGCACTCAATCCCGCGCCATCTCCCGCCTCGATGTGCTGTCGCAGCTCGGCCATGCTGGCCGAAAAACCATCGATGCTTTTCAGGAGTGAATTCCGGTTCATCAGGGCGATGTCGCGCCACATGGCCGGATCGGAAGAGGCGATGCGGGTAAAATCCCGAAAACCTCCGGCAGTGTAGGAGAGGACATTTTCCCCTTCCACGTCCGCAGTCCCCACCGCATGCACCAAGGCATAGGCCGCCATATGGGGCAAGTGCGAAATCTCGGCAAAGATCCGGTCATGATGCCCAGGATCCATGAAACAGACATCGGCCCCGGTAAGCCTCCACAAACTGGCAACCAGTTCCAGGGCAGCGACGTCGGTTCGTTCTGTTGGCGTCAGGATGCATCGCCTGCCACGGTAGAGGGTAGCGAATGAGGCGGCAGCACCAGTGTGTTCGGTGCCGGCAATAGGGTGACCGCCGACGAAATAACAGCCGGACGGTATAAGCGCCTCGCACTCGTCGACAATCGCGGACTTGACGCTGCCGCCGTCAGTAACGATGCAGCCGGGGGCCAGAGCCGGTGCTATCTCCGCTAAAACTCCGGGGATGGCACAGACCGGTACGGAGATGAAGACCATATCAGCGCCCCGTACCCCTTCGATCGGATCCTGGGTAATCTCGTCGCAGATCCCCAAGGAGAGCGCCTCCTCCAGGTTTGGACGGGATCTGCCAATGCCGATAACGCTCTTTACGGCTCCGGCCTCGCGCAGTGCCCGTACAAGAGAACCACCGATCAGCCCTACGCCGACAATGGCCAGACGTTCTATCATCACACTCATCCCGTCCCCCTCCTACATCGACCGCGGATAGGATCCGAGAACCTTGAGGAACTGGCAGCATCCCTTGAGTTCCTCAAGAGCCGCCGAAACTTCGGGATCAGAGACATGGCCGAAAAGATCAAGAAAAAAGATATACTCCCATGCCTTACTCTTGTATGGCCGCGATTCAATCTTCGAAAGGTTGATTCCCCGCTTGGCAAAGGGTTCCAGCATACGACAGAGAATGCCGGGCTCATCCTTGACCGAAAAGAGCACTGAGGTTTTGTCGTTTCCGGATCGGTCACACCCCTTACGGGCAATTACCAGAAAACGGGTAAAATTGTTAACCTGATCTTCTATCCTGCTCTTGACAACCTTGAGGTCGTAGAGCGAGGCAGCCAGCTCGCTGGCTATGGCAGCAGCGGTATAATCTTCACTGGCTATCTGGGCTGCCACGGCAGTTGAGGCTACATCAACCATGGGAATGCCGGGCAAATTATCGTCGAGCCACTGACGGCACTGAGCAATTGGCTGTGCATGCGAGTAGACCTTTTTGATATCCTCCATCCGACCAGTGCGCGATAGCAGATCATGATGCACCTCAAGAAGAATCTCGGCAGTAATTTGCAGTTTACTTTCTACAAACATATCAAGAGTGTGGGAAATGACTCCTTCCGTCGAGTTCTCGACCGGCACTACTCCGTAGAGAGCTTTGCCCTTCTCCACCTCTTCAAAAACGGCAGGGATTGACTTCAACGGGATCAGTTCGGCCGAAAGACCAAACTGCTGCATGGTCGCCAAATGGCTGAAGGTAGCCTTGGGCCCCAGAAACGCAACTTTCATCGGAGATTCCAGCGCCAGGCATGCCGAAATTATTTCTCGATAAACGCTTTTAAGGGCATCATTCGGAAACGGTCCCGGATTTTGGCTCAGCAGACGCTCATAAATCTGGCGTTCACGCCCCGGAACGTGAAAATCAAGATTATCTCCTGATTTTAGTCGACCGACACTAAGAACTACCTGAGACCGTTCATTCAACAGGTCTAATATAGCATCATCAATACTATCGATACGTGAACGAAGATCCTGAATGGTTAATGCATTCTTCTGCAAGGGGAACCGCCTGGTGGGTAACAGATTATAAGAAGCTGAAAAAGGGGGTTAATGTAAAACAAGGTATAATAAAAAGCAACCGATTTCAGTCTTTATCAATGCATATCAAATTGAGTTAGCCAAGCATCAAAAACTATCACCTTTTCTTCACCAAAAGGGAGTAACTTTTTTCTCACTTGTGCAACGCTCTTTCGTTTACCTAAGCTGCCCGGCTTCTTAGAATAAAATAAATCGGCAAAACAAATAATCTTCTCTGATAGTGACTGTGGACACATCTCCCGATGCGGAAGAGGCAGCTTTTGCCTGATAATATCCTCACTTGTCAAGCCAACACCTGTATGGCGTTCACACACCAACCCATGAAGTGGATAGCCTTCCTTCTTCAGGATAGCCCGCCCTAGAACGCCATGCATAACGTACGGTTTTTTACCATACAATCCGAGTTCGGGTGCATACACCTGACAGACACCTATATCGTGCAGCAGTGCCGCTTCGTTAATAAATAGACGATCATTTTCCGCTAACTCCAGGCGGTCGGCAATCTCAAGAGCATAACCTGCAACGTGCAGACTGTGTTCAAGGACTATTTTGAATGGCTCACCCTCAAGATAACAGGCTAAAAGTTTTGTTGCCCACATACTTCAATTCCTTGTCAACATTACTTTTGCAAAGTTAATCTTCCTGATGAACAATTGAACTTCTCCAGCTAAAAGCTTCCAGTTGCGCAGTCAGCAGCTGGTCGAGAGAAACCCCGCACTCACCCAGCAGAACAGTCACCGCATCAAAATCAGTCACCTCAAGTTTTTCAGCGAGCATCAGCATTTTGCCAAGCCGACCTTCCCTCTTTAAGAGAGCCGAACTTACATCATCATTGAGGTTCAGATTGGCAATTATTTCCTCCATCGGAGTCTCAAATAAAATATCCAGCAGTGACAAAATGCCCACCATGAAAGCCGCTTCTGCTTGCTCATCGTTGGCAGTACGTCCGGCCAACTGCTTAAGCATAGTTTCCATGAGTCGTCCCCGCACGGCAGCCATTTCCAGTAGCGGGTGATTAATACCACGTGCATCATGACCAGCAAACAGCGAAAGCTGAGTCCAGCGACGCAGGTGATTCATTCCTAGCAGAAGAATTGCGTGACGGAGCGTCTTAATTTTTTCACGCATCCCGAGAGCCACAGAATTTACAAGCCGAAGCAGATTGTAGGAAAGTCCGGGGTTTTCCTTGAACGTCATCTCGATGATCTCGATGCTGGCACCCGCTGTCAACTGCTGCAACAGCTTCAGCAATGCCAACCCGGAGATGTCTATCTTTCTACGATTGAGCACGACCGGTCGCGCGAAAAAATACCCCTGGAACAGATCGAAACCCAAATCGTAACAGATTTGAAACTGTTCTACCGTTTCCACTTTTTCAGCCAAAATTTTGACCGGATACTTCCGTAACTGCCTGACCATTTCCGGCAAAGCATCCATTCCTGTCAAAAGGACATCTATCTTGATAATATCAACAACATTATAGATTTCGTTATTGGAGGCATCAAACTCATGATCATCAAGGGCAAGGAGGAAACCTAACTCCTTCAGCTCACGACAGCGTTCTAGCACCTGATCATCAAGCTGAATCATTTCAAGAAGCTCAAGCACAGTCTGGCCTATCGGCAGAAGTTCAAGCATTTCTGATAATAGCAATCCGAGGTGCACATTTATAAACCCGAATTTATTACCCAGCACTTCATGCATTCCAAATGAGGAAAGCGCATGCGTGATTACATTTGAACAGGCGTGGGAATAGCTATCAAAGACGGCATGATCTATATTCGCCGAACGAAACAGAAGTTCATAGCCGATAATTTCCTGATTGCGATCAAGAATCGGTTGGCGACCTAAAAAGAATTTTTCGGATTGTACAACCATAAAAGACTTCCACTACGCTAATTAAACCAGCCGAGAATTAACTTTAGAACAATAGCAGAAGTACGGCAAAGTTCAAGTACCATATTTTTGTCAGCACGTTACAACAATTTGTAACCATTATTCACTGTCTATATTGTTTAATATGTTGGAAGACTTTTATACTACAAAACCAGTTTTTCACCACTGTCGCCGAACTTCCCGAAATGCGTTGACAGCCCTCCAACTAACGGTGTATGCAAACGGAGCAAATATTTACAATGTCGGGGGCCTTTGTCGCTTGTTTTCCATCGTCATAAAAAGATTGTTCATCTTCGGTGTCCCAGTTTCTATACTTATCTCGACCTGGTTCCTTGCCCGCCAGATGCCCGCCCTTACTCCAGAACATCTTGAACTGGTAGTGCTCTCCCCATATCTTATAACTGCACTGGGAATGTTTCTTGCCATCCATTTTCATCGTGGTCGCCCGTTCATGGTACTGTTGCTGCTACTCATTTTCTACTGGGGCTCACAAAATTTCCTGGTCGGAAAATCTATTGAACCGCGTCTCAATGAAATTTATCAGGCCTTTGTACTTCTAATCCCTATCAACTTTGCCCTGATCGCCTTCATGCGAGAACGTGGTTTTTTCACTACTGCCGGCCGACTGCGCTTTGTTTTTCTGGCTGTGCAGGTGATAGTCGCCTTCTGGCTTTTCCGATACAACTTTATTGCTATCCTGCCATATATCGCCCGTAATTACTCCCTGCTGCAGTTTTTAGACGGCATGCTGATTCCTGAGCCGGCTTTAGCAGTTGGCGCGCTCTGTTTTACAATTGTAGCCGTTCTGGCGGTGCGTCGCCAGACCCCTATCGACTGCGGAATGGTCGGTGCGTTGGCATCGTTCTTCATCGCCTGCAACTGGCTTACAAACCGCGATGTCTATACCGCCTTCTGCATTTCCGGGTCAGCAATCATCACCCTGAGCATCCTCCGGGACTCCTACAAAATGGCGTTCTGCGACGACCTGACCGGTCTCCCCTCACGTCGTTCCCTGAACGAAAATCTGCACGGGCTCGGTCGTCGCTATGCTGTTGCCATGCTGGATGTAGACCATTTCAAAAATTTCAACGATACTTACGGGCATGACGTTGGTGATCAAGTACTAAAGATGGTGGCCCGGAAGATTATGGATGTCAGTGGCGGCGGCAAGGCATTTCGTTATGGAGGAGAGGAATTCACGATCCTCTTTCCCGGTCGCCATGCAGATGAAGCGATTCCCCACCTTGAGGAACTACGCAAGAACATTGCCGACTACCAGCTAGCCCTGCGCGGTAGCGAGCGTCCTAAGACGCAAAAGCAAGGGGCGGTAAAACGGGGAAACCGGCGGGAAGGTGCATATGCTTCGGTTACCATCAGTATTGGCGTTGCAGAGCGCAGCGAATTGCTTACGTCCACCGAAGATGTCATGAAAGCTGCCGATAAGGCGCTTTATAAGGCAAAGAACAGGGGCAGAAATCAGGTCTGTTGCTAGCCGCATGCGTATTGCCTTGATCTCACCATACTCAATCGGTCCTCTGCGGGGCAACATCACAACCGTCAACCGCATCAGCCATTTCCTTCGTAAATCCGGGGCGGATGTGCTCGTTCTATCTGCGGATGCCCTTTCATTGTCAGAAATGGAACTGCAACTCACCTCCTTCTCCCCTCAGTTGATCCACGGATTTCATGCCCACTACTGTGGCGGACTCACCCGTTGCCTGGCAAAACGTCTTGATCTGCCATTTATTATTACCATCACCGGTAGCGATTTGCATGACCCGCTTCTGCGTGATCACTCTGACACAGCTCGTGCCATCGAGGCTGCTCAGTCTGTAGTCTGTTTCGGCGTTAGCGAGGCCGTAAAACTAGTCCGCTTTTTTCCGCAGATTACAGACAGGGTCACAGTCATCCCACAAGGGGTCGAAAAGTTGCCTGTTGCAGCAACTGAGGGCTTCGGAATAAAAGATGATGCCTTTGTATTACTGTTGCCTGCAGCCTTCAGGCCGGTCAAACAGATCGAATTCCCTTTGCATACGTTGGCACCTCTGGCAAGCCGATTCCCTGCCATTCAGCTTGTCATAGCGGGAGGAATTATTGATCAGGATTATGCCGCCACAATCCGCAGCATACTATGTGAAGCCCCGTACGCCGTGTGGCTCGGCGAGATCACCCGCGAACGGATAGGTAGTCTCTATACCCGCGCCGATGTAGTGCTTAACTCTTCCCACTCCGAGTCGATGTCAAACACCCTGCTGGAGGCTATGGCCCTTGGGAGGCCAGTTTTGGCGAGCGACATACCCGGTAATCGGACGCTTGTGCGCCATGAAGTTACCGGCCTGCTGTATCAGGACAAGGAATCCTTCTTAAAAAGCATAGTCAGGTTGATGGAAAGCCCCGAACTGCGTGCGGATCTGGGTCAACGCGCAGGTGAATATATGCATGATTCATTTTCACCACAGAATGAAGTGGCAGAACACATTAGCCTCTATCATTCACTGATCGCTAAAGATCATGACAACAGCAATTTGATGAACCGACGTGGAGGAGAAACAGAGAATGACCGTTCAAAACAACCTTGATCCACTGCACGGTGTTACACTGAAATCAATCCTTTCCGAACTGGTAGGTCAATATGGCTGGGAGGAGATGGGCAAGTGCATCGATATCCGCTGCTTTACTCATGAACCTAGCATTCCGTCCAGCCTGAAATTTCTGAGGCGGACACCATGGGCCAGGGACAAGGTCGAAGAGATGTATCTGCGCTGGAAGATGGACATTTCTGGATAAGTAATTTAGTAGGTTGTCACAAAAAACGCTAACGCCCCACCTCCTTCAGGAAGTTGGGCGTTAGCGTTTTTGTGCCTAAACGTGTCCCTATTCCGCTACAATAATTACCAGATCTTCCTTCTCCACTTTAGCACCCTCTTTAAACTTGACTTCAACCACCACACCATCCGCTTTGGCCTTGATGTTGGTCTCCATCTTCATCGCTTCGGTCACCATCATAACATCTCCGGCCTTGATTGCATCACCAGCCTTGACGTTCACCTTAAGCACCTTACCAGGCATCGGCGCCGCAACATGGCAGGGATTCCCTTTATCGGCCTTTATGCGTACCTCCTCATCGCTTTGTACGGACTGGTCACGGATAACCACCGAACGGTTATTGCCATTTAACTCGAAATACACGGCGCGGGTACCATCACTCTGCACTTTTCCAACTGCATTTAGCTTAATGATCAGGGTTTTTCCAGGTTCGATATCCAGAGAGGTTTCCTGCCCCGGCTCAAGACCATAAAAGAAGATAGGAGTCGGAATAACCGAAGTGTCGGAAAACTCCACACGATGGCGGTCGAATTCAGGGAAAACATTTGGATAGAGGATGGCTGAAACCAGCGCCCGGTCATCAATGCGGTGACCTAACTTTTCCTCAAGCTTAAGTTTTTCCTCCACAAAATCTACAGGTTCCAGCAATTCTCCGGGGCGACAGGTAATTGGTTGTTCACCTTTGAGGATGATTTTTTGGAGTTCCTGCGGCCACCCCTGGTACGGCTGACCAAGCATCCCCTTGAACATACCTACAACCGATTCCGGGAAGGCCAGATCCTCGCTGGTAGTAAAAACATCCTCCGGTTCCAGATTGTTTTTGACCAGAAACATGGCCATATCACCGACAACCTTCGAGGATGGAGTGACCTTGACAATATCGCCGAACATCATGTTGACTTTGTGGTACATCTCTTTGCAGTCATCCCAGCGCTCGATCAGCCCCAAACCTGCAACCTGCGGCTTGTAGTTTGAATACTGGCCACCCGGTATTTCATGGTGGTATACCTCGGCGGTGCCGCTTTTAAGGCCGGATTCAAATGGGGAATAATAATCACGGACCGTTTCCCAATAATTAGCCAGTTTTTGTAGCCCCGGAGCGTTGACGAGCGGATCACGCTCACTACCCTCCAGTGTCGCAACCAGTGCATTCAGGTTTGGCTGGGCGGTGAGACCGGAGAGCGAGGAAAGCGCAGCATCAACAATGTCTACGCCGGCTTCACTGGCTTTGAGCAGCGTGGCGCTGCCGTTTGAGGAGGTGTCGTGGGTATGCAGATGAACCGGTATGCCGATATTCTCTTTCAGTGCCTTTACAAGTTTATATGCCGCCAGCGGCTTGAGCAGTCCGGCCATATCCTTGATGGCCAGGATGTGGGCACCCATTTTTTCAAGTTCTTTCGCCATGTTGACGTAGTACTCAAGTGGGTATTTGTCCCGTTTAGGGTCGGTTATGTCGCCGGTATAGCAAATAGAAGCCTCACAGATTTTCCCCGATCTGCGCACCGCATCCATAGCGACCTTCATACCGGTTGTCCAGTTGAGAGAGTCAAAAATACGGAAGATATCAACACCGGAGTCAGCCGCCTCTTCAACAAACTTCTGAACAACGTTGTCAGGATAGTTGGTATATCCAACCGCATTTGAACCGCGCAGCAGCATCTGGAAAAGAATATTCGGAACCATCTCCGAGAGCTTGTGCAGCCGTTGCCACGGATCTTCCTTCAAAAAGCGCATCGAGACGTCAAAGGTTGCTCCCCCCCAGCACTCCAGAGAAAACAGGTCGGCGCCCAGATATGAGGTCGGTTC
Source organism: Geobacteraceae bacterium (assembly GCA_025355965.1). Classification (GTDB taxonomy): domain Bacteria; phylum Desulfobacterota; class Desulfuromonadia; order Geobacterales; family Pseudopelobacteraceae; genus JACRCG01. The sequence goes on from JANXYR010000076.1 coordinate 17,155, forward strand.
GGCTATTTTGAGAATATCATAGCTGCGTACGCGGGTTGCCAGATTGGACTGGTGGGCATCGCGCATGGTTGTGTCAGTTATCAGCAGTTTTTTCTGTTCCAGAATCCATTTAGAGAGCCCTTCGGCCCCCAACTGCATAAAAAGATCCTTGCTGCCAGCCGGACGGGGCCTATTGGAGTCAACGTAAGGAACACGCGCCTCAATCAGTTCAGCGGACTTGAGTGGTTTTGCCACACCTGGGGAACCGTTGACAATTACTTCGCCGAGGAAATTCAGTACTTTGCTGGCACGATCCTGCTTTTCGCGGAAGTGAAGCAATTCAGGGTGTTTTTCGATAAAGGATGTATCGCACTGTCCCCTGAGAAATACCGGATGAGTAACGACATTTTCTAGAAAACCGATATTAGTCTTGACTCCGCGGACACGAAACTCCTGCAACGCACGATTCATGATATTGGCAGCGTCCGGAAAATTGAGACCCCAGGAACTGACCTTGACCAGAAGAGAATCATAATGTGGGGTGATCTTGGCCCCGGTAAAAGCATTACCGGCATCCAGTCTGATTCCGCAGCCAGCGGCAGAACGGTAAGTTGTCAGGGTTCCAAAATCCGGGGCAAAATTATTGGCCGGATCTTCGGTGGTAATGCGGCACTGGATGGCATATCCGCGCATATCTATAGCACTTTGCGACGGGATATTTATCTCCGGATCAGAAAGTTTGTGTCCGCAAGCGACCAGTATCTGGTTCTGTACCAGATTGCGTCCGGTTATCATTTCGGTCACGGTATGCTCCACCTGAATACGGGGGTTCATCTCGATGAAATAGTGTTTACCCTCGGTGTCCACCAGAAACTCAATGGTTCCGGCATTGCGGTACTTGACATGGCCGGCAATTTTGAGAGCTGCTGTACAAAGTTCTTCACGCTGGGTCTGAGTCAAAGAGAGTGATGGCGCAAATTCAACCACTTTCTGATGGCGGCGCTGGACAGAGCAATCCCGATCGAAAAAATGTACCAGATTACCATAGTGGTCCCCTAATACCTGGACTTCTATATGTTTCGGATGTGCAAGATAGCGCTCCAGAAAAACTTCGGCATTACCGAAAGAAGCCTTGGCCTCGCTGCTGGCCGCAACAAGTCCCTCAAGCAGCTCTTTTTTGTTATTCGCCACACGCATTCCGCGCCCGCCGCCGCCCGCTGACGCCTTAATAATGATCGGATAGCCATGTTCCTTGGCAAAGATGAGAGCATCCTCCTCCTTCTCGATCGGATTGTCCGTTCCAGGAACAACATTGACTCCAGCAGCAATAGCCGCTCTCCTCCCGGAAACTTTATCTCCCAATGAACGCATCATCTCGGCGGAAGGACCGATAAAGGTTATGCCGTTGACCCGGCATTCCTCGGCGAACTCGGCATTCTCCGCCAAGAATCCATAGCCAGGGTGGATAGCATCAACATCTGACTTGAGCGCCAGGGCTATGATCTCGTCAATCCCCAGGTAGGCGTCGATCGGTGACTTCCCTTTTCCGATCAGATATGCTTCGTCAGCCTTGTAGCGATGCAGGGAAAGCTTATCCTCTTCAGAATAAAGTGCCACCGTGCCAATGCCCAGCTCTGTGCATGCGCGAAAGATACGTATAGCAATTTCGCCCCTATTTGCCGCCATGACTTTACGAAATCGGTATTTTTCCATGTAGATATTCTCCTCGGTAAATTTATTTAGCAAAACTAAAATTATTCAGTTATTTTAAATAGTTAGGAACGGTGGTGGCGGCACTAAAACAGATTGGTTTGGTTTTGTCAATTATATTTTCGCCTTGCCGCAACATGCTGTTTATGATAAGTAAAACAACTCTGTTTATATGATACTGGAGGCATTATCATGGATATAAAAATCGTTCCTTTACCGACTGAGAAGATGAAAACTAAAATTTCCGACCAATCTCAATTGGGCTTTGGTAAATTTTTCACTGATCGTATGCTGGTGGTTGAGTGGAAAGCCGGCCAGGGGTGGTGTGACGCCAGGATTGAGCCGTACGCTCCTTTTGTACTCGACCCTGCCTGTCTCGTCTTTCATTATGCCCAGGAAATATTTGAGGGACTTAAAGCCTACAAATGGGCTGATGGCCGAATCGCCCTGTTTCGTCCCGAGATGAATGCCCGCCGTTTCAATCAATCCGGTGACCGAATCTGCCTGCCAGCAGTCCCGGAAGAGCTGTTTTTGAAGGGGATTGAACAACTTGTTTCTCTGGAGCGTGACTGGATTCCTACCGCTGACGGTACTTCGCTTTATATCCGTCCTACCCTGATTGCAGTCGAACCGGTGCTGGGCGTTAAACCTTCAGATCACTACTACTTCTATGTAATACTTTCACCGGTTGGGGCCTATTATGCAGCCGGATTCAATCCGATAAACATCATGGTGGAGGATCATTATGTACGGGCTGTGCCGGGGGGAACCGGCGAGGCAAAGACCGGTGGCAATTATGCGAGCTCACTTAAAGCCGGGCTTGAGGCCAAGAAGAAAGGGTATGATCAGGTGCTTTGGCTAGATGGCCGGGAGCGACGCTATATTGAGGAAGTCGGCGCCATGAATATGTTTTTCGCTTATGGCACTCACATCGTTACCGCCCCATTGGACGGGTCAATACTTTCGGGTGTTACACGTGATTCGGTGCTGAAATTGGCTCCAACGCTTGGTTATACGGTGGAAGAGCGGCAGATAGACGTAAACGATCTGATGGCCGATATTCGATCAGGCAAAGTTACCGAAGCCTTCGGCAGCGGAACAGCTGCGGTTATCACACCGGTCGGAAAGCTCTGTTACAAGAATGAGTCTCTGCAGTTGACCAATGGCAAGGTCGGAGAAATCACCCAGCGTCTTTATGACACGCTAACCGGCATCCAGACCGGAAAATTGAAGGATGAGTTTGGCTGGCTCAGGTTTGTTAAATAGTTAGAACTTAACTAATAAAAACAGAAACATCCGAGGTTTCCAGACCTCAGATGTCAGTTCGGTAAAATATGAAAGTAAAACAAAAAGACGCCTCACCCCCCCGTACACCCAACAAACTCTGCACATCCTGCCGCCGCACTTGCAAGCAGATGGCAAATGCCGTAGTAGCAAAATGCCCTCGCTATTACCCTTTTAACCGCAAGCTGTCAAAACGCGAGTTCACATGGAAACAGATGGAGTTGGGACTGTAGTGAGTCTCCTGGTTGTACCGACGTTGAATGTAATTCTCTGCAGCGGTTGCGGTCAATGTGTAGCTGCCTGCCCAAATAAAATATTTACGTTGGAAACAATCCGCTTTCACAAAAACGCCATGATTACTCATCCTGAGCTCTGTAACGCCTGTGGACGGTGTGTAAAAACCTGCCCGGTTGCCGCACTCCTCTGGGATCCTTGACCGAAGCAGCAATTCCTGCTATTAGCAAGTTAGATTTTTTTTGCGGTTTTTGGCAAAAAACTAGTTAACGCGCTTATCCAGTTTATCTGGGCTAGATGTAATTCTTTTTCGCAGCATACAATCACACTCCCCATCCGGAGGTACATGCGTGACATTTCAAGACCTTATCCTTTCCCTGCAGGGCTATTGGGCCAAACAGGGGTGCATCATCCAGCAACCCTATGATACAGAAAAGGGTGCCGGCACGTTCAACCCGGCCACCTTTCTGCGCGTACTCGGGCCCGAGCCATGGAACGTGGCTTACGTTGAGCCGTCCCGCCGTCCCACAGACGGCCGTTACGGCGAAAACCCCAACCGATTGCAACACTATTACCAGTTTCAGGTCATCATGAAACCTTCGCCGCTTAATATCCTTGACCTGTACCTGGATTCACTCCGCTCATTCGGTCTTGATCCTGCCAAACATGATATACGCTTTGTCGAAGATGACTGGGAGTCTCCGACTCTAGGCGCCTGGGGACTCGGATGGGAGGTTTGGCTGGACGGAATGGAGATCACCCAGTTCACCTATTTCCAACAGGCCGGCGGCATCGACCTAAAGCCGATTCCATCCGAGATCACCTACGGCTGCGAACGTATCGCCATGTACTTGCAGGGCGTGGATAATGTCTACGATTTGGAGTGGGTCAAAGGAATCAAATACGGTGATATCCACCATGAAAGTGAGGTGGAGTTCTCGAAACACAATTTTGAAGAGGCTGATGTAGACATGCTTCTGCAGCTCTTTACCATGTACGAGAAGGAGTGCCTGCGACTGGCGGAAAAAGATCTGGTCCTGCCAGCCTACGATTACGTCATGAAATGCTCTCACACCTTTAACCTGCTGGATGCACGTGGAGCCATCTCGGTCACCGAACGCGCCTCGTATATCGGCCGTGTCCGCAACGTGGCCCGCATCTGTGCCGAAGGATACCTGAGGATGCGCGAAAGACTCGGCTTCCCGCTGTTGAAAGGAGGTGTGGCCTGATGAGTACTAAAGAACTTTTTCTTGAAATAGGCACTGAAGAGATCCCGGCCGGATTCATTCCCCGCGCCACGGCAGAGATGGAAGCTATTATTATCCGTGAGCTGACAGCCGCTCGCCTGACATTCGGCGAAGTTAAGACCCTGGCTACGCCGCGCCGACTGGCCTTGGTGGTCAAAGGTATTCCATCCGTCCAACCGAATGCCGATATCACCGCCACCGGACCATCAATCAAAGCGGCCTACGATGCCGATGGTAAACCGACCAAAGCTGCTGAGGGATTTGCCCGTGGACAGGGGGTTGATGTTTCCGCCATTCAGATCGTCAAAACCGACAAGGGTGAATACATCTCCATCACCCGCACCGAGACCGGTCGACCGACCAATGAACTGCTCTCAGAAATTCTGCCCAAACTGATTAATGACATACCCTTCAAAAAGTCCATGCGCTGGGGTGACCTGGACGTACGCTTTGCCCGTCCGATCCACTGGATCGTGGCGCTGTTTGATGGCATTATTGTGCCTTTCGAATTCGGCAATATCACCAGCGGCGCACTATCCCGCGGCCACCGTTTTATGGCCAACACCTCCTTTCCGGTGCGTGATTATGCCAATTATCTGGAAGAATGTGAACGCCATTTTGTAATCCCCGATCCGGAACGACGCAAAGAGATCATCCGACGCGAGACCAACTGCGTAGCAATCGCAGCTGGTGGCCACCTGCTGCCGGATGAGGATCTGCTGGAACAGGTCAGCTTTCTGGTGGAGTATCCCAGTGCCGTGCACGGCACCTTCTCGGAGGAATTTCTTCAGGTACCGAAAGAGGTGCTGATAACCTCCATGCGCAGCCACCAGCGCTACTTTTCTATCGTGGACACAAAAGGTAAACTGCTGCCCGGCTTCATTACGGTCAACAACACCCTTACAGAGGATCCTTCGGTCGTGGTCAAAGGCAACGAACGTGTTCTGCGCGCCCGCCTGTCCGATGCCCGTTTCTTCTTCGAGGAAGACAAAAAAATCAAGCTGGACGATCGTGTTGAAGCCCTTAAAAAGGTCGTCTATCAGCAAAAGTTAGGCACCTCCTTCGAGAAGATGGAGCGTTTCAAAACACTGGCCGAAAGTCTGGCGGCAAAACTTAATCCGACTGTCACGACAGAGACCGCACGAGCCGCATGGCTTTGCAAGGCTGATCTGGTGTCCGCCATGGTCGGCGAGTTCCCGGAGGTCCAGGGGGTTATGGGGCGCGAGTATGCCTTACTGGAGGGCGAAAACAGCTCTGTAGCCAACGCCATCGCCGAGCACTACCTGCCAACTCAGGCCGGTGGCGAACTGCCCGCATCGGATATTGGCGCCTTCGTCTCCATTGCCGACAAACTCGATACGATCTGCGGCTGTTTCAGCGTGGGGTTGATCCCGACCGGCGCCGCCGACCCATACGCCCTGCGAAGGGCTACCATTGGCATTATCAGCATCATTCTGGATAAGGGCTACCGCCTTTCTCTTTCAGTATTGATCGACCAGGCGCTTGAGCTGCTGTCCGCAAAACTGACCCGCCCCCGGGAACAGGTTGCCGGCGAGGTTTTAGAATATTTCCGCGCTAGATTCATCAATCTTCTGGGTAACGACTATTCAGGTGATGCGGTAGATGCAGCGGTTTCCGCAGGGTTTGACGAACTGGTAGACGTAAAGGCCCGCATTGTCGCCCTGGCCGAGTTTGCAACCCATTCCGATTTTGAACCGCTGGCCGTTGCCTTTAAGCGTGTCGGCAACATCATCAAAAATGGGACGGATACGCCAATAGATCCGACACTGTTCGAGGACACGGCCGAAAGTGCATTGTACGAGGCTTTCTCGGCAGTCAAAGCATCGGTTGAAGCCAGGGTAGCAGCCGGTTCCTGGCTTGATGCCCTGACCGAAATCGCCACCTTGAGGGGTCCGGTGGATGCATTTTTTGATCATGTAATGGTCATGGCAGAAGACCAGAGAGTACGTACCAACCGCCTGGCACTGCTGACCGCCATCGCCCGCATGTTTGGCCGTATTGCTGATTTTTCTCGGATTGCTTAGTTAGCTACTAATTGCCAGCCTGATTTACAAAATTAAAAAGGAGTACATCCATGTCATTTACTCTGCGTATTGTTCTCGGCAATGCCATTAGTATTATCATCGCTGTAGCTGCAACCACGGTTCTGAACCCCAAAAACGAGCTTTGGGTGGCTATCCTGATCGGCGTTGCTGTGCTGGCTGTAATGTCAGTTTTACTCGGATTCCTCAGCAACAATGCGTTTAAACCTCTTGCAGGCATTATTGCTGCACTCGAAAAGGCTGCTGGCGGGGACCTTTCCGTCAGGGCTGACGTTACCGGTGGGGGTGATTTTGTACGACTTGCGACTGCCTTTAATACTATGATGACCGACATGAACAAGGCCATGCGCCAGTTTTTTTCCGTAGCTGATACGGTGCGCGATTCAGTTGTTATGGTTCGTTCTACAACTGATGCCATGGCCTCTGCTGCCGAAGATGTTGCCATTCAGGCCAGCACCATCGCCACTGCCAGTGAAGAGATGTCAGCGACATCAGGCGACATCGCCCGCAATTGTCTTTATGCGGCTGAAAGCGCTCAGAAGGCAACCGAACAGACCCACAGCGGCTCACAGCTTGTTCAGAGTAGTTCCCGCCTGATGGAAAACATCGCACAGCGCGTAAACATAACATCCCAAACTGTTGAAGGATTGGGACAGCGTTCCGATCAGATCGGAGCAATCGTCAACACGATTCAGGATATTGCCGACCAGACCAATCTACTGGCACTCAATGCCGCAATCGAAGCTGCACGAGCCGGTGAACAGGGGCGTGGATTCGCGGTGGTTGCTGATGAGGTTAGAGCTCTGGCGGAGCGTACTACCAAGGCAACGAAAGAAATTGCTGCAATGATCAAAGCTATTCAGAATGAAACTCAGAGTGCGGTTAATTCCATGTCTGAAGGTGTTGATGAGGTCAAAAGGGGTACGACTGAGACGTCCCGTTCCGGTGAGGCTCTGGAGGATATCCTCAACAAAATCAATGAACTGACCATGCAGATCAGTCAGGTTGCAACTGCAGCTGAAGAGCAGACTGCAACAACGCAGGAGATCACCAACAATATCCAGATGATTACCGACGTTGTTAACCGAAATGTAGAAAACTCCCGTAGCACAACCCTGGCAACCACCACGCTTTCCAGGGAGGTTGATAACCTGCATGAACTTGTTGGAAAGTTCCGCCTGTCAAAAGCGCTGGAGTGGGATGCCTCGTTTGCAACCGGCGTTTCGAAGTATGATGAGCAACACAAAGTTCTATTCAATATGGTTAACGATCTGGCTGATGCCATGCAGCAGAAAAAGAGTAAAGATGCGGTTGGAAGAGTGTTGAATGGCCTAGCCGAGTACACTGTCAACCATTTTGCCGACGAAGAGCGTAACTTTGCTCAAACTCACTACCCTGAAGAAACCCAGCATAAGGCCTTGCACAAAAAGCTGCTTGATCAGGTTACCGATCTGATCGGAAAATTCAACGCCGGCGAACCACTAATTGCCCAGGACGTAATTAATTTTCTGCAGGATTGGTTGGTCAATCACATCAAGGGCACTGACAAGAAATATGGCCCGCATCTTAACAAGAACGGAATCAAATGATCGCAATTATTGACTACGGAATGGGCAACCTCCGCTCTGTGCAAAAGGGATTTGAAAAGATCGGCAGTGAGGCGATTATTACTGACGATCCAAAAGTTGTACTTCGAGCTGAAAGGATAGTACTACCTGGTGTCGGCGCTTTTCGTGACTGCATGCACAACCTGGAGCAGGGGGGGTTTGTCGAGCCTATTCTGAAGGTAATCAATGAAGGGAGGCCGTTCCTGGGAATTTGCGTCGGAATGCAGCTGCTTTTCACTGACAGCGTTGAGTTTGGTCTCTACAGTGGACTTAATGTTATCCCCGGCCACGTTCTTCGTTTTCCAGACCAGATGACGGTAGCTGGTGAAAAACTCAAAGTGCCACAAATGGGCTGGAATCAGCTCTGTTTCACGCGCCGCCCACCAGCCTTTAATGGTATCGATGATGGTAGCAACGTCTATTTCGTTCACTCCTATTACGTTAAGCCGGATGACAGTAGTGTGGTCGCGACAACGACCGACTACGGCATTGAATTCTGTTCTTCAATCTGGAAAGATAATGTAGTTGCCACCCAGTTTCACCCTGAAAAATCGCAGGCAATCGGCCTGCAAATTCTGAAAAATTTTGCGGAGCTAAAATGATTGTGATCCCCGCCATAGATCTTAAAGAAGGAAATTGCGTCCGCTTGGAACAGGGGCTGATGAATAAAGATACCGTATTTAGCGACAACCCCGGTGCTCAGGCTCGCGAATGGCAAGACCAAGGCGCGGAACTGCTGCATATCGTAGACCTTGATGGTGCCTTTGCCGGTCAACCAAAAAACAAGGGAGCAATTGAGGCTATACTCAAAGCTATCACTATCCCTGCCCAACTTGGAGGTGGTATCCGAGATATTGCCACTATTGAGGCATATTTGTCGCTTGGGCTTTCTCGAGTTATTATCGGCACAGCAGCTCAGCGGAATCCGGAACTGGTACGCGAAGCCTGTGCAAAATTTCCCGGACGAATCGTTGTAGGTATCGATGCAAAAAATGGCATGGTAGCCGTCCAGGGGTGGGCCGAGTTGACCGACATTACCGCTGTCGATCTCGCCAAAAAATTCGAGGGGTTTGGTGTCTCGGCTATTATCTACACTGATATTAGTCGTGACGGCATGCTGCATGGACCAAATTTGGAAGCCACCAAAGGCTTGGCTGAGTCCATCTCCATTCCGGTCATTGCATCAGGCGGTGTTTCCTCCCTCAAAGATATTGAAAACCTTATGGCCATTGAATCCTGCGGAGTTTCCGGAGTCATCACCGGCAAAGCGGTTTATACCGGAGCTATCAGGCTAAACGAAGCGATCGCACTCACAAAGGGAAGAATCTAAAAATGTTGACCAAACGCATCATTCCTTGCCTTGATGTAAAAGGGGGCCGCGTCGTCAAAGGTGTCCAGTTTTTGGAGCTGCGCGACGCCGGTGATCCGGTCGAAATTGCGGAGCGCTATGATCTGGAGGGAGCTGATGAGCTGACCTTTTTGGACATTACTGCCTCCTCCGACCAGAGGGATACGATTGTTGACGTCGTGCGCCGTACTGCTGAGCGTGTATTTATGCCATTGACCGTGGGTGGCGGAATCCGCTGTGTTGATGACATTCGGCGCTTACTCAATGCCGGCGCAGACAAAACCTCGATTAACACCGCTGCAGTCGACCGCCCCGATTTTGTACGCGAAGCAGCCGAACGCTTCGGGTCTCAATGTACAGTAGTAGCCATCGACGCCCGCCGGGTGCCGGGTGAAAATCGGTGGCAGGTATATACTCACGGTGGCCGCAAACCGACCGGGCTTGATGTCGTCGAGTGGGCAGCCTTGATGGAAGCTTACGGCTCAGGCGAGATTCTTCTGACAAGCATGGATTGCGATGGTACAAAAGACGGCTATGATCTTAAACTGACACGTGCTGTAGTGGACGCTGTTTCAATCCCTGTTATCGCATCCGGTGGAGTCGGCAATCTGGAACATCTCTACGATGGCTTTACTACCGCCGGAGCAAGTGCCTGTCTGGCTGCGTCAATCTTCCACTACAGGGAATACACCATCGGAGAGGCAAAGGAATATCTCCGAAATAAAGGAGTGGAGGTACGGTTATGACGAATGAAGATGATATCCTCCAGGCCGTCTATCAGGTCATACTCGATCGCAAGGCCAATCCGACCGACGGATCCTATACCACTTCCCTCATGCGAGGGGGGATTGATAAAATACTAAAGAAGATCGGTGAAGAGGCAACGGAAGTAGTCATTGCTGCAAAAGGAGGTGTACATGACGAAATTGTTTATGAAATAACCGATCTTGTCTTTCACCTGCTTGTTCTGCTCGGACACCAAAACATTCCTCCCGATGCGGTATACAAAGAGCTGCGACGGAGAGTTGGTACATCTGGCATCGAAGAAAAGGCTGCCCGCCACATTGACCCATGACCTTTTCATCTACATTTGGCTATTGACAAACTTGCCCGGTATGTTATTCTGCAAAACTCTCAATTTCTATATCAATTGCAATATATTTATTTCTGAATAAACAAAATGACGGGAGGTGATTTTACATGCCGGGAGTAAAAATAAAGGACAGCGAACCGTTTGAAATGGCACTGAAGAAGTTCAAAAAGCAGTGTGAGAAAGCGGGAATTCTTTCCGAAGTCCGTAAGCGTGAGCATTTCGAGAAGCCAAGTATTAAACGCAAGAAGAAGGCCATCGCCGCTCGCAAACGTGCACTTAAAAAGCAACGTAAAATGATTGATTAGTATCCATTTACTGGGATCGGGAACAAACGGTATGACGTTAAAAGAACAGCTAAACGATGCGATGAAGGCAGCCATGAAGGCGCGGGACACCCTGCGCCTTTCGGCTGTCCGCATGGTTAATGCCGTGATTAAGAACCGAGAGATCGATACCCGTACGGAACTAAATGATCAAGCGGTTATTGATGTAATATCTTCATTGGCCAAACAACGCCGCGAATCGATTCGGATGTTTCGTGATGGAAATCGGCTTGAACTTGCTGAGAAAGAGGAATTAGAGCTAGCTATCCTGCTTGAGTTCCTGCCAACTCAGTTGAGCCCTGATGAAATTGATTCGCTTATCAGCCAGACAATTCTGGACATATCAGCACATGGCATCAAGGACATGGGGCGGGTAATGAAGTCCGTCACACCCCTTACCACAGGCAAAGCTGACGGAAAGGCTGTAAGTGATGCTGTCCGGAGACTGCTTGCTTAATGTTTTAACTGTGCTGAAAGAATGTTCAGTGATAATTACACCGTCAAGGGGCTTTCATTGAGATGGCCCCTTCTTTGTAAATAGGTCATGCTGCCAATATGAACCTTATTGATATCATAATTTTGTCAGTTCTCTGTTTTTTTGCGGTCAAGGGTTTGGTCCGTGGGCTTGTCAATGAGGCATCTTCTCTGACGGGTCTTCTGTTCGGCGGATGGCTTGCATTCCGATTTTACCCGCTTCTTGCTGTGCCGATAAAAAGTGCGCTTCACCTACCGGCGCATCTTTCTTCGTTCCTTGCTTTCGTCATCATCCTGCTGATTACCGGAATCTGTGCCCATATTATTGGCAATGTAATAACCGCTGCCCTGCGACTTGTCATGCTGGGCAGCCTGAATCGACTTGGCGGATTACTTATCGGCGTTGCCGAAGGAGCATTGTTGCTCTGCATGGTTTTTAGTATAGCTTCATCAGCATTTATGCCGGAGCAAATCCGGAACAAGATTCGTACAACAGAGTCCGCAAACATACTGGCTCATACTGGTGATAGTTTTCTCTCGGAATGGCGTGATGCTAATGGCCAGAAGAAATGATACCTGAAGAGAAAGTACGCGAGGTTGCTGAGCGGATTTCTATTGTTGAAGTTGTTTCAGATTATGTCCCTCTGCGCCGCGCTGGTGGCAACTTCCTTGGACTTTGCCCGTTTCATGCCGAGAAGACACCATCATTCAATGTAAATCCAGCACGCGAGATTTTTCACTGTTTCGGTTGCGGTGCGGGTGGCAACGCTTTCTCTTTTATTATGAAGATAGAGGGGCTCAGTTTTCCTGAAGCGGTTAAACTGCTGGCAAGAAAGTCCGGAATAGAAATTGAGGAGCGCCAGCTTACCCCATCCGAAAAAAAAACGCAGGATGAATATACTCAGTTTAAACAAATTAATGATCTGACAACATCCTACTACCGCTCTGTTCTTCTGAGTGGACAGGAAGGGGAAGCGGCGAGACAGTATCTAGCGAATCGCTCTGTCGAGGCAGATATTTCTGATGTTTACCAGCTAGGTTTTGCACCAGACAGACGCGACGGGCTAACAAAACATCTGAAAAATAATGGTGTCGAGTTGGATACTGCGCTTAAACTCGGTATAATTCGTAAATCTGATTCCGGTTGGTACGATCTTTTCCGCAACCGACTGATTTTCCCGATCCGGGATGCGCGTGGGCAGGTAATCGCTTTTGCCGGACGGGTACTGGATACAGCACTTCCGAAGTATATCAACTCACCCGAATCACCGCTCTATCACAAGAGCTCGGTTCTTTTCGGGCTGGACATAGCATTACCAACGATTAGAACCGGAGATTCCGTAATTATTGTTGAGGGTTATTTTGATCATCTGGCACTGTACCGGGCTGGAGTCAAGAATGTTGTTGCTACCTGCGGAACAGCCCTTACCAGCACCCACTCTGGTCTGATAAAACGTCATGCAGCACGCGTATACACTCTTTTCGACAGCGATAATGCAGGTAAAAAAGCGACCATCCGCTCGATGGAACTTTTTCTCGAGCAACGTATTCCAGCGTATGTAATTTCATTACCAGCGGGCGATGATCCGGACAGCTTTCTGACCTCACATACAGCTGATGATTTTATTGTTCTTCGTGACAAGGCGCGGCCAGCTTTTGAATATTTTGTACGCTCTCTTTTGGCGGAAACACCTCCTGATAGCGTTGACAGCAAAGTCCGTATAATCGATGACATTGTTCCCCGTTTCCGCAAGATTGCTGATTCGGTAGAGCGTGATTTATATGAAAAGGAAATTTGCAGACTACTTGGGATAACAACTCATGCATTTCGAAAGCGCATGGGTGGAGGGAAACTTCCGCATCTCGAAACCTTGGCAAACGAGAATACAACCACTCAGCCAGCGGACAATATTCAGGATACTCTTCTGGCCTTATTGCTGAATTACCCTGAAGCACGAGCAGAAATTGTGCGAATTGGCCTTGAAACAATCTTTACTGATGATTACCTTGAGTTATCTCGACTTGTGCTCAACAGCATGGCCGTTTCAAACGATAGCCAAACATTATGCCAATTGGCTGGAACTCTGGAAAACCCGGAACAAAAAGCCATCTTTTCTCGGATAATGGTTTCAGAGGGTTATCTGGCCGACATCGAGTGGCGATCCGTTTTAGATCAATGTACGCGGAGTCATGAAAAAAAACAGCTTGCTTCGATTAAGGATATTGCCGCTCGTCTGTCGGTACTCGACCCAAGCAGTGATGAATACAGTCTTCTTCTAAAGCAAGCAGACACTCTGCGCACACGAAAATCAAAACTTTAACCATAACTGCTGCTTCCTTGAGGTGAATACACATGGCAAAGAAAAACATGGATGACGTTAAACAGCTGATAGATATCGGCAAGGAGAAAGGATTTTTAACTTTTGATGAGGTCAATGACATTTTGCCTCCTGACATTGCCACGGATCAGATTGAAGACGTTATGGGCATGTTTGGAGACATGGACATAGAAATTGTTGATTCCGCTCAAAAAATCAAGATCCCGAAGATGAAAAGCGATCTTGACGAAGATGAAGAGGCCGAGGGTGAGTCAGAAGAAGTGGAGTTCGAGCCTGGCTCCATCGGACGTACAAGTGATCCTGTCCGCATGTATCTACGTGAAATGGGTTCAGTTTCTCTCCTTACCCGTGAGGGTGAAGTTGAGATTGCTAAAAGAATTGAAGATGGCGATCGCGACGTTGGCAGCGTAATACTCAATACTCCAATCACTGTCAAGGAAGTCCTCTCCCTAGGGGAACGGCTTCGCAAATTCCAGATTAACCCTTCGGAAGTTAGCAAAGAAGTAGAAGAAGAAGAACTTGAGGAAGATGAAGAAGATGTTCAGAAGACCAGAATGCTTGAAATTATTGATGCAATTGCAGCACAAGATTTGTTGCTGATTGATCTTTCTGGGACTGTAGCAGCAGCAAAATCTCCTGCAAAGAAAAAAGAACTCGAAAAAAAATTACAAGAAGGAAAAGACCATCAGGCGGATCTTCTTAAATCCTTGAGATTGAAAGATCGTCACACTAACAAGGTTGCCGAGCGCCTTAAGGAACTGTCCGGAAAAGTTGATAAACTGCAGTCCGAATTATCCGATCTTGAAAAATTGATTCCTCTGGAAAAACTCAAGATTCTGCTTGATAAAATGCAAAATGATGATGAAAAGTGTACTACAGAACTAAACAAACTAAAACTGGACGAAGAAGAAACCGTCAAAATGGAGAAACGTCTTCGAAGCGCAGCTCATAAAATCCAGAAGGTGGAACAAGAATCCGGTTTCAAGGCCCGCGATCTTGCTGCGGCGCTCAAGGCCATCGAAGAAGGTGAATGCAAAGCCCGCATCGCTAAAAGTGAACTTATCGAGGCAAACCTGCGCCTAGTTGTGTCAATTGCGAAAAAATATACAAATCGCGGACTGCAGTTTCTTGATCTTATTCAGGAGGGAAACATCGGCCTGATGAAAGCTGTAGATAAATTTGAATATCAGCGCGGCTACAAATTTTCCACCTATGCCACTTGGTGGATTCGTCAGGCCATTACCCGTGCAATTGCCGACCAAGCGCGTACAATACGTATTCCGGTCCATATGATCGAAACCATAAACAAATTGATTCGCACCAGTCGCCAATTAGTACAGGAAAATGGCCGTGAGCCATCACCTGAAGAAATTGCTGAACGTATGCAGCTGCCTCTCGACAAAGTGCGTAAGGTCCTGAAAATAGCCAAAGAGCCAATTTCACTTGAAACTCCAATAGGAGAAGAAGAAGATTCTCATTTGGGAGATTTTATCGAGGATAAAGGGGTCATTTCACCGATCGAGGCGGTTATTAAGAATAACCTTTCAGAAAGTACTGCAAAAGTGCTTGCAACACTGACACCACGCGAAGAAAAAGTCCTCAGAATGAGGTTTGGTATTGGTGAGAAAAGTGACCACACTCTTGAAGAAGTAGGTCAGGATTTTGAAGTTACGCGAGAGCGGATCCGTCAGATTGAGGCAAAAGCCTTACGCAAATTGCGCCATCCAAGTCGCAGTAAAAAGTTGAAGAGTTTTGTGGACTAAGCATTGAAATACATAACTAGAAGCATTACTCAGCTCATTCTGACAGTACTCTTCATTTTAATTTCTTTCGTTCATGGAAACACCATTGAAATTAATGATTCCACAGTATTTGTAGAAGCCTTTAATGCTTACCAACAGAAAGATTATCTGTTAACTATTGAAAAGTGTGATCAATTAAATCAGGCCTTTCCTGATTCACCACTCAGGGATGTAACGCTTCTTCTTATTGCTCGCGCTAGTCTCAAATCAGGGGATAATGAACGTGCGGCGAAGTCAGCTACAACGTTTTCAACCGAATTTCCCGAAAGCAGTTTAAAAACATCTGTAGAAAATGAATTAGCGTTGTTGGTGAATCGTTATCAAAAGGGTGAGGTTCTTGGCGTAGACAAAACGCTGCAAACTGCAGCCAGCAAAGTCCGCTCTGACAGGCTTGCTCGCGAACGCGCAGCAAAGTTGAATTTGGAGATGGAACTAGCAGCTAAAATTGAAGCTGAGCAGAAGTACTTGGTTCATATTAAAGTTGAAGAAGAACGTTTTAAAAAGGAACGCCTGCAAGCTGAGAAGATCGACAGATCAAACATTAATGTTGCAATCACTCTATATGGAACTGTAGGACCGGTACCCGTTGGCAGTAATGGGAATCTGCAGATTGAGATTTCTAACAAAGGTAAAAATAACGAAGATTTTTTACTAACTGTAGAGGCAACCAAAGAACACAATGCTATTTTGGTCAGAGCAAACAAACCTAACGAAAACATAACTCGACTTCAACTAGCTGCGGGTGAAACATTCAAGGGGAATATTGTATTCAGAATGCCAGCTGAAATGATTGATGGTCATCGTTCCATAGTGACGGTTAAAGCAGTATCAGCAAAATTTAGTGATATCAGTTTTCAGAAAGAGACCATCCTGATAAGCTCCGCACCGCTCGTGCGCGCTGTTGCAAAACTTGCAAAACTAAAAGTCACTCCAGGCGAAATACTTAGTTACCATGTGGCAGTTCTCAATGCAGGTTCATTGCCTGCCCAAAATCTGACAGTGCGACTTCAGCTCCCCTCCAATGTAGATTTTCAGACGGCTCAGGATTCTTCATTAAAACAGGAGGCAAACGGCACGATCGTCTTCAAAGTTGATCAAATTGAGATTGGCAAACTGATAGAAATAAATATGGATGTTAAGGTGCGAGAGGACAGCGCCGTTGGGCAGGAATTACGAGGGCGTTTAGAAATAATTAACGACATCCTACAGAGGAAAGACATCTTTACTGCACGTTCTTCTACTGTCGTACAGACAAAATAACAAGTCGTTGTTAAAATGAGGCCTCAGAGACAATCATTCTCTGAGGCCTTGGCACACTCTATAGCAGAACTAAATTATCTCGATGAATAAGTACATCTCCGTAGTGATATCCTAGGATTATCTCTATTTCCGAGCTATTACAACCCACTAATCGTACAGACTCTGCACTCGAATAGTCAGACAACCCCCTGGCAAACTCAACACCATCTAAGCCACACAGCCTGATACACGCCCCACGTTCAAACCGTCCTTCCACCCTGACAACTCCAGAAGGAAGAAGGCTCTTACCTTTCTTGAGCAGCGCATCCCGTGCACCCTCATCCACTATTAACCTGCCGGACGGCTTAAGCGTATATGCAATCCAATGTTTCCGACGATTAAGCTCTATACCAGAAGGTAAAAACAGAGTCCCCACCTCTTCCCCCTGCAAGGCAGCAACTATAATCCCATTCCGCTTTCCGGACACTATAATGGTTGCAACGCCATTTTTGCCGGCTTTCTTGGCAGCGGCAACTTTGGTTGCCATGCCACCGGTGCCGACTGTCGATCCGGAACCACCGGCAGCACGTTCTACGTCGCGGGTGACCCCATTAATCAGAGGAATCAATGTAGCATCTGGGTGAGTATGCGGATCTGCGCTGTAGAACCCCTCAATATCGGTTAGGATCAACAGCAGGTCGGCCTCCGCCACATTGGTGACTAATGCAGAGAGGTTATCATTATCCCCAAATTTGATTTCCTCAACAACAACGGTATCATTCTCGTTGATTATGGGAATTATTCCAAAACCAAGCAGAGCATCAAGGGTCGCCCGAGCATTAAGAAAACGCTGACGACTACCTAAGTCTTCACTGGTTAAAAGTACTTGGGCCGCCTTGAGATTATTGGGAGCCAAAGATCTTTCATATGCTAACATCAAACGGGTCTGGCCAACTGCTGCTGCTGCCTGCTTATGTGGAATAGTTCGCGGCCTGTCCGTCAGTCCCAGTTCGCTTCTACCGGCCGCAATAGCTCCGGAAGAGACAACTATGACTTGCAGACCCTGTTGGCGTAGAACAGCAATTTCATCACATATTCGACCGATGACAGCCATATCTAGAGCACCTGCTGAATCGGTCAGCACTCTGCTCCCAATTTTTATTACAACTCGTTTAACTGTTTTTAGCAGTTCTTTCCTCATCACCACACCTCTTCAGGTGGACCCCACAAACGTCCAGCAATCTCGTCCAGCAATAGGTCAATTCCTTCGCCAGTTGCTGAAGAAATGGGGAAAACAGTGACACCTTCCCCTTCAAACCAAGCCTGTATTGCGGGTAGTTCTGCTCTAGTTTGTGGCAGATCGATCTTGGTAATCACAACAATCTGTTTCTTTGCGGCCAATTCAGGGCTAAAAAGAGCCAGCTCGTTATTTATTGATTCAAATTGAGCCTTGGGATCGCGGTCCGGCATCCAGGAGATATCGACCAGATGCAGCAGAATACCGGAACGTTCGAGATGTTTGAGAAAACGGTGCCCCAGGCCAGCACCCTCATTGGCTCCCTCGATAATTCCAGGAATATCAGCCATAATAAAGGATTTATAATTTTTATACGGCACTACGCCAAGTGAAGGAACCATGGTAGTAAAGGGATAATCAGCAATCTTGGGGCGAGCAGCAGACACCTTGCTGATAAGCGATGATTTCCCGGCATTTGGCAGTCCAAGAAGCCCGACATCAGCCATCAGTTTCAACTCCAGTCGAAGTTTACGCTCTTCATGCTCTTCTCCAGGCTGAGCAAATTTTGGTGCCTTGTTAGTAGCTGATGCGAAGCGGGCATTCCCCTGCCCTCCCCTGCCTCCTTTCAGCAGTATCACACGCTGTCCGTTTTCTGTCAGGTCCGCCAAAACATCTTCTGTTTCTGCATCCTTTACAACCGTACCGACCGGCACCTTGATAAGCAGGTCCTTGCCGCCGGCACCATGGCGGTTTTTGCCCATGCCGTTATGACCATTCTCAGCCTTTTGATGGGGCCTGTGACGTAGTTCCAACAAGGTTGAAAGCCCCGATATTGCTTCAAAGATGACATCACCACCCTTACCGCCGTCACCACCGCTTGGCCCGCCAAATTCAATAAACTTTTCGTGCCGGAAGGCGACACAACCGGCACCACCATGCCCCGAAGATGCAAACAATGTTACTTCATCGATGAATTTCATCTAACTACTCCCCGTTCAGCCAGGCTTGAACCGCCTGCAATCGTCCGTTCCATGCATCAGTCAGACGCTCAGTAAGAAACGCTTTAAATAAACTATCAAACAGCTGCAATCCTTGGTCCATCAGGAACATACGTTCATAAAAAACCGCTTCACGCTCACTCATTTGATCGACGGTAGCATCTTTTTCAACACGTACCTGGGGGCATTTGAACGATGCAAAACCAAACGTATCACCTTTGAGGGTCAACTTCCAAGGGTTCTCGTCCTTTTCCATGCAGATTGTTGCGCTGGTAATCCGTTTGCCCCCTTTGAGAGCAGATATGGCCTCAAGGTAGCTATCCTGGGAACCAGAAACAGTAACTTTCTGAATTCCTCCCTCTTCTCCGCCACCTTGGAACTGGATTCGATCATCGATCCATGCGGAGAATTTCTCGCCGCTCGTAATGTGACCTGGGCAACATACTGAGAACTCACCTTCTCCGTTCACTCCTCGCTGCAACAGCCATAACAGAAATTCGCACCCCAGCCACTGGTTATCGCGAATCAATGCGACAACCGCGTCAGAGCCTGCCTGATTAACCGCCTCCAAAGAGTCTAACAGTTGTCCTTCCAGCAATGTTCGAGCCCGCGCAAACGGATGAACAATAACCGGATTGAATCCTTCAAAAGTTTTACGGAAGATATCTTCAAAGCGTTCTATAACTTTGGTTCCGAGACTATAGAGCGTAAGTATCCCGCTCTTCTGATCCCACACAACATCAACAGTTGAAGGGACAGGAAGACACCTCGTCATCAAGCGCAGTTGAGCCTGCTCCTTAATCTCTTCGCGCTTATGCTTGGGAGTCCGTCTCAAGTTGGGATTCTGGGCCAGAAAAGCGCCTTCCTCCCGCGCCGTGTGAGATTTAAGAACTGCAGCCGGTATTTTACGCTGATCCCGACGTAAAGAAAATACGACATAATTATCGCGCCAAAAGTCGGATGGCACATCAAATGAGGCCTCGTCCGGCTTGTCAACAAGCGTCCAGCCCTCAGCAGACTCTTCAGTAGAATTTTCTATGGACAGAAACCCGCGGTCAGACAGTTTTTTTGAAAACCACTCAAACTGTTCTGTACGAGGCAATTCGCCAGTTACAGAGAATTGAGTAAGACTTACAGTGTTGGCATATACGCCCATAAAAGTTTTTCCTTTCTGTTACTTGCCCAGTAGTCGGACATATTCTTCCAGAGATATAGAACTGTGCCAATGCCCGTTCAACTTGCCAATCATTGTTCCACCGCAAAACAGTAGCACCACCAAAGCAGCAAAGACAAAACCCGGAACAGCAAAGCGGCGAACCAACTGCATTGAAAGTGCCTCATTGAATCGGCAGTGGCTGATACATCGCCAGCAGGCAATGCATTCGGGAGAGGCAACACTCGTTTTGTGCATAACATCTATATAGGTCGGACAAACCTGGCTGCAAACTCCGCACGATACGCAGCGCTCAATATTTCTACTCACACGCATTGGTGATACAGTGGCAATTAGACCCAGCAGAGCGCCGTATGGGCAGAGATAGCGACAGAACGGATTACGCAGAACAACCGACAACACCACCAGCAACAGAATAATACTCAACGCCAACGAGGATATATGCAGAAAAAAGTTCATCAGTCGTACGTCAGCTATTTTGTGGTAGTCAGACTGGATAAACTGTGACAACGCGTCAGACGACATCGAAATGGCAATAAAATAGATAAAAAAAGCCATCAACAGATATTTCAGGCTCCGCAATCCAATATCAAGCCATGCCGGCAAACGCGTGTTACGGCACATCAGGCGGAAGCCCGCCTTCCAGGCAAACTCTGAAATTACAGCTACCGGGCATATCCAGGAGCAAAAAGAACGCCTCAACAGGAGTGAAATCAGGATTATTGTTACAAATATAATCACCGCAGCCGGATGAATGGAATTAATTCCACCCCCTTTTACCCAGGAAGCAGTTCCCAACAAGCCTGAAATAGGGAGAAACCCGTCTATTCCATCTGGACGGGCAGCAACTGTACCTGTAGGGTCAGAGCTGACCGTATGCACAAACCGGTAAAAGCAGAGTCCAAGCCAGACCATAAATCCGAGAAAAGCACATTGTACCAGAATTCGCAGTGGCTGCATATAACGGGCGGACATAACTCTCTCCAAAAAAACAAGGGCGGAATCGCATAAGTCACGACACCGCCCCTGACTATTCTCATGTGTAAAATAAACAATCAAGCCTAAAAAAGCAACCCCAACTACCCCTCTTTCAGAATATAACCCTGTCCGCGAACAGTATGAATAAGCTTTGTCGGGAATTTGCCATCGACCTTCTTACGAAGGTAGTTAATATAAACATCAATAATATTTGTAAAAGTTTCAAACGGATACTCCCAACAGTTATCGGCTATGTTAGCACGGGTAAGAACATTTCCGGCATTTCGAACCATATATGCCAGCAGATTATATTCCTTAGCTGTAAGAACAATCTCAACCTGATCTCTCCAGACCTTATGGTTAACTGGATCAAGCCGCAAGTCAGCAAAACGGATTTCTGCACCACGATCCTGCTCACTGCGTCTAATTAGAGCTCTCACTCTGGCTTGTAATTCGGCAAAAGCGAATGGTTTCGCGATATAATCGTCCGCGCCAGAATCTAGACCAGAAACAATGTCCTCTGTTTCAGCTTTTGCTGTCAACATAAGAACAGGAACCTGATTTCCTGCCTCGCGTAATTCATGCAAAACAGTCAAACCATCTTTCTTTGGCAGCATACAATCAAGAATAATCAGATTGAAGTCACCACTATTTGCGCGTTTAAGCCCATCAACACCGTCATAACAGAGCGTAACTTGATAGTTTTCATCCTCAAGTCCTCGTTTAATAAAGCTGGCAACTTTTTTTTCATCTTCTACAATAAGAATTTTCATCTTAATCTCCTTTTTAGATGGCAATCACAGAAACGTTAATATTCAATACCGACACTCATTTCCATTCGTCTCATAATTTCTGATGCTGCTTCTTCAACCGACTTATTGGTTATGTTCACAATATACCATTCCGGATGTTTCCGGTATAATTGACGACAGGCAGATATCTCCTCATCTACCTGTTGATAGTCATTATAACTTCCGCGCGGACTTTGTCGCATATTAATCAAACGGGAGGTTCGAATTTCAACAAGACGCTTTGGGTCAATCAACAAACCAACAATTTTTGTCTGATCTATTTCAAACAACTCCTTTGGCGGTGCAATGCCAAAAACTAGTGGCACGTTTGCAACTTTATATCCCTTGTGGGCTAAGTACATGGAAAGAGGTGTTTTTGAAGAGCGCGAAACACCTACAAGAACAAGATCAGCCTTATGCAAATATCTAGTTTCTTGGCCATCATCATGCTTAACAGTAAAGTTAACCGCCTCAACCCGACGATAATAATCCGTATCAATTCGATGCAATAAGCCAGGTTTTCCTCGTGAGGGGGCACCAAGATAACGAGACAAGCTATAAATAAGTGGACTAAGTAAATCAACCGTAATGAGCCCAGACTCTTCAGCAACTCGCTCTACGGCCTCAGACAAAAGAGGATCCACCAACGTATAAACTACAAGCCCTGGAGTTGTAATGACAACAGACAGGGCATGTTGTACATCCAACTGGGAACTGACTTTAAAAAGCCGATGAACACGTACATCTCCATCATAGAATTGGGAGAGTGCAGCTCGTATAACACGTTCAGCTGTCTCGCCTGTCGAATCAGAAAGAACGTATATTATTTTCATATTTGCAATTATTTGGCTAGTTAATGAGATTTATTACCTTAATTTCTAATGAGAATGTACGTTGTTGCAACTATTTTGTCAAGCATATTTTGTAAATACTAATATTGCTAATTGAAATAAACGTACTAATATATATTGACCAAACAAAAATGTTGGATATACTGTAAACATAACATCATATTAAGGAGGCTTTATATGGGAAGAGAATACTCGCTGCATGAGGCAATTAGCTTGGCAATTAAGACGGAAAAGGACAGCATGGATTTTTACCGTAGAGCCGCTTCTGTTGCCAAGAACGAAAGAGCCAAAAAAGTCCTTGATATGCTTGCCAATGAAGAGATTGGTCACTTGAAAGCTTTTTTTGCCCATTATAAAGGTTCGGAATTCGGCGATCTTGCTTCATACATGAATTCACCAGCAGACAAAAAAAACCCAGCATACATGAAACTTGAAAAAGCTATTATCGAAGACATGGTTGAACAAAAAGCACTAGAACTTGCACTTGTTGAGGAGAAAGATTGCATCGGTCAATATACTCAGCTCGCGCAGGGCGTGGTAGACCCTGCAGTACGATCCGTTTTTGAACGAGTTGTAAAAGAAACTCAAGGGCATTACGAACTGATCGAATCAGAGTATGCCCATATCATGGGGATGGTACATGAATCAGATCAGGACATTTATGTAAGAGAATAGGTTCTACGTTCAATCTGAATCACAGATACTTTTATAGTTTTACACAAAACGCCCCATCACTCAATTAAGTGATGGGGCGTTTGTTTATAATTCCCGGCGGCGACCTACTTTCCCACACAGCTACCCGTGCAGTATCATCGGCCCTGAGGGGCTTAACTTCCGTGTTCGGGATGGGAACGGGTGTGAC
>JANXYR010000009.1 GCA_025355965.1 Geobacteraceae bacterium
TGAGCGGAGTCGAAGGGAACCTGAAGTCCGGCGCTTCCCTTGACATTTCAACGTCATCTCTGTAATTTATTTAAATTTTACCTGAATAGCATTGAGGAGACTGTTTCATGGAATATAAAGATACACTCAATCTACCCCAGACCGATTTTCCGATGAAGGCCAACCTGAATCAGAGGGAGCCTGAAATGCTAGAAAAATGGGAAAAGAACGGTCTCTATGCCAAGCTGGAAACAAGCGGCAAAGACAAACCTCTTTACGTACTGCATGACGGCCCCCCCTACGCTAACGGGCATATCCATATCGGCCACGCTCTCAATAAAACCCTCAAGGACATTGTGCTTAAAGTTAAACGCATGGAAGGATTCTACGCCCCTTACGTGCCGGGTTGGGACTGTCACGGTCTACCGATCGAGCTGCAGGTTGAAAAAAACCTTGGGTCGAAGAAACACCAGATGAGTAAGCTGGAGATGCGCCGCGAATGCCGGACATATGCCGCCAAATTCGTCGATATCCAGAAAGAAGAGTTCAAGCGCCTCGGAATCCTTGGCGACTGGGAAAACCCTTACCTGACCATGAACTATGAATACGAAGGGTTGACCGCAGCCGAGCTGGCCCGCTTTGCCCATAACGGCGGACTCTATCGTGGGCGTAAGCCGGTGCACTGGTGTTCATCATGCGTAACGGCTCTGGCCGAGGCCGAGGTCGAATATGCCGACCACATCTCCCCCTCCATCTTTGTCCGTTTTGCCCTGCAAGATGACCTGTCGGTCGCTATTCCTGCTCTAGCCGGGAAGCAGGCCTACGTTGTAATCTGGACGACCACCCCCTGGACGATTCCGGCGAACCTCGCCGTAGCGCTTCATCCTGAGTTCGATTACGTGGCTCTTGAAACGGAAAAGGGCGTTCTTATCGTAGCAGAAGGGCTCAAAGATTCTTTCCTGGCAAGCGTCGAACTGGCCGGAACCGTCATCGCTACTTTCAAGGCAGGAGTACTGGAGCGTAAACGGTGCAAGCACCCATTTTACGATCGCGATTCGATCGTGCTGCTGGGCGAGCATGTGACGCTGGAAGCCGGCACCGGTTGTGTTCATACAGCCCCAGGTCACGGGCAAGAGGATTATGAACTGGCACTGAAAGAAGGGCTGCAGATCTACAATCCGGTCGACAACCACGGGAAGTACCTGACAGATGTTGAATTCTTTGGTGGACAACAGGTCTTTCCCGCAAATCAGAGCGTGATCGACAAGCTTATCGAAGTTGGTGCGCTGCTCCAGACCAGCAAAATCAGCCATTCCTACCCGCACTGCTGGCGCTGCAAAAAGCCGATCATTTTCCGCGCCACCGAACAGTGGTTCATCAGTATGAAGGCCAATGATCTCCGCGACAAGGCGCTGAAAGCTATCGATCAGGTGCAGTGGATTCCAAAATGGGGTCGCGAGCGGATCTACGGCATGATCGAGAACCGTCCTGATTGGTGCGTTTCGCGTCAACGATCGTGGGGAGTGCCGATCACCGCCTTTTCCTGTACCGCCTGCGGCGAATACATTGCCGATGGCAACATCATGGATCACGTCGCAGAGATTTTCAAAAAGGAAAGCTCCGATGTCTGGTTCGATTGGAGTGCCGAGAAGCTTCTTCCCGCCGGAACGGCCTGCCCAAAATGCGGTTCGGCAGCCCTTGAAAAAGAAAATGACATCCTGGACGTCTGGTTTGATTCCGGCGTTTCACACGCTGCCGTACTGGAACCCAGTGCTACACTGCGTTCACCAGCCGACCTGTATCTGGAAGGGAGCGACCAGCATCGCGGCTGGTTCCATTCATCCTTGTTGGAAAGCGTCGGTACCCGCGGAGTTGCACCCTACAAAAGCGTACTGACCCACGGTTTCGTGCTGGACGGTCAGGGGCGCAAGATGAGCAAATCCGTGGGCAATGTTGTTGCTCCTGAAGATGTCATCAAAAAATTCGGCGCCGATGTCCTGCGCCTTTGGGTTTCCGCCATGGACTATCAGGATGACACCCGTATATCTCAGGAAATTCTGACCAGGGTAGCTGAAGCGTATCGCCGCATCAGAAACACCTGCCGTTACATTCTTGGCAATATCAGCAGCTTCAACCCTGAAACCCAATCGGTACCGTTCACTGAGATGCCGGAAATTGACCGTTGGGCCCTGCATCAGCTCGAAATATTAAAGGAGCGTGTCCTAACCGCATATCAAGACCTCGAATTCCATGTAATCTATCAGGAAGTCAACGGATTCTGCACAACAGAGATGAGTTCATTTTATCTCGATATCCTTAAAGACCGGATGTACACAAGCAAGGAGAGCTCTCTGGAGCGACTCAGCGCCCAGACGGTCATGTTTCGCATCCTTGATACCCTCGTGCGGATACTCGCTCCGGTACTCTCGTTCACCTCTGATGAGGTCTGGCAGTTCATGCCGGGGCAGCGCGAAGAGAGCGTCCATCTGGCAGAGTTTCCCCTCCGCCATCCGGAGTGGCAAGATGACGCCTTGGCAGCACGCTGGGAACGGATCATAAAGGTACGTTCTGATGTTTCAAAGGCTCTGGAACTGGCACGGGTCGCCAAGACCATCGGTCATTCACTGGATGCCGCCGTAACAATCGCCGCTCCACCTGAGCTTTTTGAATTCCTTCAGGGATACGCAACAGAATTGAACAGTATTTTTATTGTCTCGAAAGCGGTTCTGGCAACAGATATTGACGGAGAATTCTGGACGTCAGAAAGCATGGAAGGGTTAAAAGTCCAGGTTACTGCAGCTCCGGGTGTCAAATGTGAGCGTTGTTGGTATTACAGCGAAGAGTTGGGCACTAACTCTGAACACCCGACTATATGCCCCAAATGTACGCAGGCCGTTATATGAAGCGTTGGTCATTTTTTTCGGCGATCGCTGTCGTCGGCATAATCATTGATCAGATCACCAAGATCGCCATTGATCACAGCATGCAACTATTCGATTCGATCCCGGTTATTGAAAACTTTTTCCATATAACCTACGTCAGGAACAAAGGGGCCGCCTTCAGCTTTCTCTCCAATGCATCCTGGCGGCTGCCGTTTTTTATTACTGTATCAACCATTGCGGCACTTGTTATTCTGATCGCCTTTCGCAAACTGCGTGATGACCAGCGCCTGGCGCATACTTCGCTGGCCATGATTTTTTCCGGTGCGGTCGGCAACCTGATAGATCGGGTTCGTCTGGGTGAAGTAATAGATTTTCTGGACGTTCACTGGTACCGGCACCACTGGCCGGCCTTCAACGTCGCTGATTCACTGATCTGCGTTGGGGTTTTTCTGTTAGCGGTTGATATGATTCTTGAGGAGAAACGATTAAAAAAGGCTTGAGCGGTTTCATCATATTAATATTTCAGGGGATGCTGTTAACATCCCCTGTGTAACGCACACCACCGACAAAAACTTCCTGCAGAATGCCTTCCCGCATAACCCGCTCCAGCATTCCAACTTCACTGCCATCACAATTCCCTATTACCTGAAAATCGGCCCGCTTACCTACCTCCAACGAGCCGCAACTAGCAGAGATACCGAGTGCTTCGGCACCACCAATCGTAACCATATGGAGCACGTCCTGTACCGTCAAATCATTTGAAAAGATCTCCAAAGCAAAGCGCAGTTCGTCCCATAGTGAAATGGAATTGTTGCTGGCCAATGAATCGGTGCCGAGTGCCAGAGGAATGTCAAATTTTTTGAAAAGATGAACCGGGGCACGTCCAACATCCAGAAGCTCATTACTGCGAGGGCAGAGTGCAATGTGAGTACCGCGCGACTTTATAATGCGAGCATCGGCGACAGAAACGTGGACGCAATGCACCGCTAGAGTCGTAGACGCCAACAGGCCGTAGCGATCAAGCAGTTCAGTGGAACTACAGCGTACCGGGTGTCCCAGAAAGCGCTCCCATCCGACAAATGGGTAGAATTCGGAAGCCAGGTCACCACTCCCGTCAAAGACAAAGTTCGCCTCGGAGCTAGATTCAGAGAGATGAATTGTGAGCGGTAGGTTGTGTGATGCAGAAGTATCCCTAATTGTTGCCAGATGTTCGTGAGCGATTGTATAGGGAGAATGGGGAGAGAGGCCAGTCAACAGTGTGTGTGCTTCTCCATGAAGTGCCGCTCCTGTTGCAGCAGCAAGCTTGCCGGCAAAATGGCCTGCCTCATGGCCGAGCAGCTCGAAGTAAAGCCTTCCGGCAAGCGGTGAGTGATAGTAATGTTCTGCCATGGCCGGATTGGTAACGATCTCACCAACCGCTGTCGTACCGGATTCCAGGCACATCCGTACCCCCTCCCGGATCGAAGGGGGATAATCCTCTGGAGTCAAACCACGCGCAATCTTGATCAACTGAATTATCCAGTCGGTAAAGCGGCGCGGATTATAATCAACTGCCGAGCGGAGCTTCCAGGAAGGAAAATGAGTGAGTTCAAGATGAGTATGGGCGTTTATGAATCCGGGGAGTATAACGCAACCTGGAAAATCAAGCACCGGTGCTGAATGTGCACTGCGGAGTATGTTCAAAGGCCCTGCGTCCAGAACAATTCCATTACGAACGAGCAATGCCCCGCCAGCAATAGGCGAGGCATCGGGATTTATTAACCAGGAAGCGGAGTAGATGATCTCTTCAGACATGAATCACCCCCAAAACAACGGATACTTCACTTAGAACCAGTTTTTTTAGGCTTCTTTTCAGCAGCCGGTGCAGGTGGCGGATACTTCACCAACGCGAGCTTGAGGGCTTCTTCAACCTCTGAAACCGCGATTATTTTAATCTTTTTCAAGATTTCCGGCGGGATATCCTCCAGATCCTTTTTGTTCTGTTCAGGGATAATCACCAGTCGCATCCGGGATCTGACAGCAGCTAGGATTTTTTCCTTAAGTCCGCCAATAGGGAGCACTTTACCGCGTAGCGTCACCTCGCCGGTCATGGCAACATCTTTTTTTACCGGGACGTGGCAGAGTATCGATACAAGAGCCACAGTCATGGCAACACCGGCCGAAGGGCCATCTTTAGGTATGGCGCCAGCCGGAACGTGTACATGAATTTCATTTTCCTGAAATATTTCCGGTTTAAGATGAAGTGCCTCGGCGTGAGCACGGATGTAGGAATGAGCAGCCTGTACAGACTCCTTCATCACATCACCTAACTGGCCGGTCAGCGTCAGTGCGGTTTTACCAGCCATCAAACTGGCTTCGATATGAAGAATTTCGCCTCCCACCGGTGTCCAGGCCAGGCCGTTAACAACCCCTATCTCGTTTTTATCCAGATCTTCCTCACGAATATATTTTTCAGCTCCCAGATAAGTATGCAAGGCCTTAGCGGTTACCTTGACAAGGCGAGAATTCCCTTCCGCTACTTTCCTGGCTACCTTGCGGCAGACCTTGCCGATTTCCCTTTCCAGGTTACGCAGTCCGGCTTCGCGGGTGTATTTTGAGACTATTTCACTGATCGATTCATCATCAAAGCTGATATGTTTTGCTTTAAGTCCGTTTTCCTTTATCTGACGCGGGACCAGATACCGCTTGGCAATCTCAAGTTTTTCCTCTTCAGTGTAGCCAGCCAGATTGATAACTTCCATACGGTCACGCAAAGCCGATGGAATGGGATCCATCTGGTTGGCGGTCGCCACAAACATCACATTTGAAAGATCAAAAGGCTGGTTGATGTAATGGTCGGAGAATGAGTGGTTCTGCTCCGGGTCGAGCACCTCGAGGAGCGCCGATGAAGGATCCCCCTTGTAGTCGTAGCCAAGCTTGTCAAGTTCGTCCAGCATAAAGACCGGATTATTGGCACCCGCCTGTTTCAGCCCCTGCAGGATACGCCCCGGCAAAGCACCGATATAAGTGCGACGATGTCCCCGAATCTCGGCTTCGTCACGCACCCCGCCCAGAGAAATACGGACAAATTTGCGATTCATGGCGCGAGCAATCGACTTGCCCAGCGAGGTTTTGCCAACACCGGGAGGGCCGACAAAACAGAGGATCGGCCCCTTCATCTTTTTCTTAAGCTTGCGCACCGCCAGAAATTCGAGAATACGCTCCTTGATCTTTTCAAGGTAAAAATGATCGTCATCGAGAATTTTCTTGGCGCGAATAATATCGAGGCTGTCACGGGTAGACTTGCTCCATGGCAGCTCAACCATCCAGTCCAGATAGGTTCTAACAATGCTGGCTTCTCCGCCGTCAGGATGCATATTTTCAAGACGACCTAACTGTTTGAGCGCCTCCTTCTCCACTGCAGAAGGCATTTTTGCCACCTCGATCGCTTTTCTGATCTCGGCCAGCTCCTCTTTACCCTCGTTATCACCCAGCTCACTCTGGATTGCTTTCATCTGCTCGCGCAGGTAATATTCCTTGTGATTTTTTCCCATCTCCTCACGGGCAGCGCTCTGAATTTTAGCCTGCACACTCAGAAGCTCTACCTCACGGTTCAGAAGTTCATTAACCTTGGTCAAACGAACGATCGGATCGTTTATTTCCAGCAATGACTGGGCGTCCGCAACTTTAAGGCCGAGATTACTGGAGACCAGGTCAGCCATGCTGCCAGGATCCTGGATATTCTCCAAAATGACCATCACTTCAGGCGAAACCTGCTTGCCAAGCTCCATAACCTTGGTCAGCTGCTCGCGCACGGTACGTATCAGCGCTTCGACCTCCAGCGATATATCCACTACCGATGTATCGTTCTGCCGCTCGATCCGTACCGAGTAGAACGGCTTATCTGAAACATACTCCGTGATACGAGCCTTGGCCAAGCCTTGAACAAGGATCTTAACTCGACCATCCGGAAGTTTGAGCATCCGCATAATCATAGCAACTGTGCCGACTTCATAAATTTTATCGGCAGGTGGATCCTCGTCACCAACATCGTGCTGTGTAGCCAGAAGGATCATCCTATCACCAGCCAAAGCGCTGTCTACAGCCTTCACCGACATTTCACGTCCAACAAAGAGCGGAATAATCATAAACGGGTAAACCACCACGTCCCGAATCGGCAGCAAAGGCAACACGTCCGGAATTTTCAACTCTTCCGAACTTTGGTCTATATCATTTTCTAGCTCTATCAATTTACAACTCCTTAATCGGCACCAGCCGCTCACAACTTTTTGGGCAAATCACCCTCAGTACACCACGGCGATACTCCGCCCTGATAGCACTTGGATCGACATTTCCGGGAATATGCACTGCATGATGAAAGCGGCCATGACTCCGTTCCACACATAAAAACTTACCCTCAGCCTGTTCCTTCGGTTTACAGGCATCCAAGACCAGCGTCATACCGGAAATTTTCAGAGAAATAGCATCCAGAGTGAAGCCTGGCAGGTCAAACTCAATGACAATGTCATGGCAGGTTTCGTACATATCCAGTTTCGGCCGGGTTTCGTTATCTTCAAATGAATCCCGTAACTCAAGGGTATGCAGCAGACTACGCATCTCGCCAACATGCCGATTGAATATTTCCTGTGCAAACGGCTTCTTACCTGAAAAACGTGACATAAAGGCACCTAGAAAATAGTGTAATGTACCGGAGTCTCTCAAATTAGTACGAAAGGTAATCATTCCCCACGACAATGTCAAGACAGACATTACTCATATGACGGATTAGGACAACACATTAAATAGAATTTGACTTTAACCAGACTATGCAATAAATAGAGAAGTTTATTTGAATGCGACTAACTGGAAGATGGGGAGCTGTATCAATGGAAAAATGGTCCATCAATGAATCTGCCAAGATTTACAATATCGACAATTGGGGTTCCGACTTGTTCTCGATCAATAAAAAAGGGAATATGTGTGTACATCCCTCGTCAAATTCCAAGCAATCCATAGACTTGCGTGACCTTGTAAATGACCTGATCAAGCGCAAGATCAAACCACCCATCCTGCTTCGTTTCATGGACGTGCTGCAGGGTCGCATCGCCTCGATCAACCGGGTCTTTAAAAGTGCTATTCAGGAAAATGATTATCCTGCCAAATACCAGACCTTCTACCCGATCAAGGTCAACCAGCAGCGCCAGGTTGTGGAAGCAATCGCAGGCTACGGAAAACGCTACAACATCGGTCTCGAAGTCGGCTCAAAGCCGGAACTGGTAGCCGGTATTTCGATCTCCAGCGGCAACAACCTGCCGATTATTTGCAATGGTTACAAAGATGCCGAATACATCGAAACGGTTCTTTATGCGACCAAAATTGGCTTCGATATTACGTTGGTAGTGGAGAAGTTGTTTGAACTGGAAAAAATCATCGAGATTTCCAAGAAAACCGGCATAACACCCAAACTGGGTATCCGGGTCAAGCTCTCCTCCAAGGGAACAGGAAAATGGGCAACCTCTGGCGGTGAGGATGCCAAGTTCGGCCTGCGCATGTCGGAAATCATCGCCGCCATCCGTATGCTTGAAGTCGAGGGAATGCTTGACACTATCAAACTGCTGCACTCACACATCGGCAGTCAGGTCACCAAGATAGACAAGATCAAGACCGCACTGATCGAGGTTGCCCGCGTCTATACCGAAATGAGAAAACTTGGTGTCGGAATCGAGTATCTCGACATCGGCGGGGGTTTGGGGGTCGATTACGACGGCTCCAAATCGAGCTATTTCTCCAGCGTTAACTATACCATTGAAGAGTATGCCAACGACGTCATCTACCAGATCAAAAACATCTGCGACGAAGCTGGAGTTGAATGCCCCAACATTATCTCCGAATCCGGGCGGGCGACAGTAGCTCACTACTCGGTACTGGTCACCAACGTCCTCAACACTAACACCCAGCATCTGATGCCTGATTTTGAGGAGATCCTGGCGACAACTGAAAAAGTAGCGCCGACCGTAAAAAAACTGACGGATATATACAAAAGTATTGACCGTTACTCCTTGAGAGAGGACTACCACGATACGTTACAGTTGATCAATGAAGCGGTGAGCCTCTTCAATCTGGGATACCTGACGCTCAACGACCGGGCTATCGCCGAGTGGCTCTATTCTAAAATCATCAAAAAGATAAACAGCATCGTCGAGAAGATAAAGCCGATCCCGGAGGAGCTGCAAAACTTCCAGCTCTCCATGCGGCAGACCTACTTTGCCAACTTTTCCCTGTTCCAGTCGATACCAGACTCCTGGGCCATTGACCAACTCTTCCCGATTGTTCCGTTGCAACGGCTCAACCATAAACCGGATATCATGGCTTCAATTGCCGACATCACCTGTGACTCTGACGGCGAGATAACAAGCTTTGTCGGCGAAAACGGACGTTCTAAATTCCTGCCGCTGCATAAAATAAAAAAAGACGAGGATTATTACATCGGGTTTTTCCTGATCGGCGCATATCAGGAAATTCTCGGAGATCTGCACAACCTGTTTGGCGACACCAACGCCGTCCATATCACCTTCAACAAAAAGACCGGCTACATGATCGACACCGTCATCAACGGCGACGCCACCTGGGAAACATTGAAATACGTACAGTACAAAGGGCCGGAGATCCTGAAACGAGTCAGGGACAATCTGGAGAAAAACGTGGCCTCAAAGAAGATATCGATCGAAGAGAGCAGTCACTTTATCGAACTGTTGGATAGAACATTGCTGGGCTATACCTATCTGGGGGAATAATATTTATGAGCAAAGTCCTTATCATCGGAGCCGGAGGCGTCGGCCAGGTTGTCACCCACAAATGCGCCCAGCGGCGCGACATCTTCAGCGAGATAACCCTTGCGTCGCGCACCAAATCCAAGTGTGATAACATTGCAGCACAGTTGGGTGGCAGCATAAAGACCGCACAAGTTGATGCCGATAACGTTCCCGAGCTGGCCGCCCTGATCAGACAGGTGCAACCCAAGCTGGTGATCAACGTGGCGCTCCCTTATCAGGATCTGCACATTATGGACGCCTGCCTGGAAACCGGTGTGGATTACCTCGACACGGCCAACTACGAACCGCTCGACACCGCAAAATTCGAGTATTCATGGCAATGGGACTATCAGGAACGTTTCCGCGAAAAAGGGCTGATGGCACTGCTCGGTTCCGGCTTTGATCCGGGTGTCACCAACGTCTACACCGCCTTGGCCGCCAAAAAATATCTGGACGTGGTGGAAGAGCTCGACATTATCGACGCCAACGCCGGAAGCCATGGGCAGCCGTTTGCCACCAACTTCAACCCGGAGATCAACATCCGCGAAGTGACCGCCACCTGCCGCCACTGGGAGAACGGCGAGTTTGTCGAATCACCGCCGCTCTCCACCAAACGGGTGTTCGACTTCCCGGAAGGGATCGGGCCGATGAACTGCTACCGCCTCTACCACGAGGAGATGGAGTCGCTGGTCAAGCATATTCCGACAATCAAGAAGGCACAGTTCTGGATGACCTTTTCAGACAATTACCTGAAACATCTGGAAGTACTGCAGAACGTCGGCATGACCCGCATCGACGAGGTGGAGTTTAACGGCCAGAAAATCGTACCGATCCAGTTTCTGAAAGCACTGCTCCCTGACCCAGGTTCCCTTGGACCGCTGACCAAGGGGAAAACCTGCATCGGCGTCATAGCCCGTGGAATCAAGGACGGCCAGCATAAGCAGGTTTACATCTACAACATCTGCGACCATGAAGCGTGCTACAAAGAGGTTCAGTCCCAGGCGATCAGTTACACCACCGGTGTTCCAGCCGTAGTCGGTGCTATCATGATGCTGACCCGCAAGTGGCATGCGCCAGGTGTCTTTAATATGGAGCAGTTCGATCCTGAGCTGTTCCTGGACGTATTGGGGCCAATGGGGCTACCGACAGTCGTCGTTGATGGCGGTGAGTGGCCGGAACTTTAAATCATCTCAACGACCCTGACCTCAATGACAAAAGAATCTGGAACGCTCTCAAAAAGCGATACTAACGCCAATCAAGCGGCTCTACGACATAGCTTGCGCAGCCAATGGCTGGTATTGGCCCTTGCTCTGGTCATTCTCGCTGGCGTCATCGGCTACCAGAGCTTCACCACCCATCGTGACATCACAAATCAGGAGCACCTCCACCTACAGACCCAGACACGGGTCATTGCCTTAAATATTGAACGACAACTTGAAGCGACAAATCTGGCACTGATCTCCGTTATAAAAGACATAGTCAATCTGCGCCCACACGAAGACATGAAATTGATTAACCGTCGTTTGCAGGCATTGGCGGATGCCATGCCCGGTATCCGTACCATGTTTGTGCTCGACGCTGAGGGGAATATGATCGCCTCAAACCGGGAAGAGCTTATCGGCAGAAACTTCCGTACCCGCGAATATTTTTCAACCCCAATAAAGGACAATAATCCTTCGACATTATACGTATCGCCTCCATTCAAAACCGTACTCGGATCATTCCTCCTCAATGTTTCACGTGTCATCCCGACATCAAACGGCAGCTTTAACGGCATCGTCTCCGCCGCGCTTGATCCGGACCACTTCCAAGTTCTACTCAATTCCGTACTCTATGCCCCAGATATGTGGAGCGCCATCAACCATGGTGACGGTATCCGCTTTATGACCGTTCCGGATCAGGGTGGACAGCCTGGGAGAAATCTGGCACTACCCGGCACCTTCTATACACGTCATCGGGAAAGCAACCAACTCGAAAGTGTGCTGACCGGAAAATCCCCCAGCTACAATTCTGAACGTGTTATGGCGCTGCGTACCGTCCAACCGCAAAAACTGACGCTGGACAAACCGCTTTATGTTGCCTGCAGCAGGGACTATGCAACCCTCTACGAAATCTGGCGCAACAACACCCTCAAACAAGCAGTTGCTTTTGTTTTGATCAGCGCCGCTGCCTGTTTCGGCCTAATACTACTCCAGCGACGACAAAGAGAAATGGCGTCTCTGGCGGCACGCTCCCAGGATTTAATGAACCTGCGTGCGGAAGAACGCTACGAACTGGGCGTCCGCTACCAAACACTGCAGTCAGTGGCCCGTGACGGCATCCATATCATCGATCTGGACGGCAACCTGGTGGAATCTAATGCCGCCTTCCGGCAGATGCTGGGATACGAAACGACAGACAGCCTGAAACTGAACGTCGCTGACTGGGATGTCGGCATCCCCCTGAAGGAGTTGATTACAAAACTCCGGGAATTGATCCATAACCCAGCCACCTTCGAGACCAGACACCGCCGTTGTGACGGGACAATCTTCGATGTTGAAGTCAACGCCTGTGGTGTGCAACTCGGGGATAACTGGTACCTCTACGCCTCATCCCGCGACATATCCAAACGCAAGGAGATGGATGCCTCGCTACGGGAATCCCGGCAGCTTCAGGCCGATATTTTCGATTTCTTGCCTGATGCAACCTTTGTTGTCGACCTCGATAAGAAGGTTATTGCCTGGAACAGGGCGATGGAGGAGATGAGCGGCGTTGCCAAGGAGGAGATACTGGGACAGGGGGACCATGCCTACACCATCCCCTTCTACGGCGATCGGCGGAACCAGCTGCTTGACCTTATTGATACCGATGACAACGAACTGAAGGCCAAATACCAGCAGGTTACCAGGCTTGGGGACCGCCTCTTCGGTGAAACCTTCTGCCCGGCGTTATTTAACGGCGTGGGGGCGCATGTCTGGGCCATTGTAGCCCCTTTGTACAACTCTGACGGGAAGAGAATCGGCGCTATTGAGTCGATCCGGGATATCACTTCCATTAAGAAAACCGAAGCTAACCTGGCCCGGTCAAATCGCGAACTGGAGCAGTTCGCCTATGTCGCATCTCACGACCTGCAAGAACCGCTGCGCAAAATTGCCGGTTTCACAGAGTTGCTCGCAAACCGCTACAAAGAAACCTTTGATGCAAAAGGCGAATCCTACATGACGTATATTGTTGACGGCGCCACGCGAATGAGCAGCCTGATCAACGACCTGCTGAGCTACTCTCGGGTAATGCGAAGCAACAGTGAACTTGCAGAAACCGACTGTTCCAAGATACTCTCCAGAGTGTTGAGAGATCTGGAACTGGTTATTAAGGAAACTAATGCTGAGATTACCTGCGGGCCGCTACCGGTCATCCAGGCAAACCAGAGCCAGCTTGGGCAACTATTTCAAAACCTGATCGGCAACGCCATCAAATACCGTGGTGTTGCAGCACCCAAGGTAACCATCAACGCAGTCCAACAGCGCAACAACTGGCTCTTCTCGGTTGCCGATAACGGCATCGGCATAGCTCCGGAGTTTTACGAACGGATCTTTACGATCTTTCAGCGCCTGCATACCAGGACGGAATATCCCGGCACCGGAATCGGCCTGGCGGTTTGCCAGAAGATCGTCGAACGCCACGGCGGCAAAATCTGGGTTGAATCCAAGATTGGCAGAGGCTCAGTCTTCTTTTTTACGATACCATTAACAATAAAAGAATTGGAGATGATTAGATGAGTAATAATTCTATGCATACCATCTTGCTGATTGAGGATGACCCCGGTGATACACTGCTGATTAAAGAGATGCTTGAACAACAGGAATGCAAGGCGAGCCTTGCCACTGTCGAACGGCTTTCCGAAGGTATTAACTATCTGCAGCAGAATGCTTGTGATGTTGTTCTGCTCGACATGAATCTGCCGGACAGCAGCGGGCTTTCCACCATGACCCGCCTGCTGGATGCCGCGCCTGACATACCGATCATTGTCCTGACCGGCCTCTCTGATGAATCCTTTGGTACTGATGCGGTCAAGTCAGGGGCACAGGATTACCTTATAAAGGGAGATCTTGACGGAAGGATTTTGAAGCGCTCCATGTTTTATGCCGTTGAACGCAAAAAACTGGAGATCACCCTGAAACAGACCAGAGACCTGTTTGAACGCCAGGCACGCATTGACTATCTGACCGAGATTTACAACCGACTTATGTTCAGTGAACTGCTAGAGGCTGAAATGCAGCGATCCAGGAGGTATGGTTCCGAACTGTCGCTGATCATGTTTGATCTGGACCACTTCAAGAAGATCAATGACACCTACAGCCACACTATGGGTGATCATGTATTAAAAGAGGTCGCCCAGCTTGTATCCGACAGCATTCGGGCCCATGACATATTTGCACGCTGGGGTGGAGAAGAATTCATGGTGCTTATTCCCAAAACAGACCAAAGCCAGGCCAATATTTTGGCTGAAAAGCTGCGGAGTTTATTAGGGAGCCATGATTTCAGCGACGGTTTGCATGTTACCGCCAGTTTCGGCGTAACCCAGTTCAAGGTGGCTGACCATGCCGATTCCTTTACCGCCCGATCAGATGAAGCCATGTATCTGGCAAAGAAAAATGGTAGAAACCGGATAGAAACGCTGTAAAGGAATGATTTGCGCGAGTACATCACGTTGACCAGAGGCGTTTTCCCATGAATGGAAAAAAAGTTATGGACATACTACTGGTAGAAGATGATGCAGGTGACGTCGAACTGACCCGTGAAGGTTTTGCTGCAGGAAAAATGTTCGTAAATCTGCATACGGTTGATGACGGTATCAAGGCACTGCGTTTTTTGAGGCACGAGGAGCCGTATGCCAATGCTGTTCGACCTGACATTATTCTGCTTGATCTGAATATGCCACGAATGGATGGCAGGGAAACTCTGAAAGAGATCAAGACTGACGAATGCCTTAGAAGTATCCCGATCGTCGTGCTGACCACCTCTGAATCCAACGCCGACATCTTCAAAAGTTACGATCTGGGTGCTAACTGTTACATCTCAAAGCCGGTTGGCTTTGATGAATTTCTGAAGGTAGTCCAATCGCTTGAAGATTTCTGGTTTAGCGTCGTAAAATTGCCGCCAAAGGATTAGTAATAGAGATGATCGACATCAATAAAATTCTTCAGTTAGCCCCCTCTCCTTCCTACGTGGTGGATCTGGGGCGTCTGCGTCACAATCTGGCCATTCTGGATGACGTACAAAAGCGTAGCGGCGCCAAAATCCTGCTGGCAATGAAGGCCTTTTCAATGTGGAGCGTCTTCCCGCTCATCAGCCAGATACTACAGGGTGTTTGTGCCAGTTCACCTTGGGAAGCACGTTTGGGAAAGGAAGAGTTCGGGCGTGAGGTGCACAGCTTCGCCGCAGCCTTCAAGGAGAGCGACGTGGTTGAACTGCTGCGCATCTCCAACCATCTGGTTTTCAACTCCTTTGACCAACTGGAACGTTTCCGTCCGTTGTGGGAAAAGGAAAAGGGGCGCGTCTCCATCGGACTGCGCGTCAATCCGGAACATTCAGAGGGGCATACCGAGATCTACAACCCCTGCGCTCCCAATTCGCGCCTCGGCATTCCTCGTAAGGAGTTTGAAGGGAGATCCCTGGGAGGAGTCGAAGGGCTGCACTTCCACACCCTCTGTGAACAGCTTTTTGAACCGTTGGAGCGAACCGCCAAGGCTTTCGAGGAAAAGTTCGGTGCATTTTTGCCGCAGATGAAATGGATCAATTTTGGCGGTGGTCATCACATCACCCGTGAAGGGTACGATATTAACGGACTAGTGGAAATGGTCCGCTATTTCAAAGATAAATATGATGTTGAAGTCTATCTCGAACCGGGCGAGGCTGTCGCCATCGGCACCGGTATCCTTGTCGGCGAGGTGCTGGATGTGGTAAATAATGGCATGGATATCGCCATCCTGGATATTTCAGCCACCTGCCACATGCCGGATATCCTGGAGATGCCCTATCGACCCGACATCAAGTACGGCTTTGGCCCCGGCGAAAAAGCCCATAATTATCGACTCGGGGGGCCATCCTGCTTGGCGGGAGATGTAATCGGCGACTGGTCATTCGAAAAGCCACTTCACCCCGGTGACAGGCTGGCTTTTGAGGACATGGCTCACTATACAATGGTAAAGACTACCACCTTCAACGGCATCCAGCACCCGCATATCTGCACTTTCGAACCTGATACGGAAGAGCTAAAGGTAGTCCGCAGCTTTGGCTACGAAGATTTTAAAAGTAAATTATCTTAAAGACAGGGCAACCACATGGGGTTGCCCCTACAAGGAAACAACTATGTCAATAAACACAAGAATTTGGATGACCGGCTCACTGGACTGGTTCGGCTTCATCGGAGAAGAGGAAATGTTTCTGGGACATCGCTCTTTTCCCAATCCTCCGGAAGAAGGAGATGCCTGGACCACTGAGGTTGGAGATATGTTCAAGATTATTGACGGTGAAATAACGCATTTAGGCAAAACAGATCCGCCAAAGAAATATTGGTAACAGCTATCAATGCTTTTCTGCACGACAGCTTTTCACCAAATGACAAACCAACTGCATATCATTGAAGTCGCAATTCCACTGTATCTGGAAAAGACCTTCCACTACCTTGTCCCTGAGCGTCTGCAGCATGAGGCGTTAACCGGGCGACGTGCCCTTGTACCTTTCGGTAACCGGAAGTTGACCGGTTATATTCTTGGTAAAGCAACCGGTTCCGGGATTACCAATCTGAAAGAAATTTTAGAGATATTGGACAGCGAATCGCTCTGGACTACAGGTGAACTGGAATTTTTCCGTTGGACCGCTTCATATTATCAGCATCCACTTGGTGAAGTTATCCGAACAGCCCTACCTACCGGAATCAACATTCAAACCCGCAAGGGGACTACCGGTGAGGAGGCTGTCCTAACCGGAGGAAAAACCGCCCGCCGGGAAAAGTTTTATCTCCCCGGTCCGGTCGTGGATCCACCCCGTCAACCAAGCGCCAAAGCTTCGGAAATACTGGCAGTGATTCGGGAGGCCGGTAATATTTCAGCCGGAGAGCTGCGCAAACGCTTCGGTGTATGTACCCCCCAGCTCAAGCGGTTAGTCGAACTCGGATTAAGTAAGGCAGAAGAGCGCGAAGTATACCGTGACCCCTTTAAAAACAGCATTGTCAAGCGTGACGAACCGAGGCGCTTGCACACACACCAAAAAGCTGCTCTAGACGCAATTACAGGCAGCCTCGACGGGCAGCAGTTCACGCCGTTTCTGCTCTATGGCGTAACCGGCAGCGGCAAAACCGAAGTTTATCTTCAGGCTATCTCTCACGCTCTCGAACTCGGTAAAAATGCTCTGGTACTGGTGCCTGAAATCGCCCTGACTCCGCAACTAACCGGCCGCTTTCAGGCCCGTTTTGGCGGCGGCATCGCGATCCTGCACAGCGGGCTGTCCGACGGCGAACGTTATGACGAGTGGCGCCGCATCAGGCGTGGACTGGCACGGATCGTCATCGGTGCCCGCTCGGCTATTTTTGCACCGCTGGAGGAAATCGGCATCATCATCGTAGATGAAGAACATGAATCCTCGTTCAAACAGTCCGACGGGCTGCGCTACAACGCACGTGATCTAACGCTGGTACGGGGAAGAATGGAGCAAGCCGCCGTTGTGCTCGGCTCTGCAACACCATCTGTAACCAGTGTTTATGCCGCAGAACAGGGGCGCCTGACACTCCTTGAACTGCCGGAGCGGGTCGAAGGGCGTCCGATGCCGGTCGTTGAATTGGTGAGTATGAAAGGGATCAAAGGAACCATCTCGACAACGTTGTCGGCCTGCCTGGAAGAAACCTACAAGCAGGGACGGCAGGCGATTGTATTTTTGAACCGGCGCGGCTTTGCCACCTTTCTGGTCTGCGCCGACTGTGCAAAACCGCTGATCTGCCCAAACTGTTCCGTCACATTGACCTACCACCGCCAGCGGGGTCAGAGCCTGTGCCACTACTGCGACTATGCCGTACCTGCGCCAGGCACCTGCCCCTCGTGCAGCGGAACAACATTGAGCGAACTGGGAGCCGGGACCGAAAAACTGGAGCATGACCTGAAAGAGCTGTTGCCATCAGCACGGGTTGTCCGGATGGATAGTGATACTACCTCCGGTAAGGGGAGTCACGAGCGACTGCTTTCCCGAATGAGCGACGGAAGCGCCGATATTCTAGTCGGCACACAGATGATAGCCAAAGGACATGACTTCCCGGAAGTAACACTGGTGGGGGTGGTAAACGCCGAGGCGAGCCTCGGAATGCCGGATTTCCGCGCCGCCGAACGTACCTTTCAACTGTTGTCACAAGTCATCGGACGTGCCGGTCGCGGAGAGATTCCTGGACGGGTGGTTGTACAGGCCATTGACACAGAGCATTATGCGATCAGCTCTGCCGCAGAGCATGATGCCACACGATTTTACCGGGAGGAGCTGGAGTTTCGTCGGGAAGCCGGTTATCCCCCCTTCACATTTCTGGCCGCATTCGCTATATCGGGACTGTCAGAACAGACTGTCTCTGAGCAAGCTGACTCTACAGTCCTTACACTGGCCAGACTCAAATCTGAACTGAGAGTCAGGGTTGAAATCCTCGGCCCGGCCCCCTCCCCCATTTATCGTCTCCGTAACCGTTTTCGCCGCCAGATTCTGCTTAAGGCGGTCAACCGCAGCGATCTCCATCGGTTGCTCACCTCCTGGCGACAGCAGGCGACGGTAGTTTCGACTGTCCGCATTACAGTCGATATCGACCCGGTTGATATGATGTAAAAAAGCCCGCATTCTAATGGAATGCGGGCTTTTCTGTTCATATGCTATGACAAATGACACTTAGAACGCAAAATTCATACTAAACTGAAGCTTTGCTTCCGACGGATATGATTTATTATCAAACTTGACCCTACCGAGCCCATAGGCCCCGTCGATGTCAAGGAAAACCCACGGAATACCTACGCTCAGCCCGCCAGTCAGAGCTCCGGTGGACTGGGCAAAATCAGTATACCCGCCTAGACGAAGTTTAAGGCTGCTGAAAGGCTTGAATTCGGCGCCGCCACCAAACTGCTGGCTCTTGGCACCGGGAACAACAGTGGTGTTTTGAATCACATCCAGATCAGCAACCAAATCAAGCCACGTGAGTGGGCTTATCGCAAGGCCAGCACGAATTTGCGGATCAACTTTGATCTTGTCGCCACTATTAGTTGAAAAAGCCGGGGCATTAAGATTTTTGCCGACGAGTCCGACACTCATCGGCACTGGTACCATTTTCTCCGGTTTCCACAACACACCAAGATCAATGCCAACAGAAGCTTTACTGTTACGGTTTTTGGATAGCTGTTTTGTCAGGTCGTTTGACGAAATGGTCGAATTATCTGAGCTGTTGTAAATCGATGATGTTGCAGAGGTTACTTCACCGTGCAGATATTTTCCGGTGATCCCCAAGCCGAGATGGCCGTACTCTTTAAGGTCCAAATCGTAACCGTATGAAATGGGAACTTCGATGAGCAGTATCCCCCTTGGGCTCACGGTGCTGGCGC
Source organism: Geobacteraceae bacterium (assembly GCA_025355965.1). GTDB lineage: Bacteria > Desulfobacterota > Desulfuromonadia > Geobacterales > Pseudopelobacteraceae > JACRCG01. The sequence goes on from JANXYR010000009.1 coordinate 19,255, forward strand.
TCAGTGCTGTTTTAAGATCATTCGCATTTGATATGGATGAGGGGTTTATCGGCGTAATGTTAGGTGAAGCCCCCCCTTCAAATGTTCCAAACACACCGGTCCCAAAATGTTTGATTTGAATCCCGAGTGCGCTATCAGCTGTCACACGAAGGTTATCTGAATTGGAGATATTATTCACCGATGCAACCAGATTGGTAGTTTGGGGAATTGAATTATTAAAACCGTTGCTGTTCACACTGTCGTCCCAGTCTTTGTATGTTTTCGACAGGTCATCCAGATCCTGGGCAAGTTTTTTGCCCGGTTCCAGGCCGACACCAGCGGTAAGTGAAACTGACACCGTTTTTTCAGCAAAAGCAAGACCAGCCGGATTCCAGTACGGAGACATTGCCCCGATGGTTCTGGCAACTCCGGCACCACCGACACCAAGAGCCCCGTTTCCTACCGCCTGAAACTCAAGCGCCTGTGCCACTAGCGGCATGGACAGACATAATAGCGCTGCCGCAATTTTAGTTCTCTTCATTTGCACTCTCCTCCGAAACATGAATTTCACTACAAAGCATAAGTGTAAACACTATAAATTAATAATAACCACTGTCAAGACACAAAAAAACATATTAAAATAGCCCGGTTGCACTCCCAAAAACATCTGGTAGAATTACTTTGTTGAACAGATCAAAGGCACCGCGAGGACCATATGCCTGATGACAACCACCTACCTTACTCTGGTATATCGCTATTATACGTCGAAGACGAGGCCTCCACTCGCGAACAGGTATCGCGCATTCTATCCACCCGGGGTTACCAGCTGACAGTCGCTGAAAACGGCGAACAGGGGCTTGAGCTTTTCAGAAAACAAACTCCGGATATAGTTCTGACCGATATCATGATGCCACGATTGAACGGACTTGAAATGGCCCGTGCGATGCGCGCCACGTCACCAGAAATTCAGGTCGCCTGTATGACCGCCTTTAGCGATACAAGCTATCTTATCGATGCCATTGATATCGGCATCAACCAGTTTGTGCTCAAACCGATTGAATTCCACCGTCTTTTTACAGCTCTGGATCGCTGCCAGGAGGTAGTAGAACTTCGAAGACACCAAAAAGCGCTGGAAGCTGAATATCTACGCACAAAAAAAATTGAGGCTATTGGCATACTGGCTGGCGGAATAGCCCATGACTTTAACAATTTGCTACAAGTTATCCTGGGGTACGTCTCGTTAGCCCTTATGAATGCTGAACCGGGAAGTAAGACTGCGTCTATGCTTGAGTTGGCCGAACAATCATCTCAGAGTGCGAAAGAACTCGGCACTCGGTTATTGACCTTTGCCAAGTGTGGGGGCGAATATATGCAGCCTACTAAACCGGGACCGTTTGTAAGAGAGCGTACAGAAATGGAGCTGGACTCTACCACCGCTATCAAATTGTCTTTCAATCTGCCGGATGACCTCCCGCTTGTCATGCTTGATGTCAATCAAATACAGCAGGTTATCGCCATTTTGGCAATCAATGCCCGTGAAGCCATGCCGGATGGCGGTTTGTTGAATGTATCTGCAGCATCCACTATTTTAGCGGCATCAAATGACTTTACTATCCCGCCTGCTGAGTACCTGCACATTCTTTTCGAGGATTCCGGAATCGGCATCCCGCCTGAAATCCTGCCGAATATTTTTGATCCTTATTTCACAACAAAGGAGATAGGGGGACGGAGAGGGATGGGACTCGGATTGGCGCTATGCTATTCAATTATAAAGCGTCACCAGGGTCATATACATGCTGAATCCAAGCTGGGAGAGGGAACCCAGATTCATATTTACCTGCCGATTTACCATTCAACCTGATACAGTACACTTCTGAACTCTAATCTATAGATGGACGCTAATTTATGCATCACGGCGGAATTTACGCAGAAGAAATAGCCGGCAAAGCCTACGATACCGCCCTGTTGAGGCGTTTCGCGCGCTATGTACTTCCTTACCGCCTGTCGATCACGGCCGTGGTGCTGATTCTGCCACTGGTCGCGGCCTGCCGATTGGCACAGCCTTGGATAATTAAGCTTGCCATCGACGGCCACATCATCACCGGAAGGTTGGCCGGACTGGAATTGTTAGCAGTAGGTTTCCTCGGCATACTGCTGGTTGAATCGCTGTTATCCTTTATCGAGGTGTATCTGCTCCAGTCAGTAGGACAGCACGTTATGTCTGACATGCGCTCGGAACTGTACCAACACGTCATGCATCTACCAGTTTCATGGTTTGACCGCGTGCCGACCGGAAGCGCGGTGACCCGTCTGACCAGTGATGTAGAGGTACTAGGCGAAATGTTTGCCTCAGGTATAATTACTATTATTGGAGACGTCTTTCTGTTGATCGGAATTATTTCCGTCATGCTCTGGATGAACCTCAAGCTGTCTTTGGTAACCTTTTCAGTTTTGCCTATTCTACTGTATGTTGCATATACCTTTCGGCGTCGCATGAGAAAATCATTCCGAGAGGTACGCGCCCGCCTGGGAAGCCTGAACGCCTTCCTCAACGAATGCATCTCCGGCATCAGCATTATTCAGATTTTCAATCGAGAGCAGGATGAAGAGAAGCGTTTCAGCGACCTGAACGCATCGTATCGTGACGCCAACATGCCGGTCATCTTCTGGGATGCGTCTCTGTATGCCATGGTTGAAGCCCTTTCTTCAATAGCCGTGGCATTGATCATCTGGTATGGCGGCGGTGAGATAATAAAGGGTGCCCTGACCTTCGGTGTGCTGGTCGCCTTCATTCAGTATATCGAAAAGTTTTTCTCTCCCATCCGTGATCTATCAGCCAAATACTCGGTCATGCAGGGTGCAATGGCATCATTGGAGAGAATATTTGCATTGTTGGATACGCCAAGTACACCATCCCCCCTACCCCGCTGTGGGGAGGAGCAAACTCCTTCACCCAGCGGGGGGAGGGGGGAGAGTTCCGTCCCTTTAATAGAATTCCGCGATGTTTCATTCTCCTACCAAGACGGCAACGATATTCTCAATAATTTCAACCTTGAGGTCCATCGCGGCGAACGGATCGCAATAGTGGGGGAAAGCGGAGGCGGCAAAACTACCATAACCCGTCTGCTGACACGTCTGTATGAAATTGAGCGCGGCAATATCCTTCTGCAGGGGACAGATATTAGAGAACTGGACCGGGCGCAAGTACGCCGTCGGGTCGGCGTTGTTCTTCAAGATCCCTGCCTGTTTGCCGGAAGCATTGAGTTCAATATTTGCCTGGGTGACGAGCAGGCACGGCAGCGTGTGCCTCAGGCTGCAGCAGCGGTAGGGGCCGACCGATTTATAAGCAGGCTGCAAAATGGATATGAAGAAGAGGTGCGGGAACGGGGCAGCAACTTCTCTGTCGGCGAAAAGCAGTTGCTTTCATTTGCCAGAGCGGTAGCCTTCGATCCGGAGATACTAGTGCTGGATGAGGCTACCGCCAGCATCGATAGCGCATCGGAGCAGATGATCCAGGAGGGAATCAGGGGAATGATGCAGGGACGCACCTCGCTGGTTATCGCCCATCGCCTTTCCACTATTCATGATGCCGACCGCATTATCACCATCCAGCATGGAATAAAGGTAGAAGAGGGCACGCACGAAGAGCTGATACGCGCTGGTGGGATATATTACCGGCTGCATCAACTGCAGTTCAGTGAAATGTAAACACAATCCTGGCGTTACTGATATTGCATCTGCCGGGAGAACCTGATACCTTGATCACAAATCAATTTCAGGAGTTTCACATGTGCACAACCTGCGGATGTTCCACAACCGACCACGACCATCATCACGATCACAACCATGATCATGGCCACACTCACTCTCACGACAGCAAACATTCTCACCAACATGAAACTGAATCCGGGAAACGGACGACTATAGCCATTGAAGAAGATATCCTTGGCAAAAACAACCGTCTGGCGGGCTTTAACCGCGCCATATTCAAGGAAAAGGGGATTTTTGTCCTGAACCTGGTCAGCTCACCCGGATCAGGCAAAACCACCCTGTTGGAACGTACATTGAACGAACTGTCGCACAAGCTGAGCTTCGCCGTCATCGAAGGAGACCAGCAGACTGATAACGATGCCCAACGAATCGCCGCAACCGGAGTGCCGGTTCGCCAGATCAACACCGGCACCGGGTGCCATCTGGATGCCCACATGATCATGCATGGCACCGAGGAGTTTGATCTGGACAATCTGGATATCCTCCTGATCGAGAATGTCGGCAATCTGGTCTGTCCAGCCGCATTTGACCTGGGAGAACATCACAAAGTAGCCGTTCTTTCCGTCACCGAAGGTGAGGACAAGCCGCTCAAATATCCTCAGATGTTTCACAACTCAACCATTATGCTGCTCAACAAGACTGACCTACTGCCGCACCTCGATTTCGATGTCGAGAAATGCAAGGAGTATGCACGCCGCGTTAACCCCGGCATTATCATTTTCGAAGTATCAGCCAAGAGCGGCGAAGGAATGCAGGCGTGGTACCAGTGGCTGAGTGCCGGGGCAAAGCGCTGATACGTCGTAGAAAACACTCGATTCAGGGGATCGTCCAGGGGGTCGGTTTCCGCCCATTCGTGTACCGGCTGGCGTGTGAGATGAACCTGGCCGGCTGGGTGCGCAACACCCCGGCCGGTGTAGAGATTGAAATTCAGGGAACAGATGTCCTGCTTGACGCATTTGAGCATTCACTCCGGAACAGACTCCCCCCTTTGGCACAGATAACCTCTCATCTCCGTACAGATATCCCCGTTGGTGATGATAATCCTTTTACGATACTGCCGAGTGGCAACGGCGTGGCAGAGATACAGATCGCTCCTGATTCCGCACTCTGCTCCGACTGCTTGCGGGAGCTTTTTGATCCTGCCGACCGTCGCTATCGTTATCCGTTCATAACCTGCACCAACTGTGGCCCACGTTACAGCATCATCACCGGCATACCGTACGACCGTCCAAAAACTACCATGGCCGCTTTCCCGCTCTGCTCCGACTGCTTGAGTGAATACCAGAATCCGCTCGACCGGCGTTTTCATGCCCAGCCGATCGCTTGTCACGCCTGCGGACCTCAGCTTAGCCTGCTAACCTCAGCTGGCGCCGAAATTGCCATACGTAACGAAGCGGTTATACAGGCGGCAGAACTGCTCAAGAACGGCGCAATCCTAGCTATCAAGGGCGTTGGTGGTTATCACCTCGCAGTTGACGCCAGCAATCACGATGCCGTAGCACGATTGAGAAAGCGTAAAAAACGTGATGAAAAACCGTTCGCCGTTATGGTGGCAGACCTCGTATCGGCCCGTAAACTGGCGTATATAAACGAGATGGAAGAGCGGCTAATAAGTTCCCCCGAAGCCCCAATCATCATTGTCAGAATAAGCATCGATACACCGCTTTCGCCACTGATTGCCCCCAATAACGGCTGGCTTGGCCTGATGCTCCCCTATACGCCACTGCATCATCTGCTTATGCACGATACTTTTCAGGCTCTCGTCATGACCAGTGGCAACATTTCCGACGAGCCGGTCGCCTTTGAGGACAGCGATGCCCTGAAACGCCTTGCCGGAATTGCCGACTATTTCCTGCTCCATGACCGTCCGATTCATATTCGTAGCGATGATTCAGTGATGCGCGTTTTCCAGGGGAGGCCACTATTTTACCGCCGCGCCAGAGGCTATGCCCCAAGGGCCGTCACGCTCCCCTCTTCAGTACAACCACTGTTGGCGGCCGGGGCCGAATTAAAGAGTGCCATCTGCCTTGCTGAGGGAAATCGTGCCATTCTCAGCCAGCACATTGGCGATCTTCAAAATCAGTCCACCCTCGATTCGTTCAGACACACGGTAACGCATCTGTCCGAAATATTGGCAATCAAGCCGGGTCTGGTCGCCTGCGATCTGCACCCCGATTATTTTTCATCCAGTTTTGCAGAGAAGTTGGGAGTCCCGCTGATCCGGGTACAGCACCATCATGCCCACTTGGCTTCCTGCATGGCAGAAAATAGCCTGGATGGTGACGTCATCGGAATCATATTTGACGGCACCGGGTATGGCCCTGACGACACAGTCTGGGGTGGAGAGTTTCTGGTTGGTGGTTACGATGGCTACCGGCGTGCAGGACACTTCCGGCCGGTACCGTTACCGGGTGGGGATGCCGCAGTACGTGAACCGTGGCGCATGGCTCTCGCCTATCTGTATCAAGCGCTGGGGGATGACGCTTTTGCGACCGATCATCCTGTTGCCAGAATCCTCCCTGAGAAGGAACTGGCTCTTTTTGCCCAGATGCTGAAGCGCGGAATCAATTCACCTCTTACTTCCAGTTGCGGACGGCTGTTTGATGCCGTAGCGGCACTGCTGAACTTACGACATATTGTGTCGTATGATGGCCAAGGGGCCATTGAACTTGAGGGGTTGGCGGAAACAGTTGAGAAGACGAAGGTGGAAAGCTACCGATACGAAATGGTGCCCAACGAAGGCAAGCCTCTTCAGCTGGACTTTCCCCAGATGGTCGTTGAGATTTTAGCCGACATCACTGCCGGCATCCAGAGCTCCGTCATCGCACACCGTTTTCACCAAACGGTGGCCTCTGCAACAACGGAAGTCTGCCTACATATTTCTAAATCTACCAGCCTTGACCGCGTTATTCTCTCGGGTGGTGTTTTTCAGAATCGCCTTTTGACTGAAATGGTATATACTGCCCTGGCCAGCAAGGGGCTGATAGTTTTTACCCATCGACTGGTACCACCGAATGACGGCGGAATAGCCTTGGGACAAGCTGCAATCGCAGGAAGGAGAAAGGGTTAATATGTGTCTTGGCGTACCGATGAAAATAGTGAGTAAAGATGGCGATACTGTTATTGCCGAAGTGGATGGAGTACAGAAAGAAGCCAGTGTCATGCTGCTTGGCGAAGAGGTAACAGTTGGCGATTATGTTATCGTCCATGCCGGTTTTGCAATTTCCAGACTGGATGAGGAATATGCCGAAGAAACTATCCGCTTGATGCGGGAAGTTTTTTCTGAAGAGGACATGGCGTGAAATTCCAGGATGAATTCAGGGATCGTGCCCTTGTGCAAAACATGTCTGTCAATATCCACCGCATGGCAAAACGCCTCACAGCTCCGGTCAACTTCATGGAGGTTTGCGGCACCCATACCATGTCGATTTACCAGTACGGCATCCGATCGCTGCTCCCCGAAAACGTCCGACTGGTTTCCGGTCCCGGCTGCCCGGTCTGTGTCACCCCGATCGGTTACGTCGACAAAGCACTGGCCTGCACAAACGATCCGGTCAACATTGTCGCCACCTTTGGCGATATGCTGCGCGTTCCCGGCAGTCACTCATCGCTGATGGAAAAGCGGGCTGGTGGCGCCGATATCCGCATTGTCTACTCACCGCTTGACGCAGTTTCACTGGCAAAAAACAATCCGGAGCGAAGGGTGATTTTTCTGGGGGTCGGGTTCGAAACAACCGCACCGACGATCGCTGCAAGCATCATCGAGGCTGCCCGCCTGCAGTTAAAAAATTACTGCGTACTCGCTTCACACAAAACAATGCCGGTACCGATGGAGATTTTAACCGCCGACCCGGAACTTAACCTCAAAGGCTACCTCTGCCCGGCCCATGTCAGCACAATTATCGGCGCAGCCACATATAAACCGCTGTCAGAAAAATACCATATCCCCTGCGTGGTCACCGGATTTGAGCCGGCCGATGTCATGCAAGGCGTTGAGATGCTCCTGGCCCAGACCTTGCGCGGCGAAAGCAGGGTTGAGATACAATATAGCCGCGCTGTTTCCTGGGAAGGTAATTCAAAGGCGCTCGCAATACTCCATCAGCTTTTTGAACCGTGTGACGCCGTTTGGCGAGGTCTTGGCGTATTGCCCGGCAGCGGTCTGGCAATCAGAGCTGAGTATGCGGAATTTGATGCCGAGAGAGTTCTGAATCTGGACGTCCCGGATGCGGTCGAAAACCCTGCCTGTCTCTGCGGAGAGGTACTGAAAGGGAAACTGACCCCTTTTGAATGCCCGCTATTTTCAACAATCTGCACACCTGAATCACCAGTCGGCGCCTGTATGGTTTCCAGCGAAGGAACCTGCGCGGCAGCCTATAAATATGGGAGATAACATAATGCTTACGATGCAGAATTTATGTGATCATTACCGTTTTACGGATCTGGATGCTGAACGCCTCCGTTCGCTACAGCCTCTGGCGGAAATAAATCTGGAACGCTTTTCCATAGAGTTTTATGATTATCTTTACAGTCTCCCGGAAACAGCTAAAATCCTTAATGACAGCAATCGCCAGCGCCTGCGTGACATGCACAACAGCTGGTTCATGCAGCTCTTCAACGGAATCTATGACAATCACTACATGAACCACCTGACCCGCATAGGCCACGCCCATGTCAAGGTCGGCCTCAGCGTACACTTTGTCAATTCAGCCATGAACCAGATCCGGCACTTTCTGCTCGGCCTGATAGATGACAACTATTCTGATCGTGAGGAACGCCGTGTCCTGCGTGAGGCTGTTGAAAAAATTCTGGACATGAATCTGGACGTTATGAGCACTTCATACCGCGAAGAGGAGATGAAAAAGGTTTTCGTATCGCGCAAGGTCGAATCTTTCCTGATCAAAGCCACGGAGCGTTTCACCTATGGCCTGAACCTGGCCCTGGTACTGGCGCTGGCCGGTGTCTCACTTTCGGTAGTCACCCTCTTTATCTGGGACATCATGCATATTTTTAAAGGCGATATGGAGAAGGGTATCCTCTCGGCACTTGGCTCATTACTGATCCTATGGATGATGATCGAGCTGATGGACAATGAGATAAAAAATCTCAAGGGGGGCAAATTCAACATCCTGGTTTTCATTGGAGTAATCATTGTCGCCATGATTCGCGAGATACTTATCTCTACTCTACGTAAAGACGACCTGACAACTCAGGCCTTTCTGGCCGGAACGCTGCTGGTTCTGGGAGTCGTCTACTATCTCGTATCTCTGGCCCAGAAATATCATTCAAAGGTTTGACCGTTGCGGTATTTATCCCACATTCTGGCCGGTTTTTCGCTCGGTTTCCACCATCGACGTGAACTACGACATCTACTTGATAGCACCGCACTCAATTCCTGTATCCTGAAGCTTGAACCTGATGAATTAAAATCATCCGGCGTCACAGTTCTGGCTCTGGATTTCGACGGCGTCCTGGCACCACACGGTGCATCTGTCCCACTCCCCGAGGCTGTCGAATGGATGAAACGCTGTGAAGCGGTCTTTAGTGGGGATCGGGTTTTCATCCTCTCTAATAAGCCAACCGACGGACGCAGACAATGGTTTGCTGAAAACTTTCCCGCCATGCGTTTTGTTTCAGGTGTCAGAAAGAAGCCGTATCCCGATGGTCTCAAAAAAGTAGGGGAACTAGCTGGAGTCCCCCCATCGTCTATCATGATGGTTGATGATCGACTCCTGACCGGCTGTCTGGCTGCGCTGGTCGCCGGTGCCATTCCCTGCTATATCCGCCGCCCTTATATTTGCTTCTCATCCCGACCATTTGCAGAGCTGTTTTTTTGGAAGCTGCGAATTATGGAGCGACTGTTTGTGCGGCTGGTTTCTCTTTTCTGAACATTACCGTTATTACCAAACGTTCCAGCAATATAAATTGGTTAATTAATTTTCTGCATAATAAGGCTATTACCTTTGCTTGAATTCTGCCTGATGGCATGATATATGGTTGCACGTTATATCTGTTGCAGATCATGGTTCAAACGGAGGCATCACCCCATGAAGCACCTGCTCATCATCGCCACATGCTCTCTTCTTACTTTTCCATTCTCCCTTGCCCTTGCTGCTCCCGCACCACTGCCCCAGACCGGCCAAAATACCTGTTACAACGCTACCGGTGCGGTTATAACTTGCTCCGGCACCGGGCAGGATGGCGAACTGCAGACAGGTGTGGCCTGGCCCTCTCCACGCTTTGCGGATAACGGCGATCAAACAATGACTGACTATCTCACCGGACTTATCTGGACAAAGAATGCCAACCCTGCCGGTTTTATAAATTGGCAAGATGCGCTTGATTTCATCAAGACCAAGAACAGTGAGAACTACTTGGGGTACAACGACTGGCGTCTACCTAACAGCAACGAACTGGAGAGCATGATTAACAAGGGTCAGGTCAACCCTGCTGGCTGGCTGAGCACTCAGGGGTTTTCCCATATTCAGGGCATCAACTGGTATTATTGGTCCTCCAGTTCTTACTATTGGATGTCCGATACATTCTCTGCCTGGTATGTCTTTATGGATGGTTCCATGAGCAACTACAATAAGGCCAACGCCAGCTTTGTGTGGCCTGTTCGCACGGGGGAGCCCCTTGGATCCTTGACTCCTGCAAAAACCGGACAGGAAAACTGTTACAATACATCTGGAACGACTATAGCTTGTGCAGGAACCGGACAAGATGGCAATCTGCAATCCGGTGTAGCCTGGCCCTCTCCGCGTTTTACAGACAACAGCGACCAAACCATTACTGATCAACTGACCGGACTTATATGGAGCAAGGATGCCAACATCGCCGGTGCTTTAAACTGGCAGAATGCACTGGAATATATCAAGAGCATGAACAGTAGTAACTATCTGGGGCACAACGATTGGCGACTGCCCAACAGCAACGAACTTGAGAGTTTGGTCAACAAGGGGCAGACCAGCCAAACCGACTGGCTAAATGCGCAAGGGTTATCCAATGTACAGCCTGACTACTATTGGTCTTCCAGTACCTACGCGCCCAGTACTGTCAAAGCATGGTTCGTAAATATGAGTGACGGCTATATGAACGGCGACAATAAAGTCAACAGCAACTATCTATGGCCCGTTCGCGATGTACAACCATCCGGCCTGGCAGTACGTGACGGCATTTTTTCTACGGCACCGGGCAAGACAGTTCCGGATATCAGTGATGCCCAACGAGCAATGAGGATAGCAAGTGGCCTGATTACACCAACGCCCGAAGACTTGTCACATGGCGACCTGGCCCCGCTTAACGCCAACGGCACACCAAAAGGTAACAACACAATCGATGTCTATGACGTCATTGCCATCCTGCGCAAGATCGTAGGCCTATAAAGGAAGGAAATTATGAACCATCTGCGTCTGATTTTTATGGGAATAGTAATGTTCACACTTGCTGGTTGCGGTGGTGGTAGCGGTAGTAGTTCTTCGAATAACACACCTGTTACCATGACTCTTAAGGTTTCGACAACCGGCACGCTCCCTGCGGGAACCTCAATCTGCGGGGTCGGCTTCACCATTACCCTGCCTGCGGGTGTAACTGTTGCCACTAATCAAGATGGCAGCGTGGCAGGCGGTGTGGTCGCCCCATCGGGAGTAATTTCCTCAACGACGGCAACCAACACCCAGATCTACACACCGGAGGGCACCGCACCTGCCAAACTGGACATCGTCGTTTCAAGCGAAGTTGCTGGGGGATTCGGAACTGGTGAATTCGTTAGTATCACTGTTACCCGACCTGCGGGGAGTACGGCTCCGACAGCTGCAAATTTCAGCCTGAGCAACTTTGCGCCTGCTGATCGTCTCTATCAGCCGATTACGGCGATAAACGGCTTTCTGACTGTTCAATAATCGGAATTCCGTCCGGAATACCTTTGTTAAACCCATTATAAAGTCTGCTACCAACGGCAAAAACGTGCCTGCGGAATTTCGCTGGTACGGTTTTCCGTTGGCACTTTTCATCATTATTTCCTCTATATTCACTACATTCGCTTAACTGCATCTCAGTATTTTCCCGATTTTTTATGTACTACAATTAATTAGAACGTAACTTACTGGCTGTTTAAGTTTATTATAAGGCTAACAAACACACCCTGTAATATGTTTTGGCCGCCTATCTTTTGTTTCAAATGATTTTCCCACAGATGAACCGTACGGGAAATCAAAATAGCGTCATATGCCCCACATATGTGAGAGATATAGCCCTATTATATTTAATTAAACTAATTTAAGACAATTACATGCAAAATACAATATATAACGGACGGGCTTCAGCGTTTAATTAAGTAACTGTTTTTAAGTTTAGGCACATTTTTTGCTTTGTCCTAAAAGTCTGCTTGCCCTGAGTAATTGCAGGTGGACAAAAAAGACTTTTCAGAAGCCAAATAATGCTGAAATACATGTTACAGAAGGAGATATTAAATGAGAAGTATTTATGCAATGCGGACAATCATGCCGTTACTGACGTTATTGGTATCGTTTTTTCTGTTTTCAGCGATCTTTGTGCAAAGCGCCGGAGCGGCCACGAGGATTAACAATGGCGTCGGCTCTACCGCCACAACCACTGCCACTTCCTTTACGGTGACAATGCCTGCCACTCCTGTGAACGGCAACACATTGATTGCCGTCATCTCTACCCGCAGTACGACAGCAAACAGGGTCTCCGGAATCACCCAAACCGGGGCAACCTGGACACGCGCAGGTACAGCATCCGCGACAAACGCTACCGGATCCACAACGGAGATCTGGTATGCTCCGAACGTCTCCTCTGCTGCCACCTTAATAACTATCAACCTTACAGCGGCAACTCGTGCAGCCGCGGTCGTCACACAGTACAGCGGTGTACTGACTGCAAGTCCCGTTGATTTGACAGCGACATCAACTGGTACCAGTACAACCTCCGCCACCGGGACAACCGGGACAACCACGCAGGCATCGGAACTGCTGATCGGCGGCATTGGCCTGGTCAACAGTGGCTACACTCTAGGAACCCCTACCAACAGCTTCACTGCAGTTGCAAATAGGTCATCCGGCAGTGCTACCGCCGCTAATAACGCCAGAGTCTATTTTCTTGAAGGATCTGTCGCAACAACCGGGACCTATTCCTCAGGCGGCACAGTAAGCACAAGTTCAGCATGGTCTGGCGCCATAGCGACTTTTAAAAATGCACTGATTAACCAGGCAACACTTACAGCAATAGCAACTCCATCTACCGTAGCTTACGGCAGCACATCGGCACTGACTACCACTGGCGGCAGCGGCAGCGGCACAGTTACCTTCAGTGCTGGCGCTTCAACCGGCTGCTCAGTAGCGGGCACCACACTGTCGGTTACTAATGCCAGTGGCACCTGCTCGATAACCGCAACAAAAGCGGCTGATGCTAGCTACAATGCCACCACATCGGCAGCAGCGACCGTCACACTGACCAAAACAGCCCAGGCCACCGTGACGGTTACGGCACCTGCCTCGGCCACCTATGGGCAGACTGGTCTTTCTGCCGTCGCCAGCGGCGGTAGCGGCACCGGAGCTTACGCTTACGACGCCGGTTCTTCCACAGCATGTAGCGTAATTACGGCAACAGGCGCGCTTACCATCTCTGCCGCCAGC
>JANXYR010000018.1 GCA_025355965.1 Geobacteraceae bacterium
ACCTCGGCGGCTCAAACATAATGATAAATATTCAACACTTTACAAGATAAAAGCAACTTTTTAGAATACAATCGTAACAAGCCTCATTCCTTTTCTCGGAATGGGGTTTGTCAAAATAGTAACCGCGCAGAAACAATCCGGTACTGCTGGCAGACAATCCACAACCATTCCAAAAGATATGCAGCCTATTGTGGAAGCTATCCGGGTTTCTCAAGTAAACACCATACGGATTCAATGGCATTGGCCGGTATAGGTTAGAAAGTCTGATAGCTGCGTATTCCGGTGAAAGCGACCAAGTTTATTTGAAGTCGCAAGGTATGGATTAATCTGTCCTATGCAGCAATCGCTGCTTTTTTATCTCCGTTTCCATCCGCTCCAAATCGGAAAACCATCTGCGTTACGAAGTGTCAACACATCATCACATTTCTTTACTTCTGCGGCAATTAGAGCAGGTTTGCCATTAAATGTTATAAGTGAACCTTTTACTTCTATATTATCTTCCGGTGCAATTTTCACATCTTGATTTTCGATATACCATCCGGGTCCAAGATGCACAGAAATTGTTTCTTTATCAGTCTTCAGCAGGAGATGTACACCGTAAGACATACCCTTGGTAGGCGTAATCTTATTAACCGAAACGACTTCTCCAGTGATAGTTTGAACTGTCTGAGGATTGTACCTCCCGGCATAAGATTCCCCTGGTCCCCAGCCACCTCCACCTTTCCACCTCATTCCTCCTTGAGCCAACGCAACGGAGGCGAAAGCGAAACTGAACATTGCTACCGCCGCAACTAACGTCATGTACTTTTTCATGGTTAAACCCCTTTCTTTTGAAATTAACGGCAATACTCAAAGAAAGTGTACATCTCTTACTATATTTTGCAACCCGACCAGCGTTCCGGCGAAAGCGACCGAGGTATTGTAGTCGCAAGGTAAGTTTTTAAGGTTAATGACAACTGAAGTAACCTGAAGACAACGGACTCTCTCGATTGGTATACTGCCAAAAGGGAGGAAACATGAAAAAGCTGCACCGTTACGCTTGAGATCGAATCTTTCAGGTCAAAGCATCCTTGTATGCTTGGTTGAGCCTTTCCTTCTTGACAAAGAGGCCCAAGTTGTAATGAAAGACTCTGAAATTCGTGATACAACAAAGCAACTGGTTAATTGTCCTGATGAGGGCTTTGACGTGGTTCATGTTGATGGTAATGTGTAAACTGCAAGAATGGATTTATTGGCAAATTTTCATGATGGCATCTCATTTAACAAGTAAAGAATAATAAAACATGAAAATCGTATCGAGGAATTCAGCGGCTACAATTCTGATTGGTGACTTCAATAGCAACCAGATTTGGGACAAGATGCGATACATCGAAACCATTCTGACGTTGTGAACTGCTTGAAAGATATGGGCATAGTCAGCTAGTATCATGAACTCAAAAACGAGAAGCATGGCTCAGAAACGCAAGCAACTTTTTACATGTACCGTAAGAATGAAAAGCCATTCCATATAGATTACTGCTTTGCACCTGAATCTTGGGTGAACAGAGTTGAAAAATGAAATTGGTGAATACTGCAACTGGAGCCATATGAGTGACCATTCGCCAATGTTTGTTGAATTCGGCATGTAGTGGAGCTAACGCATTACCAATTATAGGAGATATACATCATGGCAATGACCGTAGAAAAACGAGGGAACAAACTTTATATCGAAATTGATCTAGAAAAACCCACTCCATCTTCATCTGGAAAAACTTTAGTAGTAGCTAGTTCTAGGGGCAATGCCGTTACTACTGCTGAAGTTGATGGCAAACCGATAACCATCGGACTGAACGCGTATATATCGAAGTGATCTGGAGTAATTTTGACATATAAATCACTTATCACAGCAGGATGGATTGCAATGTTCTCAGCGTTTATTGCCATCCCTTTTTCATACCTCACATTTAAACTGGAAGGCAGTACTGACGTTACCACCGTGTCACTACAGGCATCCATGCAACTGTTCGGAACTGTACTGTTTATTCTTGTAACCAAATTGATGAAGAAGCTTCTGAACCAACATTACTCATTTCATAACACAGATAGAGAGATTGACCTCATGATAATGGCGAATGTGGGAGCAGGTATCCTTGTATATTTAGGAGTATTTTTCCCGCCATTGAAAGAAATTCTTGGAATTGCCGCAATGGTTGTCATGGTTTTTCTAGGCATAGTTCAGGTTCAATTCGGCTACAGACTTTTGAAATTACAGAATGATCTGGGCGGTATATTAAAACCATTTTGTTATTCAAATATGATAACAGGCATCTGCATCGCTTCTGTCGTTTTAATACTCGTTGGGGTAGTAATAAGTGCGATTTCTGATCTGATGCTTGGAACAATTTTCTTCAGCGTAGCCAAGCTCACAAGAGAACCAAAATCGGACAAAGCTGACTGATCGCAGGAGATATAAATGCCATCAAAATCAAAAGAAAACTTACTGCCGTTGCCACTTGACATCAAGAAACCGACTACCACATTATGGGTACAAAACAATCCACAACCACTTCGGGAATTTAGGAAAAGTTTGAAGAAGAGTAAGCGTAGTAAATCATATTAGTTGAAACTGTATCAGGGGAAATAATTAATGAAACTGGTATGTTCTAAATGTAATAAAAATTATAGAGATGATTATTCAGAATCAAGTTCAGAGCGTGTAATAACGAGTGGGATTTGTGATGATTGTGCAAATTTTTTCCTATGGCCCAATAGACCCACTTTGACTGATTTTCTTGATCGTTTTGATGCACCCATAGTAGCTATCGACTCATTAGGAAACGTAATCACAGCCAGCCAAAGAGCGAGAGAACTGCTTCAAAAAGAGCTGTCTGACATAGAAAGATTGCAAGGCGGTAATGTGTTTGAGTGTGCTTTTGCCAAATTACCTGAAGGATGCGGCAAGACTATTCACTGTGACGGTTGCACAATAAGAAACACCGTGATGGATACATTGAATACTGGCAAGAGTCATTCAAAGATACCTGCAGGTCTATCACATGGTACTTCTGACGATTGTGTCGAAATTCAACTTCTAATATCTACGGAAAAAATCAACGATGTTGTTATGCTTCGGATAGATAGTATTTCATAAATGTGTCAAGGCAATCAACTTCAGTCTGGAGTGGTTTAATGATCAACTTGTGCCAGTTAGAGCCAGGCATCGACAAGTTGAACCCGTCTTTGGAGGCAATTTCTCCTGTCCTGTGCATGGTGCGTGAAAGAGGAAATATCAGGAAAAAGGGGCAACTACAGCCGTACAAAGAACCATGTCCTTAGTCAGCAATACTGAAACCTCCTAAAGAGCTACCTGCTGTTGAGAATGTCAATTGCTTCATGGACAACAAAAATACGGTTACGCTGTTGCTCATACGGAATGGTGAGGATGGCTATTTCTGCCAGTTTGACCAGAGCATTATTAGCTGCGGGGAACGAGATGCCAAGCTCCGATTCAACTTGGCGAGCAGTAACAACGGGTCTGCCGATCAGAAGTTTCGGCAATCTCTTTACAGCCGAGTCTGACCGGATCTTTAGTGTTTCTATCCGCTCTTCCCATTGTTGTAGCAGGTTATCCAATGCCGTCGCTGTCTGAATAGATTCCTTGACAGACTCTTCCACCGCTGTGGCAAAAAACTGAATCCACGGCTGCCACTCTTCTCGCAACTGTACGCCTGCCAGTCGGTCGTAATACTCCTGCTGATAGTTTTTCAGATACCCGGCAATATACACAGGCAGATATCCTTCCGCAGCCAGCATGATCGGCAACAGCAGACGACCGACCCGGCCATTGCCATCAATGAATGGATGGATAGTCTCAAATTGCGCATGGGCGATTGCCAGACGGATGACAAGCGGTACTTCGTACATATCCTCTTCCGCAGGTACGTTATGGAGAAAGTCGATCAATTCTTTCATACAGTTCGGGACTTGCTCGGCAGTGGGCGGGACAAAACGAGCCTGGTAGATTTTACTGCCGCCGATCCAGTTCTGTCTATCCCGATACTCGCCTATTTCCCCGCGATAGTCGGTGCCATTCATCAAGTTACGATGCAGCTCTTTAATCAATGTTTCATCAACCGCAAGCGGGCCGCGATCTCTGACCACGTTCAGGCCGATTTCAAGAGCCTTGACGTAGTTCAGGGTGACAAGCACATCAGCCGGTAAGCCTTCGTCACTACCGGTGGCTTCATAGGTGAAGAGTTGATTCATGTCCGAACTGGTGCCTTCGATCTGACTACTCCGAACTGCCTCGCGTCGGTCGAAGGTTCTGGTTACGAGATTGGGGTTGGGCAGTCGTGCCGTGGAGACTCGGAGTTCACTCAATGCCTCATGGGCATGGATGACTTCCTTTATGATGCCTTTTGAGGGTATGAACCGTGGGGGAGCTGGTGGGACAACAGCAAACGCTCCAGAATGAGTTGTTACCGGAACAAGTTGCTTTTGTCGAGCTGGACTGAGATCGTTCTTCTTCATGGGGATATCCTTTAATTATCAAACAAGTTATTAAAGGCTATCACTTTAATCATTAACAATCAAGCACGTTGTTAAAGGATAATGTTGAGCCAAAAACTGTTTGCCAGCTGAGCAGTTTGAAACCTGCACATTCCTGATATGTGGAACTCTCCGAGAATCAGTCCACTATACTTAGACCCCTCAAATGGCTTCTTTTTTCAACGGGTAGCATGCAACACGATTTTTCATGTCACGACACAAAATGGTGGTTCCCCATAGCCAGTACCCCGTTTTTTCGCGTCAAACATGCCATTATCTGCAAATACGTAGTTAACAAAACGAAGCTGAACGTGCGAGGGTGCTTGAGGGTGCTTTGTTGCGTTGACAGGTTGAGGCTGTCGGAGTAATGTGAAGCACTTTTAGTAAGTTAGAAATCATTTTTGTCATGATTTCGTGAACGCACTATCCTGTTTTTCAGGGCTATGTTATGAGGATAACGGATGGTAGAATTAGAATTATAAAGGCCGCTGAACCGGAAAAAATACCGGTTGAACGGCCTTTCTTGTTTATGGGGGCTATACGAAATTTCAAATTAGTAAGTGTCTTGATCTTTGTTCACAAAAATGGTGTGTTCACAGAAAATGAACAGAAACGTTGCGAGAGCTATCTACTCCAAAAAATATAATAAGCTAAAATAGCAACACTAAACGTTGCTTTATGCGCTTGTTTGGTGTATTTAAAAGCTCATGGTAATTTCTCACTACATCAACGACCTGCTGACTCAGGGAAAGTACTGTTTCAGCGGTGTGGATGCAGTTCAGGCGCTTGGTTCAGGCGTTATTGCCACCCGTGCGGCACTGCGCCGCTTACGGCATAAAGGCGAGATCGCCATGCCGTTTCGGGGCTTCTATGTAATTGTGCCACCAGAGCTGAGAAACCTGGGATGTTTGCCTGCCAACCAGTTCATACCTTCGCTGATGGCTCATCTGGAAGAGCCATACTACGCGGGACTGCTTACCGCAGCTGAACACCATGGTGCAGCTCACCATCGCCCTCAAGCTTTTCAGGTTGTGGTAAAGCGATCCCGTCCAGGCATTACGTGTGGTGGGGTTCGGGTTGATTTTATCTCCCGAAAAAATGTTGCTGCAATTCCCACTCAGGACTTCAAGACTCCACGCGGTTATCTAAAGGTTTCTACTCCTGAAGTTACTGCTTTTGATTTAGCCGGATACCCGCACCATGCCGGAGGACTGGACAATGCCGCAACCGTATTAAGCGAGTTGGCTGAGTTTATTGATGCCGCGAAGCTGGCGAGTATTGCGGAATTATCCCCCATGGCGTGGTCACAGCGACTTGGGTATCTGTTGGAGTTAATAGGCGAAGCCGAGTTGGCGGAAGGATTAGCCGAATATGTGAGCAGCAAGGATGCGGTGCCTATTCCGCTTTCCCCGAACCAACCTCACAAAGGGGTGCGTCAGGATATGCGCTGGCGACTGTTTCCAAATGAAAAGGTAGAACCGGAATTATGATCCCACTCGACTACATCACCGCCTGGCGAACCCATGCACCTTGGCCGCAATTGTCACAGGTCGAACAGGACCTGATTATCTGCCGGGCTTTAGTGGATATGTATAGCCACCCAATTCTGGCGGAAAGTCTTGCTTTTCGCGGTGGGACGGCCCTGTTCAAGCTGCATCTCTCGCCAGCGCGTTATTCAGAAGACATTGACCTGGTGCAGATGAAACCGGGGCCTATCGGTCCGGTCATGGACGCGGTACAGGAAATGCTGAACCCTTGGCTGGGTGTTCCCAAGCGGAAGCAGTCTGAGGGACGAGTAACGCTAATGTGGCGGGTGGAATCGGAAGAAGGGTTGCCGCTGCGTCTGAAAGTGGAGATCAACTCACGCGAGCACTTTGCTGTACTGGGGTATCGGCCGTTCAAATTCGAGATGGTTTCCCGCTGGCACACAGGAACTGCGACCATCTCAACGTATGGCATTAACGAATTACTCGGCACCAAATTGCGTGCCCTCTATCAACGAAAAAAAGGTCGAGATTTATTCGATCTGTGGTATGCCGCACAATCACTTGAGGTCAGCCCAGAGGCTATTGTGTCCTGCTTCTTGCGCTATCTGGAACACGAAGAGCATCAGGTATCACGAGCTGAGTTTGAGCTGAACTTGTTTGGGAAACTGAATGACAAACGGTTTCTTGATGATATTGGCCCACTGCTTACGACCGGGTCGGCGTGGGATTACAGGGCGGCGGCACGCTATGTATTGCAGACACTGGCTCCATTGATGCCGGGGGATGCTTGGGTGAAGACGGAAGAACAGATGCAATCCTTATAGGTAGCAAGAGATATGTACTCTGGAGCTGGAGTCCTGCGTCGGAAGAATATGTATTATGTCCCCCAATTTCCGGAACGACTGGAGATGACCATAGGAGCACGAAATGATTCTAAAACTTCCAGAAAATCGCAAGAAAATAATCGATTATCTTAACAGTGTTGACGAGGACACCTTTATCGAAGAATTTGTCATTCCTTTCTTTTGCTCACAAGGGTATCAGGTCTATCGTCTAAATTCGCATGGCCCAGGTGAACATGGTAAAGACATTATTTTCGTAAGATATATCCCTATCTTCTGTGAGAACGAGTTTGTTTCAGTGCAGGCAAAGGCCGAACCTGTAACCACCTTGAATGTTGAAAAGTTTGGTAGCCAGTTAAAGCGTGCACTGCAAACGAAATTTGCCCCTCGCTCCGGAAGTGGTGATCTGAGTTCGCATTATGCAGTATTTATAAATGCTAGAAAACACACTAACGATGCATATACGGAGTTCCCGCAGCTTGTTAATAGCCCTCACGTTAAAATATTAAGTCAAGAAAATGTGTGTGAATTGATTATGCAATTCGATATAGCGCCCAAAAGCCTCCTTGACCAACTCAGCATGGCTACTCAAGAAATACAATCAAAAGAGGATAGATTAGTAGTTGAAACAATTTTAGAAAACAATCCAGCTGAAGTAGACAGCTTGTTAAATCACAAGCTAAAACTCTTAAAGGATAAAATTGATTTCACAACTAAGGAACTTGTTATCGATTATATTTATGAAAGATGGGAATCTGATCGGTCATGGGTTGGGACGGTTAAGCCCATGAAATGGTTTGACACCTATTTTGGTTTCTTTTCTGGAAAAAGCAGTAAATATTTATTGACGATATTTGATGAATTGCTGTCATCAACACCATCTTTTGATGCCTTTCCATATACTGAATCTGTCGTTAAAAAAATAACTCCAGAGTTATTGGCTCCAATTGAAAATGATTTTATCAACTTATGTGCCCATAGGGCAGTATCGTACCCAAGAGAAAAAATCGATATTTTGTGTAAAAAACTTAAAGAATTTGTTGATTCAGATCTCATAAAGTCTACTCCCAACAGATCCATTGCTGAAAAAGTTCTGCTAATAGAAAGAAATCGTAAAGAAGGAAAGCGTGAAGAACGGAAAAAACTAGAAGAAGACATTTGTTGTTTTCTATACCCAGATGAAAAGTATCGAACAAAGATGATTTCTTTATTAGATGAGTAACCGTGGTATTTGTTGGGTATTTGGTGAAGTTGTATGGAAGAAAGAAATAGTTAAGGGCAAGATTAACCCTGCCATCTTTAGCCACTAAAGGAGATTTACTTGGCTGCTATCCATGATTTAATCGCTCAGATTGAGGACCAGACTCTACGTCTGCGTCTTCTGGATGAGTTGTCTCGAATTACAAAAGAGAAGAAATTTGGTTTGGTGTTCGAGGATCATCTTCCAGAGTTGACGCCGCTTTATTCGGCCAAGGTGGTCAGAGGTTCTCATGTGGCCAGAAAGGACAGTCCGTTAGCCGACCTCTGGCGGGTCATTTCGGTGAACAAGACTGAAGCTCAGTGCATGCAGCGGGCGACAGGTGTTAAGAAAAAGATGGCTTTGACTGATCTTGTTGTAGTTCGCCAATTCGGTGAGCCGATATTCCCTTCACTTGTTCCAGTGGACCGAGTTGTTAATGGTCCCGATAACGCTCCATGGCATATGTTAATTGAAGCAGATAACTACCACGGCCTACAACTACTGGAATATTGCTATTCCGGCAAAGTTGACTGCATCTACATTGACCCCCCGTACAATACTGGTGCCAAAGATTGGAAGTACAACAACGATTATGTAGACGGCAACGATACTTGGCGACATAGCAAGTGGCTATCGATGATGAAGAAACGCTTGGAATTAGCAAGGCGACTGCTTAATCCGGACAGTTCTGTATTGATTGTCACAATAGACGAGAAGGAATACTTGCGGCTTGGACTGCTGCTAAAGCAGGTATTTCCGGAGTGCAAAATACAAATGACGTCTATTGTGATCAATCCAAAGGGAACTGCTAGATACAACGAGTTTTCCCGAGTTGAGGAATATGCTTTCTTCGTATTCATTGGAGGCATTCGCATTCAATCGTTTGGAAGCGACATGTTAACCGAGCGAGACTATTCATCGGAAACACATGTGCGATGGCGGGGTCTTGCACGAACGGGTCGTAAAGGGCTCAGATCAAATAACCCTGGTTCTTGGTACCCAATATTCCTCAATAAGTCTGACTTCAGTATACACTCAATAGGGGATTCAATTGGTAAGGATGTTGAAGAATCTTGCGTTGCAGTTCCAAAAGGGACCATTGCTGTTTGGCCTCCCAGTAAGAATGGTCAACAATATAGCTGGTCAGCGGTTCCTGAAACACTTCGCTCAATTCAAGCAAAAGGCGGTTTTAAGATGGGCCGCATAAATCACGAGAAGCGGTCGTATCCATTTTATTACTTATCGTCAGGATCATTTGAAAAAATTGCTAAAGGAGAAATTGTCATAACCGGTCGAGGCCCTTCAAACGAATTGGTCGTCGAATTTGCTGAGGGATTAAAGTCGGCAGCACCTAGAACAGTTTGGAACAAAGTGGTTTACGATGCAGGCAGTCATGGCACGGGTCTGTTGCAGCAAATTATTCCTGGTGGAAAGTTTCCATTTCCTAAGAGCATTTATGCAGTGAGGGATTCAATCCGATTCTTTGTTTCCAATAAACCCAATGCCATTGTGGTTGACTTCTTTGCAGGTAGTGGCACAACTTTGAACGCTGTTAACCTGCTGAACTCAACAGATGGCGGCAATCGTCAGTGTATCCTTATTACCAATAATGAAGTTTCAGAGAACGAGGCAAAGACGCTTATCGAACAAGGTCACATGCCTGGCGACGACGAGTGGAACAAACATGGCATCTGCCAATCCATAACTTTCCCACGTAGCAAGTTCACCATGATTGGTTGCCGGGATGACGGCAGTGAGCTTGAAGGGGAATATCTGACTGGGAAGAAGGTTACAATAGAAAAGGCCCGCAGCTTCAAACAACTTGGTTTCACGGAAGGCCGCTTGTTATCCCTGGCACAAAGGAAACAGCTTGTGGCGCTGATTGACAATGTGCCGCAATCGAAGATTACTGCGGTTATGCCATTTTTAATTGATGATGAGATTTCTGTATCCATCCTGTTCGACATTGAGCAATCGGAGGCTTGGCTTGAGACTCTGGAGGGTCATGAGCATATCACTGACTTTTATATTGCAACACAGGATACAAAAAAATTCACCAGCATCAAAAAGCAGGTTCTGGAATTGCTTGGACCTATGCTACTGGAAGAAGAAGAAAAACGCCCACTAAAGGACGGTTTTCCTGCCAACTTAGAGTATTTTAGGATGGACTTTCTTGATAGGGATCAGGTCGCCTTGAAACGTCGCTTTCGGGAAGTTTTGCCGATTCTTTGGCTACGGGCAGGGGCCATTGGCCCGAGGCCGGAATTGTCAAGTAATGTCCCTGAACCTGAATGGCTTCTACCTGACCGGAACCCATTTGCGGTTCTTGTCGATGAACGCCGCTTTGGTCTCTTCCTTGAAGCGATCTCTAACCGGAACGATCTCACCCATGTTTTCCTCGTGACGGATTCTGAAGATGCCTTCCAGGAAATGGCGGCACAGATTAAAGCACCGAACGTGTTCCAGCTTTATCGTGATTATCTTGAAAACTTTATGATCAATAAGGGGGACGAAGCATGAAAGTGGGGCTCTTCGATTTTCAGGAAGACGCATTGGCAGATTTGCGCGTCAAGGTCTCTGCTGCCCGGTTGCTGGCTTCTGATGACAGCCCACAGGCAATTTCTTTCTCCGCACCCACCGGCAGCGGCAAGACTATAATGATGACGGCACTGTTCGAAAATATCCTATTTGGTGCGGCAGGCTTTCCATCTCAGCCGAATGCTGTATTCCTATGGGTTTCAGATATGCCCGAACTGAATGAGCAGACCCGTCTCAAGATTGAAGGGAAATCCGACCGGATTCGGACACGGCAACTAGTTAACATCGATTCGACCTTTGACAAAGAGCGGCTTGAAGGTGGGCAGATTTACTTCATCAACACACAGAAGCTCGGGGAAGACAAGCTGTTGACCAAGCAAGGTGACGGGCGCAATTCGTCAATATGGGAAACCCTTACCAATACAGCAAGAGCTGCCAAAGACAGATTTTATGTCATTATTGATGAAGCCCACAGGGGTATGCGCGAAGGACGAGGCGAGGAGAAGGCCAAAACCATCATGCAGCGTTTCATCAAGGGGAGCGAGGAACATGGCTTAGTGCGCATGCCTTTGGTTATCGGCATGTCAGCGACCCCTCGGCGCTTTGAAGAGCTTCTAGCAGGCACTACACATACCGTTCACAAAGTTTATGTACCGACGGAAAAGGTCCAGAAGTCCGGGTTATTGAAAGATCGTATTCTGATTCATTTCCCTGAAGAGACAGCAGGGACTGAGATGTCGCTGGTTGCGGAGGCTGCGAAACGATGGAAGAAGCTGCAATCTGGCTGGAAAGAATACTGCAGGCTGGAAGGTGAACTGAGAGTCAGGCCAATTCTGGTTATTCAAGTGGAAGATGGCACAGAAGGAAAGCTGACTAAAACCGCTCTTGGAACAACACTGGCAACGATAGAAAGTACCATAGGCGGGCGGCTTAAAGAAGGTGAAGTAGCGCATACGTTTAACGACAGCGGTGATCTTGACATAGACGGGCGTCGAGTGCGAAAGATCGAAGCGTCGCGTATTGAGGAAGACGGGAAAGTCGGAGTTGTGCTCTTCAAGATGAGTCTCTCAACGGGGTGGGACTGTCCACGGGCAGAAGTGATGATGTCATTTCGGCGGGCGCAGGATCACACCTACATTGCGCAACTCCTTGGCCGTATGGTGAGAACGCCACTGGCGCGGCGAGTGGAGCGTGATGCTGCTCTCAATGATGTACACTTGCTGTTACCTCATTTTGACCAGGCTGCTGTTGAAGCGGTTATAGAAGACTTAAAAAATGTCGAGGATGTTCCTCCGGTTGAAAAGGGGACAACTCGGGAGCTCGTGACTTTGATTCGCCGTGAAGGGGTTGAAGATCTTTTTGCCGCGATGGATAAGTTAATTACCTACCGTGTCGATGCCTTCAGAAAGCAGAGTGCCTTGAGAAGGGTAATCGGCTTGGCGCGGGCACTGACGCACGATAGTATTGATGAAAGTGCTCTTGACAGTGTCAAAGGAACCTTGATCGGTCAGATGGCCTCCGAAATTGGCCGGTTACGGACAGCTGGCTGTTATGACGAGGAAGCGAACAAAATCATCGGCATTGCCTTGAAGACCACTACTCTGCAAAAAGCCACAGGTATTGCCGAGACAAGTGACCCCTACCTTGTAGATACTGCCATAATTGACATTGACCGTCAATTCGACCAGGCCGGACGGCTCTTCGGGAACGGCTTACAGATGGATTACTGGCGAGCTAACGCAGACCGAGATTCAGTTGATGTCAAGGTTGAGACAATCGTTCTTTCGCAAGATCAGAGTTGTATGCGAAATCTGGAGAACTTGACTGAGTGTGAGTTTGATCGACTTTTCGAGATGCACCGGCGGGACATTTCGACCCGCAAGGAGGCAAGGCGCAATCACTATGAGAAGCTGCGCCTCGCCACAGCAACGCCTAAAGATATTCAATGGCATATGCAGGAAACCATCGACTTCCGACGAACCCCTAAAGCGATGGTCTTTGACAGACATATTTACGTTGAGGACGATGGCCGTTTCCGTGCAGACCTCGGAACCTGGGAACGTGAGGTGATTGCTGAAGAACTGAAAGATGAGAAGGTCGTCGGATGGTTGCGTAACGTTGATCGGAAACAGTGGTCATTAGAAATCCCATACCGTGAGGGAGGCATCATAAAGCCGATGTTTCCAGACTTGGTAGTAATCCGTAAGGATAAAAAAGGCTTCGTTTTCGATATTCTAGAACCTCATGATCCAAGCTTAAAGGATAACTGTGTCAAGGCCGTCGGATTGGCTGAATTTGCCGAAAAACACGGGCATCTTTTTTCAAGAATCCAAATGATAAGAAAGCAACGTGGAGCGACGGGAGGTGAGAAGTTCTTCCGCCTTGATCTCAATACAAATGCTGTGCGAAGGCAAGTTCTGCCAATTGGGAGCGACAATAGCCGCCTTGACGAGATTTTTAAGAACGAGGCAGTATGATTGATATGCAAATATAATGCTTATTATAGTGAGGAAATTATCTTGAAAATCAAATCTGTTCGTCTCGAAAACTTTCGTAGTTTCATTGGTGAGACTATTTTTATTAACCGATATTCATGCTTTGTCGGAGCAAATGGAGCGGGTAAATCTACGGTTCTATCAGCTCTAAATGTATTCTTCCGTGAGCAGAGTTCCTCTACCGATACAAGTAAGCTTACTGACGAAGATTTTTATTGCAAAAACACTGAAAACCCAATTCGTATCACTGTCACTTTTGATGATCTTAACGCGGTTGCTCAAGAAGAGTTATCTGCTTATGTGCGACAAAATGAGCTAACTGTCACAGCTGAGATCATTTTCGACCAAGGAACCGGATATGGTGTAGTCAAGCATTTTGGACAGCGATTGGTCATGGAAGAATTTCGACATTACTTTGAATCAGAGAAAGCTAAGGCTTCTGCAGCTGATCTCACTGCCATTTATGATGCACTGAAACTTCAGTTTCCCGATCTCCCAAATGCAAGATCCAAAGATGACAAAAGGGATGCACTTAACGCATATGAGGAGGTTCATCCTGAACGATGCGTTATGACTCCAAGCGAAGATAATTTTTATGGCGTT
The DNA here is from genome assembly GCA_025355965.1 of Geobacteraceae bacterium. Taxonomy (GTDB): domain Bacteria; phylum Desulfobacterota; class Desulfuromonadia; order Geobacterales; family Pseudopelobacteraceae; genus JACRCG01. The sequence goes on from JANXYR010000018.1 coordinate 13,733, forward strand.
AATAGCTCTGGGAAGTTGGCTAATTTTGTTCAATGGGTTTATGTCCCTGCCGTCAAAGACGCTGGAGAAGAGGGGCAAGAATCAAAGAACACAGCACTTGGGAAATTGATAGCTCGTGCCGTTCGCACTCGTACTAATTTTGAGGCAGAGCTTGATGCATTAAAAACAGAAACTCTCACAAAATACCATGAACTGTTGGAAAGAAATCAAGCAAGTCTTACTGAGATTTCTCAGTCTTTGCAACGTAGATTGGAAGCATGGGCACATCCAAATGTGCAGCTTGGTGTGGAGTGGCTCTCAGATCCTAATAAGTCAGTATCACTTCAACAACCAGTTGCAGGGATAAAAACCGGAGATGGCGAATTTTTTGGAAATTTGGCTAGAATGGGGCATGGACTGCAGCGTTCTTACCTGCTCGCACTTTTACAAGAACTTGCTGGTTCAGAAGCTGAAGATGCACCAACCTTGATCTTGGGTTGTGAAGAGCCAGAGCTTTATCAGCATCCCCCACAAGCTAGGCACCTTGCAGAAGTTTTCTGTGAATTGGCGACAAGGAATAATCAAATCTTAGTAACAACGCACTCACCTCTATTTGTAAGTGGTGACGGTTTCGAGAACGTAAAGCTCGTTAGGCGAGGTGCGATTCGAAACGGAACTAATGTTCGTTCACTTACATTTCAGAATTTGTGCAATAGAATTAGAGTTGCTAAGGGAGATGATCAAGTTCGCCGTATTGATGGGCTAATTGCTAAAATTCACCAGGCCCTTCAGCCTGGTATTGCAGAAATGTTTTTTGCGCACACTCCAATTCTTGTCGAAGGCTTGGAAGACGTTGCGTATATTACTACCGAATTGCATCTATCCGGACTATGGACTGATTTTAGACGTCTCGGTTGCCATATTATTCCAGTTAATGGGAAAGATAAACTTATACAGCCTCTTGCAATGGCAGTTGAGTTAGGCTTACCAGTTTTTGTTATATTTGACGCAGATGGCGATACAATGAGAGATGATCATAGAGTCAAGCAAGAGAAAGATAATCGTGCATTGATGCATTTACTTGGGATAGAAGGCGATTCTTTCCCCAACCGAAATATTTTGGGAATAAACCACTCAATTTGGCAGACTAATCTTACTGAAACGGTGAAAGCGGATTTTCCAGCTGCTGATTACACGCGAATAATCGAAGCAGCTCGCATAAATTACTCACATGAAAGTGACTTGGGGAAAAATCACTTATTCATATCTGAATGGGTTTCAGCTGCGTATAATGAAGGGTTGAGGTCAACAAATTTAAGTAGTCTATGTAGAGCAATTCTAGATTTTGCTGGTCAAGCCACAGTTGCATGACTATTACTCGCTTCCTTCAAACCGCCGACATCCACCTCGGCAAAACTTACCGTACCTCAGCCAATGAAATCGAGCGCTACGAGGACTTCTTTCGTATGCTCGGCGGCATCGTTTCCGACGCAATACTGGAACAGTAACTGAAGGCTTTGAAGAAGTAGCACCGAATTACGCTCAAATAGCCTTCAAAACTGCTTATTTTCCTCCAAAATGAGGTTTCTTCGCCCCTTCCTGCCATTTCTTGCTTATTTTATCAATAAAATGTGTAAAAAACGCAACAAAAACAACGTAACTAATTGATATCAGGCTATTTTTGTGCTACATTGAGCACAATAAAGCGTATGCTGTGAACTTCATCATGAGTCACTGACGCATACCGATAATTGACGAAGCAACAAGCCCCCAGAGAAAATCACACCGCAGTTCCGACCTGTCAAATTCACCGTTCCACAGGAAGTTACGTTCCGCTCAAGAAGCTCTCCGCAACTGGATAACTACTGGTGTCGGAGTTTGTCCATATTTCGTCGAACTAAATACGTGAAAGTTATTCATAAAAGGAGGTGATGTGCATCATGACATGATGATCGTACTGTTTATCAAGTGACTCAACAAAACACGAAAGGCATTGATCTAAAATGTGCTTTCGAGAAATGGAGATGCAATGAAAGTACCATTTACCGATTGCGAATTTTATCCTAATTACCGCTCCAACGCCACACCCCTCCGTCAACACTCCAATAATCCATAACACCAAAACCAATGAATCAGGGTTTCTCAATATTTACAGCGTCATAAACTTTTTGGGCGTCGGGCTTTGAGAGTCATTTTACAAACGTGCATTCGTTACCGGCTTACGTGGTGCAGTTCAACTCACAAAAGCCCTCTTTCAACAAATGACAGATATTCACTGTCACCGATAATGATATGATCCAGAATCTTGATGCCCATAATTTCACCGGCCTCTTTTAGGCGACGAGTGATCGCTATGTCTTCAGAAGACGCCGATGGATCGCCAGTTGGATGCTGGTGTACCAATATGATTGCCGCCGCCGAACTCAACAGTGCCGTTTTAAATACTTCCCTTGGATGTACGATTGACTGGTTAACCTCATCAAATACAACAGCGTCGTCAAGGTCAACGTATCCTAGGCCCTTGTCCTTGTCTTTGTCATTGGCTTTAAACGCATCTTGTAAGACCTTGCTAGCCAACTTCAGTTCTTTTCCTAACATTATTTTGTATTCGTCGGGGTCGGTGATGTTTTTATCTCGTAATTCAAAGTCGGCGAGAAGCCGCTTTGCCTTATCAGCTAATATAGTTTCAACCCGTGAATAGTGAGTATATTTAGGAGTTTGTAATTCACTCATAACGCCTCCTCAAGTTCAGTTCAGGATAATAACAACAGTCAGTAAAAACAAGATTTCAAAAAAAATGACACGATTGTTCAGAGTGGGTATCACTTTTGGCCTGCTTTCAGTTCGTCCAGGTAATCAGCCCAGATCTGCATCATTTTCTTCCGTTCGGCTAGATGGGCCGTCCGGTTATATGCCCTGCCGTTAGCATCTCTGACGGCATGTGCGAGTTGATGCTCAATCAGGTCGACCCGTTGCTGTAAAACTTCATCGAGAATTGTCCGAGCCATTGCCCGGAATCCATGAGATGTCATTTCACCTTTGTATCCCATGCGTGCAAGACCGGCGTTAGTAGCCATGTTACTCATCGGTCTGGCATTTGAGCGAGCACAGGGAAAAACATATTTACTTGTTCCTGTCAGCTCTCGTATTCCTGTGAGGATTTTCACGGCTTGGTGCGATAAGGGTACAAGATGCCTTTCCCCTTTGCGATCTTCTTTGATCCTCTTTTTGAGTTTTAGCCGTTCAATGGGAAAGTTCCATTCTGCTGCATCCAGGTCAAACTCCGACCACTCTGCATTACGAAGTTCTCCCGGTCTTAAAAAAACCAGCGGCGCAAGCTGCAATGCGCACTTTACCGTGTAGGTGCCTATAAAGTTATCTATCGCTCTTAGTAACCCTGCAACCTCTTTCGGGTCTGTAATTGCGGCATGATGTTTTTGGCTTCGTGGCGGTAATAATCCCTTTAAATCCGCTGTCCAGTCACGTTCTGCTCTTCCAGAACCGACGGCATACCTGAATATCTGGCCTATTACAAACTTGACTCTATGGGCTGTTTCCAGAGCAACGGCTTCAATTATCTGCAACACTTTCAGAACATCAGCGCCCTTAAGATCCGCAATTGGCTTGGCACCTATGACAGGGAACACATATTGTTCAAGGCGTCGCAGCACCCAGTATGCGTGAGAGTCTGACCATGTAGGTGAAAACTTCTTGTGCCATTCACGGGCAACAACTTCAAAGCTGTTTGCATCTCCGTCAGTTAACGCCGCCTTCTGAGCCTTTTTGACGTCGTTCGGATCAATCCCGTTGGCAAGCAGCTTTTTTGCCTCATCGCGTCGGCCTCTCGCATCGGCAAGGGATAGGGCAGGATATGCCCCAAAAGATACGGTCTTGCGCTTGTCAACGAAACGGTAATCAAAGCGCCAGAGCTTTCCATTTGTAGGTGTAACCAGCAGGAAGAGACCATACCCATCCATAAGCTTGTATTCTTTTTCTTTTGGTTTTGCGTTTTTGATTTGAATGTCTGTAAGCGGCGCAATCCGTTTAGGCATGGCGTTTCCTCCTGTTTGGAGTCATTTTGATTTGGTATTTGGAGGTATATCTCCAAACATGACTCCATAACCACCGGATTTCAATATACCAAGCTGGACAATACAGGACAAGACAAAAGAAAAAGCCCTTAATTTCTCAAGGACTTTTATCTTTAACCGGACATTGCCGGACTATTTAGTGGCGGAGAGGTAGGGATTCGAACCCTAGGTACGTTTCCGTACACCTGATTTCGAGTCAGGCACCATCGACCACTCGGACACCTCTCCGTGAGGTCAAGGTGTATAACCTATTTTGTTTATTATTTCAAGGTCGGTTTTTATATCGGCTTTATCACTAAGTGATGTGAGAGCAAAAAACTGCCACCATCGTTCAGAAATTGATCAACTTTCTGAACGATGGTGGCATGTGAAAAGCGATAGTGATAGTAAAACTAAACTGGTAAAAAGTGCTCTCCACAAAGGCTGTGGAAAACCTGTTGATAGAGATAATATGCTTCAAAGAATGTCGCGGATTATGGAGGTTTTTATCGGTTTGCATAACGAATAAGCACTTGTAGTAACTAGCTGATATAACGTGTCAATAGTTGTTTTTGCATGTATACAATGCACAGTATAATTGTAGAGTATTGCTGTTGCTAATGAAGGCGTAACAGTGTGGATAACTTAGGGAAAAACAGGACTAAAAAATACTCGCCAATGGCTGATTTTTATGGTCTGCCTTACTGTAATCGGTCTATGCCAGCAATTTTGATCTTCTTCCAGAAATCGATGCTGACTCTTTCCCGCTCTTCCTGTAGCTTGAATCCCTTTTTCAGAACCTCCGCTTCTATCTCCTTCATGTGCAACGCTCCCCAGGGGATGACGACGGTGTCATAGCGGTCAATGGCTTTTTCTAGATGGCGGATCACTTCCATATTTCTTCGATGCAAGATGTCATCCATGATGATGTCAGACATTTCCGGGGTTATGTTCTTTTCCCCCCATGAGTTAAGCGCCATAACACTCTTCACGAAGGAATGGCTTTCTTGCATGCTTTTCCCGAGGGCGTTAAGAAGGAGAATTGTCGGCGGACGAAAGTCGCTGACATCAACATCGGCCCTGAGAATATCGGCCGCCTCCGCCTTCTTTTCATCTCTGACGCTACGGGAACCAGGTTGGGGCGATTCAAGGTCTTCCGGCTCGATAATCCTGCCCCGGAAGCGCATCTCTTTCTGGGATGTCAGCCCCAAAAAACCGGCCATTTTCCCGTAATCTATGCTGTTGCGCAGCAGGTTCCGAGAGTCGCTGACCCCCTCAGCCAATACAATGGTCCGCCCATGCGCAATTGAGCCGGTCAGGTCATCATAATATTCCCTGTTGCCCAAGTGAATCATCGCTGCCAGCCGGATCGTCCGGTTGCCCTGCTTGTAGACCCTTTCGGTCATCTGGAGACCGCCAGGGGTAAGGTGCATAAATCCGGAAGTGTAATTGGCAATAGATGCGTCTGCCACAGAGAGAACGAACATAGTCAGGGCTAATGGGACAACAAACAGGTTCACTGCGCTGAAGATCAGGCTGTTCCTGATGCTGAAAAAAGGGGCAGAGAACATCTCAGACGGCATCTTAAGGGAGCGTTCATCCCCCTTGTGGAAATAATAGAGCGGGAGCATGCCGAGCACTACCTGTACGGTCGCCATAAGGAGGCCGTAGATCCGGATTCCGGCTAGTGCCGGAAAAAGCCAGGTAGACAAGGGGCAGAAGAAGACGAAGAAGATCAGCGGGAGAAAGACCCGTTTTGGCAGCCGTCTGTCAATGCCTAGGCAGATGTAGAGCGGAATTGCCATGACGATAACGGTGCCGGCCATAAGAATTCTGAGCTCAGTAAAAGGTGCCAGCGGTGTAAGCAGTGGCACAAGCTCGTCAACAAGCGAAAAACCGCCATCGGCAAGGAACAACATCAGAAACAGGTTGGCAAAGACTCTCATTTCTAAAGTAGAATTATGAGGGCAATCCCGCCGCCGATAACGCCCAGGTTGCTGACTGCCGAGATGCCGTGCAGCTTTCTGAATTGTTTGCGCATCGGATGGTCCGCCGGAGTTGTCACAAAAGAAGGGATTTCTTTCTTGATGGCCGCCGCCTTGGGCTCAATGACAAAGGTTTGTAGTGATGTCACTGCAATCATGGCGATGATCACAACTGTCGATGCTGTTGTATGTCGTCCCCTTGCCAGCATCAGACAGATCAAGGCGATGGCACCACAGGCCAACCCCCAGCGAAAGTAGCCGGGGAATAAAATCCCCACGATCTCTCCTGCGTGCTCTCTATCGAAGTTTTTGAACAGAGTCGGGGTTAAAATAAAAGTGAACAGAGCTGCACCTCCGACCCAGAAGGCGATTACCAGTCGGTAGACGATTGAAAAGTACTGCATTAGCTTCCTCCGCTGGGATGAATTATATCGTGATTACTTAATGCCATCATTCTGACATGTTGATTTTTTTTGTATCATTCAGAAGCTGTCCAAAGCCGCCTGCCGGGACGATGTGGCGGTGATCCCGTGGTTTATCCCTACCTGTCCTCCGTCCGTTTGCCCCCTGTTGTAGGCATCACTGTTGATGTAACTCCTCCGGCTATGCATAGTCCTCACCTTTCCGATTTCGTTCATCGCCTGTCTGATCAGCCCCTCTTTGACCAAAACCAGTGCGCCGGTGGTGACTGGTGTCTGTAGTTTCTGCTCTTTCAAACGAGTAGTAATAGTGGATACTGCTCCAAGATAGTAGGAGTGGCGCATCAGCTCACGGTGGCGGTTGGCAACTGTGCTGCTGACATGACCCTTCATATATGTGCCGCAGAGCTTCCTGACGGTTCGATCCAGATAGGTGAACGTATAGGCGGCGATCTGGACATCCGCCCCCACGCCGATAAAAGTCATTTTACCGGTGGCGGGATGGTGTATCGCTTGACAGTCGAACGCACTGCTGACGCCGGCGCTCAGGTGACGCATCCATTTCGGCAGCGTTTTAGATACGGCGGTTTCGACCTTGTCGGCCTTATCCGGTTTGTGGGTCGCCTCGATGTCAGCCATGGCAAGGTTATGCTCCGACAGCAGGCGCTGGGCATGGCCGGCGGCCAGAGCCGCTTCATGTTCATTACTGGAATTGGCCAGGGCCAGCAGCTTCTTGATCTTTTCGATTATTGGTGAATTTTCCACGTATCCTCATGATCGTAACGCAAGTGAGAAAATAGCTCACAGTAAAAATTGCTGTACATCCTCTGTGCAGACAAGTTTTTCAAGCGTATCCAGCAGAATCGGGGAGAATAAATCCTTCATCTGATTGCGCATTAACTGGACAGCAATGTGGGGAGGCATGGTCCTGTTACCGCGACAGTCAGTAGTAAGTGTACAATAGATATCTGCAACCCCGCTTATCTGGGCACTTCTCGGAATTTTTTTGTTCTCTAGTCCGAGGGGATAACCACTTCCATTGCAGCGTTCATGGTGCAACCTTACTATCGTCAATGCCACCGGGGAAAGTACCCCTTTCTCCTTCAGGTAGACATATCCTTCTTCAGGGTGTCTTCTCAGAATTTCAACCTCTGCTTCACTCAGTTTGCCACTCTTGTTCAGTATCTCCTGCGGAACAAAGATCTTGCCAAAATCGTGGAGAATGGCGCCGGTGCCGACATCCAGCATCTCATCTGGTGACAGTGTATATCCCGCTGAGTGCATCATAAGTGTCAGTGATGCGACCTGCAATGAATGCACAAAGGTGTAATAGTTGTGCGTCATAACGGTTTCCAGAGAGTTAATAGCGTCCGGATAGTTTGAAAGATACAACATCAGGTTTTCTATGAGCCGCTTGGTACGGACAAGATCAGTAGACTTTTCCGGGTTGTTGAAAATATCATTCACGAAGTTTATGGATGTCTGGTAGATCATTTTCCCTTTTGCCCTAGAGCTGAGGACATTGCTATTTAGCAGCCGCTCGGCGCTTATTTCCATGTGGTTGGTGATGACATCCATGTCAATCTTGGAAACAAAAACAAACTCCACACCGTTTTTTGAGAGCCGCTCATGGTCATAAACGGTGAAATCACGCCCGTTGCTCTTGTATAGGACGTAGTTGCCGCCTGTTTTTATGTACAGTGCTACATCAGGGAAAAATATCGGTTCGATACTCTCAAGACTGATAGGAACAAAAAATTCTTTAGATTCCATAAAGATGAACTCCAGATATGGTTGTTGATTTCTTATTATTTATGCTTTCCATATTAATCTACCACCGGCGAATGAGGAAGTCACGTTTGAGAATCGTTTTTCATGACTGACAGTTCAGGCGGTGTTTTTTTGTATTCAACTCCCAGCTCAATTGTTCTGCTTGATATACGAGGTGATCAACCTGCTCTCAACACTCAAGCGGAACAGCAGCGGCAGGAGGGCGGCCAGGAAGATGATGCCGCAGCCGATCCATTCAATGCTGTTTAGGCGCTCTCCCAACACGAAAAAACCTGCTATCAGGCTCCAGACCGGATCCAGGGTGTATACCAGGCCGGCACGGGTGGGGGTGACGTAGCGTTGATATATGTTCTGCAGGGTGAAACAGAATACGGTCGGGAATACTGCACAGTAGATTATCGACAGTATGGCGGGTCGGGTAAAGGTAAAAGCGGGGAGGGGGAGAAGCAGCGTGGCGGCTCCGGCGATCAGTGTAACGGTGGCGAACTGAACGAGTGTGATCAGAAATACGTCATCGTTCTTCAGTACCTTGGAAACTGAGATGATATGGCAGGCGATCAGAAAAGCACAGAATGTCGAGAAGAAATCGCCACGGTTGAACCCTGTTCCACCACCCGTTGCCAGTAGGACGATCCCGGCCACAGCCAGGGCGATGCCGGCCATGTTGACCCGTCCGATCCGGTCACGCCAGACGACCTTGGTGATCACCGGAATGAAAAGTACAAAGAGGTTGTTGAGGATGCCGGCCCGCGAGATGCTGGTTCCCTGAATGCCATAGACAAAGCTCAAGTTGGTCAATCCGAGAGCGCCGCCAACGGCCATGCCGCGCATGAGTGTGCCAAGATCTAGCTTATTCAAACGACCGGAGCAGATCAGCAGCATGATTAGAGTTGCCAGAATAAACCTGGTCAGCACAAAAATCTGCGGCGGGATCGCGGCGACACCGATTTTAGTGAAAAGAAAACTTCCTCCCCAGAAAAAGGTGGTCAGTACCAGGAAAAAATACACCCGGTTCATTGCAGGCGCTGTCGGGGTTGTCATAGAGAACTGCTCTTTGCGGCCATGGCCATATATTCACGGATAACCGGCAGGTCGGCAGCGGCCCAATCAAGCTCCGGCATTCGCTCCGGCTCGATCCATTTCAGAGCGTGATGCTCATGCGGGGTGATGATGCCGCCTGTCAATTGGCAGGTGAAAGGGTGCAAGGTGACAGTGAAGTCAGGGTAGCAATACGTTGTTGGCCTAAGAGCGCTGTCTACCAGTACGCTGACACCAAGTTCTTCCTCCAGCTCTCGGATAAGACACTCCTCGGGTGACTCGCCTGCCTCGATCTTGCCCCCAGGGAACTCCCATTTGAGCGGCAGGGTCATAGTTGCGCTGCGCTGGGCTGCCAGCACTTTCCCACTGTTTTCTATAATTGCGCAGGCCACATGTAGATGGCGCATCACGGAGTCTCAGTAAGCTGATTTTTCAGCATCTGTATTCCGACCCAGTGGCAGGCGAACTGGTAGGCAATACGGCCGCTGTTGTCACCTTTGTCGTACCCCCACTGAATCGCAGCTTCCTGTGATTCATCACTCCAAGAGAGCGGTGACCCCTGTTTGGCAAAGAGTTTCTCGACCCACTGCCGGGTGACGCTAACATATTGATCCTGACTGAAGGGGTGGAAGCCGACCCAAAGCCCGAAGCGGCCGGAGAGTGAAATTTTTTCCTCAATCGCCTCTCCGTGGTGCATCTCGTTGTTGATCAGCATGGCACCGCGGTTGTCGGTTTCAAATTCGGGCAGCAGGTGGCGGCGGTTTGATGTGACGTAGATCAGCATGTTTTCGGGGGGGGCATATACAGCGCCGTCGAGAGCGCTCTTGAGCATTTTGTAGCTTGACTCCCCTACTTCGAACGATACATCGTCGGAGAAGATGATGAAGCGGTACGGAAGACGCTTGATGCTGTCGACGATGTCAGGCAGATGGATCATGTCGTTTTTGTCAACTTGGACAATTCGCAATCCCTGTTCGGCGTAGTTGTTGAGCATCGCTCGGATCAGCGAGGACTTGCCGGTACCGCGTGTGCCCCATAGCAGAGTGTTGTTGGCGGGGTAGCCGGCCAGAAATTGACGGGTATTTTCCTCAACTATCCGTTTCTGTTCTTCGATGCCGAGCAGATCGTCAAGTACAATCTGTTCGATACTTTCTACCGGTTCCAGGTATCCGGCGAAGGAGTGCCGCCGCCAGTTGGCGGCGTGGCAGACTGTCCAGTCGATCCCGCTAACCGGTTTCGGCAGCAGCAATTGTAGCGATGTGAGTACTTCTTTAAGTTGTGATGCAAGTTCGTTGTCCATGGTGCCGCCTTGTGAGCTCATATTAGCGTTGGTTTCGGCAAGAAATGCGATTGACGTTTTATTGGTAATAACATATTGTTTTATGCGCGTCAGCCACAATCAGCGGTTGTTTGCCTGGAAAAATGATGCTTCCCGGAGAGTCTTGAAATGTTTTTGAAAGTGGTAGAGCTTGCCGATGCTGCCGGCGTTAGTGAAAAAACGGTATTATCCTGGATCAAGGATATGGGGCTTCCTGCACACAAACAGGATGACCGCTATCGTATCAACCGGGTTGACCTGCTGGAATGGGCCACCAACCACGGCATAACTATTCCGCCGGAAATTTTTGTTGTCAATAATGAGACGAACCGTCTGGCAACTGTTTCTGAGGCGCTACAGCATGGGGGCATATTTTATGAGTTGCCTGGTGAGACTCCGGAGTCAGCGCTACGAGAAGTTGTTTCCAGACTTCATTTACCCCCCAGTCTGGACCCGGAATTCCTGTTACAAACCCTCCTGGCGCGTGAGGCACTCGGTTCTACCGCCTTCGGAAAGGGTATTGCGATTCCGCATGTTCGCAACCCGATTGTTGGCCAGACTGGCGAATCCGCCATCAGCCTATGCTTTTTGAAAAACCCGATCGATTTTGATGCCGTTGATGGCCAGCCGGTCACGATTCTCTTTACTCTGGTTACCCCCAACGTCAAGGAACACCTGCACCTGTTGGCAAAACTCGCTTTTCTGCTACGTGATCAACCCTTTCAGGAACTGCTTCATCGTCCCGCTGATGAAGGTGAAATCATGACCGCAATTCGCGCGCTGGAGGAAACTATTCCAAGGAGGTAGCAGCATCATGGCGCAGGAGTTGTTCGCCCCGAGTTCCCTGATTTTCAGTGCCACGCTTCTGGCCGCACTTTCCGGTGCCCCGTTATTATTTCCTTGGTTACTGAACGTTTCACGGGCTCAGCTGTTGTCGATTGTTTTGATGCTTGCTGCTTCATGTATCGGCCTGACTGGCGCAATTATGTCTCTCTTCTCTGGGGGGGCTGTACTGTTCGAGTTGGCCTGGACGCTCCCCTTTGGTCCGGCCAGATTTGGTGCCGACCCCCTGTCGGCCTGGTTTCTGCTTCCCATTTTTCTCATTCCCGGCTGTACCGCACTATATGCCCGTTCCTACTGGCACGCAGATAATCACCATTCAAATGTTCGCAAGATGACCTTCTTTTGTGGCCTGATGACCGCAGGCATGAGCGGTGTTGTGCTGGCCCGTGACGGTATCAGCTTTCTGTTCGCCTGGGAAATCATGGCACTGTCCGCCTACTTTCTGGTGTCAACGGAAGATGAAAAACCGGAGGTTAAAGAAGCCGGCACACTGTATATGATTACCACCCATACTGGAACTCTCGCCCTGTTCGCACTCTTTCCACTTTTGAACCTGCTGTCCGGTTCATGGCTTTTTCCGGCAACCGGTTCACTGACGGCTTCCTCGCCCCTGACGTTAGCGATCTTCTTGACCGCTCTGTTTGCCTTCGGCTTAAAAGCCGGCATCATGCCGCTTCATATATGGCTACCTTCGGCCCATGCCAACGCTCCAAGTCATGTGTCTGCCGCTATGTCGGGTGTTATCCTCAAGGTCGGGGTGTACGGGCTGATACGAACGCTCTCATTCTTTCATGGTATCCCACTTTGGTGGGGTTGCTGCGTACTGGTTCTGGGGGTTGTTTCAGGGGTAGTCGGAGTAGCCTTTGCGATTGGGCAGCACGATTTAAAACGGCTGCTGGCATATCATAGTATAGAAAATATCGGCATTATCTTCATGGGCCTTGGTGTGGCACTGATCGGGCAAACTGTCGGTTCCCCGGCCATGATGCTGCTCGGAATGAGTGGGGCGCTGCTTCATGTTATTAATCATGCGGTATTCAAATCGCTGCTCTTTCTGGGAGCCGGTTCGGTCATCCACTCGACCGGCACTCGTGAAATAGATTTGATGGGGGGTGTTGCCAGGCGCCTTCCTTATACGGCTCTGCTGTTCGGAGTCGGTTCGGTAGCAATCTGTGGTCTGCCGCCGCTAAATGGCTTTGTCAGTGAATTACTGATATACCTCGGTTTTTTTCAGGGAATTCAGAGTGAGGGGGGTGCGGTTGCTGCGGCGGCCTTGGCTGCTCCGGCGTTGGCTCTGGTCGGCGGGCTGGCGGTGGCCTGCTTTGTCAAGGTTTACGGCATCGTGTTTCTGGGAGTGCCACGTACGGAGAAACATGAGGCACAGCATGAAGCCGGTTGGCAGATGCTGATGCCGATGCTTTTGCTTGCGACGCTTTGCATTGCCATCGGTCTGGCTCCAAGTCTGGTTGCCGAACATCTGCAGCGCACCAGCCTGACAGTACTTCCTTTGCTTGCAAACACGGCAGGGCTTCCGTTACATGAGCTCGTTCCTATGAAAATGATAACGCTTTCGGGAGTAGCGTTGCTTGCCCTGATTGCCGTTTTTGCATTCTGGTATAGGCGTGAATTGAAGTTGGCTCCCTGTAGTAAAGCCGTTACCTGGGGATGCGGTTATCAACGGCCTGCACCCCGGATGCAGTACAGTGCTTCATCATTCGCTGAAATGCTGACATCTCTTTTTGCGTTTGTGCTTAGGCCGCAGAATCACCGACCGGACAAAATTGCGGGCATTTTCCCCGGTCACTCATGTTTTTACAGTCATGTTCCGGAAGCGGTACTGGAGTTGCTATACATTCCTCTACTGAAGCATATGTATCAGCGTTTTTCCGGCATACGCAGGTTGCAGGGAGGTATTTTACAGCAATATGTCCTGTATTCTCTGGTCACCTTAATTGTATTGCTGTTAGCCAGCTACCTTTAGCTTTTTGAGGAGGCAGGACATGAGCCAAACTATTAATATTAATGAGCGGCCAATAGCAAACCGCATAAGTTGGGTTTTTGATCTTGCTCAAAGATACTCGACCGAGTTCTGTTCCCCGGAGGCATTCCTTGCCAGGGAAAGGTATCTTGCGCTGCATCCGACTGCCATTGCCGTTTTAAAATGCATGGATGGTCGAATAAATATTCCTGTTGCCACAAAAACCCCCGCCGGTATCATTCAGCCTTTTCGTAACCTGGGAGGGATATTTGATATGGGGTGGCCCCATCTTGGTGAAGTTCTTGCCCAGTATGTCCAACGCATGGTGAGAAGTGGTCGACGGGTCCTGATTTTGATTACCTACCATTTTTCGCGCGGTGATGTCCAGCGAGGCTGCTCCGGCTTCGGCTGTAATACTGAGGCGGCAATAGCCCACACACGACAGATCCAGCATCAGCTTGAAGCGATATTTGGTGTAGCCCATGGCAGTGTCTATCCCCTTATCTGCGGCTTTGAAACTGATGAAGATGCCCTGTTGCTGCACAGCTCTGATGGTAGAATTCTTGATTTGGCCGGTGGCATTTCGGTCGACGAGTTAGTCGCAGAGTTGGCGATCAGTTTTCATGACATGCCACTTGAAATGAGGAACGATCTTCTACCGCTACTGGTTGGCAATCTTTCCCACATAGAAGGGTTGCGACTGGAGCAGCGTGCGCTTACGGTCGAACATCGTGAATGGATGATCTGTTTGGGGCGCGGTTTTGACTTTCTACATACCCCCAATCTGGCTTTGATCATTGGGCCATATAGTCCCGATTTGGCCGATCCAATCCGGAAGGCAGCGGCAATTATCGAAAGCAACATGGCGACAGGGAGAATTCCCGATGACGGTTTTCTGCTCCTCGCTTCGGTGCCTTATGACGAGATTGGTGTAGATCGGGCCCGCGCAGTTATGAAGTCTCATTTCCTGTCCAAGTTTGCTGCCGAAGTGATAGAACGCGAGTTTCCAGATCTGGCTGGGAAAATGATTCGTCATAATGCGGTGCTTGATTGGAATTCGCGCAGGATAGAGGCTCTGTCTGGGCCAAACAGCTGAAGTTAAAAGAAGGTCAGTCGATGTAAAAGTATTGTTTGAAGAGGAAAATATTCTTGTTCAGGGATACCCGTGGAGTAGCTTTATTAGATTGAAGTCAGCATTTTTTGTTTTTCAGCTTTTTGCCGATTGCCCGCTTGGACGTGCACCTACTTGTGTCATCGAATTGAAGTTTGCAACATTGTCGCAGAACTTCAATCCATCATCAGCAGTTATCTTGCCGTTTTTTACCAGATTGGCTAGGGAGAAATCTATGCTTGAATACTCCTCTGCAGATTGCTGGAAGAGTGTCCTGATCTGGTGACATTTGTTCTCACGTATCAAGTTCTTTACTCGGTGGGATGATGCAAGCTTCTCATAGGCAAGCGCTCGGCCTTTACCATTAATATGGGGAACAAGGCGTTGACCTACACAGACAAGCAGAGATTCCGCAAGCTGGCTTCTGATCTGATCCTGTTTGTCCTGCGGGAACATGTTAATAATACGTTCCATAGCGACTGTAGTATTAGTGGCATGTAGTGTGCTTATTACAAGATGCCCGGCTCCGGCAGCCTGAACAGCAATCTCGAAGCTCTCCTGATCCCTCATCTCACCAATAACGATAATATCTGGTGCCTGGCGGAAAATATGGCGCAGCCCATCTTTGAATGAAGGAGTATCTCTCCCTACTTCACGCTGATTTATGTTGCACATCTTGTGCTTGTGAAAGAATTCTATGGGGTCTTCAATGGTGACTATATT
The DNA here is from genome assembly GCA_025355965.1 of Geobacteraceae bacterium. Classification (GTDB taxonomy): domain Bacteria; phylum Desulfobacterota; class Desulfuromonadia; order Geobacterales; family Pseudopelobacteraceae; genus JACRCG01. The sequence continues at coordinate 28,988 of JANXYR010000018.1, forward strand.
GCATTTTCTCTTTGAGTTTATCGCATCAATGATCGCAGCAACAGTGGTGCTTTTTCCATGTCCGGTGGGGCCGGTAATAAGAATTAGTCCCTGGGAGTGATAAATGTAGTTGTCAAAAAAGTTTGAGAACCCCAGAGTTTTCAGTGAAGGGATTTTTTCAGCGATGCCCAGTATTGAAATTGAAATTGATGAACGCTGCCTGTAAATATTCACACGGAAGCGACCGATGTCATGCTTAAGCAGGCCGAAATCCAGCACGCCCTTTTCATTAAATATATCCCACTGCTCTTTTGTCATCATCTCTTTTGCAATTTCTTCAAGATCTGCCGGCAACATCGTTGGAAGCGGAAGCCTGATAAGTTCATTATTAACCTTCAGGCATGGAGGAATACCGGCTGAAATGAGAAGATCGGAAGCATTGTATTTTTCTAGTTGAACAAGTAGCTGATCTATCTTAGAAATAATAACAGAGCCTGCAGCAGCCATCTCAAGCTCAATGTTTTCGCCTGAAATGTTTTCGCTGACTTGTCCACCCCTTCTTCTCAGATATTCCAGAGCAAAGTTCATCTGCGAATGTGGGACAGCTACAGGCTGCAACTTTTTGCCGATGATAAATTCCAAACCATTTATGCTGTCAATATCGTTGGGGTCGACCATCGCAATATGAAGGTACCTTTGCGAATGACGTATGGGAATCGCTTGAAAATGGCACATCTGTTCATGGGAAATGGAATTCAGAGCGGATGTTTCAATGGTTGTTCTGAAAAGATTAATTGAGGGTGTGTTGTAAAATTTATTCAAAAACTCCAAAAGTTTTGCGATTGTAATATAGCCGAGCTGAAGAAGTACTGATCCTGTCCTTTCACCCGTTTGCCCTTGCAGTTTAAGTGCTTCAGCTAACTGTTCCGGGGTCACAAGTTTTGATTTTACAAAATGCTGACCTATCAGCTTTTCGTCAAGGTCAATGTCTTTGGATCTCACGGAATATCCTTGCTGGATGGTTTAAGTTTAGAAACATTAAATTAGCCTATATGTTGGCGGCGATAATACCACCCAGTATAGTGGAACGTCAATGGATTTTGATCTGAAACACTTTAAAGTTGACACATATACGTCTCCGGGTTAACAATTCTCAATTGCTGCAAATATTGGAGCTGGCCTTTTTTAGAACAGCTTCAAGGAGTCATTTTTATGTTTTTCGCGCTTCAAGGCATTTTAGATCCTGGACTTATGGTACTGGTAGCCGCAATTGTTGTCGGTTGTGCCGGCGTTCCTGGACTATTCCTGAAAAAACCAGGTACCGGCCAGGCTTTTGCTGCAGTTGCTACCATTTTGGCCACCTTGGCAGGTGTGGCGGCCTCCATGCAGCTCTTATTCAGCTATACAACTATCACCTATGTTCTTGAATGGAACTTGCCGTTTGGCCCATGTGAGCTTGTCATTGACCCCCTTTCCGCTTTTTTTATGCTCCCGGTTTTTCTGGTCTCTGCTGCCGGTTCTCTCTTTGCTCTAGGGTACTGGCCTTCTGCCGAACACCGCACCACCGAACGCGGTTTAACCTTTTTCTATGGTCTGCTGGCGTCATCGATGGCGATTCTGCTTATGGCCAGGAATGGAGTTTTTTTTATCATGTTGTGGGAGGTTATGGCGCTTTCGGCCTACTTCCTGTTGGTGACGGAGCATGAAAGCAATGATGTCCGGCGCGCCGGAATAGTATATCTGATTGCAACTCACACCGGCACAGCTGCTCTGTTTGTTTATTTTTCTCTGTTGGCGGCTCAAACCGGATCGTTCCTGCTACCTGCCGCCGGTTCGCTTTCGGCGCTTTCTCCATTCGCCACGATTATTGCGCTTTCGGCCTTTATCGGTTTTGGTGCAAAAGCCGGCATCATGCCTCTGCACATCTGGCTCCCCTCGGCCCACGCCAACGCACCAAGCCACGTTTCGGCGCTTATGTCGGGCGTCATGCTGAAGATGGGGCTGTATGGCATCTTTCGCACACTGACATATTTTTACGATCCACCTCTGCTGTGGGGTGCGGTGCTAACGGTGACCGGAATCACTTCAGCGCTGTTTGGGATCGCCTTCGCGGTTGCTCAGCGTGATATGAAGCGATTGCTCGCCTGCAGCAGCATTGAAAACATTGGCATAATAACCACTGGCATTGGAGTCGCTCTGCTTGGGGTGTCGAGCCATAATACTACGTTGGTTTATCTAGGCATGGCGGGCGCTCTTCTCCATATTCTTAATCATAGTTTTTTCAAACCATTGTTGTTCCTCGGCGCCGGGGCAATAATTCATGCCACCGGAACGCGTGAGATGAACCTGATGGGCGGGCTTGGAAAAGGTATGCCACGTGTCGCGCTGCTTTTCATGATCGGGTCGGTTGCCATCTGCGGTATCCCGCCTCTCAATGGTTTTGTCAGCGAATTTCTGCTGTATCTCGGTTTTTTCAAGCAACTCAAGGCGGATAGCCTGGTCTATCTGGTGCTTCTGGCACCTTTACTTGCGCTGGTTGGCGGTCTAGCCGTGATCGCTTTTTCCAAGCTATTTAGCTCGGTGTTCCTTGGTACTCCTCGCAGTCCCGCTGCGGCTCATTCACACGAAGCAGGGTTGACGATACTGGTGCCGATGGCATTTTTTGCGCTGATCTGTCTGCTGATAGGGATTGCTCCACAGCTTGGGCTGCATCTGGTTTCTCCGGCAATCACATCGTTCTATCCAAAGCTTGCGTCTACGGAGCTTTCAGTAGAGTATGGAGCCATTTTGGGTAGACTCTCACTTTCCGGAGCTTTGCTGCTGGCGGTGGCTGTTGTCGCGATGTTTCTCTGGAGGTGGCGTCTGGGAAAATCACCGGTAACTTCCGCTCCAACATGGGGATGCGGTTATAAACGCGGGACTGCGCGTATGCAGTACGGTGCGTCGTCATTTTCCGAGCTTGCTGTTTCGGTATTCAATGGTATTATACGCCAGCGGATCGGCCGCCCAAAGTTGACTGGTCTTTTCCCAGGTGCAGCGCACTGTAGCGAAGTCCCGACGGAGACAATTTTGGAGCGGATCATTGTGCCGCTGTTTACTATTGCCGGTGTGTCGTTTGCCTTTTTGAGGCGTCTGCAGCATGGCCAGATGCATTTATACATGTTGTATGTCTTTGTCACCCTGTTTATTCTTATGCTTTGGGCGCACTGAGTTGGCCTGGGGAGAGTTGTCATGATGAACAGTACCATTGCCAATTGTACTATCCATATTTTTCTGGCTCTCGTTATGCCGCCTCTGCTCTTGGGAGTGATCGGCAAAACGAAAGCGGCGTTTGCCGGGAGAGTTGGAGCGCCGTTTTTGCAGCCCTATCACGATATCCTGCGTTTGCTGCGGAAGGGGACTGTCTTTAGTACGACAACCAGCTGGGTTTTTCGTGCCGGCCCTATTGTCGCACTTGCAACGACAGCTGTCGCCTCACTGCTTATTCCGTTTGGTGCGCACTCCTCGCCGATCTCTTTTACTGGCGACATGATCCTGTATGCCTATCTGTTTGCCCTGGGACGTTTTTTTACGATGCTGGCCGCGCTGGATACCGGATCAAGTTTTGAAGGGATGGGGTCAGCCAGAGAGGCGACCTATTCTTGTCTGGCTGAACCGACTCTCTTTTTTGCCCTGATTACCCTTTCTCGATTATCCGGCTCATATTCCCTCTCAAATATGCTCGTTAATATCAGCTTTGGTGTCTGGCTGAACAACGGTGCAGCTCTGCTCCTTCTGGTCGGCGGGATGTTCGTCGTGCTGCTGGCTGAAAACTGTCGTATCCCGTTCGATGACCCCAATACACACCTGGAATTGACCATGATCCATGAGGTAATGGTGCTTGACCATAGCGGCCCGGCTTTTGCGATAATCCAGTATGCCGCAGCACTCAAACTGTTTGTGCTGGGGGCCTTTTTTGTCCATCTGGCACTGCCGTATGCGACCGGCAATCCATATCTTGATTGGGGGCTTTTTATCATCTCCATGCTGGAGCTGGCAGTCGTTATTGGCATAGTTGAGTCGGTTATGGCGCGTCTACGCCTGATTCGAGTCCCGCAACTACTTGTTGCTGCCACAATATTGGCAGCGTTTTCTACTCTGCTTGTCATTAGGTGATTAGAATGATTTCTTTGGCCGATCAACTTCTTGTTCTGGTGCTGCTGATTAACTTTATCTCGCTTGGTACCAGCCGTCTGATCTTCTCTATTCGTGCGGTGGCGGCTCAGGGTGTCATTCTTGGAATTCTACCCGGTCTGATTCATCCGTTTTCCTGGCATCTTGTCGGGATTACGGTTGTTATTATTGGGGTGAAGGGTTTTGTTATACCACAGATGTTGGGGCGGGCAGTCCGTTCTGCAGAGATCAAGCGCGAAGTGGAACCCTTTCTGGGGTATGTCCCCACATTGCTGCTAGGAGCAGTTTTTACCGCTCTTTCATTTGGATTTGCCGGCAGGTTGCCGATGCTCCCGGAACACCATAATTACATGTTTGTCCCGGCATCGATCGCAACTCTGATGACCGGTTTTCTGATCCTGACGACCCGCCGTAAGGCGATTTCGCAAGTTATCGGCTATCTTATCCTTGATAACGGCATATTCATCTTTGGTCTCCTGCTGGCTGGTGCGATGCCGGTTATGGTTGAAGCTGGAGCGCTGCTTGATCTGCTGGTCGGCACCTTCGTAATGGGGATAGTCATCAACCAGATCAGCCGTGAGTTTTCGTCGCTCGACACCTCACTTTTGACTTCCCTGAAAGAGGAGTAGTTCATGTTTGCCGCCCTGATCATACTTCCACTTATCGGAGCCGCCGTAACCTGGCTGATCCCGTTTGACCGGCTGCGCCCCAAGATTCTGTCGCTCTTTGCATTTGCGCATCTTGGCTTGACGATCCAGATGCTTTCTTTCACTCCTCCGGAATCTCCGGGCGGCTGGTTTCACCTCGATGCGCTAGGTAAAATTGTATTATTAAGCACCAGCGTTCTCTTTTTGACCTGTGCCATCTACTCAATTGGTTACCTTTTTTATCGCCGCGAACGTTCCAACCGGGTCCTCTGCGTCGGCCTGCTGGTCTGTCTGTCGGCAGCCTCGCTTGTTACCATTACTCACCATCTGGGGCTGATGTGGGTGGCGCTTGAAACAACGACAATATCCATGGCCCCGCTGATTTATTTCAATCGCAATGCCCGTTCGATCGAGGCGACATGGAAATACCTGCTAATCTGCTCGGTCGGGGTCGCTCTTGCTTTGATCGGTCTTTACTTTCTGGCATACGCCACGATTGTTGCCAGAGTTGAACCATCGCTGCTGCTGGATGATCTCATCCGTGATGCCGGTAAACTTTCTTCCGGCTGGGTTCATGCGGCATTTGTTTTCCTGTTGGTCGGTTTTGGTACAAAGATGGGGCTGGCTCCGCTACATACCTGGAAGCCGGATGCGTATGGCGAGGCTCCCGGTTTGGTTGGCGCCCTGTTGTCAGGTGGATTGGTTAATTTGGCTTTTTTGGCTCTCTTACGCATTTACCAACTTTGCCTGGCTACCAAAGAGATACTGTTTTTTCAAAATGCCCTGATTGTTATGGGGCTCTTTTCGATGGTTATGGCGGCGATCTTCATGGCGCGTCAGGCCGATTTTAAGCGAATGCTGGCGTATTCCAGCGTTGAGCATGTCGGCATAATGGCGGTGGCTCTTGGTCTGGGAGGCAAGGCAATATTCGGCGCGTTGTTCCATATTCTCGCTAATGGCCTGACCAAAGGGGTACTATTCCTGTCATCAGGCAACATTCATCGTTCATACAATAGTAAAAGCACCGATCATGTGCGTGGCGCATTGCGCCGTCTCCCCTGGTCTGGAGGGCTCTTTCTGGCTGGCTTCATAGCCATCACCGGATCACCCCCCTTTGCCCCCTTTATCAGCGAATTTACCATTGTCAGCAGCGCCTTCATTCAGGGGCGCATGCTGATAGGTGCGATCTTTCTGACTTCGCTGGCGATCATTTTTATTGGTATGGCTATGACTGTCCTACCGATGGTAATGGGTGAAGCTCCTGCTGACAGCGAGACAACTTCTTATCGCGACACGATTGGTACGGTCGGGCCGCCGTTTTTCCTTCTGCTGCTGGTGTTTGTTCTGGGAATATGGATACCGGATCCTCTGATGACCTTGCTGCGCGACGCATCAGCGCTTCTGGAGGTACATAAATGAGCTACGGTATGAAAACTTTTTATAACGGTACCTCGTTCGCACGGAATGAAATACCAACGACGGATAACGACACCTTTTTTCAGGGACTCCTTGATTCGATTACTGCAGGTTGGCGGGTTTGTTCATATTTCGGCGTTCCGAATGCCGCCGGGGCAACACTCTACTGCATTATGTCTGCCAGGGCAGGAAGCAGCACACTCGGAATTGTCTCTACATCGGTAGGTCGTTCCTTTCCTTCGCTGGCGGTTGTTTGTCCTCAACTGCACCTGTTTGAACGCGAAATTGCCGAACAGTGTCTGACCCGTCCGGAAGGGCATCCCTGGTTTAAGCCGGTTCGTTTTCAAAAACCGCTCTGCGAAGGAGAGGGGTTCTGGAGCGGAAGCGATGGCGGCGGTCTGCTTCCAGGGGTGATGGATTTCTATCGCGTTGAGGGAGATGAAGTTCATGAAGTTGCGGTCGGTCCGGTGCATGCCGGGATCATAGAGCCGGGGCACTTCCGCTTTCAGTGCCACGGCGAAGAGGTCTATCACTTGGAAATAGCGCTAGGGTTCCAGCATCGCGGTATCGAAAGAGTGCTGATCGGAGGCCCGGTTCCACGCACCATCCACCAGATGGAAACAATAGCCGGTGATACGACGGTTGGACATGGCCAGGCCTATTGCATGAATATGGAATCACTGGCCGGCGTTTTTGCGTCGCCACGGGCTGAAACGGTGCGCGGAATAGCACTTGAACTGGAACGATTGGCCAATCATACCGGGGATCTTGGCGCGATAGCCGGGGATGTCGGATATCTGCCGACCGCCTCGTTTTGTGGCCGGATCCGTGGCGATTTCCTCAATATGAGTGCCCTGTTGTGCGGCAGTCGTTTCGGTCGCGGTCTCCTAAGGCCGGGAGGGATTGGCTATGATTGTGACGCTGCGATTGCGGAGGAGCTGTACAATCGTCTTCAATCTGCGCGGGTTGATCTTGCCGGAGCTGTTCAGCTGCTCTGGGATACCCCTTCGGTTATGGCGCGGTTGGAGGATACCGGCACAGTAACAAAAGCTGATGCCCGCGATATTGGCCTCGTCGGACCTGCCGCCAGGGCGTGCGGACTGAACCGCGATGTCCGGCGCGATCATCCATTCGGAATATTCCGCATGAGCCAGATACCGGTGGTCACTGCCACTACATGCGATGTTGCCGCCCGCACGCTGCTCCGCTGGCTGGAGGCCGAGCGCTCTCTGGATTTCATTGATGAACAGGTACGTCATCTGCCGCGCGGCGGCGGATATCGTAACCAGATGAAAGAGATTGCGCCTGATCGCTGTGCCGTTGCACTGACCGAGGGGTGGCGCGGCGAAATCTGCCATGTTGCCCTTACTGATGATATGGGGCGATTTGAACGCTACAAGATTGTAGATCCGTCGTTTCATAACTGGAACGGACTGGGCCTTGCCCTGCGCAATCAGCAAATATCTGATTTTCCACTCTGTAACAAGAGTTTCAACCTGTCGTATTGTGGATTTGATTTGTAAATTGGAGCCTGTATGCTAAAAGCCATTCTTACACGCTTCCGTCAGGGGCATCGCACTTTTGCATATCCCGACGCGCCACTGCCGCTGCCACCACGCTTTCGTGGCCTGCCGCTGCTGGATGCTTCCCGCTGTGGTGAAAATTGCCGCGCCTGCGCCGCTGCCTGCCCATATGGTGCTATTTCCGCTTCCGGGCCTCTGAAACTGGATATGGGTAAATGTCTTTTTTGCGGTGACTGCACTGCTGCATGCCCTCATGATGTAATCTCGTTTTCATCAGATGCCCGTCTTTCAAGCCGCAGTCGCAACGCCTTGACGGTGACAGCTGGCGAGCAATACCAACCGGGAGGGGCTTTGGAAGGTGAACTGCTGCGTCTGTTCGGACGTTCGCTCAAATTGCGCGAGGTGAGTGCCGGTGGTTGTAATGCATGTGAGGCAGACACTAATGTGCTCTCTACTATCGGCTGGGATTTGGGACGCTTTGGTATCCAGTTTGTAGCCAGTCCGCGCCACGCAGACGGAATGTTTGTGACCGGGCCGGTGTCTGAAAACATGAGGCTGGCTCTGCTGGATACATATGCTGCGATTCCGGAACCAAAGCTGGTAATCGTTGCCGGTGCCTGTGCTATCAATGGTGGTCCATTCAAGGATCACGCTGAAGTACATAACGGCGCTGATGGTCTCGTGCCGGTAGATCTTTACATTCCTGGTTGTCCTCCCAGTCCCCTGACAATTCTGGACGGGCTACTGCGATTGGTGGGACGTGTAAAAAAATGACGATTTTTTGGATATATCAATGCAACAATTAGTTACTTGATTCTCCGCTGCAGAACCAGATTGACTTTACCAATTCACCCGAAGTAGTATCAGGCAATTTTATCGGTTCACGTCATGCCGGTGTCGTAGATTAGCTGGCGACAATCGCCGATGGGAACCGGCGTGTCACTGAAATTGATATCATCTTGTTAAGGAGTATCCAATATGACACAGCACAGTAGAGCCAGCAGACCCACCCGTTCTGCAGTGAATGATCACAACGCCCATTTTGAACATCTGGTTTCAGACAGCAGTAACGACAGTAATCCGCTGATGATTGAATATCGGCTGCTCTATGATGAATATTGTTCCCTGAAGCATAGAGTCGATCTGCTTGACAGGGAGAAAAACAGCCTAAAAACCAAGTTGAGTGAGAAGGACCGCTCTCTTGAGCTGTCAACCCGGATCGACCCGATGACCGGGTTGGCAAACCGTCGTGATATTATGGAGAAGATTGAACGGGAGTTGAGCCGTTCAGAGCGTCATGGCAGAACGTTTTCTGTAATGCTTGTTGATCTGGATAATTTCAAACTGGTTAACGATATCCACGGGTATAATGACGGTGATGATGTTCTGGTAGAGGTGGCACGTGTGCTGAGAGGGTGTGCAAGGAACGAGGATGTTTGTGCTCGTTGGGGTGGGGATGAGTTTCTCTTTCTGCTGACTGAAACTAATTTTGATGGTGCTTTGATACTTGCCAACAAGGTGCTTGAGTCAATATCTATGACAGAATTCAAGGCCAATCGTCCCATTATTCGCATCACTGCGAGTATTGGTTTGTGCGAATATCGGGTGGGACAGACGATCCACGACTGTCTTGCTCGTACGGATCAGGCGCTTCGACAGGCCAAGCAGGAGGGGAAAAACCGCTTCGTGGTTGCCCCCTGAATTACTCCCCAGTGTCCCCACCGAAATGAACCGCAAGCCAGATCGTTTTCTGTAGTGGATCTGTCTGCTCCACCCGATGGCGACAGCTGGCTGGAATCATGACATGGTCGCCAGGTTTCAAAATCAGGGGGGCGCTACTGTCACCAAACAGCAGCGTCGCACCCCCTGAAACCAGAAGTACCCATTCATCCCACCCCTGATCATACCATTCACCTAGTGGAGTTACATGCCCACCAGATACAATTCGTTCAATCCGGACGCCTTTTTTTTCTGCCAGGGTCTGAAATAATTCTTTTGGAATATCTGTGGGGATATGTTCATACAGATTTTCTACAGGTAGTGGCATGGCTATTAATTGATCCGTGATTATTTTTTTAAGCAGATGATTTAGCTGTAGCCGCCAGCATCTCGGTAGCATGCTTCATAGCTGAATCTGTGACGGTTGATCCGGCCAGCATTCGGGCTATTTCGCGGGTGCGCTCATTCTGGTCGAGTTCAAGGATGCGAGTGGAAGTTCGTCCCCCTTCAACAAGTTTCTCCACCCGTAGCTGCTGGTCGGCAAAGACCGCAACTTGCGGCAGATGAGTGATGCAAAGCACCTGCTGGCGTGCCGCAACATTTTTCAGTTTTTTCCCGACAAGTTCGGATGTGGCCCCGCCGATGCCGGTATCAACCTCGTCAAAAACCAGGGTCGGCACGTCGCCCTCCGGCAACACCTGTTTGATCGCTAGCATCAGCCGCGACAGTTCGCCGCCGGAAGCTATTTTAGCCATTGGGCGCGGTATTTCTCCCGGATTGGGAGAAAAGAGAAACTCAACCTTTTCAAAACCGTTTGAACGAGGTTCAGCCAGCGCTTCCAGCGTCGGTTCTATTATCGCACCCTTCATGGCCAACTGGTGTGCTTCACCCTCCAGTGCATGTTTAAGCTTAGTAGCGGCTTGAATCCTGGCAGCGGTAAGTTCGCCTCCAACCAGTTTCAGCTCCACTTTCAAGTTGTCGAGTTCGGCTGCCAAAGTATGTTTACTCTGCTCTCTGCTCTGTAATTTATCCAGCTCAGCATCGATTTCTACTTTGTAAGCCAGTATATCTTCCACAGTCGGAGCATATTTCTTTTTCATTCTGCCGATCTGGTCGAGTCGGTCGTCAACTAGCTGCAGCGCACCAGGGTCTGACTCTATGCGAGAAGTGTAATCCCGCAGGGTTATAGCGGCATCCTCCAACTGCAGATAAGCGCTGTCAAGCGAAGCGGCCAAATCCTGCAGTGAATGGTCGATGGTTGATAATTCAGCTATTGAGGCGGAAATTCGCTTAAGCTGTCCGAGCAGAGTCCCGTCACCTCCGTAAAGACGATCAAATGCCTCTCCACTGCCACTCCCCAGTTTCTCAGCGTTTGCCAGAAGCTTGCGCTGTTCATCAAGTCGCCCGTCTTCTCCCGGCATAAGTTCTGCTTTAGCGATCTCATCCGATTGGTATGACAGGAGATCGAGACGTCGTTCTGCCTCTCGTTCGGCATTTTCGAGCCCGGCAAGGGTCTCGCGTACGGACGCCAGTCGGCTGAACAGACCCGAGAACTTCTGACGCAGATCACCGAGCCCGGCATATGCGTCCAGAAGACGCAGGTGATTTTCAGGTTTCAGCAGAGTTTGAGAGTCATGCTGGCCATAGATGTTGATCAGTCGTGGAGAGATGTCAACCAGGAGGGCCTGAGTGGCCATGCTGCCGTTGATGAAAATCCTGTTTTTACCTCCGCGTGATAGCGAGCGTTTAACCAATAGTTCATCGGCAGCATTGAAGCCGGCTTCTGACAGCTGCTGCTTTATTTCCGGTAGTGCAGAAATATCGAAAAGTGCTTCAACGACCGCCTCTTCTTCGCCGGAGCGGATCAGGTCACTGGATGCACGACTCCCCATAATCAGTCCAACCGCATCAATAATGATCGACTTTCCGGCTCCGGTCTCGCCGGTCAGTACAGTCATTCCCGGCTTGAATGTGATGTGCAGGGTATCGATTATGGCAACATTTTTAATAGTAAGGTCGGTTAACATATGTTTGTTAGCGTTCTCCCCACTTTAGTTTGGTTCTCAGAATTTCAAAATAATCCCGGCTGCGTGACATGACCAGAGAGGTTGTTTTTAGAGCCTTGCGTACCTCGACCGAGTCACCTTCGCGCAGCTCAAAGCCAACCTGACCGTCCAGCGTCAGGTATACTTTTTCATCAAATGATGAGGTGACTGTAATTGAGATTATTGATTCATCGGTGACTACAATCGGGCGGTTAGTCAGTGTATGCGGGCAGATCGGGGTGATTACAATGCAGCTCATCAGTGGGTGGATAATCGGGCCACCGGCGGAGAGTGAATAGCCGGTGGAGCCGGTCGGGGTTGATACGATCAATCCGTCAGCCTTGTAAGTAGTCAGAAAATGGCGGTTGACCTTGGTTTCCAGGTCTACGATTCGCGCCAGCGCTCCCTTGTTGATAACCATATCATTCAGGACGTAGCATTTCTCAATTTCCTGACCTTCCCGGTGGAGAGTTACTTCCAGCATCATTCGTTCCGATACGCGCGGGTTTCCCTCCAGGCATTTTTCGAGGCGTGTGTACAGTTCTTCAACAGTGATCTCAGTCAAAAAGCCAAGGCTACCCAGGTTAACCCCCAGGATCGGCACATCCTTGCCGCTGAAAAGCCGTGCCACCGAGATCAGCGTTCCATCCCCACCAAGGACTACCACCAGCTCGGCCTGATCCCGGATCTCGTCTTCCGTCAGCGCTTTCGGATTGCCGAGTTCGCGAGCTAGTTGCTCCTCAGGCATCGGAGTACAACCTCGCTCCTTCAGCCATTTGATAAGGTCACTGGCTATGCCAAGGCAGCGTGGATCGTGAATCTTGGCGAATATGGCGACGTTCTGGAATTCTTGCATGGCTAACTCACCTACTTCAGTTTTCTTATCTTACCAAGACTCTCTTCCAGCACCAGTTTCTTTCCGTTTACATCAGCCAGTTTTTGGCGCTCCTTGGCGACAATATCGGCCGGAGCTCGGTCCACGAAGGCGGGGCTTTCGAGCTTTTTAGAGAACATTTCGATCTCTTTTTCCATCTTGCCGATCTCCTTCAACAGGCGCTCCTCCTCTGCGGCAACGTCTACCATTCCCTTGAGCGGCACAAATATCTGCACATCACCGGCTACCTGTATTGAGGCGTCTTCCGGTTTTTCAATTCTGCAGCCGATGGCAAGGTCGGATACTCTGGCCAGGCTGATAATGGCGCTTTCGTTGTGCTTTATCAGGCGCTGAGTGTCTTCGCTGTCACAGGAGAGGATGACGGCGATCTGCTTTGACGGTGGTACCTCCATCTCGCCACGGATGTTACGGATGCCGCCGATGACCGCCATGATCCGCTCCATATCTGCAGCGTCCTCCGGGAAAGAAAGGGTGCCACAAACGGTAGGGTAGGGAGCCTGCATGATGGTCGGGGTCGTTTTTGTCCCCGGCAGCGCCTGCCAGATCTCTTCGGTAATAAACGGCATGAATGGGTGCAGCAGGCGTAGCAGGTTCTCCAGTGTGTACCAGAGAACATATTGCGTGGCCTGTTTACGTTCCGGCGTACCGTTGTAGATGTCCTGTTTGGACAACTCCAGATACCAGTCGCAGAATTCGCTCCAGGTGAACTGGTACAGTGCCATGGCGCTTTCATTGTAGCGGTAGCCGCTCAGCGTTTCATCAACAGTCCGGGCCGTTTCATTCAGGCGGTGCAGGATCCACTTGTCCCCCTGTGAAAACTCCAGCGAGTCATAGCTGACAGAGTCCGGATCGAATCCTTCAAGGTTCATGAGTGTGAAGCGGGCGGCATTCCAAACCTTGTTGCAGAAATTGCGGTAACCGGCAATGCGCTCTTCGGCCAGTTTGATGTCGCGCCCCTGGGCGGCAAAAGCGGCTAGCGTGAAACGGAAGGCGTCGGTGCCATACTGGTCAATAACCGTCAGCGGATCGATTACGTTCCCTTTCGATTTTGACATCTTGTGTCCCTGGGCATCGCGCACCAGAGCGTGGATATATACGTCGGTGAAGGGAACTTCATCCATGAAGTGCAGCCCCATCATCATCATGCGGGCCACCCAGAAAAATAGGATGTCAAAGCCGGTGACCAGGCAGGCGGTTGGATAGAAGGTCTTCAATTCGGAGGTTTGATCCGGCCACCCCATGGTAGAGAAGGGCCAGAGGGCCGACGAGAACCAGGTGTCCAGCACATCGGTTTCCTGGCGGAGTTCGTCGCTGCCGCATTTTGAACATTTGGTCGGCGCATCCATCGCTACGGTGATCTCGCCGCAATGGTCGCAGAACCAAGCCGGAATGCGGTGTCCCCACCAGATCTGGCGCGAGATGCACCAGTCGCGGATATTTTCCATCCAGTCGTAGTAGGTATTTTCCCACTGTTTCGGGAGGATGCGGGTCTTGCCGCTCTTTACGGCATCCAAAGCCCGTTCAGCCAACGGTGCAACTTTCACATACCACTGTAGGGAAAGGTACGGCTCGACTACAGTCTTGCAGCGGTAGCAGCCACCAACCGACATGGCGTGATCATCAATCTTGTCCAGATAACCGGTTTCTTCCAGATCGGCCACAACCCGTTTTCTGGCTTCGAAGCGATCAAGTCCTTCGTATTGGTGGCCGGCGGCATTGATTATGCCGGACTCGTCGAGGACGTTTATCTTGTCCAGACCATGTCGCAGGCCTACTTCGAAATCGTTAAAATCATGAGCCGGGGTGATCTTGACCACGCCGGTACCGAATTCGCGATCAACATAGTCATCGGCTACAACCGGGATTTCGCGGTTCAATAGCGGCAATAGAACCTTTTGTCCAACCAGGTCAGCGTAGCGTTCGTCTTCAGGATGTACCGCCACGGCGGTATCTCCCAGCATGGTTTCCGGGCGGGTAGTTGCCACTGTCACAAAACGTCCCGGTTGCCCTACTACCGGGTAACGGATATGCCAGAGGTGTCCCTTGTGATCTTCATGCTCGACCTCGATATCGGAAAGGGCGGTGTGGCAGCGGGGGCACCAGTTGATCAGGCGGTTGTCGCGGTAGATCAGGCCATCCTCGTACAATTTCACAAAAACGGTACGTACCGCTTTCGAAAGCCCTTCATCCATTGTGAAACGTTCGCGCTCCCAGTCGCACGATGCGCCGAGGCGTTTCAGCTGCCCGATGATCTGGCCGCCTGACTCTGCCTTCCACTTCCAGACCCGCTCAATAAAAGCTTCACGCCCCAGATCATGGCGATCCTTCCCTTCGGCGCTCAGCTGCCGTTCGACGACATTTTGGGTAGCGATTCCGGCATGGTCGGTCCCCGGCATCCAGAGGACATTGTATCCCTGCATCCGTTTCCAACGGCAGAGGATGTCCTGTAGAGTGTTGTTGAGAGCGTGCCCCATATGCAAGGCGCCGGTTACGTTAGGAGGAGGGATTACTATCGAGTACGGTTTTTTATCCGAAATAGCTGCAGCGCGGAAATACCCCTTTGTTTCCCACTCGGAGTACCATCTTTTTTCAACATCATGGGGTTCGTACCCCTTGGCAAGCTCTTTGGTCATTTAAATAGTCCTTTTTACGTATTCTGAACGTAACCATATACTACTGTTGGCTGATTCAGGTCAAGTGCGCTCTTGGAAGATATTGAAAAACTGAAACAGCGCTGTTTCGTTTCGCTTGACGGGCGGCCTCATGTGTATTATTCTAACACGACAAAAGATGTCCTATTGCTATTTGGGGGGTAAAATGACGCAAATCACCTTTGGAACGTCCGGTTGGCGTGGAATACTTTGTGAGGATTTCACTTTTGATAACGTTAAAGTAGTTGTTCAGGCCATAGCTGATACAATTAAGGCATCTGGAGAGCAGGAGAAAGGTGTCGTAATCGGCTGTGATACCCGTTTCATGGGGCAGCGTTTTGTAGAGGCTTCCGCCCGCGTCCTGGCTGGGGCAGGAATCAAGGCATATATTTGCGAGCGGGATACCCCCACACCGGTTATATCGTATGAGATCTTGCGTCGCGGTGCTGCCGGCGGCATCAACTTTACCGCCAGCCATAACCCACCTGAATACAATGGCGTCAAGTTTTCACCCTCTTCGGGTGGGCCGGCGTTGCCTGAAACCACTAACGAGATCGAGCGTAGAGCTAATGCGACGGTCGGAACGAAATGTTATAAAGAACTATCCCTTGAAGAAGCCGGTAAGCTGGGGCTAATGGAGGTCATAAACCCTCACGACAGTTATCTGAAGGCCTTGGAACAGAAGGTGGACTTTGATGCAATAGGCACGCTGGGCAAGGTTGCGCTTAATCCTATGTACGGCACCGGACGCGGTTATCTGGATGACCCCCTCCGTACACGAAAAATACCGTACACAATCATCAATGACCGTCCCGATCCTTACTTTGGCGGACACCCGCCAGAGCCATCTGAGGCTCACATCCCTGATTTTATTTCCCTGGTCAAGAACGATCCCGATATCAAACTTGGCCTTTCAACTGATGGCGATGCCGACCGTTTTGGCATCCTTGATGCTGATGGCAGTTACATCGAACCAAATTATATAATCGCTCTGCTGCTGGATTATCTGATTCGGGTGCGCAAGATTGAAGGGGGTGTGGCACGCTCTGTCGCGACCTCGCACCTGATCGATGCAGTTGCGAAGAAGCATGGTGTTCCGGTGTATGAAACGCCGGTCGGTTTCAAATATATCGGTGAATTGATAAGTCAGGACAAGCTGGTCATCGGCGGGGAAGAGAGCGCCGGCCTGACAATAAAGGGGCACGTCCCGGAAAAGGACGGCATTCTGGCCTGTTTTCTTGTGGCCGAAATGGTGGCGCGTGAAGGGAAGAGTATCCGCCAGCTTCTTGACCGTTTGTACGGCGAGGTGGGGCGTTTCGTCACCCGTCGCGATAACCTCAAGCTGTCGCCGGAGCTTGAAATCGCTTACAAGAACAAGATCAACGCGATACCCGCCGAAATTGCCGGAACGAAGGTCAAGGATATCGTTAGAGTTGATGGTACCAAATTATTGCTCGATGATGGCAGCTGGATGTTGTTCCGTAAATCGGGCACAGAGCCGGTAGTGCGGCTGTATGGCGAGGCGTGCAACGATGCTCGCCTTGCAGAAGTGATGGCCGCTGGCCGGAAATTTATACTGAACTAAACATATTCTGAGGGAGATTTGTCATGTGGGATTATACACCAACAGTTAAGGACCATTTTTTGAACCCCCGCAATGTTGGGGATATACCTGATGCCGACGCGGTTGGAGAAGTAGGCAGTCTGGCCTGTGGCGACGCGCTTAAACTCTATCTCAAACTGGATGGGAATAAGGATAAGATTATAGACGCCAAGTTTCAAACATTTGGTTGCGCCAGCGCAATTGCTTCTTCATCAGCGTTGACCGAGATGGTTAAAGGGAAAACCCTTGACGAAGCTTTGGCTGTCAGCAATCAGGATATTGCCGATTTTCTGGGCGGTCTGCCAGAAGAGAAGATGCACTGTTCCGTCATGGGACAGGAAGCGCTGGAAGTGGCAATATTCAAATATCGTGGCATGGAGATCCCTCAACATGATAGTGAGCATGATCATGGTTATGCCTACCCTGACTATGAGGGTGAGATTGTTTGCAAATGTTTCGGTATCACTGATGCATTTCTCAAAAAAGTAATTGAGACCAACGGTCTGACAACCGTCGAGCAGGTGACAAATTTTACCAAAGCGGGCGGTGCTTGCGGAGGTTGCATTCCCAAAATCAAGGAATTGATCTCTCAGGTGCTCGGAGAGACGGCAGCCCAGGCGCGTGTGCGCCCTGAAAAATTATCTAATATGAAGAAGATGCAGCTGATTCAGGAAGTTCTGGAACGCGACATCAGGCCATTGCTTTGGGCTGACGGTGGCGATTTGGAGTTGATCGATATCGACGGTTCAAAAGTCAAGATAGCGTTCCGTAAAGCCTGTGCCGGTTGTGCTTCGTCGGGCAACACCGCTCGTATGGTTGAAGCCAAGCTGCGCGATCTGGTAGCTGAGGATATCGTAGTAGAGGAGGTTTCTCAATGAAAGAGATCTATCTCGACAACAATGCAACGACAAAGGTTGATGAAGCGGTTTTTGAGGAGATGCGCCCCTATTTTTGTGAACTGTATGGCAACCCAAGCTCGATGCATTTTTTCGGTGGCCAGGTGCAGGCTAAAGTAACCGAAGCCAGAGTTAAAGTTTCTGATCTATTGGGTGCATCGCCGGACGAAATCATTTTTACCGCTTGTGGCACCGAGAGTGACAACGCTGCTATTCGTTCGGCGCTGGAGGTGTTTCCCGATAGGAAACATATAATCACCAGTCGCGTTGAACACCCTGCCGTCCTGACTCAGTGCCGTAATCTCCGCCAGAAAGGGTACCGGGTTACAGAGATCGGCGTGGATGGCGCCGGGCGTCTGGATCTTGAAGAGTTGAGAACCGCCGTGGATAATGATACGGCAATTGTATCACTGATGTGGGCCAACAACGAGACCGGTGTTATCTTTCCGGTAGAAGAAACAGCCGCTATTGCAAAGTCAAAGGGCGCTCTTTTTCATAGTGATGCCGTCCAGGCCATCGGTAAAGTTCCTATCAATATGGCCGCTTCGAATATTGATATGCTCTCGCTTTCCGGTCACAAATTGCACGCTCCCAAGGGGATTGGCGTACTTTATCTGAAACGCGGCACTCCGTTCAGACCTTTTATGGTGGGTGGTCACCAGGAAAAAAGTCGGCGGGCCGGCACCGAAAATGCTGCAGCCATAATTGCGCTGGGGAAAGCTTGCCAGCTGGCCGGACAGCATATGGATGCAGAAAACACGACCGTAAAAGCGATGCGCGACCGTCTGCAGGACGCTTTGATGGCAGCTATTCCTCATGCCCGTATCAATGGTGGCGGTGCAGAAAGACTGCCTAATACTACTTCAATCGCGTTTGAATTTGTAGAGGGGGAAGCTATACTGCTGCTGTTGTCGGAGTTCGGTATTTGCGCTTCGTCAGGAAGTGCCTGTACCTCAGGTTCGCTGGAGCCTTCTCACGTTCTGCGGGCAATGGGTGTTCCCTTCACCTGTGCCCATGGGTCGATCCGTTTTTCACTTTCGCGTTATACTACGGATACTGAAATCGATACCGTTATTCGCGAAATGCCGCCAATCATTGCACGTCTGCGGGAGATGTCGCCATTTGGCAGAGAACATCTGAAAGGTCGGGCGTAGTAAATTATTTGTTTTGGATTTTGTAAGGGCGACCCATTTTGGTCGCCCTTTGTTTTTACTGGAGAATTGGTGGAAATGAGGTAGAATACATCGGTTGATTCAGAGCAATTGAGTGAGATTTAAACTGTTTTGGTGGAGTTATTTTATGGAAATAAAAATACCTGAAGTCGGAGAATCGGTGCGCGAAGCGCTGCTGGCGAAGTGGTTTAAAAAAAACGGCGATATTGTAAAGCGGGATGAACCGCTGTGCGAAATTGAAACCGACAAGATTACGCTTGATCTTAATGCCGATGCGGCTGGACTTCTTACTATTACTGTGCCCGAAGCTGCAACAGTGGCCGTCGGGGCAATAATTGGCAGCATTGAAGAATCAGCCGTTATTCTGGAGTCGTCAGTTGCCGCCTTTGCCACAGAAATGGTGGAAAAGCCAGTTGCAGCTCCGTCATCACCGTCGCTACGAAGTGAGATGCGTGAACACAATATTTCTCCTTATAAAGTGAAGGGGAGTGGTAAGGGGGGGCGCATTACTCAGGAGGATCTATCTCTTCATATCGAGCGGAAATCTAATATGCCGCCAGCCTCGCGGCCTGCAGCTATTGTCGAGCCGTCTGTAGCCACGCTTGAGCGCCAAAAAGTAATTACGCCGAGCGGTGTGCCAACACATGCTCTACCTGATATTACGGAGCCGACAGAACAATTTTCTGTGCGGACGGAAGAAGCGCCGCTCTATACAACTGGTCGTGAAGAGCGCCTCCCGATGTCACCGCTTCGTAAACGGGTTGCTGAACGTCTGTTGGCAGCTCGTCAGCAGACCGCCATGTTGACTACCTTCAACGAGGCCGATTTGTCCCACGTCAAGGAACTGCGCAACACCTATCGCGAGCATTTTCTGCAGCGTCACGGAATCGCCCTTGGCTTTATGCCTTTTTTTATCAAGGCGTGTATAGAGGCTCTTAAAGAGTTTCCGCTGGTAAATGCCAGTATAGATGGTGATGATATCGTACATCACCATTATTATGATATCGGTGTTGCTATTGGCGGCGACAAGGGGTTGGTTGTGCCGGTTCTGAGGGCCGCAGACCAGCTTAAAATGTACGAGATTGATCAGGCAATTGCTGCCTTCGCAGATAAAATAAAAAACAATCATTTGTCTATTTCGGATCTGGAGGGTGGTACATTCACAATCAGTAATGGTGGAGTGTACGGATCTATGCTTTCCACTCCGATTCTTAATCCTCCCCAGAGCGCTGTGTTAGGGATGCATGCTATTCAGGATCGTCCTGTAGTACGCGACGGGCAAGTTGTCATAAGGCCGATGATGTATCTAGCGCTCTCCTATGATCACAGAATTATAGATGGTCGGGAGGCGGTTGGCTTTTTGAAAAGAGTTAAGGAATGTATCGAGGATCCGGAAGAAATGTTGCTTGAAGGGTAAATTTACTGGAGGATTTTGCGAATGCCTGAACAGTTATTTGATCTGATTGTTATCGGTGCCGGCCCCGGCGGTTATGTGGCGGCAATCCGTGCTGCCAAGCTCGGGATGAAGGTTGCCGTTGTTGAAAAACGCGTAACACCTGGTGGCGTCTGTCTGAATGAAGGGTGCATTCCCAGTAAGGCACTGCTTGACTCCAGTGAGCTTTTTGCCGTGGCACGCGATAAATTTGCACTGCATGGTATTAACATAGATCCGCCGCGTCTTGATCTGGATGCCATGATGTCACGCAAGAAAGAAGTGGTTAAAAAACTTACTGACGGCATTACTTATCTGTTTAATAAAAATGAAGTCGAGATATTTCAAGGTGTTGCGCTTCTCAAGGGCGTCAACTCTGCAGGCCAACACCAGGTGGAAGTGGCGCTTGCAGCGTCAATTCAAGTGGCAAACGGCCAGCAAAGTCTTCCGGAATCTACTCCTTCAACAACGGTTGTGCTTGCCGCGCCAAAAGTTATCCTGGCAACCGGCAGCGAGGCGGCTGGACTGCCCGGCATTCTGTTTGATGGCCAGGTTGTTGTCTCTGCACGTGAAGCGCTCTCTTTTGACCATGTACCTGAACATCTGATTGTTGCTGGTGGCGGTTTTATCGGACTTGAGCTCGGCTCTGTCTGGCGACGGCTTGGTGCACAGGTAACGGTTATGGAAATGCTGCCGCAGATACTGCCGAATATGGATCGTCAGGTAGCAGATACTCTCTATCGCAGTCTGCGTAAACAGGGGATTCAGTTCAAGCTTGGTACACGCATTACTGGAGTACGCAGGATCGGTTCCAAAGCGATAGTCCAGTTTAACTCCGGTACAGGCAGCGAAGAGGTAGATTGTGACAAAGTGCTGGTGGCGGTTGGACGGCGACCGTTGACTACCGGACTTGGCCTTGAGGAGGTAGGGGTTGTACTTGATGAATCTGGTCGTGTGGTAGTAGATGATTCGTTTCAATCGTCGCTGCCGGGAGTTTATGCTATTGGCGACTTGGTGGTTGGTCCCATGCTGGCTCACAAAGCATCAGAAGAAGGTGTCGCCTGTGTAGAGCGGATGGCTGGTATGGCAACTACTGTAGAATACGAACTTATTCCTGGGGTGGTCTATACCTGGCCGGAAGCTTCTGGCGTAGGGATGACTGAGGAAAAACTTAAAGCTGCCGGTGTTCCGTATCGTAGCGGCCGTTTCAATTTTTCTGCTCTTGGTCGGGCTAGATGCATGGATGAAACAGAAGGTTTTGTTAAGATTCTCGCTCATTTGGAAAATGACAGGATACTTGGTGTTCACATTGTTGGTCCACGCGCATCGGACCTGATTTCCGAGGCGGCTACAGTTATGAGTTTTGCTGGAACGGCGCGGGATATCGCCCTGATCTGCCATGCCCATCCAACCCTGCCGGAGGCAATCCGTGAGGCGGCGCTGGATGTTCATAAAGAAGCGATACATGCCTGATACCTCTGTACGTAACACTTGTAAAACAACATGATTTAATAGGAGCAGTCATGCCAAAACAAACCCGCAAAACAAAAATAGTAGCTACCGTTGGGCCTGTAAGCTCATCACCGGTAATGATACAGAAATTAATGCAGGCCGGTGTCGATATATTTAGATTAAACTTTTCCCACGGCGAAAATTCACAAAAACTGGAACTAATCAGAATTATAAGGAATATTTCTGAAAAACTTGGCCATCAGGTCGGCATTCTAGGCGATCTTCAGGGGCCAAAAATCAGGACAGGAAAAATGGCAGGCGATAGTATGGTTCTCTCCAAAGGACAGGAAGTCGTTATCACAACAGATGACGTGCTTGGTAGTGATGGTCTTATTTCAACTATATATAAGTCTTTACCGAATGACGTGCGTCCCGGTTCTCGTATATTGCTGGATGACGGACTACTAGAATTGAAGGTTGTTGCGATTGACGGTGAACGGGTTCGTTGTCTCGTAATAGCTGGAGGAATTTTAAAAAATAACAAAGGGATTAATCTGCCTGGAGTAAATGTTTCAGCCCCATGCCTTACTGAGAAGGACCTGATAGATCTAGATTTTGCTCTGGAGGCGGGAGTTGATTTTATAGCTCTGTCTTTTGTACGCACTGCTGAGGATATCAGAGAAATAAAGAGGATAATTGCTGCTAAGGGTAAGGACACTCCGGTCGTTGCCAAAATTGAAAAGCCGGAGGCGCTGCGCAATTTTGAAAAAATACTTGAAGCAACCGATGCCGTCATGGTGGCGCGTGGCGATTTAGGCGTTGAAATTGAACCAGAAAAGGTTCCAATTCATCAGAAAAAAATAATCCAGGCATGCAATAAGGCCGGTAAGCCGGTCATAACTGCTACCCAGATGCTGGACTCCATGATCCGTAATCCACGCCCAACAAGAGCAGAGACGTCAGACGTAGCCAACGCAATCATAGATGGTACGGATGCTATTATGCTTTCGGCAGAAACCGCTTCAGGAGATTTTCCGATAGAATCAGTAGAAACGATGGTTCGCATTGCCAAGGACGTAGAACGTACCGATTTTTTAGTTAGAGGAAATATATCTATATGTCCGGGGTCTACTGTTGCGCAAGCAGTTGCAGAATCGTCCTGCCGAACGGCATCTACACTCAAAGCCAAAGCAATTGTCGTGTTTACTCGCTCAGGCAGTACAGCAGCACTTATGGCCGCTTTTCGGCCAATAACTCCAATTATTGCATTTACAGCATCACCGGAGATCCGCCGTCGTCTTACAATTTTCTGGGGTGTACACTGCGCTGAGGTTGGTATTATGGAACACACCGACCAGCAGATTTACGAAGTAGAAAAAAAACTATTAGCCACAGGTTTTTGTAAAGATGATCTGATTGTGATTACAATGGGGATTCTTGAAACACGTGGTTCAACAAATCTTATGAAAGTTCACAAGCTTGGAACTCATGGATTCTATGAGGTTTATGTAGAATAGTAATTGTGGGCCTGCATTTATTTTCAATTACCATCATTTTTATTTTGACAGAGTTAAATTGTTTATGATAGAAAGCGAGTCCCTTTTGAGGCAGCAGATTTGTTTCTGGGGGTGCTCTTTAAAAACTTGGTCGGTTCGAAAAAAGATTGTCACTTC
>JANXYR010000028.1 GCA_025355965.1 Geobacteraceae bacterium
TGCTGCCTCGAATCGCTTCAAGAGCAACTTTCGTCTTGTACTGGCTGGTAAAGCTTTTGCGCTTCCGTTCGCTCATTGCCTGCTCCTTTTTATCGCAGGCACCATCTTAAACTATTGTCCTGAAAATGGGGTCCACTATACGAGAGTGTAGCTAATTGTTCCGGTGACTATACGAATGAGGTTGTCAAAAGAAGACACTGTAACGTTTGCTCAAGTTGCCCGTTACGATTTTCAAGAATACCCCAATGTACTCGACTGTCAACCTGCATTGATTTTTGGCCCGCCCTTGGTGCACCCATGCAGTTGCAAGCGCGGACCAACAGAAAAAGGCCGCTTCTCATACGAAAAGCGGCCTTTTTGATATTTGGTTCCCCAGCGCGGACAAATCTGTCGCGGGCAAGAGCAGTTAGCGTTGTAACGGTGTGGGAGTTGCCCCTTTTTACTTCTCCTTTTAGGGTCTTGGTAATTATCAATATACCACGTAGGGGCGACAGCACGGCTTCATCGTGCTTCGCCCTTAGGCCCGTTGTCTGCTTCCATATTTGCAACGCCGCCAAAGGCGGGCGAAGCAGATAAGGCGTTTGCTTCGCCCCTACCATCCGCGTCGGGCGCATCATCCTCGTCCTCTTCCGCCTCCAGCACCGTTTCCTTAACGGCAGCGGCATCCGGCTGAAACGCATCGTACACCGCTACCGCAGGAGTGGTTGCAACATCTAGCGCCAGAACCGTTCCCGTTGCCGCCGTCATCACGGCGCCTGCCGTTGCGGAAGAACCATAGCCATACAGAGCGGTGCCGGTATAGATGAACGCAACTCCAGTGTATGTCACAGGTTTGACAAACGGAGCCCCAACCAGGGCCACGGTCCCATAGCCGACCCGGCCAACCGGCTCTGCCACCACCATTGTGCTGTTCCAGCAGACTCTCAGGGTATTCACTACCGTTTTAAAGATGAGCGTCGCGGGCGTAATCAGGTTGAAGTCACCGATTTCTTTAACCGGATCGACAAACAGATCCGCGACACTTTTACCGGCATCGGAAGCGTTGTCGGGAATCGACTTGCCAGACTTCAACATCTGCTCGCCAAAGGTGTCGACGCCTTCGCCAAGATCCTGAAGGTAGGTAGTACTACTCTTCCAGCCGCTGATGGTGTGCAGCGCAGCGGTTGTCGGCTTGGCGCCGATGACGAGGAACAGATTATGGGTGTTGTAGTACCCATCTCCAAAAACCTGCTCCGTCAGCCCCCACCCCGTCTGTGTACCACGAAAGTAGCTGCTTTCAGCCAGCACCATGCCCGGCAACATCAACACCATTGCTATTATAAACGCTATTTTGCCCATACACCCTCCCCCACAAACTTCACACCATCAAGGGTTGCGGTAACCGGCAGCGCCCAGCCGGTGGTAACACCGGAAGCCGCCGTCGACCACGCAGTGCCGCCAACCAGCACCACCGGCGCAGCGACAACTTCGACAGCGCCGGTCACTGGATAGCGCACCAGGTAATACACGGTTTGTCCGGTCGCCTTGGCAATCTGATAAAGAGCCTCCCCGGAGTTTAACAGGGCTATCGCCCAGACAACCCGGGATGATCCTTTGAGCACGTAATAACTGGATTGAATGATGCCCCAATTTCCTTCCCGGACATAGGCTTCCTTGGCATCGGAGAAGTCCCCCGACGCTAGTTTTGAAAAGGCCCAGTTTGCCGAGACCATCCCCTTATACTGGAGGAAATTATCGACGATACCTGTGTCATAAATAGTGACCATGGTTTCGGGCGCTTTAACGATCGTATCGCGGAGGTTTGCGCCAGAGTCGACGATAAGATCTTTGCTCGCAGTCGCCGAATCCTTGATGCCGGGAGCAACCGGGAAGTCAAACTGGCGATACTTGAGCCGGCCATCGGTAAAGGTCGTCGCGGTGGCATCCCAGGTTTCGGGGGTCAGGTAGTCGCCGAAGGCGTTGAGAGAGAGGCAGGCTAACCATAGTAAGGGGAGAAGATAGTGAAGTCTTTTTTTCAGCATATAACTCCTTTACCCGTCAGTTTTTCCGAATGCTTTTTCCAGTAATCGGTACCATAGCTGCAGAATATTTCTTCATCGACCAGTAATTTTCTATTTGCAACGACACAAACATGACCATCTTCATCTAATGTTATCGTTGAATTGTTCTTGAACTTTGTTTTCACAATCCCCGTAGCATCATTTGCATATTTAGCAAAGCTCTTCACTCTCATTGCATCCAAGATTGTTCCATCCGGCATGTTCATAAAATATGCATCTTCGCCGTTTGTCGCTCTCAATTGGGCTTCTTTGTCTGACAGAATCTTTCCCTTGAAAATGGCGATTACTTCATGCCGGTAAACCGGGATGGCGGTAAACAAGCCATTACCTGAACCAGGTATTTGGGATTCCTTGATATACAGATAATCCGGCTCTTTAGCTTCGATTTTATAAGTTGTTGAATTTGAGTATTTTTTAAAACTGGAACTGTATTTCATATAAAGGGCCTCTTGTGCAGATCAGGTGAATTTTGAGAGGGGAGCAGTAGTGACAAGTCAAACCGTGTGGAAGATCACCTAGCGTCATTTTGGTTAGGTGTATCTTCCTTGTTGGAATTTTCTTTTCCACCTTTCATTCTTACGAGTCTACCCTAAGTGCTTCAGATCAGTCAAAATGTAAATTACTAGACACCCAAACCAGACCGGGACCAGAAGGAGACCTCCATAGTTGGATAAGAAAAGCCCTCTGATTGTTTTTATTGCTTTTGTCTTCAAGCTTGGACTGCCTTCCTTATTGTTTTCCTCTGATAATTCAGTGAAAATTCCTGCTGTTCGAGAAAAGATATCGAGAAAAGCTGCCACAAACAGGAACACTTCAACCCGAGTTGTTTCAGGAAAGATGAGAGACTGAACCGGATGCAGCAAGAGGCGAGCAAATGCTAAAATTATGATTGCTCTGATAATTCCAAAAGGGCACACAACATGTTTAAGCATGTTCATTTTGTTTCTTCTCCAGAGCCTTATCCTGCGGGGGAAATCTGGGAAATCTGTGAAATCTGGGGACATAATACGGATTAATCCACTTTTCGTGGTCTTCCTGGTCGCCGCGGCCTTGGGTCCCTACCAGTCAAGTTCTCCACTTTCTCCGCAAAAACATCATCTCCAGCAGGTCTGCCGGTCCTTGTGGAAAGCCGCAGTCTCTCAGAGTCTTCTTCATTCTCCGATGAGAGAAGATTTTCCCAATCCGATACCAGGGTAGAATCTAGTTCAAAGTGCACCACCCTGAGAGGTGGGTAAAAAACAAGTAGACACGGTGGGTTTCTGGTAATGTTGGAAGCGCGACCAACCATCACACCAGAAGGAGTCCACCGTGCCTTACCATCATCTTACAT
>JANXYR010000051.1 GCA_025355965.1 Geobacteraceae bacterium
CGCAGATCCTTTTCATCCATCTCCAGATCCTTGATCGCCTTGACAAAATCCTGTTCATTGGCAAATCGGGCCTTACCCTGAACCAGCTTGTCTTCGACCTGTTTATCAATATCCTTTATCTCAAGCTTTTGTCCCGCCTGATACAGAAGCTCTGCCGAAATCAACTGCTGAACAGCCTGCTTGTCCATTTCTTTCTGTTGATCGGGCGTGAGCTGCACTCCACGCTGTCCGGACATCATGACCTTGCTGGCCCGTTTAAGCTCAAGCGCACTGATGGCAGTCCCGTTTACACGGGCAATCGTTTCCTGTCCGATAGCAACAGCCTTAACTTTTGTCGTGGCTGGTTTCAACTCTGGCTCAGTTGCATTGGATACGGCACCGCATGAAAAAAATACTGCCAGCAGCAATCCTGTTGCACGCAGTGTTTGGCTTGGTACAAGCATTGTAACTATCTCCTTTAGTGATTTTTTTTGATTCATAGCATAATTCAAACCGCAAGAAAAGGTAAACATACTTTTGACTTTTCATCATGTTTCAGATACATTTACGTCGCTTCGCTTCAGCGATACATGATTCATGGGGTTTGCGACCCCCGCCATTCTTCCAAGGAGGAAAACACACATATGAAAAGGGTTCTAGTCGTTGACGACAGCCTTTCCGTAGGACGACAGCTTGAAAAAATCATCTCAGATTCCGGTGATTTTATCAGTGTCGGCCATGCCAAGAACGGTGCCGAGGCCATCAAGATGAACCACACGGAAAATCCGGACATCATCTGTATGGATATGAACATGCCCGGCATGGACGGCCTGACGGCTCTGCGCAGCCTGGTAGTGCTTGATAAAGAGGTCAAAGTAGTCATGGTCACCTCTCTCGGTGGCGTCGGAGACAAGTTTACTGAAGCGCTCAAACTGGGCGCCAAGAACGTGATTTCCAAGCCATTTGAGACAGACAACGTCCTGCAGATTCTGCGTGAGCTGTAACTCACTTACCGCATCAATCCAATACAACAAGGGGATCTGATATGGCCGTAAAATTTTTCGGGCAATTTCTCGTGGAAAAAAATCTCGTTTCCCGTGAAGCCCTTCTGAAGGCGATTGACCTTCAGGATCAGAAAAATCTCAAAATGGGCGAAATGGCAATCAGCATGGGCTATGTATCCCAGGATGATATCGAGCGGGCACACAACGCACAGATGTCAAAAGATATGAAACTTGGTGACCTGCTGGTTGAGATGGGTATCCTTACGTTAAACCAGCTCAACGACGTCATCACCCGCCAGAAGAACACCCACCTCTACATTGGTGAAGCACTGGTGCTGGTTGGCGCATTGAGCAGTGAAAAGCTCCAGCTCTCCCTGGATGAATTCAAGGCCGACCAGGCTCTGTATGTTTCCGACAGGATCGAGCTTCCCGATGGTATTGCCAATAGCCTCATCTGGGAGATGACAGCCGACTTGACCTACAAGATGATCACCCGCGTACTGGACCTGCAGTTCCGTCCCGGCAAGTGTCAGATCATTACTACCGTTGACAGCAACTTCATGATGGCTGCAATGGATCTGTCCGAAGATGTCGAAGCCCGCTACATCATCTCGGTGTCGGAAGCTGTTCAAAAAACCATCGCCAAAGCGATCCTGCGTGAAGATTCTGTTGAAGGCGAACCGGTCGAGGTGCTCGAAGACACCGTGATGGAATTTGTCAATGTCGTCTGCGGCAACATTGCTGCCAAGGCATCCCAAACGGGCAAGACCATCAATATCAACCCGCCGGTAACCATTCATCCACCGACAACCGGTCTGCCGGTGCCGGACGGTCATACCGGACTCTGTTTTCCGATCCATGTCGGTGAAGACAATAAAATGGAATTGATCCTTTTTGTGAAAAACTGACCTGTACCAATCCATTGCATGCCGTTTACTCAAAGACCTGACAGGTTAACCTGTCAGGTCTTTGCACGTTCTATACGCCCATAATCTGCGCCACTTCGGCTGTATAATCACCGGAATCACCGAATACGATGAGCGGTGCCTCAACTGACAGGTCATCCCGCCGCGCTTTTGCCAACTCTGCCAGGAACATCTTCGCCCCGCTTCTCGCGGCACCATGAACCATGCGCAACCTGAGCAGGGCCAGTTTCATCTCTGCGGCACAGCGAATAAACTCTGTCAGGCGAGACGGATGATAAATGAAACAGATCCTGCCACCAGGTTTTACCAGGTACTTGGCGGTCGCTAAAAAATCAGGCAGTCCAGCGGTCGTTTCATGCCGGGCTGCGTCGCGCCCCCGGTGGGGGCTGACTTTACCGCTCGCCGCTGTCCGAAAGGGGGGATTGGCTATGACCAGGTCAAAGGTTGAGACCGGATAACGTGAGCGAATGTTGAGAATGTCATCGCTAACAATTTCAACCCGGCCGTCAAGAGCATTGGACCGTACATTCTCACCCGCAAGAGTTGCCATATCAGGATTATTCTCGAAAGCGACAACATGCGCGTCGAGATGCGTCCTGGCAAGCAGCAGCGGGATAATACCGCAACCGGTTCCGAGGTCAGCCACTTCGGCAGAAGCCGGCACCCGGGCAAAATCGGCCAGAAGCAGCGCATCCAGTGAGAAGCGATACCCCTGAACAGGCTGACGAATGTTCAGGTTATGCTTCCGGAGTGTATCAAGCGATGATTGTCGTGGCATGCTCATCCTGCACTGTTGACATTCGGCAACTACCCAGCCGCCAGTTACGGCCAGCGGGGACATCAACCTCAAGAGTGATGTCCCCACTCACACGTAGATGCAACTAGCGCTATGTTGTCGGTGTAACGTTAAAAAGCTGAGAAGACAGTTGATAGACCAGGTATGGAAGCCCTCCCGGTTCCTGCCCGATATAGACCAGTTGCATGCCGGGGGGGGGGACAAAGCTGGTTCCTGGGCTGCTCACGGGAAGAAAGAGAAACTCCAGTTGTGGCCGCATTC
>JANXYR010000016.1 GCA_025355965.1 Geobacteraceae bacterium
CGGGATGAAGTAGTCAGGTTGGTTAAAGCGACCGGGTTTACCTACGTGTCACTTGATTTACAGGGTTATCGAACTGGGGCTATGAACGAAGAAGTTCTCTGACAGCTCAGCAGTGAACAAAAAGCACAAAAAAAACCTATCCAGAAATGGTAGGCTTTTTTTGTGAATGGTGGGCGAAACAGGGATCGAACCTGTGACATCCAGCTTGTAAGGCTGGCGCTCTCCCAGCTGAGCTATTCGCCCATAATTATGGCGGGGTTGACGGGGCTCGAACCCGCGACTTCCAGCGTGACAGGCTGGCACTCTAACCAACTGAGCTACAACCCCTCAGGAGCTCTACAAGAAACTACTTCTTTTTCTTGGGAACAACGTTAACAGCTTCTTTCAATGTCTTGCCAGGTTTAAACTTGGGGACAGTTGCGGCAGGAATATCAATCTTCTTGCCTGTCTGAGGATTTTGGCCTTTGCGGGCGGCACGTTTAGCAGTGGAGAATGTACCGAAACCGACCAGGCTAAGTTTGTCTCCGCCTTTCAGTGCAGCAGTTACACTGGCAATAAACGCAGAAACAGCTTTCTCAGCTTCTACTTTTTTCAAGCCAGCCTGCTCTGCTACCGAACTAATCAATTCTGCTTTTGTCACGTTGCACCTCCAAGTTTTTTGTTTATTAAAACAAAGCGAGCCACTGTTTATCAGATATTCTTAAATAGTGTCAAGTGTTTTTTTTGTGCAAACATGCATATTCTGGGCAGTTGAGCATGTTTATAACAATAAATAGAATTGTTATTGCAGTCTAAATATAAAAAAACGCACTAACATACTGAAATAAAATGTAATCAGGCCGCCTCTTTTAGCTCCTGTTCATAAACTATTATCGGTTTTTCTTTGTGATATATAACATCTTCATTGATAACTACTTCCTGTACATTCGGTTGTGATGGGACCTCGTACATAATGTCGAGCATCGAATTTTCCAGAATAGCACGTAATCCGCGTGCACCTGTGTTACGTTTCAAAGCTTCCTTGGCAATGGCAATTAATGATCCATCAGTAAAACGTAAGCGAACTTTCTCGAGATCAAAAAGCTTTTGATATTGTTTCACCAAAGAGTTTTTGGGTTCCTTTAAAATCTGTACCAAGGCATCCTCATCTAGCTCCGTTAGAGTGGCAAGCATAGGAAGACGACCAATGAACTCAGGGATATATCCATACTTAAGGAGGTCTTCAGGAGTAAGGCTTTTAAGCAGCTCACCAAGCTTTTTCTCATCACGCTTTTTGATATCTGCTCCAAATCCTAGTGATTTCTTTCCTATCCGTTGCTGAATAACAGATTCAAGGCCGGCAAAAGCACCGCCGCAAATAAAGAGGATATTTGTAGTATCAACTTTCATGAACTCAGACTGTGGGTGCTTTCTGCCACCTTTTGGTGGAATGCTGGCTATAGTGCCCTCAATGATCTTTAGCAGCGCTTGCTGAACCCCCTCACCAGAAACATCGCGGGTAATAGAAGGTGAATCAGACTTGCGGGCAATTTTATCAATTTCGTCTATGTAGATTATACCTTTTTGGGCCCGTTCTACGTCATAATCCGCTGCCTGCAACAGTGTGAGAATAATATTTTCAACATCTTCGCCGACATAGCCGGCTTCAGTGAGATTGGTTGCATCCGCCATCGCAAAAGGTACTTTAAGAATCCTGGCAAGCGTCTGTGCAAGGAGCGTTTTGCCTGAACCGGTTGGACCGAGTAGCAGAATATTACTTTTCTGCATTTCTACTTCACCTGGCTTACCGCTGGATTCAATTCGCTTGTAGTGGTTATAAACTGCAACGGAGAGAACTTTCTTGGCCATTTCCTGGCCAATAACGTACTCATCCAGAATGTCCTTAATTTCACGTGGTTTTGGAAGTTTTTTCAGGTCTGGCCCCGTGGTCTCTTCTAGCTTCATCTCTTCAGTAATGATGTCATTACAGAGCTCAATACATTCGTCACAGATAAAAACAGAAGGTCCGGCGATAAGTTTTTTTACATCTTCCTGGCTCTTCCCACAGAAAGAGCAGGTAAGGTGTTCCTGAACGGTGTCACGACGACTCATAGTGTGTCTCCAGTAGACTGTTTACGCGTGAAGATGGCATCTATCAGGCCATATTCTTTTGCATCTTCACCAGACATAAAGAAGTCACGCTCAGTGTCTGCTTCAATTTTTTCCTTTTTCTGTCCCGATAGATCTGCAAGGATTCCGTTTAATTCATCTTTCATGCGCAGGATTTCCTTGGCGTGAATACTGATATCGGATGCCTGTCCTTGGAAACCTCCCAGTGGTTGATGAATCATAATCCTTGAGTGGCTAAGGCTGAATCGTTTCCCCTTTTCACCGGCAGACAACAATATTGCTCCCATGGATGCGGCCTGGCCTACACAAATAGTGGATACGGGAGCTTTTATGTAGCGCATTGTATCAAAAATGGCCATCCCTGCTGTGACAACGCCTCCCGGCGAATTAATATACAGATGGATATCCTTATCAGGATCTTCTGCCTCAAGGAACAGTAGCTGAGCAATTATGAGGTTGGCTACCGTGTCGTCAATGGCACCACCAAGAAAAATAATACGTTCTTTAAGCAGACGGGAATAAATATCATAGGCTCGCTCGCCCCTTCCACTTTGCTCTACAACCATTGGGATATACATGTGTTTCTCCTTAGGCTGTTTTGAGCTTCTCTGCGTCAACTTCGGTAATGACGGCATTTTTAATCAGGCAGGTTATCGCCTTGTCTTCTTTGATTTCTGAAATAACCGAGTTCTTGGCATTTAGATTAGATGAGTAATATTCTTTGATGCGATCAAGCATTTCGGCGTTTCCGGCTGCTATCTTTTCGTAGTGTGAAGCCAGATCTTCGTCAGTTACAGTTACATTCTCTTTTTCTACCAAAGCCATCAGCAGTAAGCCGCCTTTAACTTTGTCAATAGCGTCTTCTCTGAAGCGTGCGCGGAAACCTTCAGCATCAAGTCCCATCATATCAAGTGACATCTGCTGGCTCTTAAGACGGTTTTTCAGGTTCTCGAACATATGGTCAAGTTGCCGCTTAACCATTGATTCAGGAACATCAAGTGGGTTTTTCTGAATAAGAGCCTGTATGATTCGCTCTTTAAATTCATTTTCAATGCGATCTGTTTCATGTTTCTCGTGGTACTCAACCATCTTGGCGTGCAACGCTTCCATGGTTTCATATTCACCAAACTGCTGTGCAAAATCATCATCGAGCTCGGGGAGCTCTTTGCGCTTGATTTCTTTTACGGCAACGGTAAATAAACCTTTTTTGCCTGTGGACTCGGTTTCGTCGCCACCTGCAGGAAGTTCAAGGG
Source organism: Geobacteraceae bacterium (assembly GCA_025355965.1). Lineage (GTDB taxonomy): Bacteria > Desulfobacterota > Desulfuromonadia > Geobacterales > Pseudopelobacteraceae > JACRCG01. Next base: position 3,363 of record JANXYR010000016.1, read on the forward strand.
AAAATTCCTTGGAATCACCTGACTTAAGTCCGAGCAACTGTTCTTCAAAACCAGGGATCAGGCGATTGGATCCGACTTCAACCTCAGCTGTCTGAGCACCGCTGTTTTCTTCTGGTGAGCCCTCTACCACAATTGAATAATCAACAGATACGGTGTGCCCATTTTCAACGACGGCGGCTTCATCAAGTGGAATAAGCTGCGCCATGTTTTCCTGCATACGCTTCAGTTCGCCCTCTACGTTCTCGGGTTTGGCAACATATTTTTCTTTATTTACAATCAAGCCGGTATATTCATTTAACAATATCTGCGGCATGACGTCAAAAACGGCGCTGTATTTAAATGGAACTCCCGGTTCGAGTATTTCGCTCTCAATGGTGGGAGAATCAATTGGCTCAACTTTGTGCTCATCCATTGCTTTGTACAGTGTGTCCTGGTATAGACGGCGCATGACGTCATCGCGCATTGCATCACTGTAGGTGCGTTTTATGAGCTGCATTGGTGCTTTGCCGGGACGGAATCCCTGGAGCTTAGCTTTTTTCTGGATCGCTGAATATGCTTTGTCGATCTCTTCGTTAACCCGTTCAGCGGGAATTTCGATAGTAATCTTTTTTTGAACCGAACTGATGTCTTCGACGTGAACCTGCATGGTGGCTATCCTCTTTTATAGTGAAATTTAATGTTTGCATGTTATGAACTTCGAAACAAACATCGGGAAATCTGGATGGTGCGAGAGAGGAGACTTGAACTCCTATACCTTACGGTGCCAGATCCTAAGTCTGGTGCGTCTGCCAATTCCGCCACTCTCGCATCTGTCTTGAGCCATGAAACGATTGATCATGGTCGCTGTTTGCTGGGATAATAAGATTTGCAAAGATAGGTGATTATTTTGGATAGGTCAAGAAATTTATTGAATTAGGTCTGGTATACGGTACTGCTTTATTATCCACCGGCCAGTTTTACTTTGAAGCCTCGGGCTTGTAATTCTGCTGATAAAGCATCTCGGTGATCACCCTGTATCTCAATAACTCCATCTTTAACGGTACCGCCGCAGCCGCATTTTTTCTTTAGGACCCCCGCCAGTTCCTTGGTTTCGGCAGCGGTAAGAGGAACACCGCTGATGACAATGACGGTACCGCCCCCCCGTCCTTTGACTTCACGCCGCAAGCGCACGAAGCCGTCACTCTTTTGAGTCGCTGTTTTGTGTGCGGGAGTGTTCTGTTTTACCCGCCCAGATTCTGTTGAATAGACGAGGATGCTGTCGGACCAGTTTGTCATTTTCCCCAATCCCTTGCATATCTGAAATCGCGATCAATAGTACGGTTTGAGACCTTGGCAATGACCGGGAGGCGGCGCTTGAAATGAGAGTTTTGAATCTTTGTATATATTGAATCAATAAACTCATTTTCAAAACCCTCTGCAGCAAGTTCCGGCTTCGTCAGTCGCTGGTCCACCATGCGATACAGGAGTTCATCCACCTGGCGGTATGAGAACCCCAGTTCTTCCTCATCAGTCTGCCCGGCCCAGAGGTCGGCAGAAGGTTGTTTTTCGATAACCTCAGCCGGTATTCCCATTGTTCTCGATAGTTGCCAAACCTGGCTTTTGTAAATATCACCGATCGGGTTCAGGGCTGAAGCCATATCTCCATAGAGTGTGCCATACCCGAGCAGCAGTTCGGTCTTGTTGCTGGTACCGAGCACCAAAGCGCGTAAAAATGCCGACTGATCAAAAAGGATTGTCATCCGCTCCCGGGCCATCTTGTTGCCGCGCCGCATATTGTCGGCATCGGGAAAAATATCAAAATAGGCGTCCACCATTGGTGTTATCGGTGTTACAGAAAAGTTGACGCCGCACGCTGTTGCCACCAGTCTTGCATGTGCTTCACTTTCCGGATTGCTGGTTTTGTAGGGCATACAGATGGCATGAACGTTTTTTGGGCCAACTGCTTCTGCGGCGATGAAAGCAACAAGTGCTGAATCAATTCCGCCTGAAAGCCCCAGGACTACTTTGCTGATGCCGACTTTACGGACTTCATCTCTTACAAAGCCGACTAGAAGTTTTCTCAGCAATTCCATGTTTGCTTGTAAACCAGCCATCATCGCCCCCTTTCGTGCGCGATGCGCCCAAGTTCCTGCATCGTTACAAACAGGTTCTCGTCACGCATCATCGGTGAAAAGATACGTTCACGGCGCAGTGCTCCTTCATCAACTTTTGCGGTGACGAAATCCTCATCAAACAATGCGCCACGTACGATTGATTCTCCCGATGGTGCGATATATTCCGACCCACCCCAAAAATTGACACCATCCTCAAAGCCGACACGATTACTGTAGAGAACCCTGCAGTTGAGAAACAGTGCGGTGGTAGAGACCAGTTTCTGCCAGGCAGAGGCTGATCCAAGAGAGTCTCCATCGATACCGCGAGCCGGACTGCTTGAAAGGCAAATAAGAGTTGTTGCACCATCCATGGCAAGAATATAGGAAGCTGACAGGTGCCACATATCCTCGCAGATCAGCATGCCGAAACGGCCAAACTTGGTGTCGAATGCCCGAAACGCGGTTCCTCTGGCCAGGTAACGCTGCTCATCAAACAGCCCGTAAGTAGGAAGATATACCTTGCGGTGCAAGTGGCGGATAGTGCCGTCTTCAAGATACAGAGCCGAGTTGAAAAAGTGGTAGTCATCGGTCTCTTCGACAAAGCCGATGGCGATGGATATGCCAAGAGAGAGTTCTATCAGGTGTAGTATCTCTGGAGAGTCGATTCGTAATGCCACTTCGGGTACAAGATCCTTCAGGAAATAGCCGGACAGGGCAAGTTCGGGGAAAACAATCAGGTCAGCTCCGGTTTCCTTCGCTTTTGCTATCTGCTCTTCAATGATAGCCAGGTTATCGGCAACGCAGCCAAGCTTTGGTCTTATTTGAGCCAGAACAGCAGTAAAATCCATGGAGACTCCTATTAACCCAGATAAACAGGATTAAGTACGTTGATTTTTCAATTTATTGATAAGCTACATCAAAAGCGTTTTTGATGTGATCAATGGCGTGTTGGCCGTCAGTATGCAACAGAATGGCAATAACGTCAAACCGTGCGTTGGTGTCATGCAGCCGGTTTTTTGAAAGCCAGGTGAGAGCCGCTTTGGAAATCTGACGCTGCTTGAACGGTGTCACCGCCAGTTGCGGTACTCCGTAGGAAAGTCCCCGTCGGGCTTTTACCTCGATAAAGACAAGGCTTTTGTCTACGGGGTCACGGCCTATTATATCAACTTCGCCACCCTTGCAGCGAAAGTTTCGCTCTACAATCCGATAGCCTCGCTCGATAAGGAAATTTGTGGCCACCTCTTCACCAAGCTCGCCGGTTTTTTTGTTGTCGGTGGCGTTAGTAACGGTAGGTGTTTTGGAGAGGAGGCGTGTAAAAAAACTCATTTTGCTACCTATATGGATTTGCTTGATTTGCGGTTTCGCACTATAACATGAGATTTTAATTTTAACAGCACTTACGGCGAGTTTAAGGTGTGGAAAATATGAACGCAAAACACATAAAAATTTCTTGGTTTGACGTCAACTTTATTGATAGGTACGATTTATTCACTAAGTCGAGTAGTATTTACAATATAATCAATGTAAATTTGTAAGGAGTCTGAACATGGAATTTTACTTCAGGTTGTTGATTGTGTCGGTGATACTGTCTACTAACTCTTATGCTACAGACTCCTGCCGCGACTGTCACGAGAATCGTCAGAAGATGGCTGCGCTTGGATATGGGGCTTTCGCGGTGACTCAGAATGAGGTTGAAACACAAAGCCGCATGCCTGCCGGTTGCAGCGACTGCCACTTGGGCAATCCAGAGACTAATGATAAGGTCGCTGCCCACCAAGGCATGGCACGGCTATTGGTGGTACGCAAAAAAGAACTTACAGCTGACACGTCTCCAAGAAAGTTCCCGCTGGAATTTAGTGCTGATCAGACCAATAGGGTCTTTGTTGTAACTGAGGAAGGTGGCAAAAAGAGCAAGGATTCTTCTGTGGTGGCCTTGTCATGGCATGACAAACGAAGCGACTCGCTGACTCAGGATTTTGAGGTCATGAAAAAGAGTTGCGGCGCTTGTCATGAAAAAGAATTTGCCGAGTTTGCCAAGAGCACCATGGGAACCAATGGCAAGCAGAGTCAGTACCAGGGTTGGACTAACCCACAGCGTGGCCCTCACAACTGTGGTCCATGGTTCGAGGGAGCGTATGATCAGATGCAGGCCAATACAACCGTGCCAATTGACAGGAAGAGCCATGCCATTAACCAGAAAGCCTGTAATACCTGCCATGTCGGTTGCCTGGACTGCCACTACAACCCCATGCCTAAAAGCGCGACTGACCCTTCCATGGGAAGTCACACCTTTGTAAAAACACCACCTGTACTAAGCTGCTACGGCAACGGACGTGCCTCCATCTGCCATGCCGGGCCCGAGGACCGACGACGGGGTGCCGGTTACTTTGGCGGTTCCTTTTCCTTCCCGGAAGGTAATGAGCCAGATGTCCACCTAAAGGCCAAGGTTGGCTGTCTCGATTGCCATGATAGCTCGAAATCAGATAAAACACTTGGCCATGGCATGATCAAACGTCAGGCTGACAGCTCCTGCAAACGGTGTCACTCCGAAGCGGTAAAAAGCCATGCCGGTTCCCTCCACAAGAATCTTTCCTGCGAGGCATGTCACATCCAAAGTGTAGCCGGCTATCAGGGGACTTACTGGGGGCCTGGTACACTGGCAGGAGCGGCCACCGCATATTTTAAATACAAAGCGTATTATGGAATTATGCCGGAACCAATCCTGATCAAAGACCAGAAGGGGCGCTGGATACCGGTCAAGCCGTTTCCTATGGCGGTCATGAACCAGAAAAATTCAGCCTACACACCGGGATTGTATTGGCGATTTCAGACAACGTTGCCAGACCTGCAGCGAACCGATGATGCTTGGGCATATGTCGGCCTCTTTGGGGGACTTCCGGAAAACAACAAGGCACTGTTATGGATCCAGATGGACAAGATGTCGCATAAGCTTGGCAAGAGTCGCAGCTGTGATTCATGCCACGCCGACCTGCAAGGCACTCAACGTCAACCGGTAACATGGGATTACAGTGACCCCGGTGCGCTACCATTCGACGGCAGCCATACGGTGGTTGCCGACCGTAAAGGTCTTTCCTTTCGGGATATGCGCTCCGAAAAAATTGAGCCTGATAAGGGTGTAGCCATCTCTGCGTTCGCAGTGTGGGTCTATCTAAAGGACGTATGGCAGGTGTCAGGTGATTTTTCCTTGCCGGTTATCCGTGACCGGAAAACCTATGACAGTATCAAGATTAGCACGGAAGCAGCTCGCACGGCCGGTGCGCTGCACAGAAAATAACCAAAACATTGAAAAAATGTTTCTTATACTTTAGACTCACACCCGTTTGATCCAAATGATAATGAGGTTAACCAGCATTGTGAGTGTCGTTTTTTTGTTTATATCTTTGGCAATGGTGGTGCTGGTAGCGGCACTTGTTGGAGCTTTGACAGAACAGGTGCCGATTGCCATGGAGACCAGCGCAATATGACCCGGCGTAGATATACTATTATGGTCGCTCTGCTGCTTTTATCCCTCACAGTACCTGCACTGGGCAAAAATTATTCGCTTCACTCTCCCAAACTATGGACCCCGCAGGAAAAAGAGCAGTATGAGAAGGAAAACCCTCCGGTTATTGGCGAGAAAGAACTGGCTCAAAAGCAAAAGGAGCAGGTGAAAAAAGAGAAGGAACAGGCCGAGAAACAGAAGGAACTTGTTAAAAAGGAAAAAGAGCAGCTTGAGAAGGAAAAGGAACGGTTAAAAAAAGAAAAAGAGCAGGTCGAGAAGCAAAGGGAAGAGGTAAAAAAAGAAAATGAAAAGGTAAAAAAGGAAAAGGCGCGGATTAAGAAGGATCAGATACTGGTCAAGGATGGTGTATCGTATCGCGAGGTGACAGTACAAAAGGGTGATACCTTATACACTATCTCCCGTAAATACAGTAAAGAAGGTTCCTCGTATCCTGAAACGCTACGGTTTAACGATATTCAGGATCCGGACCAGATCGTTAGTGGTGATGTAATCAAAGTACCTCTGTTTCAGGAGAAGAAAGCGAAACAACGTGCAGCGGCAAAGCAGCTCAAGCTAACTACGGCATCCGCAAAACAGCAAGCAACAGCCAAAACAGCTGGCAAACCGGTACGCGAACCTTCTCTGAGTTACGTAAAAGAGTCTAATGTCGGCAAGAATAAAGTGAGTGTTGCACAACCCGCAAAAGCAATAGTCCTGCCACCCGCCACATTACCTGCCATAGTCTGCATACCGCAGCAGCAAACATTTTCCAACAATTCCACAGCCGGGACGAAACTTTTTGAACAGGCAATCAAATCATATCGCAGTGGTGACTGTCAAACAGCAATTCAGCTTTTTGGCCGATTTTTGGCCGAGAATAACGCCTCGGCATTGGCGGCGGATGCGAGCCTTTTTATTGCAGACTGCTATCTAAAACTTTCTGGAAAGTAGCTCGATACCCAGCGGAAGAGTTCTGCAATGCCTAATTACATGTAGTGACATTCAGAAAGTATTTCCGTTGTTGGATATTGGCGGTAGGTGCTTGGAAGTCGGTTGCAGTAACAACAACCGGATAGGCTCCTGTTGCGACTGACGTGGTCCCGGAAAGCGCCGCACCTGAATTTGAAATTCCGGTAGGCAATCCAGTGAAAGAGAACGTTACCGGAGGCACTCCACCGTCGGCGAAGAGGGTTGCTGAATAATTTAACCCCTTGCAGGCCTTCGGCAGCTCATTGTTTAAAATCCTGATACTCCCTTTTGTAGACCCAAAACAACCCGCCTCTGTCTGCAATTCATTCAGCGTTACGATCCGGTATAGATCTGCATCCGGCTGGAGGCCGGTTAAAACCCCGCTTGCAATGGAAGGGGTAGAGGCTATGTTCATGTCGTCACCTCCGCTAATGAGCAGAAATGCTACCTCCTGTCCGGTTGTGCTTGTTCTCCCACAGAGACCACCGCTGGCCGTAGCGGACAGATTACTGTCGTATGCATAGCCAATAGTCTTGCCCCAGGCATCCTGCGGATTGCTGCCGAAGACCCCCACATACTCTCCGGCAACAGGGAGACGGTTATTCCTGACTCCCCAGGCTATTATCATTTTAGCATCTCGCTCCAACTCGGCTTTGGAGTCAGTGATTTTTTTCTGAGTAACTATGGAACCTAACATTCTGGAACCAGCGCTGACAAGTATCCCTACCAGGGTGAAAAAAATCACCAGATACAGCAGTGCGATGCCGTGTTGGCTGCGTATAAGTGGTGAAAGTGACACGGTCGAGTCTCGGTGCATTACTGCGGATTGATGGTCAGCACGAACATCTTCTGGGCACAATTATCTCCCGGATCGGCTGCATTACAGGCGGCGCTGGTGGCTATACCGTCTGCGAAATCGCGGGCCACCACCGTGATCGAATAGGCTCCGGTGGTGGTAGTGGCGGCTGGAAAGGAGATGGTCAGGCCGGAGGAGGCTGCAGTCCAACTGGCCTCGCTTAGTCCGAGACAGTTGGCGTTTTGAACACCCCCTGTCGGTGCGTTAAATCCTGGTGGCAGAGTACTGACGCACCATTTGTAGGTGTTAGGGCCTGTGGCAAAGGGTACACCGCCATCGGCGGACAGAGTTACCGAATAGATATTGGGGACGGCCCCGAAGGGCAACTCATTATTCACAATCTTCAGTGGTGCCCCCTGACAGCCTATTTTACTGCGCAGTTCATCCAACGTCACCCAGCGGACGAGGTCACTATTGGGGCCGATAACATTAATGGTGCCGGTGGCAGCGCCGGAAGCTGTGATGGGAATGGCACTCAGTGTGCTCTTGAGTGCGGTATTATCTGCAGCACTGAGGACAGCAAAAGCCACATTGTTAACAGTTGCTGCAGGGTCAGTTGTGGCCAGAGTCAGGCTGGTTGAGCGTCGTCCGCAGATGGTGTCTTTGGTTGGTGTGGCGGAGTAGAGGTTGGCATCGTATAGGTAGATCAGATTTCGTCCCCAGGCATCCAGAGGGGATTTGGCAGCAGTAGGAAAGGCGATTTCATTGGGAATGGTATTTCTCGACGAAACCCAGCTAATAATGGACTGCAGCGTGGCATCCTCCATATCCCTTGTCTCACGCACCTTGACGAAGGTGGTCAAAGGCCCGATCATACCGCCACCCAAGCCAATCAGCAGGCCTATGATCACCAGCACGATGGAGAGTTCGATCAGGGAGAAACCGTTTTGATTATTGTACGTTCGCATGATGACGGGTATACCACAATCGGCAGAATAAACAAAGGGGTGCGATTTTCACTCTTAGCAACATAGATGAAAATCTTGACAAAACTGTTTTAAAAGAACACTAACTTTTTTATTGGAATAGTTACCTAAAATTTTGATAAAGTGCGTCAGGACGGGACAAGGATTGTTTACAAGAAGAAAAAACCTCAATGAAATGAGAAGAACAATTACATGCACAATGATTTGTTGATTATTATTCCATGTTTTAACGAAGTTCATAATATTCAGGGGGTTATCGCGGACCTGAGATTGGTAATCGGTAAAGATGTCGACATTGTCGTCATAGATGACTGTTCAACAGACGGAACATCCAAGCTGCTTGTAGCGCTCGATGTCATCACAATTACGTTACCATTCAACTTGGGCTACTCAGGTGCACTGCAGACAGGATACAAATATGCATTCGCGCACGGGTATGAACAGGTATTACAGTTTGACGCAGACGGACAACATCTGGCGTCGGAAATCCAGACACTTCTGAATGTACGAAAACAGTACAATGCAGACATCATTATCGGATCTCGTTTCGCTGAATCCGGAAGATCCCATGACTCATTTCTGAAAAGAATTGCTACTAGCCTGTTTTGTAAATTAATCAAGATCATCACGGGTGAGACCATTTACGATCCAACCTCAGGTTTTCAACTGCTTAATCGAAGTGCACTGGAACGTTATACAAAGATACATAACTTTCCCTATTACCCTGATGCGAACATAATCATTGAAATGATTCTGAATGGTTTTTCTGTAAAAGAGGTACAGGTTGCCATGCGGGATCGACAGCGTGGAAACAGCATGCATTCAGGATTGCTTCGCCAGAGTAAATATATGGCTACACTCTTCTACAGTATCTTTATAATCGTGCTGAAATACTTCCCGTCTAAATTACACCATAAGGTCAGGTAACCCTCATGTATTGGAACTACCTGTATTTTTCAGTAATAGGTATATTTTTTGTCGTCTATGTATTCAAGAAAGTGAAGAGAAACGAGTTCTCAGAGGGGAGAAGCATCTTTTGGATAGCCGGTGGCTTTACCATGCTTTGCCTTTCTCTCTTCCCCGTCATTTTTATCAAGCTTTCATTGTTATTGGGGATTGTCTATCCTCCATCGTTGTTATTTCTGCTGAGTATCGTTTTCGTAGTTTTTGTTTCATTTCGCCAGGACCAAGAGATCTCGCAACTGTCGGAGCGAGTGAATGAACTGGCTCAGCGCAACGCATTGCTGGAGCAAGCAATCAGCGCTTTCCGCGCCGAGGAACGCTTGAAGCAGGATAATATTGGGGAATAGGGGAAATAGGCGACTTCAATGAACCGCAGGTTTTGCTACTAACCCCACCGTTTCATCACAAGAACGACTGGGAAGCTTTGGTTGTACGCTTGATAAATATGCCATAAAAGAGCAGGTATAGAAAAAATAGAGCCATAAAAGCCACACTGACAACTCTCAAATATACACTGGTAAGTATAGCTATTTGATTATCATAACCAAACTGATGCAATAGTCGTACGGTAATCAGTTCAATAATTCCAATGCCACCAGGAATGAACGTCAAAACACCAATTGTAATACTTATTGAAAAAATTATAATGACTTTGAGTAATCCGATATCGATGCCGGCAGCTTTGAAAATAAAATAAAAACAATATATGTCACCCAGGTATGCCAGCAAGGTAATTACACATATCTTTTTCAATATAGCCGATTCAGGGAGTTCAATTTTAGATTTAACCTTATTATATTGTTTTACAAACAGGGCGCGGACTGAAGGCAGGAATTTGTCAATTAACAGGATTGCAGCAATTGACATCATGATGAATAGAATAAGAAAAAGGCCATATTTAAAGCTTGCGTTAATGACAAGCCAACACACACTGAACAAAAATAATAGCAGCAAAAACACAGTTTCTATAATTCTGTCAAATAGCAATCTGATCAGCCGATGCAGGTATGTGCAATTATTATTATCAAACTTATTGATAATATACGGAGTTACCAGTTCTCCAAGCTTCATTGGCAAGATCTGGTTGGTAATATTATTGATGATATACATGTTCACGAAAAAAATCAGCCGAGAGTTAGATGTCCCTCCGGCGAGTAAATTCCATTTATAACCTCTTGTGATAGTTGCAGAAATATATATTAACCAGGCAATAAATATATATTTGTACTCTAATGTTTGAAATACATTGCGCATTTCATCAATGGTTATGTTTTTAGATACTTGATAAAACAGAAGCAAGCCGCAAAAGAACAGTAATGTGCCAATTAATATTCTACTTGTCATCGGCTAAATTGATAATATTAGGACAGCTTGCTGTAAGAAGCCCGTTTCTCAACTTGACCATGCCAAAACGTAATAAAATTGTTGATACACTCCTCGATATCAACTTAGCCAACAGAGAGTATATTGCTGATACTCTACTGCAACCATGATCAATTGATATATGCGCAATTTCTAAATAACCTTGTAAAGCGTTATCACTGATTCCACCAGATGACATGTGTACTATAATTTTACCAAAATATCTGAAATTTGCTTGTTGATCTAAAAGCATTTGAAATATTTCAAAATCGACTGCATAAACGTAATTTTTATTTAATTTATTGATAAATTGGTCGTAAACAGTTTTTTTTACGAAATACGTATTCAAAAATATTGATGGCCATTTATATCTATTGTTGTAGATATCAGTATTAGTAGTGAACCATGGATGGCATAAAAAACTAATGTTATTGCTGGTGTCATGATAAATAAAATCGCTATGCAGAACATCGCATTGCTCTGTGTTTAAAATATTCCCAATTGAATTCAAAATATCTGGTTCAAGATAATCGTCTGACGGTAATAAAAAAATATAGTCTCCGGTCGCTGATGCATACCCTTTTAAATTAGCATGCATAGGTCCATCGTCAGGTTCAGATATCCATTTTGTTATAAACGAATCATATTTATTCAGCACATCCAGGGTGCCATCGGCTGAACCACCATCGACAATTATGTACTCTAGATTACAGTAGTTTTGACTGATAACACTCTTTATTGAGCGCTCCAGCAGAGTCGCTCGATTAAAGGTGGGGGTAATTATAGTTATTTTTGGGTAGCTATCCACGCATTGCCTCACAAAATGATCTGTAATCTTCGGGTATGCCAATATCGATAAAATAACCTTTATGGGCCGCCCCGAATATTTTTTCACCTATTCGGCGCGGCAGCACATCTTTTTCTAATGATATGCTGCCATGTGGGATCTGATGTGCGAAGTCAGAGTCTAATACATAAATTCCAGCGTTGATTAAACCTTGACCAACCCTCTTTTTTTCATGGAAATTAATAATTTCCGAATTGCTGTCAAGCTCAACATTGCCATAACGCGAAATATTCTCCATTGCAACAAGAGCCAATGTCACATTAGCCTGCATCGCTCTGTGATATTGGATTAGAGAACAAATATCTATGTCAAAAAAAGAATCACCGTTCATTACAAGGAATGAGTCCTCAGTAACGAGCCGGGATGCCTCACGTATTGCGCCGCCAGTGCCGAGAGGTTCAATTTCAATTGCATATTGAATGTTTAATCCCCGGTCTGCGCCATTCCCAAAGTAATCACGAATAACTTCCCATTTATATCCGACACTTAAAATTACATCCCGAATATTTGAACGAATTAGCTGTCGCATCAGATATTCAAGGAAGGGTTTCCCATTTACCGGTGCCATCGGCTTCGGCATGTCACTTACGACCGACTTGAGCCGCGTACCCATGCCCCCAGCAAGAATGACTGCCTGCATGTTTCCCATCAGTTTTCCTTCTGTACAGCAGACAGAAATGGCCCCAGAATCAGCGAATACAAAGCAATGTCAGGCAGCAGACAGATACTGCCATCCCTCATTGCGGTCGCCACCTCATCAATTGTTAGTAACTCAGTCGCGCAAGATTCAATATCGTGCTGCTCTGGCTGCGCCACTTGTTTTAACTCTTGCGCGATGAAAAAGTGCGCCTTACAGATACCGCGGGTGCCATCCACCAGATAACTCCCCGCAGAGGTCCAACGTTCCGCTTGAAGGCCAGTTTCCTCCAAGAGCTCACGTCGAGCTGCATCCAAAGGTGCTTCACCGGGGTCTATACCACCACTGGGTGAGGTCAGGATGATAGTTGCTGCACCATGTTTGTACATCCGTTCCAACAAAAAACGCCCCTTGTCATCACATACAGCCATAATCACGTAATCCGGCGTCTCGATACGATAATAATCATCAATTACCCTGCCGCCCGGCAGTCTGATGGTGTCCTCGTGCACCTTCATCCACGGTGGTACATCGATAAGAGTGCGGGAGGATATCTGCTCCCATGGTAGTATTTGGGCTGAACCAGAATCTGCAATCAGGAGATCAGGGTACTGCATAATAGATAACCTGACTGCCAAGCGTGTCGAACCGAAATGGCACATGAAGCAGGGGTGAAAGTGCGGATTTAAGTCGATCCTGCTTTTCCGGTTCAATAAAAAACAGGATGAAACCTCCACCGCCTGCTCCTAAAACTTTACCGCCCAAGGCACCGGCAGCCAATCCTTTTTGGTAGATATCGTCTATTTGCGATGTTGAAACCTTGCTTGAAAGGCTCTTTTTAAGCAGCCACGTTTCATGAAGCAGTTTACCAAAATCATCATAGCCGTTAGAACTGTTATTAAGAATGTCAATCGCGCTATCTACCATCTGATGCATGGCTGTAAGTTCACTACGCTTTGTGCCGAGTTGTTGCAATTTGTCATTTTCAATTTCAACGGCAAAACGGGCAAAGCCTGTAAAGAAAAGCATCAGGTGGTTTTGAAGATGTACTATCTTTTCAGTGGCAATCGTAACCGGATTAACCTCTATGTTGTTTGCTGAAAACACGATTTTGTTCAGACCGCCAAAAGCAGCGGCAATCTGATCCTGAGACCCGACCGCCTCCTTGATCATATCCTGTTCGACGTGGATGGCATCGAAGGCTAGTCGTTTTTTTGTAATCATCTTTCCCTGGACTGCATATAAAGCATTGAGAAGACCAACTGTAAAGGCTGAACTCGATCCCAAGCCGGAATGAGAAGGCAGGTCGCCATCATGCTGCATCATAAGGCCTTCTTTGACATCCATGAAGCGGTATACTTCACGGACAGCAGGGTGCTGAATTTCACCTATTTCATTAAATGCCTCATGTTTCGAGAAGAAGACTATCTTGTGTTTAAAGTCGAAGAACGGTGGTAACTTGCGGCAGTGCACATAACAGTATTTGTCAATGGTTGTCGAAAGCACTGCCCCACCGTTTTCCAGGTACCATGCCGGAAAATCGGTGCCGCCGCCAAAGAAAGAGATCCTGAAAGGGGTGCGCGTAATTATCATAAGGCTTGACGATTCATTAAAATCGCCCCTCTTCATCCCTACGGGATAGAATAGGATTTTTTACCGGCCACCAGATATTTAGTTTCGGGTCGTTCCAAGTGTAGGTAAACTGTCCTTTGGGGTTGTAGTAGGTGGTTTGCTTGTAGTGGAATATTGTAGATTCGCTCAAAACTAAATGGCCATTGCCGTGTTTAGGTGGCACCAAAACCTGCCAACGGTTCTTGTCAGACAATGTGAATGATTGCCATTTGCCAAAATTGGGCGATTCGGTATCACAGTTCACCACGACAAAATAAAACTTGCCATACATACAGGAGATCAGCTTCCAGGTTTCTCCGTCGCCGTGGATACCACGGAGAGTACCTTGAGTAGAGACGGAAATATCATCCTGAATAAAGTTGCAGGTGATGCCTTTCTGTTTGTACTCATCTTCGTTGTAAGTCTCTACATATTCGCCACGAAAATCTTCGAAGATTGACGGCTTTATCAGTAAAACGCCATCCAGATCCGTTTTGGTGACTTCCATAATCTAATCTCCTACTTCAACACGTTGGATTTATACCATTCGATGGTTTTTATCATCCCTTCCCTTACATCGGTTTGAGCTCTGAAACCGAGTTGCTGCTCAGCCTTGCTGACATCAATCAGCCGAATGGGGATCATGGACGGTTTGCTGGGATCGAATTCGATCTTCAAGTCACTGCACTCTTCAATCTCCATCAGTATTTCCAGAAGCTGCTTGATGCTGTAACCTTTGCCCAAGCCGATATTCAGCGGATCGTAGGTGTCAATCTTCTCCGCGGCAAGCACGAGCGCATCAATGAAATCGTCGATATAGACCAGGTCGCGGATATCATCACCGGTGCCCCATACTTTGAGAGGGTTCTGCCGCTCAATTACCTTGCGGATGGTTGCTGCCATTACATGGGAAGTTGCTGGATCGAAATCATCATACGGCCCATAGATATTGGACGGTCTGACCACCAGAGAGGGCATGGGGTTCTTCAGTTTTTGTGAATACATTCGGCAGAGAATCTCCGTATAGCGCTTCATCCAGGCAACCCCGAAATAGATGTCATAGGGGTCGGCGTCAAACATTTCATCTTCCTTCACCAACCGGTCATCGCTGGGGGGGTAAGCGGCATTACTGCTCAGGAAAACGAACTTCTTCACCTTGGCAAAGTAGGCTGCCTCCATGATCTGGGCATTCATTATGATATTGGGAGTAACATGCACCAGCGGTGTTGCAGCAATGACGGCAGCTCCGGAGGTATTAGCTGCGCACATGAAAACATAATCCATACCAGCAACGACATTTTTGCAATCTTCCATGGAGAGCAGGTCACAGGTAACATAGTCGATACTCCCGTCCAAAATTACCGGCGCTTTATTATGGATTGTTGCTCGGACGTTTGCACCAAGTGACAACATCCTGTTAATTAGATTTATTCCGATAAAGCCTGTCCCGCCAGCGACCAAAACGTTTTTTTGCTTAAATACCGTTGACATCACAATCCCCTTATTCTTAGTTTCCAATGACACAATAAGCCGCCGGAGCACATGCCCACGGTATTGCTGTAAGTTTGAGGTGGTTTTTTCTAATAAACTGATCAGCAGCCATTGTTTCACCTGGCCACTCTGGGAAACCATACTCGTCAAAAGCTATGATTCCACCTGGCACCATAAAGTTGAGTATAGTATCCAAAACTGCATTGGTTGGCTCAAATACATCCATATCCAATATTACAAATCTAAACCGGACTCCTGGATTTTGCTTGATAAAGTCAGGAAATGAAGTAGTCGCATCGCCTTTAATTATATGAATCCGCTTAGCTATGCTACAATTTGTCCTTTTAAAGTTGTCAAGATCATTTAAAAAGTAATTATTACTTTGTTTGAAACCACCAATATGTTTTTGGGGGGTATGAACATCAGATTTATCGAAATCTGTTAAATTAACTATTCCCTCAAAAGTGTCAAACCCATATAGATGATGCGACGATGACTCATGTATTTCAAAGCTTGTCTTATTAAATATTTCGAGTAGACGTGCTAAAAAAAAGAACGTTGAACCATTATATAGTCCAAATTCAGCGACTGAACCGGGCAATTCGAAGGTTTTCTTATAGAGTTCGTATATTGCTAAATGTCGCTCTACGTGAGACTTGTACAAGTGCCCAGCATATTTTGACATTTCAAAAAAAAAGTCTCGTTCGGAACCTGTATCATCAATTATTCTCATTTGTTTCCCCCCGAAAATAATTCTTTTTATACTTATATTCGTCCTGATTATGGATGAACCACTCCCATGTTTCCTTAAGCCCGTCAATTAGTGAAGTAGTTGGATTATAGTGGATCATTTCTCTTGCCAGAGAAATATCCATTATCCGTTTGGGAAAGCCTGACGGCTTGGATACATCGAGTTCGTAATTGAATCCCAGAAAGCTATGTAACGTTTCGACAAGCTCTTTTATAGTTACACCAGTGCCGCTCCCCAGATTGACAAACCCACCTTTGGTCCCATAGTGCAGAGCCTGAATTACCCCTTCTGCCACATCACGACTATAGGCAAAATCCCGGATGGCACTGCCGTCGCCCCAGACCACTACCGGGTTTTCCTTGTTGAAAATCCGGTACATCAAGGTTGGAATAACCATGGCGTTTTCCGGATCAAAATTGTCACCAGGCCCATATACATTACAGGGGCGTACTATGGCAAAATTATCAATTCCGTACTGTTCCTGATATGCCTTTATCTGGAGTTCGGCCATCCGTTTGGCCCAGCCGGGAAACATATCCATGGGAGGCCCTTCAAGATTTTCGCCTTCGCGAAAGACTTCTGCACTGGAATAGGCACCGATGGAACTGGTGTAGACGATTTTCTTCACTTTGTTAAGACGGCATGCCTCCAAAAGGTTGGTGTTAAACATCAACAGGGGAACTAAAAAGCTAGCTGGTTTTGATTTGGTGACTTCGACGGAACCCTTGATGCCGGCCATGTGAAAGACAAAATCCATATCTTTAGTTAGTTCGCGGCACAGACTGAATTCTGTTAAGTCACCTAATACGTGCTCGGCGCGATCATCAACATTCACCTGGTCAAGCGAGACAACCCGCACGTTTGCACCGGCATCACAGAGTATCTTTACCACTTGTCGACCGATTAGCCCGGTACCGCCAGTGATTAGGATGTTCCTTCCAGCAAAAGAGTTCAGGACGTTGTTTTGTATCATTTTCTGCTCCCTGGATTAGATCTATTCGACCACGAAATAGGACACCCGCGACGCATAGCGGTCACGCTTCAATCTGACATTGCGTAGTCCGAGAGTGTCCATCAGCGCGAGCGTTTCTCCGGGTGAATCCGGATCGTTGAGCTCGTCAAAGCCTATCACGCTCCCTTTGACCAAGCGAGGAGCAATCATCTCAAGACACTTTTTTGTTGGCTCATAAAGGTCAAAATCAAAATACGCCAATGCCACGATTGTTTGCGGGTTGTCTACCAGATATCGCTCTATCTCCAAACAGGCATCACCTTTTCTCAGTTCAAACTTTGTTATGTGTCCCAGAGGATTATCCTGTTCCTGGCAGTGGAGTACCTCCTCAAGATATTCTTTATATCCGGCTGTTACAGCAAGATTGCCCGTATAGATCATGTCGGAAGAACCATCCTGGGAGGCTACAGACGGGAATCCCTCAAAGGTATCAAAGCCTATGATCTTACGGTGCCGGTTGAATGGTTCATATATACCCCTTAATGCCGCAAAAAGAGCACTGTTCTGTCCCCATCGCACCCCGAACTCCATGACAACACCTGGTACATCAACTGCTAGTTGATAGAGGTGATTCATAAATAGAATTCTTGAGAGATTTTTGGAATTGAGAAATAGGCCCAAATTTGAGAGGAGTTGATCCTCAGGAATCGGGGTTTCCTTCAAGAGCTTGAGCATATTATGCCGAACCTCTCGTTCATCTGCGCTATCGTACGTTTTTATTCCGGTCTCGATTGTCTCCATATTTGATCCTTTCAGCCTATACAAAATCAGTCTCGCAGCAAGACCGGCACATCCCGTTCACCATCAAAAGCCAAAACCCAAGCCCAGAAGCGAATTCTCCCCTCAGCAAGGTCATATCGAAACGTGCCATCTCCTCCAAGGACAGGAGTGACACGAATTGGCTTTATATCATCATTTCGTATTATTTCCATCGCCAAATCCATGGGTGACGGAGAATGACCAGCCAAGTTTGCCCGTGCCTCCTCAATGGATTTGTAAACCGCATGGTCACCAGATGTGTTGGGGGCCGGTCGAATGTGACGCCAAGGGACCAGTTTCACTTCTATCCGGCACTTGGTGTCCATCTGACGTTTTATGTCTGCGGATAGAACAACTTCAGAAGCTCCGGCGTTTTCTCTTATGTGTTCATCGCATAACGCTTTCGGGATTGGGAGAACCGGCCCTTGTGAACGAAGAAAAGCCAGCACTAATTGGGATTGGGTGCATCCAATCATTTGGGCAAATTTGGCAAGGTTTCGACGTACTGCTGCGCTCCCCACCAAGCGCCCTTGATCCAGTGGACTATAGGCAATGAAAAGAACCCCCTCTTTGACACACCAAGGGATAATCTCATTTTCGGGGGTCCGCTCGAAGAGATTATATTCTGTCTGCACCGAAAAGAGAGGTGTGGAACCAAGGATGGAGCGGGTGTGCTTTAATTCAGGCAGAGAAAAATTACTGACCCCGATATGGCGAATTTTCCCTTGCTCCCGCAACCGGAGAAGCCCTCCCAAGGTTTCCTCTAACGGTATCGAAGGGTTGGGCCAATGAATCTGATACAGGTCAATCCGGTCGGTTTTAAGACGACGAAGACTGTTCTCGCAAGCGAGTATCAGCGCATCTGCAGTCAAATGGCTGGGCGAGACCTTGGAGGCCACAAAAACAGAATCTCGCCTCCCCGCCACAGCTTCTCCCACCAACTCCTCCGAATGTCCCCCACCGTAAATCTCTGCAGTGTCAATGAAGGTCATCCCGAGATCAATGCCAAGCCCCAAGGCGGCAATTTGCTCAGAATCACGACTTCTGTCACTGGTAAAACGCCCTCCGATGCCCATACAACCTTGCCCGATTGCCGAAACATTTTTATCTCCAATCTCCAGCGGTGGAAGGGTCATCGATTCCTCTGTGATTCAAATATATGCGCCAGCACCTTGGCATTTTCATTGAAAACAAGCCGCCAAGCCCAGTATTTTTTCATTTCTCCACCAAAATCATAGCGGTCCAGGTAATACCCGCTCTCATTCTCTGGCTTGACAAGACGCAAGGGTGATGGCTGAGCGCCTCGGCGAATTCGTTCTGCAAGCAGAGCCGGACTGGGAATCCAGTCGAACCGGTTTTCCAGCGCTTCTTCACAGGTTGAGTAACCATCCCGCCCATCCAATGGGCCTAATTTGACTTGGGAAAGGCTGATTTCCTGGGGAGGATCGGCGTAGAGACTCTCCAGGTCATGAA
Source organism: Geobacteraceae bacterium (assembly GCA_025355965.1). Lineage (GTDB taxonomy): Bacteria > Desulfobacterota > Desulfuromonadia > Geobacterales > Pseudopelobacteraceae > JACRCG01. The sequence goes on from JANXYR010000016.1 coordinate 22,615, forward strand.
TTTCCTTTGGGCTAAGCAAAATTGAAGTTCCCGCAAGATTTTCCCGGAGGTGGTTCAAGCTGCTTGTCTGAAAAACTGGGACAACACCATGATGAGACATGACCCAAGCCAAAGCGATCTGATTTTCGGAAACGTCGTGTTTTTCCATTATCTCCGAGAGAATCGGCCTCTTTACAAGGGCTCGGCACAATCTTCCCTGGCCTAATGGACTATAGGCAAAAATTTTCTTTCCGGCGCCGTCCGCCCAGGAAAGAAAAGGCTTGGCTGTCTCCGGCTCTGCAACATTGAATGGCAGTTCCACTGCGGCAATCCGCCCGCCTGATATAGCTTCGTAATCCGACAATTCCTCATAAGAACAGTTCCCCACCCCGAAAAAGCGTATCTTCCCTTCGGCAAGAAGCCGGGAAATAGTTGCCCAAATCTCTTCGAAAGGTACGAACGGTGTCGGCCAGTGAAGTTGATAAAGGTCAATGTAGTCTGTACCGAGGCGTCGCAGGCTTCCTTCGATGGCCTGCGCGATACCGGTGGCGGATGCATTGTCCGGATTGAATTTTGTGCAAATAAAGACCGATTCCCGGCAGTTGGAGAATGCTCTCCCCAGGAGTCTTTCCGAATACCCTCCGCCATATAGTTCAGCCGTGTCAAAAACATTAATCCCCAATTCGTATGCGGCTCGAAAGAGATTGATTCTGAATGCGTCAGTTTCCGGAGTAGCCCGTTCAGAAGTCCCCGTTCCAGTGGCTCCAAGCGCCAATCCGGAAATCGGAGTGTTATCAGCAGTTTTAAGAGATGCTGACATCCCACCCCTCAAGGCCGTCGGTGTTGAAGTTAGACCTTTCAGCCGATTTCTCACGCTCTCCTGCTTCCTCTAACAGGAGGTTCTTCATCCGGTTTCGAATACCGTTGAGTTGGTGGGCCAACTTCAAAAATTCGTTATACCGCTCTACATCCTCTTGCATCCGGTCCTTGAGATACCAAATATGAACATTCATCTGGGCAAGTGCCACCACAATCCGCAATAGCCTTGAAGAGATCGGCATATTCCGCTCTTCGATCAGGAGATCAATGTCATGGCAGATTCGGCGCATTTCTTCCGCATAACTTTCTTTCCCTGTAGGAAGAAGTACTTCCTTTATCTGGTCAACCGTTAACCGGTCGATCAATTCTGCAAATGGTGTAAGAAAAAGTCGTTCCTTATCTGCCATAGTATCGCTCCGCCTTTCTTGACAATAATTCCTTGTTTTTTAAATACCAATCGGCAGTCAGCCGAATTCCTTCAGCTAATGGTGTCACGGGTAATTTCCCAAAAAATGATTCAGTTTTATCCATTGAGAGAATTCTGGCTGGGTCGCCCGAGGGCTTTGTCTTATCCCAAACTATCGGAACATCGGGAGCAAGAACGGAAACCACGGTTTCAGCCAATTCGCGGATAGTTACTCCGTTGCCGTTCCCCAGGTTTAGCGGCTCGCACACCGGACCTGCGGCAACCACCCTTAGTATCCAATCCGCCACATCACGAGAGAATACAAAATCCCGCACCGCCGAACCGTCACCCCACACTGTCAGCGGGTTTTCTCCGTCGAGCACTCGCCTGATCAGGGACGGGACAACTTGAGCCGTGGCGGGATCAAAATCATCAAAAGGGCCATAAACGTTGGAGGGTCTAACGATCCGAACGGCATCCCAGCCATATTCTTTTAGATAGGCTTCCCCCTGCACCTCTCCTATCCGCTTGGCCAGCCCAGGGATACGATCATTTTGCTTCGGCAACCCGTCCCAAAGAGATTCCTCCCTTTTTGCTTCAACAGAATAAGGATAACTGCAAATACTTCCAACAAAGAGAAAGCGCTCCGCTCTATGCCGAAAAGCCGCTTCCATCAGATTGGTCTGGAACCAAAGCATTGGCACCAGATAACTGGCTACCTTGGTTTCACCAATACCAGTAGAGCCCTTTATCCCGACCAGATTAAGCACAATCTCCTGTCCTTCCGTAGCTGAAAGGCAATTGTCCAGAATTGTCAGGTCAATTTTTCGGAACGACACATTTTCAGGAAGTACCGACTCCGCGTATTCAGTTGAATCCATGGCCACTACCGTAACCTTTGCTCCGGCCTCCAAAAGCCTTTTCACTGTAGGAAGGCCAATCACTCCGGTTCCGCCTGCAACAAGGACTCGTTTTCCTTTATAGAATGAAAGATATTCGGTTTGATTCATCAGAAGTCCTCTCCGGCAAGGAGTCGTTTGGTAAGATTTTCAGTGCCAAAACCGACCTGTAGTATATCAAGACGGCATATACAATCAGGAGATGCCCCGGAATCGATAAGGTCATTGTATAGCTTGTTGGCATAGCGAGTAAGAGGGATGACAAACCCGTGCCCCTCCAAAGCCAGTTTTATAATGACTTCTTTCCCAGCGTCCAGCACCGGCAGCCCCTGATAGAGTCGTTCCTGCTTGCGCTTGTCGGCATCGAGAAAACCTGCTATCAGGAGTTCTTCCAAAAGCCGCTCTCGCTGCGCTTCAAACTCCGCTTCGTTCATGCAAGGGACTACGAACACCGGCACTCGCTCTTTCCTCATCCAATTGAAGGCCCGATAATTACGCGGATAGTCACGTCGGACATGTTCAAATGCCAGCGGAGTCATATTCATCGCTTGATTGCAGAGCCTACAGGATAACTTGAAAACCCCCAAAATGCGTTGATTGAAGTTGCCATATTCAACAATGCTATTGCAATGCGGACAACGAATGGTCATCGATTCAGCACCATTATCTTGCTTATATCCGGATATAAATTCTCCGAAATTATCATTATCCATCAATGCGCCTTGAACCTCCTTCTGGAGCAAAAACCAATCTTTTTGAGATAGCCGGCTCATATTGGGCGGGTCGTAAACACATTTTTCAAGAAAAGAGAGTTCATCAAGCCCGCACTTTTTGAATTCATTTTCCCAGAGTTCGGAGCCTGGATAGGGACGCACAAAACCCAAAGTAATATGGTAATCGGCATGACTCTTCCAAAAGGCAATGGTCTCGCGTGCGCTCTCAACTGTTTCTGCAGGATCTCCAAAAATAAAATACCCTTGAATCCCAATTCCACTTGCGCGAGAAAGTTGAAGAGCCCGGTCAATTTGCTCTTTGGAAATAAACTTTTTCATGCTCCGAAGAACTTCATTGCTGGCGCTTTCAAATCCGTAACTTACAATAAAACATCCCGCATCTTTCATTACCTGAAGCATTTCTTCATCAACAAAGTCAACACGAAGCTGGCACATCCATCGGACAGGACGCGACAATTCTTTCATTCTACGACATATTTCAAAAAGGCGGTCTCGATCGCACGCAAGCAATTCATCAAAAATAGCTACGTTACGAACGTCATGTTTTGAAATAACATACTCAATCTCTGACATGAAATTATCTACAGACCTGCTGCGATATTTTTGTCCTAAAGGATGATAGCAAAACGTGCAGTTGTATGGACAACCGCGGCTTGAAATTATCGGATAAAAACGGGGATGATCACTTATATATAGATAGAGATTATCGTTCGGTTGTTGAAGAGAGAGGTATTCTTCAATACCGAAACCCTCAAGGTCAGGAAACGGTAGCGAATCAAGATTCATGATGGGGGAACGAGCATTGGTCAAGAATACGGTGCCATCCTCCTTTCGGTACCCGATTCCATCAACAGCGCTGAGTTCAATGGGTATCCGCCCTAATAGTTGATCTGCTAGTTCGACAGCCGTTAGCTCTCCCTCTCCAAGGATAATGAAATCCGGTTTTAAGAAATCGAACATCAATTTTGGAGACGCAGTGACAATCCCACCACCAACCACTACCAAAGACTCTGAAGAAGATTCCCGCACCACGGACACAAGGCGACGAATCTGTTGATAATGTGCCGACAATCCTCCCGTTAGGATCAGTTTAGGCTGCAAGGAAGCTGCTACTTTTGTCAAGCGTTCATAACACTCCTCCCCACCTTGATTAAGATTAATAACGGTGACTAAGTGACCAGCTCGAGCAAGGCATGACGACACATAGGCCATCCCTAAAGGGAACTCATAGTAACTTTGCCTTTTAAGGGGGACATATCGCGGGACAACCATCAAAATATTTGACATTTCAGGCTCCTTTACTGAGAGGGCGCCAGACTACAAATGAGTATCCCTCGTGATATAGGCCGCCGAATGTTCTTTGGACTTGAAGTATCTCTACTGATTTAGTTTTCTCTAGTTCTTTTAAAGTAGCAAGAAATCCGTCAAGATACTTCCTGGTGTCGGAATAACGCTTGATCAGATAATCAGAAAGGGTTGGTTCGGAATACAACTCATTCATGGTTTCGAAGTGGATGCATATCGCCGGGGATTTTTCACGGAGAAACGAGAGGAACGGACCAAACCCGGCACCCAGCTGCTCAAGTGCGCCTATTGTGAAGACGCCGTCGTCTGCTGACAAATCCAGGCCGGAATCTGGGGTGAACATATCGAATTTTATACCTCTGAGATTGATTCCTTGAGCCTTGGCGAGTTGATCAACAATGTTGCAGGATGATTCTGCCCAGTCCAAGCCACAAAGGGGTTTCCCCGGAAAAAGCTTTGAGAGGTGCAGAAGGTTAAGACCGGTCCCACAGCCAAATTCAAAGACAGAACGCACTCCGGAAAAATATTTTCGAAATAGTACATCTCGCATCACCTTAACCATTGCAGTCTCGAAATCAGGGTTTGATGGCAGGATAAAAGAGCCTTGCATCCTCATCACCTGCCCCTTGCGAACAAATTTCGGAAGCAGTGTTTCGGGATCGTTGCCTGATCGCTCAAATTCCAGCAGATTCTCGCTCCAGCCACGCTCCCATGCAACCTGTTTTCCCGGCCCGGATACAGACAATTTGCCTGAGTCGATGGTGTTCAGTATTTGAAGGAGAAGACTCTCCCTCTTTGCTCCATCCACTATTACGTAATCAAAATCGGTGCTGTTGATAAAATTGCAAATTTCGTCGGTGAACTCTTCTTCCGGAACCCCAAGTAAACGGGAAAAACCAGAAATATCAAGAGAGTGGACGTCACTGATTGATGATTTGAAATTCATTGAGCTTTCCATTGTTACACAAGAAACTCGATGTAATTCCAGCATGATGCGAGAGAGTAGCGAATCCATATCGAGCCCAAGCTGCCTCTTCATCCACTCCCGATCCCCATACCCATCAGGATACACATCCGGAATTCCCAAGCGTTTCACCGGTATCATCAAGCCTTCGTCAGCAAACAACTCTACAACTGCCCCACCCATACCACCCGGCAACGTGTGCTCTTCCAATGTCACCACAAAATCATAGTCTATCGCAATTTCAACAAGCTCATTGGAAACTGGTTTCAGTCGGTATAAATCCACAACTCCTGCATTGACACCAGCTGCTTGTATCGCATCTGCGAGTTCCAACGAGACATGCGTCATGCATCCGGTAGCAATGATAAGTAACTTAGATCCTTTCCTGATATATGCAAGGCCCTTTGACAAATCATCATCAGCTCTATGCAGCATAGGCCAGGCACCTTTATCCAGGCGGACATATACCGGACCAGTGGCGTGGTAGGCTTGTTGGGCAGCAGCTTTGGCAGTCATCTGTTCACTTGGGTTATAGATAACCATACCTGGCAGCGCTCTCATTATAGAAACATCTTCAATTGCATGATGGGTAGGTCCGTCGTTTGAGTATGTGAATCCAGCACCTGCACCGACAATGGTAATGGGAAGGTTCATAACACAGAGATCAACCTTGATCTGTTCAAGGCAACGAAGTGTAATGAATGGAATGATGGCGTAGACAAAGACTTTTTTCCCAGACAATGCGAGTCCTGCCGCGGCACTGATCAAGTTCTGTTCGGAAATACCTACGTTGACAAAGCGATCGGGGAAATCTTTTCGGAACCTTTCCAGGCTAAAGGCTCCCATGTCGGCTGTCATGAGTACGACATTCACGTCCTTTTCAGCTAATTGGTAAAGTTCATCGAAAAAAGCATCTCTTATATCTATCAAGTCAGGCATTTATTCACCGCACCCTTTTTATTGTGCCGGCATCTTTGCGGCAAGCTCGGCTCTGGCAATAACCAACTCTTCGGCATTTGGTACCGAGTGATGCCACTTGAGAACCTTTTCCATAAAAGATACACCCTTGCCTTTAATGGTATTGGCAACAATTGCGCGGGGTCGCGCCGATGATGGTTTCGGCTCAAAAGCTGTCAACAGTTCCTGAAAGGAATGCCCATCTACCTCTTCGACTTCCCAACCAAAAGACGCAAGTCGTTCACCCAATGGGTCGAGCGGTGCACAATCCTCAGTGAAATCGAGTACACACTGACGATTTCGGTCAACGATAAGAGTAAGGTTTGAAAGTTGGTGACTGGCCGCAAACACCAGGGCCTCCCAGACGGATCCTTCATTGCACTCACCATCTCCAACAAGAACGAATACACGATAATCCGCTCCGTCCATTTTAGCAGCAAGAGCCATTCCGGCACCGATTCCAAGACCATGTCCCAATGAGCCGGTATCGGCCTCAATGCCGGGAACTTTCCGATCCGGATGGCCGCCGAGTATGCTGCCGTTGCAACAGTAACGGGCCAACTCTGAGGAATCAAAAAAACCAAGATCAGCTAGCACAGCGAAAAGAGCTGATCCTGAATGCCCTTTGCTTAAAATGAAACGATCCCGCAAGGGCCAAAATGGGTCCGCTGGATCGTAGCGTAATATCCCGCCGTAATACAGTGTAACAAGGATATCAAGGCATGAGTAGGCGCCACCAATGTGCCCTTTTTTAGCAGCAGCAACCATCTCAAGCACAGACAAACGCAGCTCGGCGGATTTATTTGCAAGTATGTTAATCCGGCTCGTTTCCGCCACCAAGTACCCCCATCAAATGAGCTTCAATTGATTTATTGACCATCTAAAGTCTTTATCTGCTCGATAATTCTATCAACACTAAGCCCGGCGACCTCGTGAAGATGCTTGCGATCCCCAACCTCAAAAATGTACGCGTCGTTAAAGCCCAGAGGATAAACAGGTTTGGGCGTTTTTGATGAGAGCGTAAGTGAAGCAACCAGAGAGTCAAGCCCTCCTCGCCAGATAAATCCTTCTTCCATGGAAACCAGAATATCGTAGGTGCTTAATTCGGACTTCAGCTTTGAAGTGTTCAGATCTTTCAACAGGAACAGATCGACCAATCCTACTAAACACCCTTCCTTACTGAGGGCATCAGCAACCTGTAAAGCGACATGGGTCATATACCCCGTTGAAACAAGACAGATCTTTTTACCTCTGCGCAGCGAGCTGAACCCATCATTAAATAGTGGCTGGTTTTCTGGGGGATACAGGCGGGGGAGGGCCTTGCCATCAAGACGAATGTAGCATGGCTTGTTGTTGGAAATGGCATACGTAGCAATGTCACTCATGAATGAAGCATCCGAAGGCGAGACAACGCTCACATTCGGGAGGAGTCGCATAAGCGCTATATCTTCCAGACAGTGATGGGTAGGTCCGGTAACATCGTAACTGAGCCCGGCACCTACACCGATTAGATTGACATTTACTTCTCTTGTCTGAGCCATCAGTGCCAGGCTGATTCGTATCTGTTCAAAAGATCGCATCGTTAAAAATGGCGCTATTGCGTATGCAAAAACGGTGTACCCTTCGAGCCCCAAGCCTGCTGCAACTGATATTAGATTTTGCTCTGCAATCCCTACATTGATGAATCTATCCGGGAAATCCTCCCTGAGTTGATCCAGTGCAGGAGAGCCGAAATCTGCAGAAAGGAAAAATATTTTATCGTTTCCTTTCATTCGTTGATAGATTTCTTCAATAAGAATATCCCTCATCACTTCAGGTTTCATGGATGGTTCTCCCCTGTAAGGGCATCAATCTCCTCAGGTTTAAGTGCCCGTATGTGGCACAATGAATCTCCTTCGAGCTTGGGAACCCCTTTCCCTTTTATTGTGTTTGCAATAACAACCTTTGGCTTTCCGGCATGAAGACAGGAGGCTTCTGCCAATGCAGCATGCAGCTTTTCAATATCATGTCCATCTACAGAAAAATATTCCCAACCAAAACAGCTGAACTTGTCTTCTATTGGTTCCAGATTTATGATTTTCGAACAATAGTCGAGCATGCATATTTTATTATTATCGATAATTAAAACCAGATTATCCAGTTTGTGGTGGCTGGCAAACATGATTGCCTCCCACACAGAACCTTCATTCAGTTCACCATCACCAAGGAGTACATATACAGAGCGATTATTTCCCTTAGCTTTTAAAGCAAGCGCGAGACCACAAGCAACTCCGACTCCATGCCCCAACGAACCGTTGATAGTCTCATAGCCGGGAATGGAGTTGTCTGGAATATCGCCAAGTATCGAACCACTTTTCCCAACTTTGGCAAGCTGGTCTTTAGGAAAATAGCCAAGATCTGCCAAAATCGGGTAATAGGAAACACTTCCATGAGCTTTGCTGATAATGAAGCGATCTCTCTCTTCGTCATAAGGTTTTTCGGGGTTAAACTGTAAAATATTGCCATAGTGGAGAGCTACAAGTATCTCCACACAGGATAAAGCTGAGGCAACCCTAATGCCTGGAGCAATTTTATGAATCTTCAAAGTTTCTGATCTGATCCAGCGACACTTTTCCTTGAGGTCGGTAGCTGAAATCTTCTCAGGCTTGTTTTCTTGCATTTGTATTCCTTTCATCGGCAATTCATGACAACTATCTTACAAGATGATATTTCCCTGTATTGACTCGTTCACGCCAGTAATCAAGCAGGTCCTGCATAGTTTTCTCAAACGACATCTCAGGTTCCCACCCTGTGTGGGTCCGGAATTTGGTCGTGTCAGGTACCTGAAGATCCGCATCCAGAGGGCGCAGCCGAGCCTGTTCAGTTTCTACACGGATGCTGTCCCGGAAGGTCGAGATTGAGACCAGATGCTTGAGCATATCTTCTACGGTACAGGAAAACGACCCTCCGATATTGTAATATGCACCGGGAACGGGATTAATAGTTACGAGCATATAATATGCCCGTACTGCATCACGAACATCCGCCCATGTCCTCATGGAGTGCAGATTCCCTGTCTTGACTACCGGCGGTATCAGACCCTGCTCAATCATGGCGATCTGCTTGGCAAACGTGGATTCGGCAAACACATCGCCACGCCTTGGACCGGTGTGGGTGAACATGCGCGTTATAAGCACCTTCTGGCCATAAGCCTCGGCATGAAAGCGTCCTACCAGATCGGTCCCGGTTTTTGATATGGCGTAAGGAGAAGCGGGGTGGAAGGAACATTCCTCGTCAATGGGAAGCTTCTCCAGAGGGACGCGCCCAAAGACCTCGGACGAGGAGCAGACATGGATAATCGGATCAATACCGGGACAGCGGCGTAATGCTTCCAACAGACGTTCCGTACCAAGTATGTTGGTGTCTAGTGTTTGGATGGGAGCGGTAAAGCTGGTTGAAGGATAGCTTTGGGCCGCCAGATGAAATACAAAGTCAGGACGGGATTCTTCTACTGCATTCACCAGTGAGATATAGTCGCACAGATCTCCGTTGATAAAATGAAGCCGGTCCTTACGATTGGCCCGGTCAAGCAAGTGGCTGACGTTATCCAGAGGACTGCGCCAGCGGCACATGCCGTAAATGTCCCAATCCGTATTTTCCAATAGAAAATCTGCGAGATGTGATCCAACCATGCCGGTGATTCCGGTTATAAGAGCTCTCATATTAATATGTCACCTTTGCCGTCATTAGGTTCGTCAGGTGTTTTAATGAAGTTTGTTATGGCTTCGCTTCAAGCTTTTGTGCGGCAATGCTTTTTAAAAAATCAAATCCCATCACTGCATACCCTCTAAATTCATCCCATGAGCGCATCTCAAAAAGTTTTTTTAACAGATATTGCGGTCTCAAGTAGAAGCGTCTATGCGCTTCCCGGCTGTATTCAACCAGCCGTTCCAAAGGGAATGCCCCTTCATATATATTGTAACTCGAACCGGCAGCCATCGGATGTTTAATGCTTTCGTTATTCGAACGATCTGTGAATTGATGGGAGAAGTCATTGTACATTTTGCTGCCTGGCATCAAATTCATAATTCCCCACGACACAAAATCCGGATCCAGCTTTAGGGCCAGTTGAATGGATTTTTCGATAGTCTGCTCATTTTCACCCGGCAGTCCAAGCATGAAAAACGCGAGAATTCTGATACCATGCTTTTGGGTGAGCCTGAAAGCCTTTTCAACATCATCCAAAGTGTAGCCTTTATTGGCATGTTTCAGTACTTCAGGATCACCGGATTCCACACCGTATGAAATCGTATAGCAACCCGCCCGTTTCATTTTTCCCAACAACTCGTCATTGACAAGGTCAACACGTGTTGTACAAGACCAATCCAGCTTGATGCCCTGCCTGATAATCTCATCACAAATTTCGCTGGCTCTATTGACGTTCAACGTGAAGTCGTCGTCATAAAACCGATATTCCTTTATCCCATAAGTTCCTATAAGGTGTTTCAACTCCCGTACTACGTTGTCCGGTGATAATGCTCTGTATGTAGCTCCAAAAACCGATTTGGAACAGTAAATGCAATTATAGGGGCATCCCCTGCTGGTAATCATGGTCATATATGGCGCTTTACGTCCATATGGGAGGTGTGTCCTGTATCTATTCAGAGGGAACAGATGCCGCGCCGGCATGGGCAGGTCGTTGAGATCTACTATCAGGTCAGCGGGTTTGTTTACGATAATTTCACCATTTAGGCGGTAGGCAATTCCATTGATTGTTGATAAATCAGGATGCCCGCTTGATAAAGTTCTAACAAGGTTAAGAAAGGTGATTTCACCTTCTCCGATGACTACATAGTCTATTGCGGGATTTGCAAGACATTCCAGGGGCAAGGCTGATGAATGCGGACCGCCGACAACCACCGGCACATTGATGGTGGCCTTTGCAAGCGCGGCAACCTCCATTGCCGCCGGAGCCATCGTAGATGTCATGGTAATGCCGATAATATCGGGCCGACTTCTCAGAATTGCAGCCGAAAGTTCTTCATGCCCCAATCTCTCTGCCCAGGCGTCAACGACAGTTACATTGATCTGATTTTGCTCTAAAATGGCGGCAATATACGCAAGCCCCAGAGGTAGAACAGGATAAGGAGATTCAGAGTAGGGGTTTATAAGGAGAATATTCATAGATTGGGCCCTGAGCAATCAACCAAATGAATCAGCGATTAATTATTTTTTTTATCAGTAATATGTTACTGATTTCCAGATTACGTTTGTATTTGGGATTGTCTGGCGCCAGGGCGACAGCCTTGGCAAACTGCGCCCTGGCTTTTGCCCGCTCGCCGGTTTTGAGGTAAAGGCCGCCTAGCATATTGGCGGCTTCATGAAATTTACTGTTAAGCTCCACTACCCGTTCGGCTGCCTGGATGGCTTTGTCAATGTGGTCAAACTTTTCATAGAGCCTGGCAAGGTTATAGATTATCCCATCATTATCCGGACTAAGCGCAAGCGCTTTTTCAAAGCTCGCCTCTGCACGCTCAAAATTCCCCATCTTCGCATATACCATGCCTGTTGTGTTGAGTATGTTGTGGTCCTTGTCGTTCTTTTTGGCCGGGTCGGTCAAAACCCTCAGGGCATCCTCGTCCCGTTCAAGTTTCATATAAGTGAGGGCAAGCAGGTTTACTCCAGTGGATGTACCTGGCGCGGCTTTGACTACTTTTTCCAACTCTACGCGGGCTTCATCGAACCTGCCAAGATCGTAGTATGAGATTGCGAGGTTAAGGCGAGCATCATCGTAAGCTGGGGCAAGTTCGATTGCTTTTTTAAAGTACGGGATCGCTTCACTGTTCATTCCGGCCCCTGCCTTTATATGACCGACAGCGTTGTTTGGGCGCGGCTTGCCGGGGCTTTTTTTAAGAACATCCTCCCAGAGTTTAGAACGGCTTTCCCACACCTTGTTTCGGTTATAAGTTGCCACGGCATAGGCAAGCGTGGCGGTTGAGAGTATGCCGACCGTTACGGCCGGTATCAGCCTATGCCTGGGACGTGCTCGTTCCATGAAGTACGCAGCAAGGGAGACCGCAGCCAGTATCATTCCGAATGACGGGAGGTATACGCGATGCTCAAAGATCACATCCAAGATCGGAATCAGGCTGGACTCTACCGATAGTGACAGATAGAACCAGAAAATGCCGAAACCGGCAATAGCCAACAGCCCCTCACCCTCCTTGTGCCTGTAGCGGATCAGGAGCCAGCAGGCGGCTGTCAGGAGGGAGATGTGCAGTGCAAGCGAACTCAGTACCTTTGGGCTAAAAAAGCTGACGGAAATACGGTAGTGATAATCAAGATTCTGATTTATGGGGAGAATCAGCAGCCGCAGATAGGTGGCGACAACCCGGAACTGGGTGAGAAGATACTGGGTGCGGGTAATGCAACCGGTCTCTGCTGACGCCTTGTCGAAGATCTCCGTGAACCCGGTTTCCTGGCCAATCCCACTCCCCATAGCTGCAATCGTCACAAGTGGTATCAGCAAGGCAGCCGCAGCGAAAGGGACCATGCGTATAGCAACGGTTCTGGCACTGCTTTTGAAGAAGGTGATTTCGCATAGAAGCGCCATAAACGGGAGGGTCAGGGCGGTTTCCTTGCTTTTCACCGCGCAGAGGGCGGCAATGAATGAGCCGATCAGCCAGAGGGAATGTCGTTCTCCGGCATTCTCGCGTATGCGCCCCTTAAGATAGAGCAGAATCGCAAGAACATAGAAGAGGGCCGCCATGGATGACATCCGCTGGACCATGTATGTGACAGCCTGGGTCTGCACCGGATGCACCGCGAAGAGGATGGCGGTAAAGAACGCCGTCATGCTGCCGCAGGTCGTCCAGCCGCAAAACGCCTCATCCGGCAATTTCAGTTTTAAAATTGTTCTTGCGAGGTAGTACACGGAAACAGATGCGAGCAGGTGCACCAGAAGATTAAACAGGTGATAGCCTGTCACTTCCATGCCGCCGATCCGGTAGTTAATGAAAATCGTAAAATAGGGTAACGCCCTCTGAGTGAACAGAAGATTTTTAGGCATTCCCCCGCTAACTCTGGTTATCGCCAACGTATCGTCAAATACCATTGGCCCCGTCAGGCTGTTCGAGTAGCAGAGCGCAGCAAGCAGAACGATGATCGACAATCCGAGAAGGGTGGAGTAGTTCGCGCGTATCTTCACTTATTGCCTCGCATTAAAAGGTTAACAAAAAAAAAGGGAGGCATGTAAATGCCCCCCTGGATAGATGATGATAACTTTTTAGAATGGTTTTTCAAATGCCCATACAGCTCCAAAATGGCCAGTAGTACTCCAGACGCCAGTTGCATGTACTATAGAAGCGGCACTCGCATATCTATCTGCCCTGCCACCGGCTGATATTGTGGAGGCTGCATTAACTAGGTTAGCCGATGTGACAAGGGCTCTGAACGAACCAAGCCCCTGATCTGCCGCGCCATCGATTGCCGTATCTACAGTTTTGATCAACTCCATTTCATCTGAAGTCAAATCAATAGTATCATCGCAGGTAGCAGTTTTACATATAGTCAAGGTGTTAACCAACCGTCCTGTCGTATCCGAATCGGCAGTACCAAAATAAATCCAAAAGGCGTTACCGCCTACCATAACTGGGTTTGTAGGAAGAGCAGCCATATTCCCATTTAGCTCAACATCCACAATTGCTGTTTGAGTATTGCCTTCAGTATCCATTATCAGACCACTTTTCCCTGCATCACCAGGGAATCGGCCATTTCTGTCCATATAGCCAAATGCGGCAATTTTCCAGGCATTCATAGCTGTTGTAACCTGCTTTGCCCGGGAGTTCAGCAACAGATCCTGACCCTTGATGATAGCGGCAATAATAATTCCGATAATCACCAGAACGATCGCCATTTCAATCAGTGAAAAGCCCTTACTGTTCCTCAGTTTTGCCATCATGCCAGGTGCTTTCTGCTTGTCCATGGAATCCATTTTAGCTCCTTTTCCGTATTTAATTAAGACATAAAATAAAATTCTATATTTCCTAATATAATGTTCAACTCGGCTTGTCAAGATAATTAATGCATAATTTTGTATAAATTACATATAATATGATAATACTTAGCCCAATTTTCTATTCTTCCAGCCGTACGAGCTTCCCTTTTACCTCCCTTTTTAAAGCTGAACTTGCATTTGGCAGTGCCATTATTTGCCGGTAGGTTCTGACCGCTTCAATTCTGTTCCCCTTGCGTTCATAAATCCTGGCCATCCCTTGTAGAGCCAGTGGATCATCGGTAGCTGCCAACTGGCGGTATGTTGCCTGCGCAGCGTCGAGGTTTCCTGCCCTTTCATGCAGTATACCCAGGTTTATCACAAGAGTCCGGTTGCTCGGGTCCAGCGCGCTGGCAAAGGTAAAAAGACGCAGGGCCTTCTGGGTGTTTCCCTTTGACGAATTACCAATAGCAGCATTGATTAGAGCGAGGACATAATCCGGTTTCTTGGCCAGCGCTCGTTCAGCCTCCTGTATGCCTTCGTCGAACATACCAAGATTATTGAGGGCGGCGGCGACGTTGCTCATAATCTTATAATTATCAGGATCAATATCCAGTGCCTTGCGATAGTTGGTAAGTGCTGATTTCCAATCGGATGCCTGCTCCGCTGAACGCGCTGCATAGAGCAGAGAATCTCGTGCCGCAGTGTCAATTTTGCGTGGCGCAACAGCTTTCTGTCGAGGTGGTGCAGGTGCCTGAAGTTTTTGCCTCTCTATTTTTTGCACCGTGTGTTGCGAATTTATTGCCTTATGTGGTCGGGCTCTTTTCTTTAACGGTTCCGGCTCAGTCGGCTCTCCCAGTGTTATCCTTGCTTTATTTGCCTGCTCAAGTGGTGGTGCTGCTGCAGGTGGTGGCAAGGCAACTTGCGGCACAGCTGTACTGGGTGTAACAACCTTGACAGGTGTCGTCTGCTGTGTTTTCTTGCCTAACAGGCTGAGTTTTGCTGTTACGAAAACACCAAGAGCGGTTAAAGCAACCAATACAAGCGATATTTTGACGTATCGGTTATTTAATGAGCGAACTGGAGAAGAAATTCCCTGCGCCTTGGAAAGAGTCGGAGGGACATTAAGGGGCAACGGTGATTCATTGCCGCCGTTTGATGAACTCGTTTTGTTCTTTGAAAGGAGATCTGCGAGAAGACTCATGCAATGTACTGGCTGTTCATCATTGGATTGTCCTCGTTATTAAGTAGTAAGGGGTTATTTTTCCTGTTTCAGCACCGGGCGAAAATAGCCGGATGCCGCCTGATACAGATATAGCAGCGTCTTGGGTCCCGGTCTCCCGGTAACTTCAAGCCCCTTTAAACCCTGAAACGATTTGAGAGCGTCCACTGTTTTTTGATCAAATACCCCGCTTTTTTCAACGGCTATGCCGGCATTGCCCAGTAGTTTCTGGAGGCCGATAGTAGCAGCGGTGCGGTCTCCATTCGGAAGCCAGGCTGGAATCTTTTCATAGTTTTTCCACAAAATAACCGCTTTACCGTGCCAGATACTTTCCAATTCATTTCTCGTGAGCCGTTGCTTTCCACCAAGCCCCGGAGATATGACGTATTCACCGTTAGAGACTCCAGTTAGTGCGGTGTAGATTTCCTTGTCATTATCGGACGGCTTTATATGCAGTATCAGCGGATATCCCATTTCGATAATCCCCTCTGCGTTGCCGTCAAAGCTGATCAATTCCATTCCGCGTTGCAGTGCCAGGCTCGCAAGGTATTTATTCGGTACATCTTTCTTTTTAGTAAATTGAGGAATCAGAGGGAGATTCCATACTGTTGCCATGGCGTTGAACGATTGAAAAACTGTCTGATTGGCATCGGCCACCGTGGTTTCTTTTGAGACGGTCGCCGCAAAGGAAAGTGGTGCAGGTGCTACAACGTTTTTATCTGCCGGTTGCGGAGGAACCAGACTGCTCTGTGCCGTTACAGGCTTTTCGACAGCCGTCTGGTTGACAGCTTTAGGGGGTTTGCTTGTAAAAAAGTATATTGCAGCTCCTATGGCAATCGCTGTAAATACAGCTGCTGTGGCAACCGCAACCGTACGAAAGGGAAAAACACGGGGGGTATGAACAGGAACGGTAGCCTCCATGACGTCCGTTGCTCCCTGTTCGATGTGTTTCTCAAGGACTTCGTTGCTTTTCTCCAGAAAGGCGGCCATGAGGCCCCGCGAGGCGAGCAAGTTTATGGTACGGGGGATGCCTTTGGACAGGTTATAGATCAGCTCCTTAGCCTTCTGGTTGAAAAGCAGGGAGCTGTTCCCCCCTTTGATCAGCCTCGTATTGATGTAGTCAGAGGTCTCGGGCGCGGTGAGCGGTTTGAGTTTGACGCGGACCGTAATGCGCTGGTTCAGTTGCCGCAGAGGGTTTCGGAGCAGTTTGTTGGACAGTTCTGGCTGACCGATAAGGATTATTTGAAGCAACTTTTCTTTTTCAGTTTCGAGGTTGGACAGAAGCCTAAGCTCTTCAAGGGTGCTTTCCGGAAGTTCCTGGGCTTCGTCCACAATGATGGCTACCCGTTTGTCATGTGACGCATGGGTGAGGAGGAAGTCACGGAACGATTTCAGCATTTCGTTTTTACTGTCGCTTAGTGGTATCTTGAAATCATCCAGTATCGCCCGGAAAAATTCGTCGGCTGAAAGCCGTGGAGTCATAATCAGGGCAATCTCGGCTTTTTCTTTCCACTTTTCGGTGAAGAGCCGCAGGATTGTTGTCTTTCCTGTCCCTGGTTCTCCGGTTAGAATGCAAAATCCTTCTTTATGCGTCACACAGTATTCAAGTGAGAGAAAGGCTGTTGAATGAGCCGGTGAATTGTAAAAGTAGGCGGTATCCGGCGTAAGACGGAACGGGTCATCGTTGAGATTAAAAAAAGAGAGGTAATCCGTTGCCATGCTCTGTAAAAACCTCCTAGCCTTTTCCGACTTTGGAAACCAGATCGTAAATCGGGAGCAGCAGTCCCATGATGATGATGCCGAACAATCCACCGATTACTGTCATGACCAGTGGTTCAATTATCTTGCCCAGGTTCTCGGTGGCATCGTCCAATTTCTTGGTGTAGTACTTAGCCAGAAAATCCAGCTGTTTGTCAAGGGTTCCGCTCGTTTCTCCGATGCGAATCTTGCTGATGACCAGAGGAGGAAGTATCTTTTGCTGTTCGAGTGATTCGGCAATCGGGTTGCCGTTAAGGACATTTTCTTTCGCTTTGAGGAGGTTCACTCCAAAATATTCATTCCCAAGAGCCGGAATTATCAGGTCAAAGAGCCTTTTTAACGGGATGCCAGCCGCAATCAGCATCCTGAACTGCTCCGCGAAAGTAGCCAGCAGCTTATTGAATAAAATAATTTTCACAACCGGCAAGTTTACCAGGATCCGATCCATCTCATACCTGATTGCAGGCTGTTTGCCCAGCAGAAATATGGCTAGCGGCACCAGAACCAGCGCAAGCGGTAAAAGCTCCCAGTGTGCCCGAAACAGGTTGCTGGAGTTTATGAGAAACAGTGTCAGTGGGGGAAGTTTACCCCCCATGCTCTTCAGAGTCGAGGTCATGCTGGGTATAACGAACAGCATCCAGAAAATCAGGGCACCGATGGTCGCAGTAAAAGCAAAAAGTGGATACATAAGAGCCTTTTTAATGGCACTCGACAGGTTTTGCAATCTTTGAAGATGTTCGGTCGCTTCCCGCAAACTCTCATCCAGGCACCCGGTTTCTTCACCAACCGCGACCAATGTTTTGATGATGTCCGGAAAGACCGCCCCCTGGGCTCCCAGTGCAGTAGATACGGTACTTCCACTCTTCAAACGGAGCTGGATATCAATCAGTACAGGCTTGAAAGAACTGTTGGTCGTAGTTGCTATGAGGTCGTCCAGACAGGTGATAATCGGAACACCTGACTTCAACATAACCGAAAAGCTCCCCGTGAACTCCAGAATATCGGATCGTTTGATCTGCAGTCCGAGAAAAAACCTTCTGAGAAAGGCGAGCTGATCAGCGGTTTCTCGGATCGAGATGATATATAGTCCTCTGGCGCTTATATCTTGAGAAGCTGCTTCCGCCGTTTCGGCAGCAATGTTTCCCCTGACGATTTTGCCGGAATAGTTGGTTGCACGGTACGCGAAATTTTTCATCCAACCACTCTTTGGACCTCTTGGAGGGTAGTGTGACCAGCGACGACCTGATTGAGCCCTTCTGTGAAGAGAGGCACCAATCCCCCGCGCTGTGCAGCCTGAAAAATTGCTTCCATAGAGGCGCCGGCATAGATCTGTTCTTTGATCTCTGTATTCATGATCATGACTTCGGCAATGGATGTTCTGCCGGCAAAACCGCTATTACCGCATCTGCTGCATCCAGTGCCGCGATAGGCCCTGGTGACATCCATACCCGCTCTGTGGAAGATCTTCCGCTCTTTTTCGCTCAGTTCATATTCCTCTTTGCAATAATGGCATATACGGCGTACCAGACGCTGGGCCAGGACTGCCAGCAGGGTCGATGAAAGCAGAAGCTTGTCCATACCCAGTTCCAGAAGACGTGGTATGGAGGCGACCGCATCAGTTGCGTGGAGGGTGGAAAGCAGCAGATGACCGGTAATGGAACCACGAATGGCGATCTGGGCCGTTTCCTTGTCACGTATCTCGCCCAGCAGCATGACGTCGGGGTCTTGACGCATGAACGTTCTCGCTGATGATGCAAAGGTGTAGCCGGTCTTTTCGTTTACTTCAGTCTGGCGAACGAAGTTCAGGCGATATTCGACCGGATCCTCAATCGTAATGACATTTTTCTCCAGCAGGTCTATCTCGCGGAGGCAGGAGTACAGTGTTGTAGTTTTACCGCTGCCGGTTGGTCCGGTGATGAGTATGATGCCGTGAGATTTGTTGAAAAGCTGCCGCATTGTGTCGACAATATTTTCGTTGAGTCCCAACGTGGAAATATGTTTGAGAGCGCCGTTCGTGGAAAGAACCCTGATGACAATATTTTCACCATAGATGGTGGGGGCTGTAGATATACGCAGATCGTATTTCTTTTTTAAAAATGCCAGTGTGAATGAGCCATCCTGGGGAAGCCTCTGCTCCGTGATGTCGAGTTCGGCCATGATCTTGATGCGCGAGGCCAGCGACGTCTGTATGATCTTCGGCAGACAATGGCCGTAGGTTAGTACGCCATCAATACGATAGAAGATGTGCAATACCTCATCTGACGGGGTCATATGGATGTCGGACGCCATTTTAAGAATGCCGTCCATGATGAGAAGTTCGGTCAGTTCAGGGACTATGGCCCCCGGTATGGCCTCGCCGTTCTTGAGCGTCTCTGCAAATTCTTCCAAGCGTTGCTGCACGGAGTTTTTTGAAAAATAGTAAGCTCGCTCAAAGATGTCCCCGTAGGCTTCCTGGTCGACAAGGTAAACCTTGGGCGGCTTGCCGGTCAGGCGGAGCACGCTGTCTACCGCTACGACGTTGCTGGGGGTCATAATCCCGATGGAGAGGATTCCATCTTCCAGTTCCAGCGGAATATATCCGTTAGTCAGAGACGTTTCTTTTGGGATGAGACGCAGGGCCTGTTCGGACAGTGTGAATGTGTGGAGATCAAGGTATTCGAGACCGGACTGCAGGGCGATTGTCTGGGCAAATTCCTGAGACGTCAGGAATCCGAGCGATATGAGCGTTTCACCCAGTATGGTGCCTGTCACCCGCTGCTGGATAAGGGCAATTCTGAGCTGCTTGGCGCTGATCTTCCCGGTTGATATCAGGAGATCCCCAAGGTTGTTAGGAGCAGGTATCACGCGCGGTTCACCTGTGTACTTCACTCATTGTCAACAATATGAGGCCGCAGGAGCAGCACCAGCTCGGAGCGCGACTCCGTGTTGTTTATTCTGGTGAAGAGTTTGCCAAGGTACGGGATGTCGCCGATGAACGGTATCTTTTCTTCGTTTAAGGAACCTTTCTTGGAAATCAGTCCACCTATTATGACCATTTGCCCGTCACGCAACTTGACCGTGGTCGTCATTTCCCGAAGGGCAACCGTGGGAATGGTTATGGTAATCTGGTTGCCGGCGGTGCCGAAGGTTTTATCCTTCAGGTCTATCAGATCGGAAGTTATTGGAGTTATATTGAGGGTGATGTCGCCTTTTTCGGAGATGTAGGGTACGATGCCGATGATCATCCCGGAAAGGACACTGGAAGTTTCAGGGGTGAAGCTGATCGAGTTGGCCGCGGAAGTGCCAACTCCTGTTGTTGTGGTGGTGGTAACTTTGGAGATAAAGCTGGTGTTGGTGCCGACGGTCAGAATGGAAGCGTGCCCGTTCATGACATTGATCTTTGGGTTAGAGAGGGTTTTAATGTCACCCTGCGTCTTGAGGGCGGTTAAAAGCCCCTGAAAATTGGCTTTGGTAATGCCGACCTGGAACTTGGAGCCACTGGCTGCTGTCGCGGTTGCATCGCTCTGCTTGGTGCTGCCGACGTTCAGGGAGCCAAAAGCTGCGTTGAATGTTCCACCCAGCTCTTTGTAGTTTTCGAGAAAAGACCAGTCGATGCCAAAGTTCATGCCTTCACTCAATGAAACCTCAATGATTCTCGCCTCGATCATTACCCCCCGGTTGAGGACCTTCCTGACGTTATCCAGATACTGTTCCACCTTTTCCAGGTTTTTCCGGGAGGCGGTCACCATGATGGTTCCGGTGAGCCGGTTGATGGTGATTCTCTGCTGGTTATTGGTCGCTTTTGATTTTGAATCAGCGGTATCCTTCTTGTCCATTATGCCGGCCAGAGATGTTTCCATGGTTCCCCAGAAATCCTGCGCCTTTGGGTCGGCTGTGCTACTCGATGAAATAGCCCCGCTCATGCCTGATCCGGAGATATTTCCACCGACATTCACCGCGTATGTATTGGTCAGTGCGGGGTGTCCCAATTCGAAAATTCTGGTTCCGGTCGATTCAACCTTAAGAACGTTATTGGTAATGGTGTAGAAACAATCTGCGCTGGAGAAGATGGCCTTCAGGGCATCCTCGGCGGATGCGTTTCGAAGGGACAGGGTCATTGGCTGATCAAGGGCGACATCCTTGTCAACCAGAAGATTAAGTCCTGTTGCATTGGCGATAATATGCAGGACATCGCCAAGCGTGCTGTTTCTAACTACAATATCGACTATCCTTGTCTTAAGCGGAACAATCTCTTCCGTCATGGAAACAAAAGCCGGGGGTTGTTGTTCGCCTTGAGGTGTTTTAGGCTCAACCTTCCACTCCGGTGAGCGGGGAATGCTATCCTTTATGAGATGTTCATCGGACTTCGCGGCCTGTCTGTTCGCCGAGCAGGATGCCAGGACAGCCATAGTCACGAGCATCAGAATATAACTCAATGACTTGGCAGCAGTATTTATTATTCTGTGGTTAGCCATATATCCTTCCCGGTTTTTCGCAACAGCACCCGAGTGTTCTCAATTTTTACAATCACGCCGCTATTAAGTGTTGAACCTTCGTGAACAACATGGTTGTCAATGATGGCCATTCTCGTGGAACCAGCGAAATATATCATGGAAACGACCGGGAGGCTACCCAAAGAAAGTTGCAGCTTACTTTTTGCGTTTAAGGCCGCAGGGTTGGGTGCGGAAACCGGCTTGACGCTTTTAACCAGGACGTCACCATTTGGTTTTGAAGTTACACGTAAAGGGGAGGGCAACCCGGAAAAAATGACCTGTGTCTGCGGCGACGACAAGGCAACCGGCTTGCTTGAAAAAGCTATCAGCTCTTTTTCAGAAAGGGTCGGATCGGTATTGGGCAGTTTCCTAATAAAAAGTATGGCCGGTATAGCTATCACCAGGAATAATACCGTAAGTATTGTAGTGATAGTTCGGTCGAGGGTCATGGTTTTGTTTTCCCGCTGGTTATCACTTTACCAGTGATATTGAATGAGTACCCACTGGTCCCCTTTACGTCTGATTGCGTAATGGCAACGGAGCTGACAGGAGTCAGGGGAAAAACGGACCCATGAAGATAGCTGATGGCATTAAGCAGGTTATTGAAATTCGGGTTGCTGAACGAGAGGGTGTACTGGAGCGAAGCCTCTCCCCCCCCTTTGGCCACTGCGGTGATGGTCATGTCATCCGGGTTGAGGCGCGCCTTTATTTCTTCTACCTTGCCATAGATAACCATCTCGGGAGACATGATTTGAGCACCTTGACCAAACTGCGATTTCAGCGCCGCCAGGACGTGCCTCCGATTCGCATTGGCCTCCTTGACCCGTGTGAGCCCACCCTGTGCCCTTGTCAGATTATCAAAAGTACTCTCAAGTTGTCTGCGGTTTCTTTGTGCTGTTACAAAGGCGATAGCCACAATCAAAAAAAGCCCAGCCACTACGAAAAAACGATTCTTCAATGGCTTGAGATTGTTTTCATATCTGTTCTCGATAGGGTTCATTTAGTCTGTTGCCCTCCACTGCTGTAGCGGGTCTGTATGCTGAAAGTTTTTTGCTTTATGTCAACGCTGCTGGATGATACCGCGTAACCTGCGAGTTTCGCGACATGTGAGACGAGTTTTTCAAAGGATGCCTGGGTGTTGCTGTAGCCGGAAACGTTTATTGCCCCTACGATCCGGACCGGCAGGGGGCCCACTCCACTCTGAATGGTGATCCCCTTGATTACGTACTCCGGGGATACTGGCAGGACCAGAGCCGCCAGAGCTTTTGCCGGATTGGTTGAAGAATTGTATTTGTTGGTAAAATCCAGCGGCTGTTTGAGAAGATTTACTTCCGCATCCAGTTTATTAAAGGTAGCAATTTCACTTCCTGAGCCGCTTAATTCTATTCTTAATCTGCCGATTTTAGACTTCAGTTCATAAATTATCATCGTTTCCGTCACGAGATACCCACCCAGAAGCAGGGTCAGGACAAGCATAAGTATGGCTGCTGCTGTGAGAAGCTTTTTGTGAGTGGTGAAGGCCACGTAGTCTGAAGGCAGGATATTGCCGACGCGAGGGGATCTGAAATAGTGCAGAGCGGCGGCAAGTGGGGCTATGTAATCAGTAATAACATCATGTGGCACATTTGCAAGTACCGCTGGAAGCGAAAATCTTAAGGGTACGGAGAGAAGTGCGGATTGTTCGTCTGATATTTCTGTTTGATCGAGCATGACCGCTTCCACAGGCCTGACACGAAGGGTTTGGAAACAGTAATCCAGGGTCATGTTTATATTCTGGAAATCAATAGGGAGCAGCTCAGCATCTGACGATGGTATCTTGCGGATAAATTCGAGTTCATTGTTTTCTCCTACCAGTAGAAGCTTCTCTCCAGGAAGAGACGCAATGAATATGCGTGCCTGGGTTGCGTCATCAAGGCAGGTCAAGGCGATAAGCTTGAAAATGGAATATGGGGCGGCGTAGATGTGTGAAATTACCTTGCCGTGATTGTTGAATATCGACAGGAAGCTGGATAGAAAGTCATCGACATAACTGAAAACCGCTATTTTGTTAAACACTTTGGAGTCAATTGTAGCTTGGCCGACAGCAGTGTGGAAAGTGGAGAAGGAGGTCAATTCGGCATGAAGTTTTTGCGCTTCGGCACGAACCAGTTTGTCGTATTGCCTGCTGGCTGCGGGAGGAAGGTAGACAATATCCTGGTGGAATGACAACGGATTGCAGCAGATGATAAAACTTTTTTCCCTGCAATTTGAGAGATAGTCATCCAAGTCGTCGAGAGGGAATGTACGGGCATCTTTAATTGTTGCCATGCCGCCGGAAATGCAGGCATTTACGACTTGGACAATCTTACCATCGAAGAAAAAAGAAGATATGCTGGTCATTGTTCACTTGTTAATGAATTACTCATCACGCAGAGTGACATTAAATTCAGAGGTTGTTCATCTGATTGCAATTTAAAGATGTGCAGTTGTATAAGCAGTTGGATGGGCAAGGCATAAACCTTTCGAAAAAAACTTTGAACGGATACGCTAGCAAGTGTCGAGACATTCCTTGAATAACTTTCAGCAAAATAACATAAAAACAAACGATAAACAATCCTGATTCAGTGCATATTTGCCAATAATATTCACGTTATGGCTGTTTCTGCAGGAAGTCGGCATCATCAAAACAGCCATTTTTATTCAGACCACGAATGCGGTAATACTTATCCAGCTCCTCTTCAAACCTAACCTTGTCAAGTGGTTGGATGCTGATGTCATCACCGCTGCTACCTTGCTCCGTAAAAAAGCGCTCCGGTAGGATATCGTCGGCGCGCGTAAAACCGTTGTTGCAGTTGTAAAAGCGCTCGGTCTGCACAATACGCCGACCGATCTCTGACAGACGCTGCGGCGAATATGATACTCCGGTGACTGCGGTCAACAGTTCGGCATATTCTTCAAGGCTGGCGCCGAAGAAGGCAAATTGGCAGGCGACCAGAGAATTTACAGCAGCGTTGGTGTCTTCGGCGATGCTGATGATGCGGGCTTTGCCGGAGAATGAAAAACGGTTGGTCGGTACCGGCTTGCGCAATATTTCGTGAGAAATGGGATAGGCGCTCAGGTGGCAGCCACCGTGATTGCTTGTGCCGTATGACAGAGCCATGCCGTACGCTCCACGCGGATCGTAACCTGGCAGTTCCAATGATTTAACGCTCATGGAAAGCTCAGGGTGCTCCAGTATTTTTGCGAGGCGGCGGGAACCAAGCGAGAGACTTTTGCCATCACCACGCCGCAGGGCAATATCGGACAGCAATCCTGGAATCTCACCGGCTGTCGGAAATGCTCCCCTTATTTCTCCCCAGACCGAAAGAGTGGCAGCAGCAGAAATACTGTCCATTCCCAGCTTGTTGCAGATGTCATTCGCCGTAATAATGGTGTGCAGATCATCTATATTGTTAAGCGCGCCGAAACCGGAAAGGGTTTCATATTCCGGGAGTGGTTTTCCGGTTTTGGAAATTTTCATACATTGGATAGGGCAGTCGTAGCAGCCGCTCTTCCTTGTATCGTAAGCATCTTTGATGGTTGGGGCGGAATAGTTGGCAGAATGTTCGAAGTAAGTTTTGCGAAAGTTTTCAGTCGGGACCATACGACGCTGTGCAATCAGATCTACGAGTACCGGTGTGCCGAATTCGGAGAGACCCAATGGGCCGAATATGACCGGGGAAGCCTTAAACAGCCGCATGATGTCCTGTCTTGTTTTGTCAAACATTGCCGGATCAGCTATAGAGGTTTTATGGTCACCGTTCACTGTCACTGCTTTAAGGTTTTTACTCCCCATGACGGCACCCAGTCCGCCGCGACCGACCGAATTTCCCCCGTCTATCATAATGTTAGCAAACAGGACGCCGTTTTCACCAGCCGGACCAATAGCTGCTACGCTCCCCAGATCTTTGAGCGCGGCAACGGTTGTCGGAGTATCGCATCCCCATAGGTGGTCTGCCGGTAAAATTTCAATCTTATCTGGCGCTACGGACAATACGACCGGGCAGGGACTGCTCCCGGTTATAAAAAGTGCATCTACGCCGATCGCTTTCAGTCGCCATGGGAATCTCCCTCCGGCTGAAAAGTCGTAGATTGTGTCGGTCAAAGGTGAACGTGAAACAATAGAAAGGTGCGCAGAAGCCGGAGCTCCGGTGCCGCATAATGGACCTACGGCAAAGATCAACGGCATGGCGGGATCGAACGGGTCGAGTTGATAATACTCACGCATCAGCCGAACACCAAGGCCACGGCCTCCCAGATACTCCTCTAGCAGTATGCGGGGGATTTCGTCAAAGGATGACTTTCCGGTTGTCAAGTCAACCCGGAGTATCGTGCCGTTCCATCCGTTCATAAGCAATTACGGTAGGCCCGCAACAATGGTTGCAAGCAATTCATGAGGAGAACAGGCTAAAGCATAAGCACCTGTCAGTTCGTCATTGTCGCCAAATCCCCAGGTACAGCCAATAGAAGCGATACCGGCTCGTTTAGCGGCTTCAATGTCGTTGATGCTGTCACCAACCATAACACACTCATGATGCGCAACTCCGAGTTTCTCAGCTACTTCCAGCAAGGGGAGGGGGGAAGGTTTCCTCTCCGGGTAGGTATTTCCACCACATATGCTTTCAAACAGGTCATAAATCCCGAAAGCCTGAAGTATAAGCATGCTCAAATCTTCATTTTTATTCGTAATAAGCGCCAGCTTGATATCACGAGCTGCAAGCCCATGGAGCACATCCAGTATTCCAGGATATAGCCTGCTTTTGTCGGCAATATGTTGTCTGTTGAAGTCTAAAAACAGTTCGAGAGCGTGGTCAATATCGGTATCTGATAGATCAGGTAGAATCTGCTGTACTAGATGCCGCGCGCCTTTGCCGACTTTGAGACGCACAGTGTCCATTGTCAATGGCGGATGAGAGTATGCACACCTGGCAAAATTAGCGGCATCTGTCAAATCTTCCAGAGAGTCAACCAAGGTGCCATCAAGGTCAAACAGAACGGCCCGGATAATCATGCAGAGGTTGAATTCGCTGGCGATTTGAGAGGTGGGTCTGCTTTTGGAAGAATGATCACTGGTGTTTTAGCAGGTCGGTATAGGAGGAACGTCTTGCCCAGGATCTGCGCAACATCAGCATGACAGGCTTCGGCCAGAGCTCCTGAAGCTTCATGTTTATCCAGCATGCAGCTTTCAAGGAGCTTCACCTTGATTAATTCGTGATGGTCAAGGGATGCATTGGCTTCTGCGATCAAAGCAATTTCAATCTCTTTCTTGCCGATCTGGATAAGCGGTTTCAGTTTGTGCCCAAGGGCTCGCAGATGTCGTTTTTGTTTTCCGGTCAGCATAAGTTTGTAAACTCCTGATGGTGCAAGGTGAAAGAATATCAGATGCTATATCATATTGAGTGAGCCGCTGGCAAATCACAATTCCAAGCGGTTTAGCTATCCCCGCTGGACAGCCCGTTTTGCTGAAGAAGACGTTCCAGTTCATCCAGAGTGGAAATAGCAGGGTAGCAGGTGCCCTGACAGCAAAGTGAGAGAGATAGTGGAGTTGGCCGGTCCTCACACCGGACAATCAGGTTCTTTATAGAGCTGTTATGCAGAGCTGTGTTGAGCGCGAAGGCCTCAGGAGTATCGGTCTCTCCTGAAAATGTGGCTATTGTCGGTTCACTGCCCAATTGTGTGAGGATCTGCAAAGCACCGAGATGTCCAAGCGGGTTTTGCTGGATTTTGTTCATTATTTCGGCCAGCGCAGAGCGTGCAAATTCAAGCAACTCAGGATTGTCATCGATCCATGCCAAACGGTATAGCACGTGAGCAGTGCTGGTAAGAGCAGATGGCGTCACTCCGTCGTGGTCGGAAGATACCCTGGCTGGCATCTGTTCGGCGTCATGTCCTGTCAGGGTGAATTCGCCGGTGTCAGGATCTCTGAAGGTGTTTAGAATGTCTTCGATAAGTCGCCTGGCTTCCGTCTGCCAGATACAGTCGAGAGTGGCTTCGTAAAGATCCAGAAGTCCACCGGCTAAAAATGCGTAGTCCTCCAGGAAAGCGGGGATATCTGAAGCTCCGTTTAGATAGCTGCGCAACAGTCTGCCATCGGCGCGGCGGAGAGAACGGAGGATGAATAAAGCCGACCGTGCGGCGCTGGCAATCTGCTCTGAATTATTGAATACAACCCCGGCGGTGGCTAATGCCGAAATCATCAAACCGTTCCAGGATGTGATGATCTTATCGTCCCTGAGTGGGCGGATACGCCCTTCGCGATGAAGCAACAGCTTGGTTCGGCACTTTTCCAACTGCTCGTATGTATCTTCGGCATCCAATTTGTGCTCATGGCAAAATTCATTGAGAGCGGTCGGTGCTGTAAGGATAGTCTGTCGCTCAAAGTTTCCCTCACCGGTCACTGCATGGAAGCGACAGAACAGCTCGGCGCCTGAACCGAGGCGGTCGTCAATTTCACGCTTGTCCCACAGATAAAACTTGCCTTCAACACCCTCTGAATCAGCATCCAGAGCCGAACAAAAAGCGCCTTCGTCAGACTGAAGCTCACGCTCCACAAACGAGAAGATATCTTCCGCTATTGTTTGGTAAAAAGGTTCCTCGGTGGCTTTGTAGGCTTCGATCGCTACCAGGGCAAGCATGGCTTGGTCGTAGAGCATCTTTTCAAAGTGCGGTGCCAACCAGGTGCTATCAACTGAATAGCGGTGTAACCCGCCGCCAAGCTGATCCCAAATGCCTCCATAACGCATCTGCCGCAGAGTGTGGAGAGCCATTTCCAACCCTTCTGGACATTGTTTGATAAGCCAGCTCAAATAAAACGGCATCGGAAACTTAGGGGCACCCCCAAATCCACCGTTCTTCGGATCATAAATTTTTTTCAATAGCTGCAAAGACTTTTCAGTAACGGCTGTTATATCAGGGGCCATCGCATATGGTTGCCGATCGCGTGCATCCTTAAGCGCCTCCATAATTCCCTGACAGTTTCTTTCGATCATATCCGGCTTCTGCCGCCAGAGAGTGGCAATGTTAGTCAGCAACTCCATCAGGCCACTCATGCCGTTTCGCCCACGTTTGGGGAGGTAGGTTATCGTCATGAAAGGGTGTTTGTCAGGAGTCATGAAAATATTCAGTGGCCAGCCACCACTGCCGGTCAGCGTCTGTGCAACAGCCATACAGAAATCGTCAATGTCAGGGCGTTCTTCACGATCAACCTTGATGCAGACAAAATGGTGATTAAGCAGGGCAGCAACCTCATTGTCCTCAAATGATTCATGAGCCATAACATGGCACCAATGGCAGGTGGCGTAGCCTATTGAAAGCAGGATAGGCAGGCTTTCTCTACGTGCTCTGTCAAAGGCTGCTGCTCCCCATTCATACCATGCAACTGGGTTTTCTGCATGCTGCAGCAGGTAGGGAGAACGGGCAAAGATAAGGCGGTTGAAGCGTTGGCCGCCGTCGGCGGGGAGTGTAGTTGTATCGATCGCCATCAGGCCTGCAACGTATGCGGCGGTGTTCTGTGAGGAAAGCATATCGGTGGGACTCATGTGGGCGGGATTAGAGCCTGAAATTGGCCATTTCCTCCTGAAGTACCTTCACCTGCAGGGAAAGGTTCTCAATTACATCGTTGAGCGCTTTTGTAGATATTGCATTGGAGTGAGCTGAATTCTGGATTTCACCTATTGATTGGACTATCTGATCACTGCTACTGCTCTGTTCGTTTGTGGCTTGTTTGATCTGGCGGATCATGTTGGTAGTTTGCTCCGTATTATTGGCTATGAAGTTACTCACAGTAGCCTGTTCTCTTATAGACATATTGACTTCTCCGGTGAGTGATTTCATGATCTCAGCCGACTCCCTGATTAGCTCACTTCCTTTGCTCTGTTCGTTGGTGGCATTGGCAATCTGTTTGACCATTTCTGAAACATGCTCAATTGATTCGCTGATCATATGGCTTCCTTTGGCCTGTTCGCCGGTAGCCTTGGCGATCTGTTTCATACGTTCAGTGGATAGCTGTATCCCGACGACTATTTTCTGTAATGCACCTTCGGATTCTTTAGAAAGTCGCTCACCGTTAACAATGCTTTTTTCAGCCATGACTATGGTGTTAGTCGCCCTATGAGTATCATTTTGAACCGCCTCGATCACATGGGCAATCTCCATGGTGGACATCTTGGTCCGATTTGCAAGCTCCTTGATTTCATCAGCTACAACAGCAAACCCTTTTCCGTGCGAACCTGCCTGGGCTGCGATGATTGAGGCATTGAGAGCTAAAAGATTTGTCTGTTCTGCTACATCGTTGATCACCTCAAGAATTTTGCCGATATCACCAGCCTTGGCATCAAGTGATGTGATTGCTTCGCTCGTCAGGCCCGAGGCATTGCGGATCTCTTGTATTCCAATTATGGTTGCTTCAACCGATTCCTTGCCCAATCTAGCGTCGTTCAGTAGTCCTTCTGAAATAGCGGCAGTTTCAAGTGCATTTCGCTCGACTTCATTTATTGAATAGTTCATTTCAACTATTGAACTTGATGTTGAGTCGGCAATGTCTGAAAGTTGCTGTACACTGCCATTGATTTGTTTGACTGTTGCGGCCATCTCGTTGATAGAGCAACTGACATCTGCTACAGATTTATCAAGTCCCTCTACGTCAAGAACAACTGCCTCGATGTTAGCTGCCATTTCAAGCGTCGAGGCTGAGCTTTCGTTTGCCGAAATGGAAAGATTTTCTATACTATGTGCCACACTCTGGATGGAAGAGGTTATTTCCATTACGGCGCAGGATGTCTCTTTGACCCCTGTAACCTGGATTTCAGAGGCTGCAACGACAAGTTGGGTTGTTGCAGCAATTTGTGCAGAGGCCGATTGTAACTCACCGGAGGTGCTTGTAAGCTTTACTACCATGTTACTGAGCTTGGTCACCATGGTGTTAAACTCTGACGCCAACTTGCCAAGTTCATCTTTGGTACCGACCTGTATATTTTGTCTAAGGTCACCAGTTCCCACCTTGGAAACCGCTGAGACAAGTTTTTCAAGGGGTCTTAAAACACGCTGGAATGCAATTGCAATTGTGACGATCATCCCGATCATTCCAGTCAGTAACAAGCCTGAAATTGCCAAACGACCTTTTAGAATTGTTTCTTTATTTTCCTTTATTGATGCTACCAACTCTTTGTCCTGCTCTTTTTTCGCCTGATCGATTAATTCCTTGATGTCTCGCCATATTTCAGTATCTTCGCTGACCGCTAACATTGCCTGGTCGCGTTTTCCTTCCTTAATCAGTTCGACTATACGGCCTTTAATCGGGTCGGCCGTGGTCCAAAGAACGACCGCTTCTCCCATAAGCTTCCCAGCTTTGCCACCGTTCACTTTACGTGATTCATTAGCCTTAGTGATGAATTCTTGCCGTGTTTTTTCAAATGTTATAGCCGCTAAATCATCTTGCGGATCGATCACCATAGTTCTTAAGGCGATGCCTGCGCGCAGGCCAATGCTGTACGTTTGGTCAACAGCTCTGGAAAATGCAAAATCTCTGGTGATCAAATGTTCAAGCTTGTCGCCTTGGTAGTTGCTGAACGCAATGAAGCCAATCATGACTAAAAATAAGATAATGGCATTGGCAACGCTGAAAGTGATTATAGTAGCCCTAATAGTCATGCCTGATTCTCCTGGTGATTCTGGTCAATAAAGTCCAAGGGACATTGGTACACTTGAAAAAGATAGGGATCTGAATTTTCGGGCAGAATAATACCACCCATAACAAGCTGTCGTCAAAGCTATTGTTAGTGGAGGTTATAAGTATATTCCAGATAGCTTAATATTTGCTCAGCCCATAGGCCAATGAGTCCGGTGGTAAGTAGAATCTAACCCTATTCTCCCAACATCCGTGCAAAAAAATCCTCTGCAAGATCTATTGGTGCTGCCGTGCCACTATCACCATCACCCGAAGCACAATTTAGCAGATGCTCCGGTATCTCCGCCAGAAACCGACTCGGTTTTTGTCCCTCCACCGCACCGTATTTGCGGCGAGTCATGCAGCGTGATATAGTCAGGTATTTTCTGGCGCGCGTGATGCCGACGTAACAAAGACGGCGCTCTTCTGCTACGGTCGGGTCCTCTTCGATCGAGCGTTTGTGCGGCAGCAGATTCTCTTCCACACCGACCAGCCAAACATGGCTGAATTCCAATCCTTTGCTGGAGTGCAGCGACATCAGCGTAACGGCATTAGTACCATGTTCCTTGCCATCCTCGGTCGGCTTGTCTTCATCCATCAGCGATATTCTTTCAAGGAATGCCGACAAATTGGCCCGTGGAGTTTGTTCTTCGTAAGCAGCCAGCGAGTTGACGACCTGCTCGATATTTTCAATCCGCTTACGACTCTGTTTGGCATCGTTCAGGGTTCGATACAGCTCATCCTCAATGCGTAAACGGTTGAAAAGGGCATTGACCTGCGCCCCCATGTTGATATTGCTGAAACCGGCTATGACATCTTTCATCATGGCGTGAAACCCGATCACCGTTTTTCCGCACGACGGTGAAAGCTCTCCTATTTCGCCCGCCCGCCCAAGTGTTTCGAACAGCGGCACGTTATGATTCATCGACCACTGGTTCAGTTTTATCAATGTTGTGTCGCCGATTCCACGGCGTGGAAAGTTGATGATGCGCAGCAACGATGCCTCATCGCTGGGGTTGTCGATCACTTTTAGATAGGCAATGGCATCCTTGACCTCTTTGCGTTCGTAAAACTGTTGCCCACCGATGACTACATAAGGGATGCGCTCCAGACGCAACTTTTCCTCAAAGGCCCGGCTCTGTGCGTTGGAACGATAGAGGATTGCCAGATCCGCCCAGCGCAGCTTGTCGCGGTATTGCTCCAGCATAATCTGTTCCACAACTTTTACCGCTTCATCTTCCTCGCTGTCAGCCACAATCAGATCGATCTCGCGTCCCTTTCCGTCAGATGTCCAGAGCGCTTTATCCGTCCGCACGGTATTGTTTCTTATTACGCTGTTGGCGGCATCCAGAATCGCTCCGGTGGAGCGGTAGTTTTGTTCCAGTTTGATGGTTACACAGCCGGGGTGGTCCTGGGCAAAATTTAGAATATTCTCCACCTCGGCGCCACGCCAGCCATAAATTGACTGGTCATCATCGCCGACGACGCAGATATTGCCATGTTTTTTAGCAAGTAGCGAAATTAGCAGATATTGCGATGCGTTGGTGTCCTGGTATTCGTCAACCATTATATAGCGGAAGCGCTCCTGCCAATGGGCGAGGATAGCCGGAGTGCTTTGCAACAGACGTACGGAGAGCATGATGATGTCATCGAAGTCGATGGCGTTAAACCCCTTCAGCAGCTCTTGATAACGTGGATAGACAGCGGCAACCGCAATCTCCAAAGGATCATTTCTGTCCGGGGTAAACTCTTTCGGTCCAATCAGGCGGTTTTTTAGGCCAGATATTTTCCAGAGAATCCGGTCGGGATCGATTTTTTTCGGGTCGATGTCACGTTCGCGCACGGCCTGACGAATAACACCTGCCTGGTCGGAGGTGGAGTAGATCGAAAAGTTCGGCTTGAAGCCAAGCGCCCGGATGTCGCGCCGGAGGATGCGGACACCCAGTGAATGAAAGGTAGAGATGACGATACCCTTGGCAATTGATCCCGCCATGCCGATCACACGTTCGTTCATTTCGCGGGCGGCCTTGTTGGTAAATGTTACCGCCAGGATATTTTCAGCCGGAACGCGCAGATCTTTCAAAAAATGGACGATGCGGGTGGTAATTACCTGGGTTTTACCGGAGCCGGCCCCGGCTAGGAGCAGCAAAGGCCCATTGATGGTGTTGACGGCACGTTGTTGTTGTGGATTTAGCTTTTTCATTGGTAAAGATGTACCACGGAGTGCAGCAGTGAGGCAATTTTGTTTAAATTTAATATTATTAATAGATGCAGACACTGTTTGAATAGTTGGCTTGGTCCGGCTGATGCTTGTTTGACAAAAAATGTATAGCATTTTTTACTTTATATTGATATATATGGTTTTATAGATACTTCAAAGGAGTGTTGCCATGAAGATTACTAATGCAGCGAAGACGGCTTTGGAGCCGATTCTGGCCCAAAACCCCGGCAAGGTGTTGAGGGTGGTGTTTGAAGGTTTTGGTTGAGGCGGCCCCCGTCTGGGGTTGGCTCTGGATGAGCCGAACGAAAATGATAACAGGTTTAATTTGAGCGGTATTGAGCTGCTTGTTGAAGAAAAGCTGAACCCATTTCTGGAAGGGCAGATGATAGACTTTGTAAACTTCGGTTATGGGGAAGATTTTGTAATTTCTCCGGAGGGTGGCTCTTCCTGCGCTTAATGGATGCATGAACAAATAGAAAAAACTATTACGGGGAAGTCGGATGCGGTCTCCCCGTTTTAGTTTCAAAAATTTGAGCCGGACAAATAGAGCCAGATTTTTGTCAATGACAGAGCAAAGTCCTTCCTGTTACACACCCTAATCCCCATTAACCAATTATAAATTCAGGTCTTCCCTAGAACGTCCCCACTACGGACACCCTCATATTACCTTGTTTTTTGCGTTTAGCCACAACTATGGTCCCAGACGGAAAATGCATCACGGCTGCAGCATTTACTATTGAACAGCTTGTTCTTCGGATATAAAGGAAGCTTGGCAGTGCAAAATATGTATCATGCGCTTGCGATTGAGCGGAAACTATGTAGTATTGATATATCATCTATCTATCATCAGGGAGTTTTACTGTGTCGGAACTGGAAAATAACTCGTTGTATACCACATCTATGGATATCGCCGGCAGCAGTTCGCTTCTTGCTGATGTTAGCGAAATTACCAATTCGAAGTTACCTAAATCAAATGCTGCCAAACCGAAGTACGGCAAACCCAAGAACTCCAAACAGAAGGTCGCCAAAAAGAAAGTTTCCAAGTTGAAGTCGGGTAATACAAAAACTGCCGCGTTATCGGGTACCAAAGTTAAGAATACAACATCGAAAGGCTTGAAACACGTCTCTGCCAAAGCGAAGGCTGCTACTAAAGTAAAGAACGATAATTCTCCTCAGGAAACTGCACCGTTTGATCTGCATGACAGCCAGTGGTTCTTGAACCGAGAGCTGACCTGGCTGTCGTTTAATCGGCGTGTACTGCACGAAGCCGAGGATCTGCGCACACCTTTGCTGGAGCGACTTAAATTTATTGCCATTGTCAGCGGCAATCTGGATGAGTTCTTTATGAAACGTATCGGCGGCCTGAAACAGCAGATCGGTGCCGGGATGCGGGAGTTGTCGCTTGATGGGCGTACTGCACGCCAACAGGTGACCGAATGTTACGCTGAAATCCGCGATCTTGAAGCGCGCAAGGAACAGTCATTTTGCGAAATATGCGCTCTACTGGAAGAAAAAAACATTCTGATTGAGCGCTATGATGAGTTGACCGCCAAGGAGAAGAAGCTGCTGAGAGAGTTCTACTACACAAATATCTTTCCGCTTCTGACGCCGCAATCAATCGATCCTGCCCATCCATTTCCCTTTATTTCGAATCTGTCGCTTAATCTTTTAGTGGCACTACGCTATCCAAAGGCCAAGCAGAATTCACTGGTACGGATCAAGGTGCCGGTTAATGCCGGAACTCCACGCTTTATCAGGATCGGCAAAGGGGAACATTTTATCCGGCTTGAAGAGGTCATGATGAACAACCTGGATATGCTTTTTCCGGGCATGGAGATCGTGTCGTGTGAGCTTTTCAGGGTGACCAGAAACGCCAATACCGAACAGGATGAAGAAGAGGCGGACGATCTGATGGCGATGATCGAATCGGAGCTGAAAGAACGCAAGTTTGCCCCGATCGTACGGCTTGAAATCGGTGCCGGTATGGATCCGGTACATCGTGGCCGCCTGGCAGCGGAGCTGGAACTGGATGAAGCGACTGACGTTTTTGAAGTTCCCGGCTTGCTTGCGATGCGTGATCTGTTCGAATTGGCACGACTCGATTTTGCTAGGTTACATGATCCCCCGCATCATCCGATAGATCATCCGCAACTGCAAATGTCTCGCAATATCTTCCATATCATTCGTGATGCCGGTGCGATTTTACTACAGCACCCTTATGAGTCCTTTTCAACTTCGGTCGAGCGTTTTTTGCGTGAGGCGGCGACCGATCCCAAAGTTCGCGGCATCAAGATGACGCTCTATCGCACCTCGCGCCAGAGCCGTATCATTGATGCCCTGATTCTGGCAGCGCACAATGGCAAACAGGTTGCTGTAGTTGTCGAGCTGAAGGCCCGGTTTGACGAGGCGACTAATATCAGCCTCGCGGAGCGGATGGAAGAAGCCGGGGTACACGTTACGTATGGTGTCGTAGGCTTAAAGACTCATTGCAAAGTCATTATGGTCGTGCGCCAGGATTACAACGGCCTGCGTCGTTATCTGCACATCGGTACAGGTAATTATCATGCCGATACCGCACGGTTATACAGTGATGTTGGGATATTAACCTGTGACCCGATCATCGCCGAAGATGTTACGGAGCTGTTCAATTTTCTCACTACCGGCTTCATGCTCAAACGTAAATATTCAAAGCTTGCTCCTGCTCCACGGATGCTGAAAAAAGCGCTGCTTGATAAAATTGAGCGTGAAATCATTTTGCATCAGGCTGCTGGTGGCGGCCTGATTCAGTTTAAAATAAACGCCCTGGAGGATGGAGATGTCGTGCGAGCGCTATACCGGGCCTCAACGGCAGGTGTCAAAATAGATCTGATTGTCCGTGACACCTGTCGTCTGCGCCCCGGAATCGTCGGGCTTTCTGATAATGTCAGGGTGGTCAGTGTCGTTGGGAGGTTTCTTGAACATGCCCGTATCTACTATTTCCACAATGGCGGTGCCGAAGAATATTTTATCGCTTCTGCTGATGCCATGAAGCGAAATCTGGAGGCACGGGTTGAGATCCTTTGCCCGGTGGAGCCGCCTGAGTTGACCAAAGAGATGCGCACGATATTTGAAACACATCTGGCCGATCAGCGCTCTGCATGGGATATGCAACCTGATGGAAGTTACGTTCAGCGTACTCCTGCTGAAGGGCAGGGTGAGGGGAGCCATCGGCTTTTGATTGCAAGAGCTGAAAAGCGGGTCAAAGATAATCTGAAAAAAAAGAAGATCAAAAAAACAAGAAAATAGACGATGTTTTAAGTGTTGTAAAATTCCAGTGTAAGTGTGCAAAAATATAATTCATAACGCTGCGGCATTTAGCAAAAAAACTGTTGCAATAGAACTGGTTTATACCTAATATTCTACACATATTTTAAATAGACGGTAATGGCTGTAATTTAAATGACTTGTGTCAGCATAATCTTCTGAAAGGGGGTTAGGTATGAGTATGCAAAATAACGGTGATGAATCAGTTGAATCAGAACAAGGTTTAGAAAAACTGGAATACTCAGTCGGAGAGATTCTCAAGCAGCGTGGGGTGTCCAGGCGTGACTTCCTTAAATTCTGCACTGCAATGACGGCAGCGATGTCGCTGCCGGCGTCGTTTGCTCCTTCTATTGCCCAAGCTTTGGATGAGGTCAAGCGTCCGACGCTGGTCTGGTTGAATTTCCAAGATTGTACCGGAGATACCGAGGCGCTGCTGCGTGCCGCCAATCCGACTGTTGGTGAGATTATCCTTGATATTTTGTCGGTTGATTATCATGAGACGATCATGGCCGCCGCCGGGCATCAGGCCGATGAAGCGCTGGAAAACACAATTACCAAGTACAAAGGTAAATACCTCTGTGTTGTCGAGGGCTCCATCTCCATGAAGGATGGCGGTGTTTATGGCTGCACGAGTGGCAAAACACATCTGGAAATCGCCCGGCGTGTTTGTGGGAGTGCCCTGGCGACAATTGCCATTGGCACCTGTGCTTCTTATGGCGGTATTGCCGCCGCTGCCCCAAACCCGACCGGTGCTGTCGGTGTCAAAGATGCTGTGCCTGGTGCTACCGTCATCAATCTACCCGGTTGTCCGTGCAACGCTGATAACCTGACCGCCACGATTGTGCATTATCTGGTGTTTGGCAAGATCCCCGCCATGGACAGCAAGGGACGTCCGCTGTTCGCGTATGGCAAGCGTATTCATGACAACTGCGAGCGTCGGCCGCATTTCGATGCCGGACAGTTTGTTGAGCATTGGGGTGACGATGCCCATCGCAAAGGTTTCTGTCTCAACAAGATGGGATGTAAGGGGCCCGCAACATTTCACAACTGCCCAACCCAACGCTACAACGAAAAAACCAGCTGGCCGGTTGCTTCCGGTCACGGTTGTGCCGGTTGTTCGGAACCGCAATTTTGGGATACCATGTCGCCAATGTACCAGCGGTTACCTAATGTTCCCGGCTTCGGTATTGAGGCGACCGCCGATAAGATTGGTCTTGGTCTGGTGGCAGGTGCCGCTGCGGCCTTTGCTGTCCATGGTGTTTTGAGTGCGCTGCGCAAAGACAAAAACCCTGCAGAAACGAAGGAGGGATAAATTATGTCCAGGATTGTTGTAGATCCGATTTGCAGAATTGAAGGGCACCTTCGCATTGAAGCCGAGGTCGAAGGGGGCTTCATAAAAGATGCCTGGAGTTCAGCTACCATGTTTCGAGGTATCGAGAAAATCCTACGTGGGCGCGATCCCCGCGATGCCTGGTTCTGGACGCAGCGTTTCTGTGGCGTTTGTACCACCGTCCATTCGATTGCTTCCATCCGGGCCGTTGAAGATGCCCTCAAAATCAAGATCCCGCCCAATGCCCAGTTGATTCGTAACATCATCATGGGTATCCAGAACGTGCAGGATCACGTCATTCACTTTTATCATCTGCATGCGCTTGACTGGATAGATATAACGTCCGGTCTGAAAGCAGACCCGACCAAAACAGCCGCTCTGGCTGCGTCTCTTTCCGATTGGCCGAACAACTCTGCCACCTATTTCAAAGCGGTGCAGGACAAGGTGAAGGCTTTTGTTGCGTCAGGCCGTCTGGGCCCATTTGCCAACGCCTACTGGGGGCACCCCGCTTATAAACTGCCGCCTGAAGCAAATCTAATGGCAACCGCCCATTATCTTGAAGCGCTGGAGTGGCAAAAAGATGTCATCAAGATTCACGCTATTTTGGGGAGCAAGAATCCCCATCCGCAGACTTTTTTGGTTGGTGGCATGTCAATTCCGATCGATCCAGATTCCCAGAATGCTCTCAATGCCGACAAACTCTTTGAGATCAAACGTTTGCTGAAAAAGGCTCAGGATTTTGTAGAAAAAGTGTATATCCCGGATCTGTTGGCAATAGCTTCCTTCTACAAGGAATGGGCCGGTATCGGTGCTGGCGTTGGCAACTATCTTTCATATGGTGAATTTCCGGATGCCAATGGCAATCTCTGGTTCCCTGCCGGCGCACTGCTGAATAAGGATCTCTCTAAAGTCATCCCGGTTGATCAGGGCAAAATAGCTGAGTACGTCGATCACTCCTGGTTTGAAAACAGCGCCGGAGCGGGTAAGGGTTTGCACCCGTTCGAAGGGGAGACCGAAGCGCAATACACCGGACCAAAGCCGCCGTACAAGAACCTTGACACGACTGTGAAATATTCATTTGTGAAGGCACCGCGTTATGAAGAGAAATCGATGGAAGTCGGTCCACTTGCCCGTGTTCTTGTGGCCTACGCTTCCGGACAAAAAGAGACCAAGGCGGTTGTAGATCTGGTACTTGGCAAACTGGGAGTCGGTGCCCCCGCACTTTTCTCTACACTTGGTCGCACCGCTGCCAGGGGTATTGATGCTCTGTTGGTTGCCCAGCAGACACCGAAGTGGCTGGATGAATTGATCGGTAATATCTCCAAGGGTGATTACCGTATCCACAACAACGAGAGTTGGGATCCCTCCACCTGGCCTGCTGAAGCCAAAGGATACGGTTTCCATGAGGCTCCACGTGGTGCGCTTGGCCACTGGATCAAGATCAAGGATAAGAAAATTCTCAATTATCAGGCGGTTGTTCCTTCCACTTGGAACGCATCACCGAGGGACGCCAAAGCGCAACGCGGACCGTATGAAGCCGCTCTGGTCGGAACGCCGGTCGCTGACGAGAATAAACCGCTTGAAATCCTGCGTACCATTCACTCCTTTGATCCCTGTCTTGCCTGTGCTGTCCATGTGATGGATGTCAACGGTAATGAGGTGGTCAAGGTCAAGGTATCCTAGGGGAGGAGACCACTCATGCCAAAAACACCAAAATATAAACATTATATATGGGAGTTGCCGGTACGCATCAACCACTGGGCCAATGTATTCTCTATCGTGATCCTGGCAGTGACTGGTTTCTTCATCGGTTCTCCATACAACTTCGGCGGATCTGCTTCGGATTTTAGTATGGGTTGGCTACGTTTCGTCCATTTTGCAGCCGCATACGCCTTTGCGGTCAGCGTCGCTTCCCGTGTGATCTGGTCATTGATCGGCAACAAGTACGCTTGTTGGCGTGAGTTTTTTCCTTTCGCCACTGTTTCCGGGCGTAAAAAGATGGTCACAATGTTTCGCTACTACATGTTTATGGAAAAAAAGGTGCCGGAAACTTTTGGACACAATCCTATGGCTACCACCGCCTATACGATTCTGTTCTGTCTATATATATCAATGATCCTGACCGGCTTCGCACTGTATGCCCAACACGACCCTGGTGGGCTAATGCACAAATCGCTCGAGTTTATGTACATGCTTTTCAGTAGTCAAGGGATGCGTCTGGCACATCATCTCGGCCTATGGCTTATCGCTGGATTCATTGTTAATCATATATATAGCGCTGTATTGATGGACATAAAAGAACATGACGGTGAAATATCAAGCATTTTTAGCGGATTTAAATACCGTATCAAAAAGCCGGATTAAAATAATTTCCCGCTAATATGGTGTTGAATGTGGAAAGTATACTTAACAACATGAATTAACACTGGAAGTTTTCATAATCGCATGCTATTAAGTACCGTTTTGATTAATTACATTAGCTAATAACTTTTGCATATCAAAACTTACTGCATGTGCTGTGAAAACTTGGGGGTTCAGTGTTATGAATTTAAGTATTAAAGCCAAATTAATGGGTATTACATCGGTCTTACTTCTCCTGATGGTGGTTGTCGGAGGTATCGGTCTTGTCGGCTTTAGCCAGAGCAACAGAGCTCTGGAAGGTGTGTACCAGGTCAACATGAAGAATACCGGCCTGTTATCCAAAATTGACGGTTTGATGCGCGCTAACCGTATTCAATTGTTGCTGTCACTTCAGCACGATCCCAAAAGTGAATTTAGCGCTTTGCATGATCACCCTACCGATCAGCATTCCGATCTTATCAAAAAAAATATTGCGACTATTGACCAACTCTGGAGTGATTACTCCAACAGTTTAACACTCAAGACATCTCGTGATCTTGCAGACGTTTTTCATAAAGATCGTTCCATATTTGTCAAGGAAGGGTTGGAGCCAGCTTTGAGTGCGGCGCTGGCTAACAATTTCCATGAAGCATATCGCTTGACCTTTGATGTAGTCAACCCGGCCATTCAGAAAGCCAACAAATCCATGGAAGCACTTATGCAGAATGAGGTTGATCTTGCCAAGGCAGCTTATGTGAAAAGCCAGCAACAATATTCCCTGTTTCGTAACGTAATAGTCGGGTCAATACTTGTTGCGCTTGTGTGCGGACTAACTCTTGGGACGTTAATTGGTGGTTCCATAGGGCGTTCATCAGTGTTGCTCAAGAATATTGCTTCACAGCTGGCATCAGGTAACCTGACGGTTCGTGCCAAAGTTACTTCAAGTGATGAATTAGGGGTTATCGGGGATAGTTTTAACCAGATCGCCAACACACTCCAGTCGGCCATGGAGCGGATTCAATCCTGTTCGAACTCTCTTACGGCAGCTGCCGGTGAGTTGAGAGCAAATGCAGAGCAAATCGCGACCGGCTCAGAACATGTTGCTGCCCAGGCTGTGTCAGTTGCAACAGCCGGTGAAGAGATGGCTGCCACTTCAAATGATATTGCCACCAACTGCACTATGGCGGTGGAAAGTGCTAACCGGGCCTGTAACACAGCCACTAGTGGAGCTGTTGTTGTTCAAAAGACCGTTGACGGGATGTCCCGTATCGCTGCCAAAGTTCAGGAAAGTGCCCGCACGGTTGAAAATCTCGGTGAACGTTCCGATCAGATTGGTGCAATCATCGGCACTATTGAAGATATCGCCGATCAGACCAATCTGTTGGCGCTGAATGCAGCTATCGAAGCTGCCCGTGCAGGCGAACAGGGGCGCGGCTTTGCAGTAGTTGCTGACGAAGTACGCGCCTTGGCTGAGCGGACCACCCGTGCAACGAAGGAAATTGGCGGGATGATAAAAAACATTCAGGTGGAAACCCGCAATGCGGTAGCTGCTATGGAGGAGGGTGTGCAAGAGGTTGAGCGTGGTACCGATGACGCTTCCCGTTCTGGTAGCGCACTTGAAGAAATTCTGTCTCAGGTGAACGAAGTGACCGGGCAGATCAACCAGATAGCAACAGCTGCAGAGGAACAGACCGCCACAACAAATGAGATTAGTGGCAACATGCAGCGTATTACTGAGGTAGTTCAGGAAACCGCCGGCAGTTCCCAGATGACTGCAGAAGCAGCCAGCAGGCTTGCTGATCTGGCCGAGGAATTGAAGGGGATTGTGAATCAGTTTCAGTTGAAGGCGTAGACAAAACGTAAGTATTTGAAAATTACACAATCTCTAAAGTCCTGCCTTAACCCCTCACCCGGCCTTCGGTCACCCTCTTCCAAATGGGAGAGGGTGTTTTTTTCTCTATCAGGGATGAGGTACCCCGCAGGGGCGGATGATAGGATTACGGTGCTAACGTCAAACTAAAGTCGTCAGTACGACAGGATAAGAAATCTATCTGCGCTGGTAACTTTTTGAAAACATCCCTGATTTCTTCGATAAAACTTACAAGCAACCCATTTGAAGTAGATCCTTTGCTGATGATAAGCGTACGTTTAAAGCCATGTTCAAAGCCCGTAACGCGATGCGTACGCAGGGTGCCTTCGCGCACAAATTTTTCGACAACAGATCTGGATAAGAAAGCGAGGCCAAGCCCTTTTAGAACAGAACTGATGATAAGATGAAGGTCATCATAATAAATTATCCTGTTAAATTCCGTATGATCCAAGCCCAGTTTTTTGAGATTGTACTCAAGCAGTTTGTTGGAACAGCATCCTTCTTTTCTACTGTATAAATCAAAGCATGTCAGACGCTCAATGGGCAGTTCCTTTTCCGTAATACCTAATTGTGGAGAACTGACAAAAATAACGTCATCTCCCGGCAACTCATAAGT
The DNA here is from genome assembly GCA_025355965.1 of Geobacteraceae bacterium. Taxonomy (GTDB): domain Bacteria; phylum Desulfobacterota; class Desulfuromonadia; order Geobacterales; family Pseudopelobacteraceae; genus JACRCG01. The sequence continues at coordinate 65,464 of JANXYR010000016.1, forward strand.
TTCAAAGTCGGCAAAATCATAATCTTCATTATGCTCAATTACCCCCACCTGAAACTGCCCCTTCTTCATTCCATCAACAACATTGTCCGGCATTTCAAAAAAGAACTTCAACTCCAAAATATCGGGCTTGAACTTCATAAAGCCTTTCATTATCTCGGGTAGATAGGTAATGCCAAATGACGGAGTGCAGCAAAAATTTATTCCTAACTTGGGTGTAAGTGTACGAAGATCACTCAGCAAATCGTCTTCAATACGCAACATTTTTTCAGCTTTTTCTATTACCATCCTTCCCACTTCTGTTGCAAGCAGCACAGGGCCACTGCGGTCTATAAGTGAATAGCCATATTGATCTTCCAAAAACTTGATTCTGCGGGAAACTGCGGACTGGGTAATAAAAAGATTTTCAGCCGCCTTTGAAAAACTTCCTGTGGCAATAGATTCAATAAGTGTCCGTAAATACTCGGATTTCATTTATGCCCCTTTATATCTATGTTTTATTTATCAAAACGCATACCCATATGATTAAAAATCATTTTCACAATAGCAGATAAGCAGTCTAAGATGCAGCCAAAATTTGGTCTAGACTCAATTATTTGAATTTGAACACTAGTGTCCGGTCATTGTAATTTTATAGCTGCATAACTGATTGTAAATAATAAGGTAAGTTGCCATTTATGGGTGTTATCGACTTGAAATCATTTCAGCATGCTGTGCATCCTTCTGGAAGTATCCAGGGGGAGGCATC
>JANXYR010000020.1 GCA_025355965.1 Geobacteraceae bacterium
GGGCCTACTTTGACCAGCTTGCCAACGGCTGCTTCGGGGAGGGTGCGGCGCAGCACCGCTTTGATCCGGAGCAGCAGCTCCCTGGTGGAGAACGGTTTTACCAGATAATCGTCGGCGCCGACCTCGAAGCCGACCACCCGGTCGATCTCTTCCCCTTTGGCGGTCAGCATGATAATTGGCGTAGTGGCGGTGGCTTCCTCGTGCTTGAGGATCTTGCAGATCTCGGTCCCCTGCATGCCGGGGAGCATCAGATCGAGCAGAATCAGGTCCGGCGAGGCGCTCCTGGCGGCAGCCAGGCCGGCGACGCCATCGGCAGCGAGGATGGTCCGGTATCCTTCCTTCCCCAGGTTGAAGGCGACCAGTTCCGCCAGGTCTTTTTCGTCTTCGATGATGAGGATCGTGGTCATTTGGGTTTCCCGGTGAGGAAGTCTACGCTGACAATAGTATAGCAGAAGAACTGTTACAGGTACGTTACATTAATTCTGCGATCAGGTGAATTCTGTGAATCGGCATGCAATAATGACCCACGATCAGCGCCCAATTTGACCAACAGTGATTTGAAAAATAACGGAAAATCAGCACAATAAAGATTTAGATTGGTCAAGCTTCGACGCTGATGCCGGGTCAAAATTGGAAACCGATTCACAACCCCTCGTCACTTTGAATCGAGGGTTTCCGAATGGACACGAAATAATTATATGCCAGCGCGCCGAACAGCGGAACCAGAATAACCCCCAGCGTCCAGAGGGTCCGTCTCATACCAGTAATCTTATGCAGCGACATGTCAACCAGCGCCCACCAGATGGTAACAATCAGAAAAATTGCAGTAAAGGGGACGATTGACAGCAACAAGCCATATTTAATTGTTTCCATTGTGCAGCCTCCTTGTTGAGTGTAGACCTTCGGTTTACGTTAATGACGATGTAATCACTACTGATGTTCCTGGTTCAATCTCGTCGCGTGCCCAGCGCTCAATCACTTCCTCGACCTCGCCCTGCTGCCGCCAGAGCACCCAGATGGTTTCGCTATTCAGTGCGATCTGATACTGGGAGTCGCTATCGCTGCAGATCACTCCGGCAATGCCAAGCTCCCGTAGCCAGGTGGAAAGGTTCGGCATCTGCCTGGGATTCCAGATCTTCAGTTTAATGCTGACTGCCGTCCTGGTTGCCGGATCCACCTTAGCAACGAAGTAAATCCTTGCCAGCCCCAGTGGTGAAAAAGAAAAGGTTCCATGATAGGGAACAGCAATTTGTATGAACCGATGCAGTTGCTGATTGCTGTTCATAGCTTTCCCTATTCCAAACAGTGTGCCGACTTCTGCCCGGCCAGCGAATTATCTAGTTTTGCTCAATTGTTATAGGTGGTTACAGCGAGAGATGGGAAATTAGAAAGGCGCGGAGCGAGGCTTCAAAGGTTGCACCTGCAACGTCTATAATTAGAACTACGAATTTATATATTCATATTTAAATATTAAATATGAAAACTACCGCAATTCTAGGGCGTTGGCGAGAGTGCAGAGTGTGTGTTGCAACAAACAGGCTTTTGCAACACGCAACAAGGCATCACTGGTCGGCCAAATTGAAGCGTTTCATCCAGCGTAGCAAATGTCGCATTATTGTTGCACTTTGGACCGGCAACAACCAGAATGCTGCGTAAGAACGCTCTACACCGTTTACCTATCTATTGATGCAGATCCATCGGGCAATCGCTCACCACTAAAGGCGTAGCGTCCCTCTGTCCGTTCGTGCAAACTACTGATTTTAAACCGATTATATTCATGCTTGCGCAATTTCCGAAATGGCATTCTTCTTGATAGTGTGTAATACAACTGCCACCTTGGAGGCGGTATCTGCGAGCGTCGAAGACTGATCAGCGTGAGGAGCAACATGAAAGTAAAAACCAGTTACTCTGGATTGGGGGGCTTTTCCCGCTCCTTTTCCCTGCCAACGGGAAAAGATGACCTGCTGAAACTATCCGGTAATGATGCAAAAATGGGTCTGATTAACGAACTATTCGATTCGGGAAGGGAAGCTGAGGCAAAGGTGTTGCTGAGGACGGCTCTTGACGAGGTAATGCGGAATCTCGATAGGATTATGGCGGATGGAGCAGCAGAAGAATCGCATCATGTTCACAAGGGTGTGGCATTTTCTGAAGTAATTTCATTGGCATTGAATCTGGAGACTAAATAATAACCCATAAATCAGATAGTTGCATGTTTGTTGACGAGTTAATTAGTGGTTAATAAGGAGCTACAAAAGCTTTCTGAAGAAATTGCCTACCCTTCTCCCCAGATGATTCAGCAATTTGGTGAAGATTGTTTCCCCTTCGCCGGTCATTTTCTTCAGCAGGAGTTTCAGGTTTCGGTTTGTCTCAAAATCCCTCGGATTAATGATCAGGGCGAGATTCATACATTCGACAGCAGCTTCATATTTGCCGAGCATGGCAAGAGAAACACCCAGCTGCCGCATGGAGTCGTAATCCTTTTCATTAACAGTAAGCGCCTTCCTGTACCATTCGATTGCTTCCCGGTCTTTGCCCCGTTTTGACAAGGAAACTCCACTCTGGCGCATGGCGTCGTAGTCACGAGGGTTTTGCGAAATGGCCTTAGCATACCACTCCATTGCTTTCCGCTCTCGCCCCAGGTTGGAAAAAGCCAGGCCCATATGACGGGCCGCAGCAAAATCGGCTGGATCCAAGTCTAGGGCCTTCTCAAAATAACCGATCGCTTTCCGTTCCGAGTTGTTGAGCAAAAAATACACGCCGACATTTCTTACGATGAAGGGATCCTTTTCATCCTGTCGGTAAGCCTGTAGCAAATTTTCCCGTTGTTTCTTCCGGTCACGCTCAAGATAGCCAGCAACTTCAGCCAAGAAAAACAGTTGGTAGGCGCTGTTGTGCGCCGAGTCGATAAGTGCCTTGCTGAGCAAGGTTTCTGCTGCTTCTTTGTTCCCGAGATCGAACAAATCGTCGATTTGCGAGCTTAGGGAGCGCAATTCATCTATTGTAGCCCGCATCTTCTTGCTCCTTGTTTTTCGGTTTAGCGAACAGTATCCAGCCCGGCATTTTTTACCCAACGCCAGAGGGTGGATCTGTCGACACCCAGCTCGTGGGCGACCTCGGCCCTGTTTCCCCTGTGTCGAGACAGGGCATCATAGAGGACCTCAGTGGCAGGCGCTCTGCTGGCCCGTTTTGGCAAGGACTTTTGTTTGCTTGCTAGGCCGATAAATCCTTTCGGCATATGCTCTAAAGCAATTTCGCTTACCTTGCAAAGAATGACTGCCTGCTCGATTAAATTCAACAGTTCCCGGATATTCCCCGGGAAATCGTGGTTCAAGAGGAGTTTCAGCACGTCTGGGGAGATTCTACGGACTTTTTTGCCGTACAACAGATTGAATTTTGCGAGAGCCATCTCCAGCAGCAGAGGAATGTCTTCCCGGCGCTCTCGTAACGGTGGAATACTCAACGAGATGATATTGATTCTGAAATAGAGGTCCCGACGAAAAGTCCCTTCCTCTACCATTTTTTCCAGATTTCTATGGGTCGCGGTTATGAAACGGACATTGGCTTTTAACGGGTTCTTGGCGCCGAGTGGTTGATATTCGTGGTTTTCCAAGACCCTCAAGAGCTTGACTTGCAGCTGGAGCGGCAGATCTCCGATCTCGTCAAGGAAAAATGTTCCGCCATCACATAATTCGAGACGACCTGGCCTATTTTCCACGGCGCCGGTATATGCTCCCTTTTTCACCCCGAATATTTCGGCTTCCAGAAGATTCTCCGGCAGAGCTCCACAATTGACCGTGACCAGCGGCCCTTTTTTGCGTCGGCTTAAATCGTGGATTGCCCTGGCGAACAGCTCCTTACCGGTGCCGCTTTCCCCATTGAGAAATACGGTCGCTTCGCTGGCCGCAACATCGGGAATTATATCGAAGAGCCGCCGCATTGAATGGTTCCGGCTCACCAGATTTTGGAAAGAATATTTATCTTGCAATTCGTTCTTGAGGGTATGGATCAACGACAGGTCGCGAATAGTTTCCACACCGCCGATGACTTTACCTTCGTTATCCAGCAGTACGGAAGCGCTGACGGTAATTGGGATTTTACGGTTGGCACGGTCGGTTATTTCCACCTCCCGGTTGAGCACCGAATTGCCGGTCTCCATGGCTTCCTTGACCGGACAGGCGGTTTTGCAGACATCGGAACGGAAGATTTCGTGACAAGGCTTGCCAACGGCCTCTTCATGGGAAAACCCGGTTATCTCTTCGGCTGCCCGATTAAACCACTGGATCTGCATGTTCTCATCAATGGTGAAAATGCCGTCGGCAACGCTGTCAAAAATCACGCACATGTTTTTCAGATTGCGAATGGTTTCTACGCCGCCGATTACCTTTCCTTCTGCATTGTAGAGGATTGAGGCGCTGACGGAAATCGGCGTCCGTCCGCCGTTTTTGTCGAGAATGGAAACTTCCCGGTTTAATATCGGTTTTCCCTTTTCCTGTGCCTCCTTGAGAGGACAGTTATTAAAGCAGACCTCCGTTCGAAAGACTTCATGGCATGGCCTGCCAATCGCCTCCTCCCGGGGAAAGCCGGTTAATTCTTCTGCTGCCCGGTTATAGGTAGTGATCCGCATCTGTTCGTCTACCGTGAAAACACCATCGGCAACCGAATCCATAATGTTATGGCAGAACTGCAGATATTCAGCTTCTTCTTTCTTAAACGTGAGCATGTTTACGACACCCTACGAACACTTTTGATGTTTCAGCGGATAAGCTGCAAAAGTGTCAAGTTCAGAGGACAACAATCGTTCGATTCCGGATCAGCCGTAGCATAAGGACACCCAAGATGGACAGGCATCCCCCCACGCAGAAAAAGAGATAGCCGAGGGAACGTGCATCCCCCCAGCCGAAGAGGTTTCGTCCCTCCAGCAGGACGATTAAGCCGATCCCGCTGAATATGCAGCAGCCGCCCAAGATATAGAGCACGAATGCGGCGATTGAAAGATAAAGACCTGCTCTTTTTGCCATGGCACAAAACCTCTCCTGCATGATCTCATGCAAGTTCACCGGGATACTATAGCATTTGAAAGATGGATACATAAAGAAAATTATATATATTGTTATTTAGAGCTCAACTGTGCTTCCCGGAGATGCCCGTTCCACTCCCGGCGCCCAACCCTTTTCGCTTTCGGAGCAAATACACCCCCGGCAATCCAAGGCAGGAGCTGACGATGAGCAAAATAAACCCTTCCCTTACCCCTGCAGCATAATCACCCCCATAAAGCAGCCGGACAGACTGTGTTCCGCACAAAGCACCAAGGGCGCCGAGTGAAAAGAAAATAGCCAGTATCCGGGCTAAAAGCAGAACGGTTGAGTTTTTCCCTGAATTTTCCCTGTCATCCGCCATGTCTTGTCTCCGTTTGTAGCAGAGGCACCGGTTTATCTGCCGGCGCCTCTGCTGGGTGTTTACTCACGTCTCCCCTTATTTGGAGAAGAAGGCGTACAGCATGAAGAAAACGAGGGAGAGGCCGATGAACACTGCGGTGAAACCAAACCCCTTGAAGAAGAAATCATAGAGGATGCCACTCGGCTTGGTTACCTGGAATTTCTCCGTAATGCCGAGCTCTTCATACCTTTTCCACTGGTCGCCACGTTCCTCGATGAACTCTTCCTTGGTCATCTGACCATTGAATATGACGAAATCCATGGGGAACTTCTCCGGCCTGCCGTGGGTATTGAAGAAGTGCACGGTGAAAATGAATCCGGTAGCCAGCAGTGCCTCGTCTGAATGGATGATGGTCGCCACGTTTAACACCCAACCCGGCAGGAAATGGCCGAAGAATTCGGGGAACCAGAGCATCAGGCCGGAACCGCCGATGGCGAACATACCCCAGAAGACCGCAATGAAGTCGAATTTTTCCCAGTAGGTCCAGCGTTCGAAGACCGGCTTTTCACCCTTGAACAGGAACCACCTGACCATGCCGATCACATCCTTGAGGTCGCGGAAATTAGGCATCAGGGAATCGGGGCCGAACAGCCGCTGCAGGATATTTCCCTCGATATCCTTGCGGATGATCAAATAATCGATACTCATCAACAGGGCGCCGAGGAAGTAGTAGAAGGTCAGGATCGCACAGCCGCGATGGATCAATCCCGCGTAATGTACCCCACCATAGAATGACATGAGCGTCTTGGCCCAGACTTGATCGCTGAATTTCAGCGGCAAGCCGGTTAGAGCGAGGCCGAGGAAGCTGATGATCACCGTGAAGTGGAGGAATATATGCCGCTTTTGAAAACGGTAGTAGAGTTTGTTGGCTCCTGGCAGATGGTGAACCTTATCCTCCAGCAGGGCCGCCTGTTTTTCCCTGTTTTCCACAAAGCCACGGAACATCCAGAGGAGGGTATGGACCCAGAACACGGCGAATGTCCCGACCAACAGTCCGGTCATGGCAAGGAACGTCCAGTAGAGTAGGGGATAGTTCTTTCGATCCGAATGGCTGCCGTGGGCAAAATATTGAGCAAAGAGGGGGGTCGCATTAGTGTGGCAGGAGCCACAAACGGCGACCACATTCTTCTTGTTTACCGTTGAAGCGGGATCTGCTTGTGGCAGTACAGCATGGGCGGTATGACAATCCGAGCATCCCGCTGCACGGCCGGGTGACCCGAGCCGGTAACCCTTGCCATGATAGTTTTCCAGGAAGGTTTCTGCCGCGGTCGCCGTTAAATGGTTGCGCCGCATCATCTCTTCATTGGCGTGGCATTTAATGCAGACCGAGGAATGGAACATGCGGCCTTCGGTTGTTTGTGCCGATTGCACCTGCTTTATGGCATGTAATCCGTGGCAATCGCTGCAATCGGCGGCATCTTTGCTGCCAGCGAAAACGGCCTTGCCATGAACCGACGTGAAAAACTGTTTTTTCTTGGGATGACAACCGGTGCATTTCTGTAAAACAACCCGTTTATCTTTATTCCAGCTGGTGCTGGTATGGATATCCGAATGGCAGCCGGTGCAGGAGATCCCCCGCTGCTGGTGGACACTGCCGGCCTGCTCGCCGTATTCTTTTTGATGGCAGCGGGCGCAGTTAACCTTCTCCAGTTTAACGCGGCCAGTCATATGTTTAAGTAAGTTGACCCCTTCGAGATGGCAACTGGTACAGCCGTTTTTGCCGTGAGCAGATGCGCCGAAATGGGCAGCAGAGATTTTGCTGCTATGGCAGCCGAGACAATCAACGGGATCGATTGCCATACCATTTGCGGCAAAGACCGCACTCTGCAGCATGATCAGCAGGCAAGACAAAAATATCAACTGCTTATAAAACCTGTACATTGTTAACTCCTATTTATAAATTTCGGTCCTTTTGCAACATTTCCATTAAAACCAATAGTCCGGAAGTCTCATTTTGATTGTTGAAACGGAATTCCATCTCCCGCATGAACAAGCTGAAGTTCTTGCGAAACCCGCCATGATACCTTACCAACCCTTGTTTCGCATGCTTCCAGAAGCGGTTTTCGGTACGATTGGCCGTTGCCTGAGCAACCGGCAGAAAGTGAATTCGATCAAGTTCGAGAGCGACAAGCGCTTTTTGATTTTTGGCATAGATCCATCCTAGGATGACAGGGCCGATGATGGCGCTCGGTTGTTCCTTTGCATCGCTAACGACAAAAAGAAAGAAATCCTTGTCACCTAGTCGAACCAGGCAGAACAACGGCTCGACATACGACCCTAATTGATGCGCTACCCTGACGTCAGCAAACAGACCGGCGCTGATCGCTGTTGCGCCGATATGTTCCCGGACAATCTGTTCATCAACCGCTGCAATGTTTCGCCGGAGGATGTCATAACATTTTTGGACTGTTTTGCTGTTTACCCCTTGCTGCTCCGCAGCTGCCGAAGCAGGAATCATCTCCCAGAAACTCTTGGCAATAGCCTGTATAGCCGGTAGTGATAATTTATTTCTGCGGTTTACTGTTGAATATTTCCTGCGGCAGTAAACACACTGGAAGCGCTTGTCGCGAAGGGTGTAATATTCCGAACTGCCGCATGCTGGGCATGTTATCTCGTGCATCAATACTCAAACCTTTTCCAGGTCCGTCTTCCTGGTGTATCAGAGAGATAGGCAAAAAAAGACAGGGAGAACTGCAGTCACCCCGTCTTTTGTTCTGCTAGCTGATGAGGCTGAACCCGATGTGATTCAAGGCCGGCCATGCGACATAAAAGCTTCCAGCTGCGGCGAACAGCCCAGCAACCGCAAGAACATTGCCGATGTATTTTCGGTCATCTATATCTGAGTACCCAATTTTTGCTTTCATGCTTTTACCCCCGTTTCATTGTTGAAATTCGTGAATCAGCTGAACAGGCTAACGACTGCGGAACTCATACAGCAAGCCGACCAAACTGCAAAAACGCCAATGAAAATCGTGATGCCACCAAAAATTCCCACCGTCCCTGTAACTGCCGATGTTTCTACCAGTCTCGAGTAATTGCTTTTTGCTTTCATCAGTATTCTCCTTTTGAGTGATTTGACTGCCGTGCAGCATTAAACCAGCAGGTTTTTCATCAGTCGGCTGGCATCTGCGTTGATTTCATTCAGAATATTGATACCGAAGCCGGCCATTGCCTTTGCGATGTGTCGTTCTGCTTCACCACGGCAAATAACACTGCCGACACCTTTGTTTTTGAGCCATTCAGGCAATCCCGGTTCTTTTTTGCAGTCCCACACGTCCAGTCCAACATCCAAACGTTCGGCGTCACTGCCATTATTTTCGACAATAAAATAGATCCGTTCATAGCCATACTTGTCTCGATAGAGCTTACCGTAATAGGGCAGGGTAGAATCTAGTTCAAAGTGCACCACCCTGAGAGGTGGGTAAAAAACAAGTAGACACGGTGGGTTTCTGGTAATGTTGGAAGCGCGACCAACCATCACACCAGAAGGAGTCCACCGTGCCTTACCATCATCTTACAT
>JANXYR010000037.1 GCA_025355965.1 Geobacteraceae bacterium
CGGATCCCAGCGAAGTTCAGACATTTATCCTCCAAGAAGCAAGGGTCAAGGGGCCAGGGTCAAGATTTTTATTATCTTCCTTACCCAGTTGACCCATGACTCTTGCCCCATATTATATCAACCAGTTATCCAAATCAATATCCGCTCCTGCGTAGTACAACATCAGCGGCGCATCAGTCGGCCAACGACCAATCTCCTCGTTATCACGCACCAGCGCAACAGACACGAACAGCTTACTTCCTTCCTCTAAATTGATGCTATTCAGTGGAATACTGATCTCGCAAGTCTTGGCAATCTTCCAGTGGCAGTAGCTGCCAGTCGGTGTCCAGACGCCGTTTTCCTTGACCAACAGCAAACCTCCATCACTTTTCACCTGTAAAGACAGCCGATAGTCATGATCATAGATCAGATGAATATGTAGTACATCGTCATCCTTTAACATACGAGATAGTTCCTGAACTCCGTCGATCCTTATGAATAAAGAGCTACTGTTATAACCATAGTAGAAGCTCTGCAGCATACGGTCTGATGAGTGCATGGCAGAACCCTGACGAGTCAGGTCATACAGCCCGGCTGCCAGCCATTCAAAGTAATCACTGATCCTGCCATTGATCTCCGGATCGATAAAGGCGGCCGGCTCCCGGATCAATCCAGCGGGGTTCTTCTTCTTGATCGGTTCCAATAACTCGCGAGGAGGGTCCTGTCCCAATAGCCGGTAGACATTCATCAGGTGTTGGCGGAAAAGCCGGTCAAACCGATCGCTATGCGGGGAGAAATGGTCATCGCCGTACCACCAGAACCAGTCGCTTCCTTCGGCAGCGTACAGAGAACGGCATATCATCTCCGCTGTAGCATCAGTTGAAGGCTCACCGCTCTCAAATGCGGCGGCTACAAGCTGATTTGTGGAAACGGCCGTTTCACGGGCCTTAGCAACCAGATCCCAGGCCAGATTTTCTTCAGGATGTCCGATCCATATCCCGTAGTTACCGCTAATCCACGATCCAGGAAAGATCGTATGCAGTCGTCCATCGAAGCGGGTCTCTTTCAATACCTCGCTGCAGGTGGCCAAGCGAAGAGTCGCTGAACCTGCAATCCCCTTGTACATCCCTTGAAGAAAATTATAGGCGTTGTTTGGGTAGTACTCCCAGGCGTTCTCACCATCAAGAATGATCGAAACAACACGCCCTTCTCCCCCCAGACGGGTCTTGATAGCGTTCAGTCGCCCGCAGAGGTCAGCCACAGCACGCGGCGCTTCCCACTGCGAATAGGTAAAACCGATCAAGTCCGAGATTTGGTGATCGCGGAAGAAAGTGCCGATTTCACCCTGACTGCTACTGTAGCGCCAGGGTCGATACAACCGTTCCTTACCAGCACCGAGACCACCGTCCATACTTTTTTCCAGAATTTCTTCATCGGTGGCAATCCAGCGGATACCACTACCGGCAATAATCGTCAACGTCTCGTTACTGACTGATCCCTCCGAAGGCCACATACCGGTTGGAGTGAAACCGAATATTTCACGGAAATAACTTATTCCACGGTTAATCTGGGCGCGTGCGTCCTCGGGATGGCGAAAACTGGCAGTCGGAAGGTTGATTCGTGGCATAGCCGTTTGAGCCATTTTCAGATCACATAACAGCGGCAGAATCGGGTGGTAATAAGGCGTCACCGAAAGTTCAATCCGCCCCTCTATATGAAGACGCCGATATAGCGGAATTATTGCCTGAAGCAATTCCAACTGGGTAGCAAATAGTAACTCTTTATCAGCAGCAGTATAATTTTCACCCTTGGCAACTAGATCAGCAAAGACTGGATAGCGACGGCGAGCCGCCTCCCCGGTCCAGGCCAAAAAAAACCAGACCTGTAGATCCAGAAGATCCTGCTCGCTGAAATGCCTGACTCGCTCCCTGGCGCTCCCAGGTTTCCCTTCTCCGGCCATATATAGCAGTTCCAGATAGCGCCGGGAAGGCTCGATCATATTTTGGCGATTGGCCGAGAAAAAGTTCTCCAGAATGAATACTCGGTCATCCTGGCTCAGATCGGCCGGAGCGGCCTTCCCCTTTTCAAGAAACGGATCAACGGCACTTCCGGAGGCATACTCCAACAGTTGCTCTATCAGAGACGGCACCAGATTAAAAACAGCCTTGGCACCTGGTGTATCCTCAACAATGGCCGGCATGTCAAAATAGTCCTTGATGCCATGCAGATACGTCCAAGGAAGTGCATATTCATTTTTGAGCGGGTCTTTGTAGTATGGCTGGTGCATGTGCCATACGATGACTACGTCAAGGGGCTGAGTATGAGGCATAATCGGTTACACCATCTCCTTTTTCCAGCCAATAATTTTCTTCTCGTACTCACCGAGCAGCTTCTGAGCTGTTTTTTGATCACTGGCTTCAGCCACAATATGGACAACTGGCAGATACTGATCAGGGAGCACAAGTACCCACTCTGCACCGAAATGCACTTTGATGCCGTCGATGAAAGTAGCCTCCTTTTCCAGGCTGTCCTCACTCATTTTACGCATGATGCCACCCTTCATTTCCCAAGGGCATGGCAGGCTGGTTTGAAGAAAAGCTGTGTGTGGAACAGCAGAGAGCGCCTGTGACAGCGTTACTCCACCAGCAGCACCCAGCTCCATCAGCTTCGCTATGGCAAACATGCCGTCAAAAGCGGACTGAAAACGGGGGAAGGCGAAGCGTCCATCCGTCGTACCTGTCAGGACGATTTCCGAAGACGAGGCGATCTCCTGCATAGCGCGGTCGGAACTCTTCGTCCTGACAACCTGCCCCCCCTTCTGCCCGGCCATCTGTTCAATTGTTGAGGGGGTCTGCACCGGTACGGCAATCGTACCCTTCTGGCCGCCCTTCAGCAGCAGCGCTACGGTCAGAGAAAGCAGCTCAATGCCGGTGCAAATTCGCCCCGTTTCATCTACCATAGTGATCGCTTCAGCGGATGAGTCAAGCCAGAACCCGGCCTGAGCCCCAAGAGACGAAACAATTGCCGAAAGCTGATTAAGGGCCAGATCTATTTCCTTGATCTGGACACCGCGACCTTCGTCCACATATGCATTAAGTGCAATGACCGAGAAGCCAAGCTCATTTAAAAGTTGCGGCAGTGTCTGGCTAGCGGGAGAAAAATTGAAGTCGACTACCACCGTGAACGCCGATTTTTTAAGCATCTCCCGATCGAGCGCCCGCAAAAAACCTTCGCGATAAAAATCACCGACATTGTTGATGTCGGTGATAACCCCCGGTTCAGTATGGTGTGCGCGGCGAAAATTTTCCTTGAAAAAAGTACGCTCCACATTTTTACCCATGTTGCTGGAGAAATCTAGACCATCACCATCGATAAAAACTATTTCCAGCAGGGCGGGATCATCCTGCGCCTGACGGAAATGTACCCCGCCAACCTCACCGAAGGTCTTTAATTTATAGCGTACAAGTGGCAATGACGTCATCTTCATGTCGCGTACATTGACCCCGGCAGAGAGCAGACCGCCAACAAAACAGCGCTTGAGCATACGTGATGATGGATTGGAATCACGACCCGCCAGCACGAAGCTCCCTTTGGGAAGCGAGGTACCGTAAGCGCACCCGAGCTTGGCACAAAATTCCGGCGTGAGTTCTACATTGGAAAGCCCCTTGATGATTGCTCCCTCAAAAAGAGACTTTTTCCATTTTTCCCCCCAGATCATATTGGAGGTAACAGTTGCACCAGCCTCTATGGTTTTCTTGGGCCATATTTTAACATCCGCCTTGATGACCGCTTCGTCACCAATCGATGTCTCGTCAGCAACAATAACCCCCTCCTCAAGAATTGCCCCCAGACCGATACGAACATTGGAGCAGACCACGCTGTCGGTAATCCGGGCCCCTTTCTTGACATAAGAGTTGTCCCAGATTATGCAGCGGTTGAGCCTGACTCCAGTTTCGATCGTACAGTTACGGCCAATCACCGAATCCTTAATGTGCACTTCGCCCAGGATTTGGCTGTTGTCACCAACCACGACCGTACCCTCAAGACCGGCTGCCTGCTCCAGCTTTACATCGGCACCGATCCTCAGATCCTTGCCGACAAAGTCCAGCTTTGGCTCGTCGATCTTCAGGTTGACCCTGCCTTTGAAAATATCATGGCACGCTTCGCGATAGGAATCGGTATTGCCGATGTCGCGCCAATATCCCTTTGCGGTCACACCAAACAGAGCATCCTTCTTTTTGAGCATAAGTGGGAACAGATCCTGTGAAAAATCAAAATTTTCCCCCTCGGGGATATATTTCAAAATCTCCGGTTCCAGCACATAGATCCCGGTATTGATTGTGTCGGAGATAACCTCACCCCAGCCTGGCTTTTCCAGAAACTGAGTGATGCGTTTTTCCTTATCAGTGATCACAACACCAAACTGAAGCGGATCCTTGACGGATGTCAGGGTAATCGTAGCCTTGGCCTTGTGGTCGGCATGAAAATCAATGATTTTCTTGAGGTTAAAATCGGTCAGGAGGTCACCGCTGATCACCATAAAACTTTCATCCAGATACTTTTCGGCCGCCTTAACCGCCCCGGCAGTCCCCATATCGGCAATCGGGGTGACATAGGTGATCTTGACTCCAAAATCAGAGCCGTCGCGAAAGAAATTTTTGATATAAAACGGCTGGTGATAGAGCAGCATTACAAGCTCAGTGATGTCGTACTTCTTCAGCAGTTCGACGATATGCAGCATGATCGGACGGTTAAAAAGCGGAATCATCGGTTTTGGCATACTGCCGGTAAGCGGCTGAATGCGGGTGCCGAAACCACCCGCCATAATGACTGCTTTCATGGAGCCCCCAATATTATAATCAATAAAAATAGATTTTTTACGCTCCTGCTTTAACCTTCAACGCCTTCTTCGCCAGTACCCTGGCAATTTCCTGTTTCAGCTCCGTCAGATCGCCAGACTTTACTACATAGCCATCCGCCAGCCAGGCCGAAAAATCGTCCTTGTAACAGGAAAAAGCGGAGCAGAGGATCACCGGCATATCGTGACGCTCCTTGACCAGCTTCTGCAGCAGGTCGATTCCGCTTTCGTTCTTCAGCTTAATATCAAGCACGGCAAGGTCAAACACCCCCTCATGCAGTTTTTCGGCCGCCTCGGCACTACTAGCTGCCGTCACGACTTCGTAACCCTCGTCTTTCAACTCTTCAGCGTACAGTAACCGGATGTTGGCCTCATCATCTACTACCAATAATCTACTCATGGCTGTCCTCCTTGCGGGTGGGAAGTGTAATGGTATAGCGGATTCCATTTTGTACGTTTGCCTCTGCAACAAACGGAATCCCCTGTTTTTCAAGCATGGATTTGCAAAGTGCCAGCCCTAGCCCGGCTCCCAGGTCGCGGGTTTCCGAAAACGGCACCAGCAACCAGTCAAGCTCTGTTTGAGAAATCTGCCGACTGTGGTCTTCAATGCGGAGAATGACGCAATTTTCACCACTTTGAGAATTAATCTCAATAGACAGATCATTGCTAACGCCGATGACATCGTTCTGCAGTACGGTTCGGAGACAATAGGAAAGCTGTTTGAAGTCAATATATACCGGCGGCAGATCATGCCCCGGTATATAGCTGATCGCATAGCCCAGCGGCGTTAAAGTAACAGCTGATTCACCCAGCGCAGCCACTACCAACTGATTTACATCCCAAAAGTCCCTGGTTGGATACAGCGAATCTGAATAATTGAGTATTTCATCCAGAACACCTTCCAGTTGATGGGTCTCTTCTACAATAGATTCGATAAAACTACGTTTAGGGTCGGACTCAGCGCTGTTTTTAAGCATGGAGCGGGCAAACCCACCGATAATCATCAGGGGATTACGGACCGAATGGGCAATACTGGAAGTAATCCGCCCGACCAGAGCCATATTCTCCATCCTGACTATCAACTCTTGCTGCTCTTTCAGTTTTTTCCCAGCTTCGGTAACGCGGTTGAGTTCAACCTGGAGCTTGTCATACAACGAGGCACGTTCAATCGCAAAAGCGACAGGAAAACCGAATGTTTCCAGAGAATGCATATCTTCTTCGGTTATGGGACGGTGTGTGATGCAATTATCAGCGATGATCATACCAATCCGGCGATTGCGCGAGATCAGCGGCATCAGCAGGAAGGTATCAACCCCCAGCAGGCGTGCCAGCTCAGGCGGAACGTCCGGATGCTGAAAAGCCGACTCAACCATAATCGGGAGCTTCCCATCCAGTGCTTTGATGAGAATATGATCTTTATTTGAGAGAGGAACTGTTAACTGTTCGAGGAGATCGTGGAATTTTGCGCGTTCGGAAGAAAGTTTATTAAGTCGAAAATTTTGGGCCAAGGTCTGCAGATCCATATCATTCTGCTCGATCTCATTCCAAACATAGCTGGCCTCTTCGATATTTCGAGGGCCAATTCCCAGGTAGCCACTCAACATGCCCACCTCGCGATCGGTCAGCAGCAAAAACGCGCGGTTCATGCCGAACCCCTTACCGGCAGTAATGGCGGTAAGGGCCACAGAAAGCACCTCATCCAGATCAACCGAGCTTTGCAAAACGGATCCAAGCTCATGGAAAAAACGCATTTCCAGTGTTTTATTATCGAGGAAGCTTACCAGTGACTGGATCTGATTTTTTTGACGGTGGTATTCTGCCAGAAGGTCACCAAGAATAGGAGCCAGCGGGTTATTTTCGTCACGTAACTGCTTCAGATCGCTCAATAACCTGGGGCAATCGCTGCATTTTTCCAAATTACGCTGCCGCTTTAAAACAAGCAGATCCTCTTCACCCACGCCTATCTTTGGGCAATCTGCCTGCTCAATCACGTCCCTGTTCCAGCAACACTCTTGGTCCACTCTGAACCTCTTTAGATGTTATTATTTCGTAAACGGACTTGATCCTTATTTTGTCAGGTGTAGCTCTAGTATATCAGTCTAAAACGGGTATGCAATCCTGGCTACTTCACATTCCAGGTTGTTCCCTGCGCCGAATCAAGCAGCAAAATCCCCTTTGCCAACAGCAGATCCCTAATCTCGTCGCCACGCTTGAAATCTTTTGCGCCACGCGCGTCTGCCCGCTCGACAATCAGACGCTCTATCTCGTCCGGAGACAAATCAATCTGGCCAGCCTTTGCAGACCTGATTCCTGCCAGCCAAACGTCCGGCACGATTGTAAAAAGGCCCAGTACACCTCCGGCATCTACAAACAGATGACGGACATGTGCAATCAGTGACAGGGAGATCGGAGTCATCTCCTTCGTTTCCGCGAGAAAACGGTTGGTAGCCCTAACGGTTTCAAATAATACACCCAGCGCTTGTGTAGCATTGAAATCATCGTCCATCGCTTCAATAAAACGGGGCAAGAACTGGTCTACCTTTTCCTGGAGCTCCTGACCAACTTGAGACAGACTTTCAACTACGGTAATTTCAGCGGTTTGAGACTGCCCTTTCAGAATATCATCCAGAGCGGCCAGGCAGGAATAGATCCGCTCCAACCCGGATTGGGCCTCATCCAGGTTCTGATCTGAGAAATCTATTGGTGAGCGGTAGTGAGCCGAAAGAATGAAAAACCGCAGAGTTTCCGGGTCGTACTTCTTAAGCACCTCACGGATGGTGAAAAAGTTGCCCAGCGACTTGCTCATCTTTTCAGCATTAATGTTAACGAAACCATTATGTAGCCAGTAACGCACAAACTGGCAGCCGTTTGCCCCTTCCGACTGAGCTATTTCATTCTCATGGTGGGGAAACACCAGGTCTTTTCCGCCACCATGAATATCAAAGGTTTTACCCAAAAATTCCATACTCATCGCACATTCAATGTGCCAGCCTGGGCGTCCACTGCCCCACGGCGATTGCCACCACGGTTCTCCCGGTTTCGACCCCTTCCAGAGGGCAAAATCCATCGGATGGCGTTTTTTGTCTCCTATCTCAACTCTGGCCCCAGCCTGCATCTCCTCCAGGTTGCGCCCGGAGAGTTTCAGATAATCAGGAAAAGACTCTACTGCATAATACACATCACCCTCGGAGACGTACGCATGCCCCTTGGCAATCAACCTTTCGATGATATCGATAATCCCGCCGATATGATCGGTAGCCTTCGGCTCCAGCGTCGGCTTGGCCAGTCCCAACTGTGCCATATCCTCATCAAAAGCCTGGATATAGCGGTCGGCAATCGTGCGGTAATCAGTCCCTTCCTGATTGGCCCGGTTGATGATTTTGTCATCAATGTCGGTATAGTTACGGACGTAGGTGACATCGTAGCCGGCGTATTTCAGATAGCGATAGATAATGTCGAACACCACCCCGGCACGAGCATGTCCGATGTGACAATAATCATATACCGTTACCCCGCAGACATACATTCCGACCTTGCCGGGGACCAGCGGGACGAAAAGCTCTTTCTCACCCGTGAGGGTATTGTAAACACGCAACGCCATACGATAAACTCCACTTGTAAAATGTGAGGCATTATGCCTGTTTGTGGTTTGGATGGCAAGGAGGGAAATGAGGAATAGTCACTGTTTCAGAGCAGTTCTGCGATGATAAATTATGATCGCGATCCGGACATAGCCAGTAGCGCGTATCAAACTCGAATTTCATGAAAACTGCCCATCCCTCCTCCGGCCCACCTATAAGCGGCATTTATTCTCACTTTTCCGTCGTCAAATAATCCAGCCGTCATTGTCCACTATTGTTCGCATCGCGGTCAACTACGCATTGAATAATCAACGCTCAAAACGGTATCCCACTAGCTCCTGTCCGCAGAACTCCAAGCATTTTTATAACTCATCTACAAAACATTATTTGACAAAAAAACCCGCCTCCTTGTGAGAGACGGGTTTAGCCACTTACTGCCAAAATCAGGCTATCTGCAGCGTTTTAAGGATCGGCAACTGCTTTTCTGCAAAAGTTGTTGCCTGCGATGTTAGTTCACTGATGTTTTCTTCGGCGGTATCCAATGTCTTTCCTTCCTGTATCAACCGTTGTCCTTGTGCGGCAATAATTTGCCAAACAAATTGTGCCCATTCGGCTGGCTGTTTTTTACCCTGGCTTATTGCCAGCAGGAACAATTGCTGGAAGCGATTGACGGTGAATCCTCCTCCGGTTACCGGACTCGCCAGAAAACCAATATCGTTGCTGCCACGCGCCTTACCGATCAAGTGTATGTTGAGTTTTTCCGTGTTTTTCCTTACTTTGGGAATCAGTGCCTCATCCTGCACCGCAGCAAGAGTGCCGGCGCCGATCAGAACCATCATGGCTTGTGTGACCTGTACAAACATCACTCCCTTGTCCTTAACCGCCTGCTCAATCTGGCCTACCGTCCTGGGCTTATGGTCTGCAAGTACGTCAAGAACAGGACCATACACAGCTTCATGCATGCTCGCCTCACCCAGCGAAGCAGTTACTTTCAAAGACACGTCTGCGCGCGGTTGCACAAGCATAACTTTCTGCGCCCGCAGGGTTTCTACCTGTTCTAGAGGATTAAGCTTGCGCGCTCCTTTAACCCAATAGTCACGACGGAACTGCTGGTTAACCATGAAATCACGTACAGTTTCGCGGAACATTACATCCGGAATTTCATTTAAAAACGCCTGCTGCTCTACGGTTAGATTTATTTCAGCAATATGATCCAGATAATGCGCAGAGCATGCATAGGTAATCTTGGCTGGTGCCAGCCATTCTGCCATCCTCGAGAAAGGCATTGGTAACCAATCGCGGTTGAAATATTCGTGGGCCAGATAGTTACGGTTCTGACCTTTAATCCCCTTGAGGCGTTCAACGACATTTGGATTGGCTTTTGCGTACGCGGGATTAGTTGCAAAGAGTTTCTCTACAAAATCCAGCGCACCATCAATGCGTGAGACGATACCCTGACCCGGCACACCCATGACATCAGAATGTTCAGTCAACAGGTCACGCATAGGAACTGTCGCTGCCCAGCCTGGCTGGGTGTTGTAGCTGACATATAGCACTCCGCCGACCTTCAGCTTGCGGCGTATAAAGTCCACAATCACAGCTCGGTTTTCATCTGAAATCCAGCTCCAGATGCCGTGAATACCGATATAATCAAAATCCGGAAGATCCGGGCGTTTTGCAAAATCGGCAAAGGCCTCATCATACATTTTTGCACCAGAGCCAGATATGGCAGCCAGCTCCTGGGCATAACCTGCTTGCGAAGGGTTAAAATCGGTGCCGTGCCATGATGTAACTGAAGCCGCGGCATGGATATTTGCACTCATGCCTTGACCGAAGCCGAGTTCACAGGCTGCGCCCATTTCCGGGCAACTCAGACCGGCATTCAGGAAGGCAAGTTTAATTCGTAGAGGGTTCAACTCTGTATAATAACCAAAGGTGTAACCAATATCCGCTACATAACCGGCGGTCCAATCAGACATAAAAACACTCCTCTGTAAACAAATGAATAGGCTCTCTATTTCTACTAAATAAGCAACTTTTATATATCAATATGAGGTGATAATGAGAATCATGGATGTCCCTAGAATCCTATTATCCCCATTTAGATTTTCACAAAAAGAGGGGCAGATTATTTATCTGTCCCTCTTTAATTTTGCATCATTTTTGCGGTGGCTAGAAAAATTGTTTGGCAAAGTTGGCAACCGAAATCGCAATCACTACACCCAACATCCATTTAACCAGTACTAATTCAGCGCGTAGCATCTCAATATCGGTCTTTGTAGCTAGAGTCGTATCAAGAGCCTCAGAAAATGCCTCTTTCTGCGCTTCAGCAAATGCCGCCGCCTGCTCACGGGTTACCCCGGCTTTTTCAAGACGTTCAACAAACTTCAGTGTATCAAAAGTTATAGTAGACATAACCCACCTCTGGGCAAACCGTAACAAACAGGGGTATCAAAGTCAAGCAAGGTGTTATATCATCTTTTATTCTTAATAGATTAATAGATAACAACGTCCCTTTAGCCCGCCCGATAAACGAAGCTGCTACATAAAAGGGACAGATTTGTCATATAGCGTTTCCGGTGCGATATCAATATTTCCAGGCCAACAGACTGTTCCATAATCAATCCGAGCTGCAAGGAAAAGTGGTGAGCCTTTTAGCCGTTCAAAAGGGCGTTTATCCATGAGGTAAGTCATGTCGAATATTCTTTTTTCACCATTCTCAAACTCAAGATAGAGCTGATATTCGCGTGTTGCACGAACTGAGATAACATCAAGCAAAGTAGCCATTATTTTCTCCCTACCGAAGCGGTTCAATCAGGAAAGGCTCTTCTCCGGAAACAACTAATTACAACTCCTCGAAACATTTAACTATATTGAAACACTATAGCAGTTATTTGCCATTGTCAAGCAGCTGAAAAGCAAGAAGATGTACTGAGATATACAGTTAGAGGGTACGAGAAATTGTATGATATGCTGCAATAGAAAAATAGATAACAACGTCCCCTTAGACCTGATAACAACGTCCCCTTAGACCTTCCGGGCAAGTCAGGCCGGCATTCAGGAAGGCAAACTTAATTCTTAGAGGGTTTAGCTCTGTATAATAACCAAAGGTGTAACCAATATCCGCAACATAACCGGCTGTCCAATCAGACATAAAAACACTCCTCTGTAAACTAATGAATAGGCTCTTTATTTCTACTAAATAAGCAACTTTTATATATCAATATGAGGTGATAATGAGAATCATGGATGTCCCTGGAATACTATTATCCCCATTTGGATTTTCATAAAAAGAGGGGCAGATTATTTATCTGTCCCTCTTTAATTTTGCATCATTTTTGCGGTGGTTAGAAAAATTGTTTGGCAAAGTTGGCAATTGCAATTGCGATCAGTACTCCCATCATCCATTTGATGACAAGTAACTCAGCTTTTATTGGTGCCAGTTCTTTTTCTATTTTCATGTCAAAATGTATGTTAGTGATTAATTCACTTTGGGATGCAGAAACAACACGAACAACTGCCTCAGCCTGCTTTTCATCAAAACCGGCCTCTTTCATTTTTGTCACAAAATCATGTGTATCAAAAGTTATAGTAGACATAACCTACCTCTTGGCCGACAGTAACAAACGAAGGTATTAAAGTCAAGTCAGGTAATTACACAAATATTACTTATTCTATATACTGCTCTCGTAATGAGCACTCCCATTTAATCGGTACTATGTCCCCGGAATATCGCGGAATATCTCGGCATACCGAGTACGCTAGACTTTGTTGTTGTTTTTGGATAAAACAGTATTATCTCCCTCGGATTACGCAACCTTCCGCACCTTTCGGCGACTTTGAGCGACTATGGGTGGTGTCGGCATTGTTTTAACAAGTGCTCGCAAAACCTTATTAACGGCATTTGCTGTTGAAAAAATGGTTGAAAGATCGGGATCAAGAACCACGACTGTCCTTGTATTATCCGATTGCCCGGCAAAACGGTTGACCTTAGACTTGCTATAGTCAAGAGTATATTCAGGTTTCATTTCATCTTGATGGGTTTCAATTGTATCAGTATCGGTTTTCTTCATAATTGATTTGTTCCTTATTGGTCGTTTGGCGTGCGCTGATAATTCGTATCAAGCTGAGCTCTTTTTCTACAAAAGAGACCATAATCAAGCGCCCAATAACAGAATGACCGATGATTATTTCCCTTAACTCAGTTGTTGAATGGCCCAGATCATCAAAAATTCGGGCAAGTGGATCGTTAAAAACAGTTGATGCTTCGTCAAAACTTACGGCATGCTTTCTCAGGTTTAGCGCCACCTTATGCTGATGCCATTCAAAACGAATCATCCCTTACCTCATGCAAACCATAACAAACAGAGTGTATAAAGTCAAACTCAAGAAATCATTCTGAGATGAGTGGAATACAGGAAATGGGGGATAACTCAACAACATGGAAGCTAGACACCAGAGGTTCCCCTTCGATAGAAAAATAAATAAGAATGTCCCTCTAGGTTACCCTTATGTTTGACTTTTAATCGGTACTATGTCCCCGGAATAATCCGCGGAATACTTCGTCTCATAGTTGGCTGAACGGGGAATTAAGGTTGTATGTTGGTCGCTAATTACCTTATCTCGCTCTAAGCGACTCTCTTAAATGGTCGTTTAGGTTGGCTGCTGTGTTGTTCGGTATCATTGCGGTGTGCCACCAGTTCTTTGTGAACAGCATCTACTTTCTTGTCAA
>JANXYR010000038.1 GCA_025355965.1 Geobacteraceae bacterium
ACTGCTCCTGGGGGTGGGAATCGGGCTGTTCAGCGTCCTATCCCAGCCGGCCAGCACGGCGCTGCTGGTGGAAGAGGGGGCACGGCACGGCATGGGGGTGACGGTCGGGACTTTTAATTCCGTGCTGAATCTGGGCTTCGTCTCTGGGCCGCTTCTGGGGGCAGGTGTGCAAAATACACTCGGGCTGACGGCGGTTTTCTATGCAGCAGGGATATTGGGGCTTGGGGCGATGGCGCTGTTTGTGGTGAATGGACGTAGCCCGGAGCATTAAGGATTTTGTCTCCCCCGAATGGTTGCAAAAGGCCCGTGAAGAATTCTTTGTTTCGCTGGTGCTGTCCACTATGGTGCAAAACGGTGACGGACATCTGAAAAATTTTGGGGTCTTACACAGTATCAGTTGCCGCTATGAGTGGCTGAACTTCGCTCTGCCCGGATTCTTCACCTTCGAACTCTTCATCGTCGAGATAAGGCTCCGACCTCCTGCCCAGTATCGCAATCACTTTGCCGCAAATCAGGCCGCTGCACGCTGCAATTGCTGCAGTTATCAGTATCGCCGTCAATTGTGCAACAACGTTAATACCGCTGACGACAAACAGAGCTGCAACTCCACCAAGTATCCCTGGCAGGCCGTGCAAATAGAGCACACCGCAGGTATCAACCTTTTTAGTCATCTCAGTCAGGCGTGATTGAATGATTGCAAAACCGAAGGTGGAGACAATTCCAGCCATTATGCCGATAGCAAAGGCGGTGCCGGGAACAGCCACATCACAGGTTGAACCGATGGCCACGCCTCCTGCCAGCGTCGCATTAGCGATATCCGCCGCCGAAATTTTGCCCCTCAGCCTGATTGAAGCAAAATAGGTGGCGATCGTTGATCCGCAAAGTGCCAAAATAACATTTACAGCTGTCCTGGGTACATCCGACGGTGCAACCAACGCCGCACAAAAGCTCGGCCAAAACACCCACAACACCATGCTTCCAAGCAGAGAGTATCTATCGCTGGTATCATCGCACTCAATCGGAGTTTCATACTCCTTCTGCGTTGTCATCGAGGCCGCCACCGCCAAACCAAAGATGGCGCCAAAAGCATGAATAACAATTGATCCGCCGGTATCTACAACCTTACCACTGATCAACCCCAATCCGCCATTGAGCACAACCCATTCATTCAAGGCATAGAACGGGACAAACAAAATCCCCAACAGCATGTACTGGCCCATTTTCAGACGCCCCAGGACGGCTCCGGCGCAGATTAGCAAACTGGCGGCAGCAAACTCTGCCAGAATCAGCTTGTCTATTATCCCCTCTGAACTGCCAACGCCGAGTAAATTCTCTTTAAGAAAATACAACGGGATCGAAACACTTACCAACAGATACGTTGCTGTCAACGCCGAGCGACCATACTTTTTAACAAAAACCATCAGGAAGCCGAAACCTAACAACAACATGGCCATAATATGAATCGCGCGTTCGTATTTTTGTACATCACTCAGTGCGGCAAGAGTGGTGCCCACATTTTCAGCCGCACAGACCGGTCCGCTTACTGCACACGCCAGCAGAGCAAATATAAGTATATTTTTTATGCAGATTTTCATCATGGCTCCTTTAAATCAACTGATATCATTTCATAGCGCCCACAAATTATGCACATTTTGGGCCTATAAAATCCATATGCCTAATTATGTTGCGCATATGCAACGAAATTAGGCTGTTCGCCGACAAATCACTGAAAATGGATAATTAAATCAGTAGATAAGTCTTGTCAATGCGGGGAAATGTGAGTAATTCAGATGTGTAAATTGAGTAAAATATAAACTCTGATTTTATAAAAATGGAGATCCGTATTAATTAGAAAATGAGATGCCCCCCCCCAATGACTATTTCCTGATTTCGGTACTTCAAAATCATAATATTACACTCTAAAGAAACTATATTCAGGTGGGATATCTAGTGGTATTTTGACATGAGCTGACAGTCTATATTGAACTATATCGGTTGTTTAGAGTTGACTTTTGCAATCAGGCTATTATATTTTTTTCTTTAAAAAGGACAGTGGCAACATCGTGGTAAAGCAACGATTCGTCTCTCTCCATTAAACCAAAACACTAGGATTCAGGGAGGTCAGAACATGTCAAAAAATGTAGTTTTAGCAATGCGTCTTCTGGTAGCAGGTCTTATTTTCTCTCTTTCCACCCCGTCATTGTCGACAGCCAGAACCGCCAGTCCCGATTTTGTTGAACTGGCAAAAAAACTCAAGCCGACCGTTGTCAACATTCGTACCGCCAAGGTGATTAAGCAGAGACCGCACCAGCAGCACCCCCGCATGCAATCGCCCTTTGACAATTTTTTCGAAGATTTTTTCGGCCAATTCAATGGCCAGATGCCTCAGCAGCGACCGCGCCGTGAACAGAGTCTCGGAACTGGGTTCATCATCAGCACAGACGGCTACATACTCACTAATAATCATGTAGTCAGCGGAGCAGACGAGGTCATGGTCAAGCTCTCCGATGGACGCGAAATAAAGGGAGAGATCAAGGGAGCAGATGAAAAGCTGGACCTGGCATTAATCAAGGTTAGTGATAAGGAAGCTTTTCATGCTGTCGATCTAGGAGACAGCGACATACTGGATGTAGGTGAGTGGGTAATGGCCATCGGTAATCCCTTCGGCCTGTCTCAGACGGTTACTGCCGGCATTGTCAGCGCCAAAGGACGTGTCATTGGCAACGGCCCCTATGATGACTTCATTCAGACAGATGCATCCATTAATCCGGGCAATTCGGGCGGGCCCCTTTTCAACGCTGACGGCAAGGTGATCGGCATCAACACCGCCATTATCGCCGGTGGTCAGGGAATCGGCTTTGCCATCCCGGTCAATATGGCCAAGAGTATCATTTCGCAACTGCGCGATACCGGCAAGGTGACTCGCGGTTATCTGGGGATCCGCTTCCAACCCTTGACTGCTGACCTGGCAAAGTCTTTCGGAATGAAATCGGACAAGGGCACCCTGATCGCCAATGTTGAAAAGGATACCCCGGCAGATAAGGCTGGACTGAAAGCCGGTGATGTTATCACTGAGTATGACGGCAAGACGATTAATGAAAGTAACGAGCTGCCTCGATATGTTGCTGTAACACCAATCGACAAGAAGGTTCCGGTCGTAGTTTTCCGCGACGGTAAAAAACTGGAGTTTTCCGTCATAATTGCCAAGTTGAAGGGTGACAATTCCGTATCAGCCACCAATGGTGAGAACGAAAGTGATAAACTGGGAATTACTGTCCAGCAACTGACAAGTGAACTGGCTTCACATCTGAATATCAAGGACAGCAAGGGCGGGCTGGTTATTACCGAAGTGAAACAGGGATCGTCCGCAGAGGAGGCCGGTACTGTCTCTGGAAGCATTATTATCGAGATTAATGGACAGCGACCAGAATCTCTGGAAAAGTATGTCTCAGTCGTCTCCGGCGTTAAAAAGGGAGACATCGTACGCCTGCTGCTCAAACGTCCCGACGGCAGCATACATTATGTAGCCTTGAAATCTGAATAATCCTGCACCGCAGGGGCGAGCTCATGTCGCCCCTGCGTCACCCAACCCACGAAATCCACATATCCGTTTTTGACTCTTCTAAAGTAGAGTTTTATTACACACTATTAAGTATGTTATCTATGTAGCAAAAACAACTGAGCAGCCAAAGGCCTTTTCAAACAGGTCTTTCTTAGCGTTAGCGCCAAAAATCTCGACCGAAACATCTTCCGTTGCCGTCAGGTGGAGTTTTATTGTTGTGCCACCAAACAGGCAGGAAACATTCTGCACCAAACCATTCCTGCGACGATCAAGACCATCAGCCAGGCGAAGAATACCGCCCAGGCGTGCCACTGTTACTTGGTCATTTTCCTTCAAGCTCTGGAAGGCGTCATGTTTTCGTTTTGGTAGCGATTTACGATGGTAGCGCGCAATCTGCGCTATTAATTCTCTTTCGCGGGGAGTGAAACCAAATAGCTCGGCGTGACGGATGAGATGATATGAGTGTTTGTGATGGCTACCGTAGCTTATAAAATATCCGCTGTCATGGAGGATGGAGGCAGCTTCAAGAAGCTTTCTCTCTGATGTCTTTAACTCGAAGGGAAGTGCCAGGGCGTCAAAAATCGAGAGGGCCATGCCAGCTACGTGTGTAGCATGCTGCTCGTCAACGTGACAAGAGACGGCAAATCCATTAACAGAATCCTTCCACGTCGGGGGAGCATTGTTTCCGGCTGCCAGCCCAAGTTTCTTCATCGCCCTGATAAGAAGCCCCTCGCGAATGCCACGTTCATTGACCAGCACTCGATTGGCATCGAAAAAACGCATAAGTTCATCGACTAAAACCACACCCGCTACAATGATGTCAGCCCGGTCCTGATTGAGCCCAGGTATAGTCCTGCGCCCTTTAACATCCTTATGGGAAAGCATAGCAAGCAGGTGAACAACTTCTGCACGAAGCACCTCAGACCCATGTATGGAGACGTAGTTGTCCTTGCGCATCTGCATGGCCATGCAGCCGATCGCTGTCATCGTTCCACCCGAACCGATAAATGAATCAACAGAAATTCTTTTTCCGGTGAAGGTGCGTTTGAGGCTTTCTCTTATATGGCGTTGTAATTTACGCAGTTCGTCCTCAGTTGTCGGGTCGCTCTTCAAAAAACGGTCGGTCATGACAACCGCACCAAGGTTGAGGGAATAAAATTCTTCTACATGGTTTCCATACGCGGTAACAATCTCGACACTCCCCCCGCCGATATCGACCATGGCATAGCGTTTCCCGTACATATCAAAGTTAGCCAGAGCGGAAGCTGCTGTCAGTTCGGCTTCTTCTTCGCCGGAAATAACCTTAATCTCGTGTCCCAGCTCTTTAGAAAGCATCGCAACCAGTTCCTTACCGTTGGTTGCGCTTCGAATTGCACTCGTGGCAACCGCCTCAACTGCTCCAACATTAAGTCCGGACACAAGTTTTTGAAATCGTTGAATAGCTTCAAGCGCGCGGTTCGAGGCTTCATCAGAGATCACTCCGGTCATGGCCAGCTTCTCCCCCAAACGCACAGTTGACTTCTCATCATCAATAATCTTGTACGTGCCCTCTTTGGAGGCCTCTGCAATGATGCAGCGAATGGAGTTGGTACCAATATCAATGGCGGCGATGCGCTGTTTTTTCATGTGCCCTCTTACATCAAGAATGTATAAACCAGTGGTTTCCGCTCGATAAGCTTTGTAAATTTACCCAGCAAGAGAGCATCCTCTTCCATTAGGATCGACTTGAAATGTTCTTGATCTTTGGAGGGAAGTTCCATGTTACTGATCAGTACCCTGAACACGGTAATGTCGTTCATTTGCCCCAGAAGGGACTGATATTCCTTTAGAAGTTCCTGAATATGAGTGTAATCACGATCCAGCACCTGTGAGATAATTTCAAAAAAATAGCGCCATTTTTTGATGGCAATACGCAGAGCGTGACGTGCTGAGCGACGTTCAGGTTCAGTAGAACCTGTCAGCAACCGGTGTATCGGCAGGTACTGCCTTATTGAAACATCAGAGAAATAGGCCAGGAGAGAGATGCCGTTACGCTTTTTGATGGAATTCTCGTTCAATCCCTCAACCATTTTACGTACTATCCGGTCAAGGTGACGGTGGTCGAAGGCAATAAGCGCCTTATCTATCCGCTTCAATTCCTTGGCACGCAGTTCAGTAAGATTGAAAAAAAGCTTTTTATCGGCTGAAACATCAGCTCTGACTCGCGACTGAAAGAAAATCAACGCTTCGTCTATATTGCGCAAACCACCCAATATTTGTGTCAGTTTACGGATACTTTTTCTTAGCTCTGTTATTGAGCCTTTTGGTACAGAGGGATAAAACAGTTCCAAAACAGCCCTGAAACGGCGCGATGCAACTCTCAGGTCATGTATGTCATTCTGGTCGGAGGTTTTGATGGCAACACGCCTCAATCGAAGCAACTCTTCCCATTGAGCAAAGAATACCCCCCTGGATTGTTCCATAATGGTTTCCGGGTCAGGCCATAACAGTGCAGATTTTGTTATCATCAGTTCAAGCTACCGCTTAGGAAATGCTTTTTTCAGAGACGTAGTTCTTTTCTTGCCAGGGGTCAGATGCCAAAGAAAACTGGCCGAACTGTAGCTCTTGTCGGGATCATGTTTTAAAGTCACACAGGCCCCTTTTTTTAGGGAGACCTGACCATCCTCACAGCCAAGCAAAGCAGTAACCAATGTGCCAAGCTGCGGTTCGTGGCCAACCAACATCACACGCTTGGCATCCTTGCACCCCTTCAGATGGTCAATTAATTCACTAATGTCAGCTCCCGGAAGAAGAAGTCCACTTGTTTCAACCACATTTTTGCGACACGCTTTTTCAGCTATTATTTCAGCCGTCTGTACCGTACGAGTCAGTGGACTGGATATTATCAACCTTGGTTTGGGGCCGGACTTGGCAATCAAAGAACTCGTTTTTTTAGCCGACATCCTTCCGTTTTTGGTCAGAAAACGCCACTCGTCCCGCAAGATGCCGCTTCCCTCTACCGCTTCAGCGTGCCGCATAATGTATAAAATCATGGTACCCTCCAGGTTGATGGTAATCCGAGTACGAGTATAGACGTCATTAAGTATTTTGCAATACATGTAGCAAACATTTACACAATCGTAACAATGAGCTGTTAAATACATTTCGCTTGATTTTACAGGTACGCTTTCCCGGTAACTATTGCTGATTACATAGGCATTGCGGAGTGGTGAAAGTTTTGAGAATTTATTGGGAGGTTGAAGCTGGGGGGTGAGTAAGTACTATTGGAGGAGGAGAATAACTAAAAAAGCAAACATGCATACAATCGCGTAGAAGAATTCAACTTTTGAATTATACACCCGAAAAAAAAAATTAAACAGACTGTTTTTTTGCTTTGGGAGTGTTATATTTGGATCAAGAAGTAGGAAGCAAATCTGGTTCGGAGGTTTTGAATTATGGAAGATACTCCGCCTGAGTGTGACCGAATGTAGGAGTCTGTTGCGCTCCGATGCACCTGAATAAGTGTGGTACAGTTTAAAAGGGGGGCGATTATTATCGCAGATATTCCGCCTGAAAGCAAAAGACATAGTTTGGTAACATTACTCCGAGGGTAGGTAGGATCGGAATACTCCTTGAAAATGGAATCGAATAAGTGAATGTAAGTGAAGCCCACCGAATTTTTTGGTGGGCTTTTCATTTGAAGTTTAATTACTTCTGTACTTTTACATGTTCCGTTCATCTGATATAGTTGCGCAATGATTTCCCCTTCTTTTTATCACATTGCGATTTATTCGTTTGTTTCTGTGGTTCTGATCGGCGTGCTGTTGCTGGCTGCGTGGTGGTTGGGTGCCAAGCGCACTTCAGCCGCCAAGCAGATGCCCTACGAATCAGGTGTTGCCCCCAGCGGTTCTGCTCGTCTTGCATGGCCGGTGCCATTTTATCTTGTTGCAATTTTTTTTATTATTTTCGATGTCGAGGCAGCCTTCATCTTTACCTGGGCCGTAGCTTGGGATCTGTTGGGGATTGCCGGACTCGTTCAGATTACAGTTTTTATAACGATCCTCTTCGCCGGACTCGTCTGGCTCTGGTTGAGGGGGGGGCTGGATTGGGGGCCTTCTCGTGAAGGGCGTACAAAGCGTGGATAACGAAATACCACAGAATGTTATCCTGACCCGCCTCGATGATATGATCAACTGGGGGCGGGCCAATTCGCTCTGGCCGATGTTCTTCGGTCTTTCCTGCTGCTTTGTAGAAATGATGACCGCATTCACCTCGCACTATGATGTGTCGCGCTTCGGAGCAGAGGTTCTTCGCGGTACGCCGCGCGAAGCGGATTTGATGGTGATCGCCGGCACCCCGTTTGTCAAGATGGCCCCCTCGATTCTGCATCTCTACGAACAGATGGCCGAACCCCGTTGGGTGATGGCTATGGGGAGCTGTGCCAATTCAGGTGGTATGTACGATGTTTACAGCGTAGTACAGGGGATCAATCAGATTCTACCGGTGGATGTGTACGTCCCTGGTTGCCCACCAAGACCCGAGGCTTTTTTACAGGGGCTGATGCTGCTTCAGGAGAAGATCAGAACCGGTGAACGACCGACACGGTCGGTACTTCACATGCAGGGAGGATGGCAGGGGACAACTGTACCGGTACTGGTACCTGGTGAAACTAAGTCCAATGACACCCGTGGACCTGGCATGGAGTCGATCAGCATCCGTGGTTCGGCTGCTGGCCATCCTACTGCGTTTCACCCCCGCTCTGACGAGATTTGGCGTCCCCCTGCTCCGCATCATGACTTCCCTGATTTCGGTTTGCCGGAGGAGGTCGGGCAGCTATTTGAAGGCCGGGTTTCTGTTGACTCCGCTGCAACAGATATGTTGACGCTGCTGGCTCCATCAGCTCTTGTTCCAGCAATAATGAAACATCTCAAATCCCGTTCCGGTCCATCATTCAAGCGTCTGGAGGATATCGCAGCCGTCGATGATTCATGCCGCCGGGAGCGGAGCAGTTACCAGGATTTCACCCTCAATTACCACCTGCTTTCCTTTGACCAGCCCGGTTATCTCCGCATAAAGACAGAGCTGAGCGGCGATTCACCTGAAATACCCTCCGTCACATCCGTATTCCCTGCCGCCAACTGGTACGAAAGAGAAGTGTATGATATGTACGGCATCCGCTTCAGCGGCCACCCCAACCTGCGCAGGATTCTGATGCCGCACGACTGGGAAGGGCATCCACTAAGAAAGAGCCATCCCTTCCGCGCCACCGAAATGAAGCCATATACGCTTGAGGACGCCCGCAGTCACGCTCCCCTCCCAGCTTCAGAATTTTTCGAACGGGTCGATGAAGGGGAGATGATTCTTAATCTGGGGCCACAACATCCAGGTACCCATGGCATTATTCGCTGCATCCTTAAGCTCGATGGCGAGGAGATCCGCGATATCGATTTCGACATCGGCTACCACCATCGCGGGGCAGAAAAAATTGCTGAACGGCAGCAGTGGAACCAGTTTATTCCATACACCGACCGTATAGATTATCTGTCGGGAGTACAAAACAACCTGGCTTACGTCAACTCGGTCGAGCGGCTCTGCGGGATTGCTGTTCCGGAGCGCGCTATCTACATCCGAGTCATGCTGGCTGAACTGTTCCGCATCGCCAGCCATCTGGTCTGGCTCGGAACATTCGCGGCCGACATTGGGGCTATGACACCGGTTTTCTACACATTCACCGATCGGGAAAAGATTTTTGATATTGTTGAGATGATTACCGGCGGGAGGATGCACCCCGCTTGGTTCCGCATCGGCGGAGTCGCCGAAGATTTACCGGAGGGGTGGCAGGTGCCGGTACGCGCCCTGCTCGAATGGATGCCGCCGCGCTTGAAAGAGTATGAGCAGCTGATCAACGGCAACCCAATCTTTCGTGAGCGGCTGAAGGGCGTCGGTGTCATTTCGCTGCAGGATGCCCAGGAGTGGGGATTGTCAGGGCCCAATCTTAGGGCATGTGGATTTGAGTGGGATCTGCGACGTAAAATACCGTATAGCGGTTATGATCGTTTTGATTTTGAGGTACCAACCGCAGAAGGTGGTGACTGTTGGGCCCGCTATCAAGTACGCATGCTGGAAATCAGACAGTCACTCCGAATCGTTGAACAGGCTATGCGCGAGATGCCGGAGGGACGTTTTATTACGGACGACTATCGTTATGTGCTCCCGCAGAAACGGGACGCGTTGCAGAACATTGAGTCACTGATCCACCACTTCGTCAACAGCAGTCGCGGCATGTCACCTCCACGAGGAGAAAACTACAGTGCCATTGAGGCTCCCAAAGGCGAGAACGGTTACTTCGCCGTATCAGAGGGCCTTTCAATTCCGTATCGTCTCCGCATCAAGACCCCCAGTTTCCCGCACATCCAAGCTCTACCTATCATGAGTCGCGGCTGGCTGGTCGCCGATTTTCTGGCGATCCTCGGATCAGTAGATTTTGTATTGGCGGATCTGGATCGGTAAGTCAATTCAGTGCTGTTCGCTCATTGATCTTTCGAAAATCCCGGCAATATCGTCCTTGATTTCGTTAAATGCCGCTAGAATCGCCGGATCAAAATGTTCTGGTAATGTACGGCCATCGCCATTCAGGATAATGTCACAGGTTTTGGCGTGGTCAAAAGCCGGCTTGTATACCCGACTATTGCGCAAAGCATCATACTGGTCTACGAGCATAACTATCCGCCCCTCCAAAGGAATTCCCTCCCCCTTTAAACCAGCAGGGTAACCGGTGCCATCCCAGTGTTCATGATGTGTGGCGGCAATAACTGCTCCCATCTTGAGCATCCTGTGTGAAGACCCTTTCAATATCCGCTCGCCAATTGTAGTGTGCAGCTTGATAGTCGCAAATTCCTCTGCCGTCAGAGCGCCCGGCTTGAGTAAAATAGAGTCCGGGATTCCTATCTTACCGACGTCATGCATTGCGCTGGCCACTGAGATATCGTCCACAAAGCTGTCATCCATGTTTAAATGGAGAGCCAGACTTCTGGCATACATGCCGACCCTCGAAATATGCAAACCGGTATCTTCATCCCGAAGCTCGGCAGCGGCTGTCAATCGTTCAATAATTTCCCGACTCATCTGGGTTATCTCTCCCAGAGCCGTATTGAGTTCAGCGGTTCTGGTCGCAACTGTGCGCTCCAATTCCACCTTGTAATTTTTTTCTATCTGGGTCAAACGTTTGAAATTGACCCCTTTTTCGACCGTGTGGACGAGTGACGGTGGCCGGTACGGCTTGATAATAAAATCAAACGCACCTTTTTGAATAGCCTTGACAGCCACATCCAGATCGGCATAAGCAGTCATCAGGACAACCGGAGTTTCCTTGTCAAGAAAGCGAATCTTTTCGAGCAGTTCAAGGCCATCCATGATCGGCATATTGATGTCCGTTAGCACCAGATCAACCGGTTCCATAACAAACTGCCTGACCGCTTCCTGACCGTTTGAAAAAGCACGTACTGAAAAGCCGAATTCTGTCAGCAGTGTCGTGACGCTCTCAAGAACAAAACGGTCGTCATCGACCACAAATATTTTACCGCCACCGGTATTATTCATTATCCAGCACCTCACGGATTTTCATCAGCAACTCTTTTGGAGTAAATGGCTTGGACAGATAGCTCATCTCCTCATCCAGCCCCCCCTGACTTATTACCACGTCCCTAGCATAACCACTGCAAAACAATATTCGCATATCCGGGTCAATCTTTCGGATAGCATCATATACACAACGACCATTCATTTTTGGCATAATAACGTCGAGAATAACCAAGCTGATACGCCCGTTATGCTCACGAAATTTCTCCAGTGCTTCCTCACCATCAACCACATCAATAACGGAATAGCCGAACTCTTCCAATATTTCCTTGCCAAACAAACGGGTCGTTTCATCGTCTTCAGCCAATAGGATATAGCCTCCCCCTTTGACATCCTCTACGTTCTCTTCAGCTTTTTCAACACTAACAACAGGGGCCAAATCCAGTAGCGGCAGATAAATCTGGAAAATTGTGCCTAGGCCAACGGTGCTGTGGCAGACAGTATATCCCTTGTGGTCCTTAATGATGCCGTAGACGATTGAAAGACCCAGACCGGTCCCCTTGCCAAACTCTTTGGTGGTATAGAACGGCTCGAAGATATGCTTCACAACTTCTGCATTCATACCGACGCCACTGTCAGCAAAGGTCAGAAGGGCATACCTGCCCGGAGTGCCGAAGCCCCTGGCAAGAATGAAATCAGAATTGAGGGTAACGGCTTCGGTTTTAATGTTTATTGAACCACCGTGTGGCAGAGCATCACGGGCGTTGGTCGCGAGATTCATCAGCACCTGTTCCATTTGACCGCTGTCCGCCATAATTGCTAATTCATTAGGATCAAGGTTTATTTCAAGATGGATGTCCTCGCTGATAAGCCGCAGCAGTAACTGATGGACACGGTTGATTATTTCATTTAGTTCAACAGCTACCGGGTTAGAGGCCTGTTTGCGGCTGAAAGCCAGCAACCCCTGGGTAAGTCTTGCACCACGCTCTGCAGTAGCGGCAATCTGTTCGGCGTGCTTTTTCATGGGACTGTCGTCGGGAAGCTTGAGCTGCATGATACTGGCATAACCAACAATAGCCGTTAGAATATTATTGAAGTCATGGGCGATGCCGCCGGCTAACTGACCGATTGCATCCATTTTCTGTGCTTGCCGGAGCTGCCCCTCCAACTGTTTACGTTCGGTAATATCCTCTTTGATGGCAACAAAATGAGTAATGGCATAGCTGTTGTCCCTGATCGGTGCAATCATGGCCAATTCCCAATACAAATCACCATCCTTTTTGCGGTTGTGAAATTCACCGCGCCATTCACCACCTGCAAGAATGGTTTCCCACAACTGTTTGTATTCTTCTTTACTGGTTTCTCCAGTTTTAAGAAATTTTGGATTTTTACCGACTACTTCATCAAGAGTATAGCCGGTCAGCTTGGTAAAATGCGGGTTGACATACTCAATAGTACCTTTTGTATCGGTAATCACAATTGAAGCGGGGTTCTGTTCAACAGCCACCGAAAGTTTGCGCAGGTGTTCTTCGGCCTTTATCCTTTCGGCCAGCTCCCTTTGTGACTCATCATTAAGACGAGCATTTTCAAGAGCCAGAGATGCCAGTTCACCAAACTGAACTAGAAGCTCCAGCTGTTCATAGTTCAGCTGAACCCCTTCGTCAACAAAAGCAACGCCGAGAACTCCGACTATCTCATTTCCGGACTTAAGGGGCACACCAGCCATAGCCCTCAGTACATCCCGGTCTGAGTCTGGCAGGCGACCTTCCCAGCGGCTGTAATCATCAATATTACACAGTTTCCCGGTACTCCAGATACGCCCGGCTATACCCTCTCCCGGCCTGATAGGATAGTGGTGAAGACGGTTATAAATACCGCTCTGAAATACCATCTCCATTTCTGTTCCAGCAGCATTTTTGAGATACACATAGCAATGTTCCGTACCGACAAGGCTACCGGCACGGACAACGAGAGTCTGCACCAAACCGGCAACGTCCGATCTGCTGATCAACCCCAGGGTCGTTTCGTGCAGTGCATGCAGGTATTCGTTCTGGCGCTGGAGTTGTGCGTCAGCATATTCATATCTGTCCAGATCACTTTCCAGCCTGTCCCGTTGAAGATCGCTTTCCCTGACAAGCTTATTAAATGCGCGCCCCAGAGTCGCTATTTCGTCTTCCCCATACACCGGGAATAATCGATCGTCACCCTTTTTGTCCTTCAATTTTTCTACGTGACCGGTAAGCTGGTTAATGGGGGACATAAGTCGTTTAAGATAGCGGCGCATGAACAAAAACATGGCCAACAGGAATAGTGGCAGGGAGATCATAAAGATATTTCTCACCCGGTTGACAGGCAGATAAGCTTCGGACAACGGCAAGTTAACACCGATTATCCACTCTTTGGACTTCAGCCGTTTAAAGGTGGCCAAGGTTTCCAGGCCACGGGAATTAATGGTTTCTCCAGTTCCTTCAAAACCGTTTATGGAACGATCCAGCAACTTGTTGGCACCGGGTGGAATATCCTGTTTCATGATCCGCTTATGATCCGGGTGAACAATCATTGTCCTGTTAGTGTCAAAGAGAAACATATAACCGGCCCGACCGATCTTGCGCTGGCTGAGCCCGCCCAAAAAGTTGGACTGCAGCAGATCTATACTGCCGCCAAGTATGACAATCACATTACCGTTTGCATCCAGAATCGGTGCAGTCAGCATGATAGAGGGATGATGGTGAGATTGAGAAGAAATGTAGGGATCAGATATATATTTGGTTTTGGTAGCCAAGGTTTTTTTCATATAGTCCCGGGAGGAGACATCATTACCGGTGCGGGAAAGTCCCAATGGCAGTTCGGCAACTATATGCCCACCGGCGTCGAATAGAAAAACCCCATTATCAAAAAGCCAGGTGCTTTCTGCATGATCCATCAGGAATTCAAGAGCTTTCTGGGGGTCAGAAACAATTTGTGGGTTAATTTTACTGGCAAGGGCAAGCAGTTGTTTGTGCGTTTCAGTTAGCTTTTGATCCACTGCATCTACCTGATTGGATACAATTTGAAACTGCTGGTTGGAAATTGATTCTTTGATATATCGCTGTAGGAGATGTTGTATCAAAAACAGCAGACAAAATAGTGCTATCGTCACAAACAAGGGAAAGAGGAGCGTGACTTTGGTTTTCAGGCTGCATCTAAACATTATTTATACCTGCGTTCTGTCGTGGCAGTTGACAAACATGATCCGGACAATACCACAGTTTTGCTCAGTTAGTTATATCGAATTTATTGCCCATAGATAATTTTCAGAATAATTTGTCCGAATTATTTCATAAGAATGTGCTGCACGCTTTAGCCAACATTTCTTTGGACAAGAGCCTGCCCATAAAGTAGTATGGCAAAATTTATAGACATAAAGAGGAGCATTTAGATTGGACAAACTCATTATCAAAGGTGGTAATAAACTTAGAGGGGACGTAACTGTCAGCGGTTCCAAGAACGCCTCACTTCCTATTTTTGTCGCTACAATTCTGGCCCCTGGCATCAATCAGATCAGCAATGTGCCTTTTCTACGTGATATTAACACCACCATTAAAGTGTTGGAATCGCTTGGCGCTCAGGTTGAAGGAAACGGCAATATTGTTAGAATAGATACAACTGGCATCAACAGCCATGAAGCAACCTATGACCTGGTCAAAACCATGCGGGCCTCAGTATTGGTGCTTGGCCCGCTTCTGGCTCGTTTCGGCAAGGCGCGGGTCTCGTTGCCCGGAGGGTGTGCCATCGGAGCCCGCCCGATAAACCTTCATCTGAAGGGACTACAGGCGCTCGGCGCTGAAATAAAACTTGAGCATGGTTATGTCGAAGCAAAATGTCGACAACTTAAAGGTGCCCGCATTAACTTCGACATCTCGACGGTCGGCGGCACCGAGCATCTGATGATGGCAGCAGCAACCGCGAAAGGTGAAACCTTGCTGGAAAATGCCGCCCGTGAACCGGAAATTGTTGATCTGGCTCTCTATTTGAATCGCATGGGGGCCAGGATCGAAGGGGCCGGAACCGACACAATAAGGATTCAGGGCGTATCCGAACTTGTAGCAGCTGATTACGAGGTAATGCCGGACAGGATCGAGGCCGGCACTTTTATGATCGCGGCAGCGATGACAGGAGGTAACATTCGCATTCACCGCATGAAGCTTGAACATCTGGATGCTCTGTCATTCAAAATGCAGGATGCAGGAGTTGAAATTACCAGCCGTGATGGCGTCGTTATGGTCAAAGGTCCTAAACAGG
This sequence comes from Geobacteraceae bacterium, assembly GCA_025355965.1. GTDB lineage: Bacteria > Desulfobacterota > Desulfuromonadia > Geobacterales > Pseudopelobacteraceae > JACRCG01. The sequence goes on from JANXYR010000038.1 coordinate 15,401, forward strand.
TCAAGAGCGTCAACATAAAAACCCGCCCTTATCCCGGCTTTCCTACCGACATGCAGGCACAATTTATGTCTATGATGTGCGTGGCTGAAGGGGCCAGCGTCATCTCGGAAAATATCTTCGAAAACCGGTTCATGCATGTATCAGAATTGCAGCGTTTTGGTGCCGACATCACTGTTGAAGGGAGTACCGCCACAGTCAAAGGGGTTAAAAAGCTATCCGGTGCTCCGGTTATGGCTACTGATCTGCGGGCTTCGGCTTCATTGATCCTGGCAGGTCTGGCAGCAGAAGGTACTACCGAAGTCACCCGCATCTACCATCTGGATCGCGGTTATGAATCGATCGAGAAAAAATTTGCCGCTCTGGGTGCGGATATTGTGAGAGTTAAAGAATGAGTGACTGGATTACCATAGCTATCCCTAAGGGACGTATTCTCGAAGAGTCTGTTGAGATGTTCAGCCAGATCGGCATCGACTGCCGCGAACTGCTCTCAGACTCCCGCAAGCTGATCTTCGAAAACCAGGAACAGCGGATGCGCTATATGATAGTAAGAGCCACGGATGTGCCGACGTACGTGGAATACGGCAGTGCCGACCTTGGAATCGTGGGCAAAGATACACTGATGGAACAGTGCAAAGACGTCTATGAACCTCTCGACCTGAAATTTGGCTACTGCCGCATGATGGTAGCCGAACCGGCTAATCTGGCCAAAGCTGATGACCCATCCTGCTGGTCGCATATTCGCATTGCGACCAAATATCCGCATGTGACTGAGAACTTTTTTGCCGCTAAAGGGGTGCAGGTTGAGATCATAAAACTCTATGGTTCGATCGAACTGGCACCGCTTGTCGGCCTCTCCGACCGGATTGTCGATCTGGTCTCAACCGGCGAGACAATGCGTCAGAACGGTCTGGTCGAGGTTGAAACCATTGCCGAGATTACCACGCGCCTGATAGTTAACCGGGCCAGCCTGAAAACAAAAAACAAACGTATTTCACAAATTATTCAGGGATTGGAGCAGCTGCTCCAGTCGCACTGAGCAAGGTATATTTATGCTTTTTCTCGACATCAATGATCCCGGTTTCACTCAAAAGTTCGACGCCATCCTCTCACGCGGAGAAGAAAGTGGGCGCGAAGTTGAACAGACCGTACTTGACATCATCGCTGATGTCCGTCATCGCGGTGATGCGGCTCTGCTTGAACTTACCCGCCGTTTTGACAGACTGGAAGCAGCATCAGTTGCAGAATTGGAGGTTACCGCTGCAGAGATTGATGCGGCTTTTACTCAGGTTTCAGCCGAAGAAATCGCCGCACTCCGTTTGGCTGTAGCAAGGGTTACCAGTTTCCACGAAAAGCAGAAGCAGCAGACCTGGATCTCTACCGAAGAGCCTGACATCATGCTGGGACAGAAGGTTACCCCTCTATCAAGGGTAGGTATCTACGTTCCTGGCGGCAAGGCCAGTTATCCAAGCAGTGTTATAATGAACGCTGTTCCAGCAAAAGTTGCAGGAGTCGGTGAAATCATCATGGTGGCACCCTCCCCCGGTGGCGAGATCAGCCCTCACGTACTGGTAGCCGCCAACCTTTCAGGTGTTCACCGCATTTTCAGGATCGGCGGGGCGCAGGCTGTTGCTGCTCTGGCTTATGGTACGGCAACTATTCCAAAAGTTGACAAGATAACCGGGCCGGGCAATATATATGTCGCCACGGCAAAAAAACTGGTATTTGGCCAAGTCGGCATCGATATGATCGCCGGACCCAGCGAGATTCTGGTCATCAACGATGGTAGCGGCAACCCCGCCCACATCGCCGCTGACCTCCTTTCTCAGGCAGAGCATGATGAACTCGCTTCGTCAATCCTGATCACTACCGACCGATACTTTGCAGAAAAAGTGGCTGTCGAAGTAGAGATGCAGCTGACAACACTTTCCCGTGAGACCATCGCCCGAGCTTCCTGGGAAAAGTATGGAGCAATTATTGTTGCAGATACGCTGGACGAGGTAATTGCATTTTCCAACCGGATTGCTCCGGAGCATCTTGAGTTGGCTGTATCCGATCCGTTTGCTATTCTTGCGCAGATCACCAACGCCGGCGCGATCTTTATGGGGCACTGGACACCCGAGGCGGCCGGCGATTATCTGGCCGGCCCCAACCACACCCTGCCTACAGGCGGCACATCGCGCTTCTTCTCTCCACTTTCGGTTGATGATTTTGTTAAGAAATCTTCTATTGTGTATTTTTCAAAGAGTGGGCTGCAGCGACTGGGTACCGACATTGTTAGAATTGCCGGACTGGAAGGACTGGAAGCACATGGCCGGTCTGTCTCAATTCGACAGGAGAAATAGAATGCGTTATCTTCGACCTGAAATAGCAGCAATGAACGGTTACGTCCCCGGTTACCAACCTCCGGACATCACGTCCTGGATTAAACTAAACACCAACGAAAACCCCTATCCACCATCGCCAAAAGTTGTAGAAGCGATTCTGGCCGAGATTGGAAGTGACGGCGCTTCCCTGCGAGCGTACCCGTGCGCTTCCAGCCAGAAACTTCGTGAAGCGGCAGGTGAGCTGTACGGCTTTGATCCATCCTGGATCATAATGGCCAACGGTTCCGACGAAGTGCTTAACAATCTTATCAGAGCGTGCGCCGGAGAAGGGCAGGATGTCGGATATGTGCATCCATCCTATTCCTACTATTCAACGTTGGCTGAAATTCAGGGGGCTGCAGTATGCACCTACGGCTTGTCCGATTCGTTCAAGATTGAAGCGTTTCCGGAGTATTACCACGGTAAAGTTTTCTTCCTGACCACCCCCAACTCACCACTCGGTTTTGCTTTCTCACTGGAATACATCGAGGAACTTGCGCAAAATTGCAGCGGACTGTTGGTAATTGATGAAGCTTATGCCGACTTTGCCGATTGGAACGCCCTCGAATTGGTAAAAAAATACGAAAATATTGTTATCACCCGTACCCTTTCAAAAAGTTACGCCCTGGCAGGAATGCGCCTCGGGCTTGCCATTGCGCGTCCTGAAATCATAGCCGCACTGGACAAAATCCGTGATCACTACAACCTTGATCGATTGGCACAGGCTGCCTGTATTGCCGCTCTGCAGGATCAATCATATTTCCATGAATCCTGCCGTAAAATCATAGAAACCCGTGAATGGTTCACCAGAGAATTATCTGCAATCGGCTATGACGTGATACCTTCTCAAGCAAATTTTGTCTTTGCATCACCGCCGGATAGAAACGGCCTGCGGGTTTATAATGGTTTGTACGAGCGCAAAATTCTTGTTCGGCTACTCTCCGACCCGCTGCTGGCACATGGCCTGCGGATATCCATAGGGACTCGCGAAGAGATGAAAATTACGTTAGCTATCATCAAAGACATCGGATAAAAGGAGATTTTAATGCCTCTTAGAGACATGTACGAACACTGTGGGCAGTGTGGCTTCATCTATGCCAGAGTAGACACCGAAGGATGGGGGAAAAATAGTGCTAGGCGCGTTATGTGCCCGGTCTGTGGCTGGACAGCCTACGAAGAAATTAATTGGGAAAGTGGCGAGCCTGAAGTGACCATGCGCAATGTTGCCAAGGGATATGGCGCCTTTCGCCTTATTCCGCCGGGCGGTTACTGCGGATATAACGCATTCCACGAACCTGCATCAATCGAGGTGCTTAACACGCTTATGGAACTCCTTTCCAATAAAGGCTGGAAGGGGTACATCTCGCTGTGGAACAATGATACGCAAAAAGCCTCTCTGGTTCACGGCAGCCCCCAGAGCAAGTTCGACTTGCTGAAACAAAAATTGTCAGAGGAGTGATATCATGAGCCGCACCGCCGCTATTGAACGAATCACAAAAGAAACCAGAATAAAGCTGGCGCTGACAGTTGATGGCTCCGGGTGTGCCAACATCTGTACATCGGTGCCGTTTTTGGACCATATGCTGAATCTTTTTGCCCGCCACGGTCTTTTTGATCTGGACGTTGAAGCGTGCGGCGACATTGATATCGATTTTCACCATACGGTTGAAGATATCGGCATCGTATTAGGCGAGGCATTCAAGCAGGCGTTGGGGGAGAAGAAAGGAATTCGCCGTTATGGTCAGGCATCCGTACCGATGGACGAAACATTGGCCAGTGTAGCAGTGGATATCTCCGGGAGACCATATCTGATTTATCATGTCAACCTGCCAAAAGTAAAAATCGGCGAGTTTGACGTAGAGCTGGCGAGAGAGTTCTTTCAGGCGTTTGTCAACCACTGCGGCCTCAACCTGCATATCAATGTCATGTACGGTGATAATGTTCACCACATCATCGAAGCCTGTTTCAAGGCTTTCGCCAGGGCAATGGACGCCGCAACCCAGATGGACGTTCGGGTAGTAGGTGTCATGTCAACAAAAGGTGTTATATAAGTTTTATTAATGTTTTCTTCAAACAAAAAAAAGGGGGGCACCTAAAATTTAGTGCCCCCCTTTTTTTGTTTGTATCGGGATTAATGCGTGATGCCTATTTTATTTCCTTCAGCAGATCTTTGGCCTTCTTGGCCTCCTCACTTTTCGGAAATCCCTCTACAAGTTTTTTTAGTACAAATTTAGCGCTTTTGGAATCCTTGATTGCTTCAAATGCCATAGCCTGCTTTAGCATGGCCGCAACCACCTTATCCTTTCCGGGATAACTCTTGATAACCTCCTGATAGGACAAAATTGCCGGTTCATAGTTTTTTTCACTGTAGTAAGTTTCACCAATCCAGTAATGCGCATTGGCAGCCAGATCATGTTTGGGATTCTGGTCAAGAAATTTGGTGAACTGATCCCTCGCTGCAACCACGTCACCCGCTTTAAGTGAGTCAAGCCCCTTCAAATAAAGAGAGTCGGGGGTAGATGCGGTTTCATCCTTCTTTACTTTGGCCAGCTCTGCCATTTTTTTCGTGAGAGAATCCAGGACAACCTGCAGTTTTAAGATATTCTCCTCCAAAGCGACAATGCGCTTGTCGGCATCCTCTCGATATCGGGCCAGATCCTCAGCAGGTTTTTTTATTGCAGTAGCAGCATCGTCAAACTTGCCGTTTAGAGCCTGCATTTCACTCTTGGTACTGTCAGTTGTGGCCTGAATGTCCGCCGACATTTTTCGGACAGCAGATACATCATCCTTAAAGCCCTTTTCAATTTCTGCTACACTTAATTTTGAATCTTCACGGACTTTGGTAAGATCCCTGTCAATAGAAAAAAGACGGGTTTTTATCGAGTCTATATCATTACGGGCGTTATCAAACGAGCTTTGTGATGCACATCCAGCTAGGAATGATGCTGCCAGCAGCACCATAATTTTCATATATTTCATGTAATCAAGTTCTCCTCTATTCATCGAATTGTTTTGCATATATATCACGACTGAATACCGTTGACAAGCATCTGCAGCTTCAGTTTGAAGCTGCTACAACGAAGAGTCCAGCGGTGGATGAAAGAGTATTTATACTTGACAAAAGCGAGGTATTCCATTAACTATCTACCGTTTTTGGGTCATACAGCTAGAATGCCACCGATTGGCTATTCATATTAAACAGGAGGAAGTAAAAATGGAACAGTATGCAGTTGTTTTTGCCTTGGTCTGTGCCGCAGCAGCCGTTGCCTACGGCCTGTTCACAGCAAGCTGGATTTTAGGTCTGCCTCAGGGCAATGACAGAATGAAGCAGATTGCCGCAGCGATTCAGGAAGGGGCCGGCGCCTACATGAAGCGCCAGTACACAATCATCGCTGCTGTTGGCGTTGTTATGTTTGTTGCTCTGTTTGCAACGCTTGGCGCAAAGACCGCTATTGGCTTCGCCGTTGGTGCCGTTTTTTCCGGCCTGACCGGCTTTATCGGCATGTTTGTTTCTGTTCGCGCCAATGTGCGTACGACTGAAGCGGCCAAATCCGGCATTACAAAAGCCCTCAACGTCGCCTTCAAGGGTGGCGCGATCACCGGTATGCTCGTAGTTGGCCTCGGCCTTCTCGGCGTTGCCGGTTACTACATGATCCTGTTGAAACTTATGCCGGGAGAACCAGTCAAGGACGTCGTCACACAGCTGGTAGGCCTTGGTTTTGGCGGTTCGCTGATCTCCATCTTTGCCCGTCTCGGCGGCGGCATCTTCACCAAGGGCGCTGACGTCGGCGCTGACCTGGTCGGCAAGGTTGAGGCCGGTATTCCTGAGGATGACCCACGCAACCCTGCAGTTATTGCTGACAACGTTGGGGACAACGTTGGGGACTGTGCCGGTATGGCCGCTGACCTTTTCGAAACCTATGCTGTGACACTGATCGCCGCAATGCTGCTGGGTGCCATCACCTTTACCGGCAATGCCAGCTCCGTCAGCTACCCGCTGATTCTGGGCGGCATCTCCATCATCACCTCCATCATCGGCACCTACTTCGTTAAACTTGGCTCAAGCGGTAAAATCATGACCGCTCTGTACAAAGGTCTGATCGCTTCGGCTGTGCTTGCCTGCATCGCCTTCTACTTCGTCACGGCACAAATGTTCCCGGCTGGACTCACAAACTCCGCCGGCATAACCTTCAGTGCTATGAACATCTTCATTTCGGCCATCGTCGGTCTGGTTGTTACCGGTGCCATCTTCTGGATTACCGAGTACTACACAGCAACCGAGTACGGTCCGGTACAGCACATTGCACAGGCCTCCACAACCGGCCACGGCACCAACGTCATCGCTGGCCTGGGTGTATCTATGAAGTCAACCGCCGCTCCGGTAATCGTCATAGCAGCCGGCATCATAGTTGCCTTTCAGTGCGCCGGAGTCTACGGCATCGCTATCGCTGCCGTCTCAATGCTGTCACTCACCGGAATAGTTGTTGCTATGGACGCCTACGGTCCAATCACTGATAACGCCGGTGGTATCGCTGAAATGGCTGAACTGGACGACTCCGTTCGGGCCGTAACCGATCCACTTGACGCTGTCGGCAACACCACCAAGGCTGTCACCAAGGGCTATGCTATCGGCTCCGCAGGCCTTGCCGCCGTTATCCTCTTCACATCCTATGTCGATGAGTTGAATCACGCACTGCAACTGGCCGGCAAAGAGATCATCAAATTTGACCTCTCTGACCCATATATCATTGTCGGTCTTTTCATCGGCGGCATGCTCCCTTACTACTTTGCAGCACAATGCATGGAAGCTGTCGGTAAAGCCGGCGGCGCTGTTGTTGTCGAAGTACGCCGTCAGTTCCGCGAGATCAAGGGAATTATGGAAGGCACCGGTAAACCGGATTATGCCGCCTGCGTTGATATTGTCACCAAAACTGCTCTTAAAGAGATGGTTATCCCAGGTCTGATCCCGATCTTGGCCCCGGTTATCGTCGGCTTCACTCTCGGGCCAAAGGCTTTGGGCGGCGTGATCGTCGGCACCATTGTAACCGGTATCTTCGTTGCCATCTCCATGACCACCGGCGGCGGCGCCTGGGATAATGCCAAGAAATACATTGAAGACGGCCACCACGGCGGCAAAGGCGGCGATGCCCACAAAGCTGCTGTCACCGGCGACACTGTTGGCGACCCCTACAAGGATACCGCCGGTCCGGCGATCAACCCGATGATCAAGATCATCAATATTGTTTCACTTCTGATCGTGCCGCTTCTGGCTAAAATGATGTAGTTCGGAAGGCATTATCGTTTCGGCAAGGCGGTACTGGGGATTTCCCCAGTACCGCCTTTTTCTTTGCTTTCAGCGCCAAAAGGGTTATAATCCGCAAGTTTTACATCTAAACTGGCACTAACTACCTGAAAGGCAATTTACTTAAATGAGCACACCCATAAGCAAAAAAATGCTGATTAATGTCATGCATCCCGAAGAGACTCGCGTAGCCATTGTTCACGATGGTCGCCTGATGGAGCTGAATATAGAGATCAGCGGTAAAGAGCAGATCAAAGGCAACATCTACAAGGGTGTTGTCCTTCGTGTCGAACCTGGGCTTCAGGCCGCTTTTGTCGACATCGGTCGCGCCAAACCCGGATTCCTCCAGATTGGTGAACTGCATCCGGATTATTGGGAATGGCGTGATGACATTCCGGAAGAACAGCGCAAGCGACGCCCCCGAATTCAGGAAGTATTGCGACGCGGACAGGAGTTGGTCGTACAGATCGAGAAGGATGAACGCGACAACAAAGGTTCGGCGCTTACCAGTTATCTCTCCCTACCAGGGCGGTATATGGTCATAATGCCTGGGAGTGATTCAACCGGCATCTCACGAAAAGTAGAGCAGGAAGGAACCCGCAAAAAGTTAAAAGAAATTGTGAGCGAGATGAGTATTCCTGAGGGAATGGGATATATTATCCGTACTGAAGCGGTGGGTCGTGCTCCTGAAGAGTTGCAGAAGGATTTCACCAATCTGACCGAATTGTATGAATCGATCAAACGACGGGCTTCTGAAATCAAAGGCGCTGGTGAAATTTATCGCGACAGCGGTCTTATCATCCGCACCATCAGAGACTACTTTTCGGATGACATTGACGAGGTGCTGGTTGACAGCAAGGACGCCTACCGTGAAGCCAAGGAGTTTTTCCGTGACACCATGCCGGCCTGTGAAAAACGGGTTAAGCTGCATAAGGAAAAGCGGCCGATTTTTTCCCGTTTTCAACTTGAAGAGCAGATAGACCAGATCTATGAAAAACGTGTGCCGCTACCATCCGGGGGTTCGCTGATCATTGAGCCAACCGAAGCGCTTGTTTCAATCGATGTCAACTCTGGGAAGTCAAGCGGAGAGCGCGGCATTGAAGACACCGCCTTTAAGACAAACATGGAGGCCGCAGAAGAGGTTGCCAGGCAGTTGCGACTTCGCGACCTGGGTGGTCTGATTGTTATCGATTTTATCGACATGCGCGACAACAAGCATAACGGCGACGTTGAAAAAAACCTTAAAAACTCCCTCAAAATGGATAAGGCCCGTGTCAATGTAGGCCGTATTTCGCAATTTGGTATTATGGAGATGTCGCGCCAACGGATTGCCAAAACATTAAATGATGCCATCCACCTCGAATGTCCGCACTGCGAGGGACGCGGTAAAGTCAAGTCGGTCGAAGCCATGGCGGTCTCATTCCTGCGCAAGGTTCACGCAGCTGCTGCCAAAGGAACCGTTGCCGAAGTACGTGGAGGATTACCTCTGGAAGTGGCGTACTACCTTCTTAACCGCAAAAAACGTGAACTGACCCAGATTGAAAACGATTATGAAATTGAAGTGACCGTCAAGGGTAAGACATCTTTCCTGCTTAATCAGTTGGAGCTTGAAACTATCAAACGCGAAAAACCGCACCTTGATGATGTTCTTAAGAGTGAGGCTGAAGCAGAAGAAGCCCATAAAACTGTTGTCCCTACCCCTGTCGCCCTGATTATTACGACCGATGAAGAGCAGAAAACCGAAGGCACCGCTCCTGCGGATGGTGCCAAAAAACGGAAACGTCGCAAGAAAAAGAAGAAGGTTGTCAGTGATGTTAATCAGGACGTGACGGAGCTGGAGCAGAGCGAAGTAGAGACCGATCAGGGCAACAGCTCTGAGGTTGAAGAGCTCTCCGAAGGAACTGAAGCTATCCTTTCGGAAACTGGTGACGCCGTATCAGATCAAGCTGCAAAACCAAAGAAACGGAAACGACGTCGTAGCCGCAGCAAAACTCATAAAGAACAGGAACACACTGCAGAGGAAACACCTGTTGCAACTATTGCTGAGCCTGTTGCAGTGGAAACATCTGTTCCGGACATTACACAGCCTGAAGCGGCCCCCGCGAAGACCAAACCGAAACGTGCCCGGACACCACGCAAGAAAAAGCCGGAAACTACTGTTGATGAGCCCATAGCCTCCGAACTGAAGATTGAAACAGCTGCTGTTCCCGAGCCTCTTCCGGCAGAAAAGAAACCACGCAGAGCAGCCCCAAAAAAGGCCAAGGAGCCGGTAATCACCGACCCGGAACCAGAGACTGCACCACCTAAACCGGCGGCCCGGCCACGGCGTAAGAAAAAGGTTGAGTAAATACCGTAAATCACACCCATAAACTTCTATGTAGCATGGAGAATTTAATGCAGAGATATATACAATACATATTCGTCCTTCTTATTGTTGCCTGTATTGCCGCCTGCGGCGGCGGGGGTACTACAGCAGCAACTCCGGTCTATGACTATAACCCAACAGGAACAGCGTTAAGCCTTGCACCAGCACCAGCAAACCAACATATGGGGGGCGCAGTTCAGGGAGGGGCTATTTTAAATAAGTTCTCTAACTACTCGGGCTCAACCTTTACCGGCACTGCCGGAAGCAGCATCGGGTTTAGCAATTACACCGCGGCCAACACTCCTCCAGCGACGTTCAACCACCCCACCGACATCACTACTGATGGGACTGATTTTTACGTTGCAGATTATACAAATAACGCCATACGCAAGGTAACCACATCAGGTGGTATTACCAAAGTGACAACCCTGCAATGCACAGATGTAGATACCAGTGTTACAGGCTTCCATTTCCCATTCAGCCTTACAATAAGTCCAGACGGCAAACAGCTCTACGTCGTAGATTCCGGTTTAAATGCAATTCGTGTTGTCACTCTTGATACCAAGAGTGTCATCACAATCGGCAGCACTACCGGCGTGGCTGGTTCAGTCGATTCTGCGGTTAAAACCGATGTGCGTTTTAATCGTCCAACCGGCATAACCACAGATGGCGACAATCTCTACGTCACTGATTCCGGCAACCACTCCATACGCCGGATAGATATTAAGAAGAACTACGCTGTTTCGACCATGGCCGGCACATCGGGAGCAATAGGCTCAACTGACGGCGCCCCGAGAGACGCACGCTTTAACCTACCACAACGCATCACCACTGACAGGTCCAGCCTCTTTGTAACCGACTTTATGAACCGGACAATCCGTAAGATTGATATTGTAACAGGTACGGTTTCCACCTTAGCCGGCAAACCTGGACCACTCGAAACGGCGACTGATGGAATTGGGGCAGCAGCACACTTCAACCAGCCTAACGGCATTACAACAGATGGTACAAATCTTTATGTAACGGACTCATACTTGAACACCATCCGTAAGATCGTTATAGCCACAGGAGCTGTCACAACCATATCCACACCCAACCGTAGCCTTCACACCCCAATTGGAATAACTACTGACGGGGTTAGCCTCTTCGTTACGGATACTTACAATGTAGTCAGAGACCCTAATACACTCATAGATACGTACACTTACAGCAATAGTATAATAAAGTTGGATTAAGAGAACAGTTAGTTTCAAAAACCTCAATATGTGAGGCCTTGTTAAACCCCTTTTTTTCTTGACGTACCAGGATGTTGAAGATATTTTTATCCGCTTGATTAACGGAACTTTTTTGTTGTGAAAGGTTGAATAACCACTATGGAAGAATTAAGTGAACTCCTGCTTCAAAGACGCCGCAAGGTTGATACGCTGTGGGAAGCTGGTATAAATCCCTACCCTAACGATTTCAAACCTCAACACACTTCAGCGGATATTATTGCCACTTACGCCTCCGTAGAGCAGCTTGACGCCACTGATGCCAGCATAAGCGTTGCCGGTCGTATTCTGGCGCGCCGATCGTTTGGCAAAGCCGCTTTTATACAGCTTCAGGATCGAAAGGGGCGCATTCAGCTTTATGTCAAAAAAGATGAGATCGGCGAAGAAGCGTTTGCCGCATTTGATACTTTTGACATCGGCGATATAGTTGGAGCTGAAGGTTTTCCGTTCCGTACCAAAACCGGTGAACTATCCCTCCATATCCGCTCCATACGGCTACTCGTCAAATCGCTCCTGCCACTGCCGGAAAAATTCCACGGGTTGACCGATGTAGAAACTCGCTACCGGCAGCGCTACGTTGACCTGATCGTAAATCCGGAAGCTCGCGAAATATTTTATAAACGCTCCCGCATCGTCAACCTGATCCGCAGCTTCATGACCGATCGCGATTTTCTTGAAGTGGAAACACCCATGATGCATCAGATCCCGGGCGGAGCGACGGCACGCCCCTTTATTACCCATCACAACACTCTCGACATGGAACTATACCTCCGCGTGGCTCCGGAGCTCTATCTGAAGCGCCTTGTCGTCGGCGGACTGGATCGGGTTTTCGAGATCAATCGCAACTTCCGCAACGAAGGTATTTCGGTACGCCACAACCCCGAATTTACCATGATGGAGTTCTATCAGGCTTATGCAACATACGAAGATCTGATGGATTTCACCGAAGAGCTGTTCTGCCACATCGCACAGGAAGTCCTCGGCACCCTTGATTTTAACAATCAGGGGCTTGATATCAGCTTCCAGCGCCCATGGAAACGTTTAACAGTTCGTGATGCAATTTTGGAATATGGCGACATTGAAGCAAAACAACTGGATGACCGCGATCTGGCTCTGTCGTACGCTCGCAGTATTGGGCTGTCACTACCTGATGGAATCGGCTATGGCAAGCTTCTGATGGAGATTTTTGAAGAGGTTGCCGAACACAAGCTGATCCAGCCAACCTTTGTCACCGCCTACCCCACCGAGGTTTCACCGTTATCGCGCAAGAACGACCATAACCCTGAAATTGTTGACCGTTTTGAGCTGATAATCGGCGGGCGTGAAATAGCCAATGCATTCTCCGAGCTGAATGATCCGGTCGACCAGAAAGAACGCTTCCTAGCTCAAGTTGCCGAGAAGGACAAAGGTGACGAAGAAGCTCACTATATGGATGAAGATTATATCCGCGCCCTTGAATATGGCCTACCTCCTACGGCAGGCGAGGGCATCGGCATAGATCGCCTGGTAATGTTGCTGACCGACTCCCCTTCGATACGGGATGTAATTTTATTCCCACAGCTTCGCAAGGAAGTCAAATAACTGATGCCATTTGAACTATTTATCGGCTTGCGCTATCTGAAAGCAAAACGTAAATCAACCTTTATTTCGATTATTACGTTTATCTCCACGGCTGGAGTTATGCTGGGTGTAATGGCATTAATTGTTGTACTTGCCGTCATGACAGGCTTTGAAAATGACCTTCAGGAGAAGATTCTGGGCACGAACGCCCATATCGTAGTTATCCGAAACGGGGCACCGATGGAAGATTATCAATCGGTGATTGAAAAGCTGATGAAATTTAAAGGTGTTCAGGCAGCAACACCTTTTATCTACAATCAGGTTATGCTCTCTTCCGGCAAGAACGTATCCGGCGTTGTTCTGCGCGGTATTGATGTCACCACCGATCGTCAGGTTACACGACTAAGCAGTTCAGTTGTAGAGGGTAGTATCAATGGACTTGATCCAAAAATGGGAACGGGATCAGACATGACACCAGGCTTGATGGTCGGCAAAGAGCTGGCAAAACATCTCAACCTGTTTCTTGGCGACAAGGTCAACGTAATATCACCGATGGGTAATATTACACCACTCGGCATGATGCCGCGCATGAAGCCGTTCAAGGTTACCGGAATCTTTAATACTGGAATGTTTGAATATGACTCAACTCTCGCCTACGTCAGCCTTGACCAGGCCCAGCGTTTTTTTGATCTCGGTGATACAGTTACCGGTATACAGTTGAAAGTTGAGGATGTGTATCACACCGATGAACTGGCTCGCAACATCAACCGCCAAATGGGGGTCAACTTTTACGCGCGCGACTGGATGCAGATGAACAAAAATATTCTGTTTGCGTTGAAAACTGAAAAAATTGTTATGTTTATCATCTTGACCCTGATCGTACTGGTCGCCGCCTTTGGTATCGCTTCAACACTCTTCATGGTCGTCATGGATAAAACAAGGGATATTGCGATTCTTAAGTCAATGGGAGCAACCGCTGCCAGCATCATGAAGATTTTTGTACTTGAAGGTCTTATTATCGGTGTCATCGGTACAGCTTTGGGAGTTGTTTCTGGCCTGCTGATCGCACTCAATCTGGAACCGATTATTGACACTATCCAGAAAATAACCGGGCAGAATTTCTTCAGCAAGGATATTTACTACCTGGACCACTTCCCTTCTCTGGTGATGCCATCCGATGTAGTGCTTATTTCAGTCACTGCCGTATTGATCTCCTTTCTGGCCACGCTCTATCCGGCATGGCAGGCTTCAAGAATGCTTCCGGCAGAGGCGCTTCGCTATGAGTAGCCTACTGGAGGTCAGGGGGCTATGTAAAACCTACACCTGTGGCTCAAACCGCCTTGAAGTGCTCAGCGGGATTGATCTCAACCTGGAGTCCGGCACAACGACAGCTCTAGTCGGTGCATCCGGTGCAGGAAAGAGCACGTTGATGCATCTACTGGGAGCACTTGACCGCCCAACATCGGGAACGGTCAGTTTTCGCGGTGAAAACATTTTCAAAAAAAACGAACGTCAACTTGCTGCATTTAGAAATCAAAGTATCGGTTTTGTATTTCAGTTCCATCATCTTCTTCCGGAATTCACTTCGCTGGAAAATGTCATGATGCCGGCTTTGATCGCCAGAATTCCACGCCAAAAGGCACGTGAAGCAGCAAAGTCGCTGTTGGAGGATGTTGGACTCGGACAGCGCATGACGCATCGGCCGGGGGAATTATCCGGTGGCGAACAGCAACGGGTGGCTATTGCTCGGGCACTTGCACTTGGGCCTGAACTTTTGCTGGCTGATGAACCGACCGGCAACCTTGACATGAAAACCAGCGACGGAATACATGCCATGTTGGCAGAGTTGCAGACCAAAAAAGGATTGACGTTGGTAATTGTTACTCACAACGAACGCCTGGCAGCAGCCATGGGAACCACAATTCACCTGCTTGATGGCAAAGTGGAAAAAACTACATAATATCCGGGGGAAGCGTGCCCAGTTTCAGAAAAACAACATTTGCAATGCTATTAGCTTTGATTAGCTGCTCTACTCTTGCCTATGCTGAAGGTGAGAAGTTGGTAGAAATCAGGGTACAGGGAAATCGGCGCATCGAATCGGCAACAATTTTAAACGTAATAAAGTTGCACGCAGGCGACACCCTCCAGGACGAAAAGACTGATGCAGATATCAGAGCAATCTACAAATTGGGGCATTTCCGGGATGTAAAAGCTTTGAAAGAGGAGTCGGACAAGGGGGTTGTCCTTGTCTATTCCGTACAGGAAAAGGAGATAGTTCGCGATATTACGTTTGAGGGCAACAAAGAGATAACAACTGAGAAATTGAAGGAAGCGCTAGAATTAAAGCAAAATTCTGTTTTTTCAGCGAAGGATCTGGCCAAAAGTGTTGTCAAAATCAAGAAATTGTATGGTGATGAAGGCTACTATCTGGCAGATGTGCAAACGCAGATAAAAAAGAATTCTCCAAGTGAATTGTCAGTTACGCTTAGAATTGTTGAAGGGGATAAGATCCTTATAAAAGAAATTCGCCTTGACGGCATAAAGGCGTTCAGTGACAGTAAGCTCAAGGGAGTCATGGAGACTAAAGAAAAATGGTTTATGTCATGGCTGACTGGTGCTGGCACCTATAAAGAAGAGGTACTCAAAAATGATGCTTTATTGCTTTCTGACTTTTACCTCAACAACGGATTTGTAAATATCAAGGTAGGCGAACCAATAGTAAAATTGAATGAAACAAAAACCGCTCTGGATGTCTATATTGGCATTACCGAGGGAGAACAATACCGGATTGGAGCAATCGGGTTCAAAGGTGAACTGCTTGACCCGGAAGCTGATCTTCGAAAGAAGCTGAAAAGCATACCGGGAGAAACATTTAACCGATCCCTCCTGCGCACCGACATCGGCGTCCTAACCGATGTGTATGGTGATAAGGGTTATGCATTCGCAACTATCAACCCTCAAACCCGTCAGGACAACGAAAAGAAGACTATAGATTTGACCTTTGATGTTGAAAAGGGTGATTTGGTATATATCGAGCGGATAAATATTGCCGGCAACCCCAAAACCCGCGACAAGGTTATCCGCCGCGAAGTGCGCATCACTGAAAGCGGCCTGTACAGTGCAACCGGCTTAAAACGCAGTAAGCAGAACCTGATGAACCTCGGATTTTTCGAAGAAGCAAACATCGCAACCTCAAAAGGGAGCACCAGCAACAAACTCAATGTATCTGTCGATGTCAAAGAGAAACCGTCCGGCACCTTCAGTATCGGCGGCGGCTACAGTTCTCTGGATGGTTTTATCGGCCAAGGGTCTGTCCAACAGGCCAACTTCCTCGGTTTAGGGTTAAAGGCCAATCTTTCTGCTTCACTTGGTGGCAAATCTAAGACATACGCCTTGGGGCTGACAGACCCTTATTTTATGGATACCAAATGGACACTTGGGGGTGACCTTTACCGTTCAGAACGGGACTATACTGATTATAGCCGTCGTCTTATCGGTGGTGACATTAAAGCCGGCTATCCAATCAATGATTTTGTTGGTACTTTTTTGATGTATAAGTTTGAAATCAAAGATATTTACAACCCGGATACCGCCTATCAGTCGCTCCACGATACTGTTGGCAACGATACCTATCCGCTTGGCACGACAACCACCAGTTCCATCTATAGCAGTATCACCCACAACAACACCGACTACAGGATTGACCCATCAACCGGCATGATAAATTCGTTTTCTCTGGAGTATGCCGGCCTGGGAGGTGACAATAAATATGTCCGCCTTATTACGGACCACACCTACTTTCAACCGATTTATAAAAGGTTGATCGCATCAACTAAATTAACACTAGGTTATATCGGAGAAGTCGGTCAACCGATCCCGATTGATGAGAAGTTCTATCTGGGTGGTATTTATTCATTACGCGGTTATAGAACCCGGACGGTATCACCCACAAACACCCTGCTTGTAAAAGATAATTACGGTTCCCAAACAAACCAGCAGCTGTATATGGGCGGTAATAAGGAAGCTTTCGGTAATGTGGAAATTACCTTGCCTCTGCTCCCCGAAGCGGGCCTCAAAGGAGTCGTGTTTTTCGACTATGGCAATTCCTTTAACGACGTATCTAAAGTTTTTGATACCATGCTGATGAGCTATGGCTGGGGAATCCGCTGGGCTTCCCCCATTGGTCCACTCCGTCTTGAATATGGCATTCCGATCAATCCACGAAATAGCATCGACAGCACAAACGGTAAACTTGAATTTTCTATCGGCAGCATGTTTTAGTTTTTTAGGGCATAACAGCCCATATCCATTAAAGGAGAAGTATTCATGAAACGCATTATTTTGGCAAGTATCGTAGCTGCGTGTATCGCATCAACATCTGTTTTTGCAGCTGATCTCAAACTCGGCTATATCGACATGCAGCGTGCACTGACCGGTTCCGAAGCGGGGAAAGAAGCCAAAGAGCAACTGGCCTCTAAAGTTAAGAAGTATCAGGACGAGATCAATGTAAAGCAGGACGATCTCAAAAAATTAAAAGAAGACCTGGAAAAGCAAGGGATGCTGCTCGCCGATGCGGCACGTGCTGCCAAAGAAAAGGATTACCAGAACAAGCTGAAAGACTTTCAGCGCTTTACCAAAGATGCTCAGGATGAACTACAAGGCAAGGATGAAGAGTTGACCCGCAGAATTCTGGAAGGGATGGAGAAGGTTATCAAAGAATACGGCCAACAGAAAGGGTATACTTTCATCTTTGTTAAAAATGAAAGTATGCTGTTCGTCGACGAAAAAGCTGATCTGACTGAAGAAGTATTGAAGTTATTCAATTCCAGCCGGAAGAAGTAGCACTATGACACAGTCACTTACAGTTACAGAACTTGCTGTTTACCTAGGCGGTGTTGTTCAGGGAGACGGAACAGTAATGATTTCCGGCTTGGGTGCTCTCGAAACTGCAGGACCTGACACACTGACTTTTCTCGCAAACCCCAAATATGCTTCCAAAGTTGCAGAGACCTCTGCCGGCGCCGTTCTGATAGCACCGGGCGGAGAGCGTTATGGCCGCACCGCAATTGAAGTTGCTAATCCGTATCTCGGTTTTGCAAAACTGCTGACGCTGTTCTATACAGAGCCTCACAAAGCGATGGGAGTAATGCCTGCAGCGATTGTCAGCGAGTCGGCATCTATTGGTGAAGCAGCAAGCATTTATCCCGGGGCCTGCATCGGTAAAAATGTTGTGGTTGGCAAGCGAACGGTTATCTACTCCGGTGCGGTGCTATATGACAACGTCATTATTGGTGAAGATTGCACCATCCACTCCAACGCTGTAGTTCGCGAACGATGCCGAATCGGCAACCGCTGCATCATTCAACCTGGAGCCGTAATCGGCTCTGATGGTTTTGGTTACGCGCCCGATGGCAACGGCTACTACCGAATCCCGCAAATCGGTATTGTAGTTTTGGAGGATGATGTTGAAATCGGAGCGAACAGCTGTATAGACAGGGCAGCTATCGAAGTGACACGGATCTGTCGCGGTACAAAGCTGGACAACCTTGTACAGATTGCCCACAATTGCCAGATCGGTGAAGACTGCATGATCGTGTCACAAGTGGGCATATCTGGCAGCGCTAAGATCGGAAATCATGTCACGCTGGCGGGTCAGGTCGGTGTTGCAGGCCATCTCACTATCGGTGACAATGTACTTGTTGGCGCCCAATCCGGCGTACCTAGTTCTCTGCCTGCCAACGCAGCCTATAGCGGAACTCCGACAATGCCGCATCGGGAATGGCTGAAATCTTCCATGGTTGTGCCACGATTGCCTGAACTGAAGAAAACGGTTTCTGCCCTCGAGAAGAGAATTACAGAGCTCGAAGCAAAATTGAATCAGGAGAAATAATATGCAACTGGATGTCAACGAAATCATGAAGATCCTTCCGCATCGCTACCCGTTTCTGATGGTTGACCGGATTATTGAAGTGGATCATGGTAAACGCTGTGTAGGCTTAAAAAACGTTACTATCAACGAACCATTTTTCCAGGGACATTTTCCAGGTCACCCGGTAATGCCGGGCGTACTGATCATAGAAGCAATGGCCCAGGTGGCGGGTATTATGGCGTATCTGGCTTCTGATGAAGCAATCCGTGCCAAGGTGACCTACTTTATGGCAATCGACAATGCCCGTTTCCGCAAACCTGTTCTTCCCGGCGATCAATTGCGCATTGAGGTTACAACAACGATGAACCGTAGAGGAATCTGGGGCGTGGCCGGCAAAGCATTTGTTGGCGATACCCTGGTAACCGAGGCCGATCTTAAGGCAACCTTTGCGGACGCGCCGAACGCTAAATAAGCAGTATAAGTGCGTTAGAACTATTAGCCATCCCCCTTCATGAGGGGAAATCATACGGGAGAAACATCATGATCCACCCGACCGCAATAATTGATCAAACAGCCAATCTGGCCACAGACGTAGAAGTAGGACCGTACGCCATCATTGGCAAATTTGTCACAATTGGCAAGGGGACGTCTGTAGGCGCTCATGCCATCGTCGGTGACTGGACTCATATTGGAAATAATAACCAGATTTTCCCACAGTCATCCGTCGGCGCCCCGCCTCAGGATCTTAAATACCGCGGTGAAGAGTGTTGGACCAGAATCGGCGATAACAACATGATTCGTGAATTTGCCACCATCCACCGTGGCACGGTTACCGGGCATGCTGAAACCGTTATCGGTAACAACAACATGTTTATGGCCTATTCACACGTCGCTCACGACTGCATTATCGGCAACGGCGTAGTCATGGCAAATGTAGCCACACTGGCAGGACACGTTACAATTGAGGACAACGTCATCATCGGTGGCCTGGTTGCCGTTCACCAGTTCGCCTCCATTGGAATGAATGCAATGGTCGGAGGTGGCACAATGGTCTCTCTGGATATCCTTCCTTATACGATAGCAACCTCCGCAAAACGACGTGACACCAAACTGCGCGGACTCAACCTGATTGGCCTCAAACGGCGCGGATTCTCCGTGGATACGATCAACAACCTGAAAAAAACATACAAAACACTCTTCATGGCCGGGCTGAAGATGCCAGACGCACTTGCACGAATTAAATCAGAAATCACGGATTGCCCGGAAGTGGATTATCTGCTGGCATTCATTGAAAAATCAAAGCGCGGAATCTGCCGCGGATGAGAACACTCAGAACTGCTGTCATAGGTGTCGGTTATCTGGGTAATTTTCATGCCCAGAAATATGCTGCGATTCCGGATGTTGACCTTGTCGGAGTTGTGGATAACGACCCGAAACGTGCGTCAGAGATTGCCTCTGCGCTTGGAACCCAGGCTTTTAGCGACCATCGTGACCTGATCGGGAAGGTCGATGCTGTCAGCGTAGTTGTCCCCACGCAGTTCCATTATGCTGTGGCACGCGACTTTCTTGCTGCCGGCGTTCATGTTCTGATCGAAAAGCCGATTACCGTCACAATCGAAGAAGCTGATGAACTTATAGCACTGGCGGCCAGTAACAACGTAGTTTTTCAGGTTGGCCATCTTGAACGTTTTAACCCAGTTTTACAGGCACTTGACGGTGTACTTCAGGAACCGCTTTTTATTGAATCGGTTCGCATCGCCCCCTTCAAACCACGTGGCACAGATGTGAATGTGGTTCTTGACTTGATGATCCACGACATAGAAATCATTCAGCATATTGTCAAATCACCAGTCGAGCGGGTTGATGCCGTCGGCGCTCCTGTCTTTACCGGTGAAGAAGACATCGCTAACGCCCGTATTCTTTTCGAGAACGGCTGTGTTGCCAACGTCACCGCCAGTCGTATCAGCCTGAAGAGTGAGCGTAAGATGCGAATCTTCCAGCGTAGCGCATATATTACTCTCGACTTTCAAAACCGCAAGATACTAGTAGCCCAACAGGGAGTTGGCGAACTGTTCCCTGGTGTTCCCAACATTAAAGTTGACGAGCGTGAACTCGGCGAAGCCGATGCACTGAGAAGCGAGATCGAGTCGTTCCTGACCGCAATCCGTGAAGGAAAAGAGCCGGAAGTAAGCGGACGTGACGGCAGAATGGCGCTGGAAACAGCGCTCAAAATCAATCTCAGCCTTGACAGGAGACCTTCATGATACCGATGGTTGATCTAAAAACCCAATATCATAATCTGAAAGCAGAAATTGACCGGGCGGTTCTCGACGCTATCGAGAGTTCTCAGTTCATTCTGGGACCAAATGTAACCGCCTTCGAACAGGAAACTGCAACATATCTGGGTGCTAAGCATGCGATATCCTGCGCTTCTGGCACTGATGCGCTGCAGCTTGCTATCTTGGCGGCCGGGATTAAACCGGGTGATGAGGTAATCACTACCCCCTTTACCTTTATCGCCACTGCTGAAGCGATCTGCTACGCAGGAGCCACACCGGTTTTTGTCGATATAGATCCAAGTACTTTCAACATTGATCCGGCATTGATTGAAGCGGCCATTACGCCGCGCACAAAAGCGATTATCCCGGTCCACCTATTCGGCCAACCGGCAGACATGACACCGATCAAAGCAATCTGCGACAAACATGGTCTGCTGTTGATTGAAGACTGTGCTCAATCATTTGGCGCCGCAACCGGTGGCGCCATGACCGGGACTATAGGGCCGCTTGGCTGTTTCAGCTTTTTTCCCAGCAAAAATCTCGGCTGCTATGGTGACGGCGGGCTTATCACCTGTGCCACTGACGAACTTGCCGAACAGATCAAGGTACTACGTAACCATGGTAGCCGCGTTCGCTACCACCACAGCGTAATCGGCTTCAACAGCCGTCTTGACGATATCCAGGCCGCAATCCTTCGAGTCAAACTCCGGCAGATTGACCAGTTCAACGCCGGACGCCGCCGTGTAGCCCACCTGTACTCTGAATTGCTGAGTGACATTGTCACGGTACCTTATGAAGATGGCCAGGGCGTTCACGTTTATCACCAATATACCGTACTGACTGACCGTCGCGATGCCATCATGGCAAAATTGTCCGAAAAACAGGTTTCATCCGCCGTCTACTACCCGATCCCGCTCCATAAACAGGATGTTTTTGCTGAAGCGTACGCAAATGTGAGCCTTCCGGTTGCAGAGGATGTGGCAAATCGCTGCATGTCGCTGCCGGTCTACCCGGAAATGCCGGAAGAATCGATTCGTCTGGTCGCGCAAAGCATTCGAGAGGCGCTGGTTGGATAGCAGCAGCCCACGCCGCATCATGATCGTGGCCGGTGAGGCCTCAGGTGACATCTACGGTGCCGAGCTTGTCAGAGAGGCATTGAAGCTTGTCCCTGATTTGTATTTCTCCGGAATCGGTGGAGCCCGTATGCGCGAAGCCGGGGTTGAAACAGTGGTGGACTCCGGAGATATGGCGGTCGTCGGCTTGGTAGAGGTAATCAAGCACTTCGATGTAATTGCAGCTGCTTTCCTGAAGTTGAAGCGGATTATCCTGAATGAATCTCCAGATCTGCTGATCTTGATAGACTATCCCGGCTTCAACCTTCGACTGGCAAAGGTTGCCAAAAAAGCCGGCGTAAAGGTACTCTATTACATCAGCCCGCAAATTTGGGCTTGGCGCCAGGGTAGGGTCAAGAAAATCGCGCGGCTTGTTGATCATATGGCTGTGATCCTCCCCTTCGAAGCGCCATTCTATGAAAAGGCCGGTGTGCCGGTCACTTTCGCGGGACACCCCATGTTGGACCTGGTTAACGTAACCATGGGTCGTTCCGCTGCCGCTACCAGCTTTAATCTCGACCCTTCACGTAAAACTGTCGGTCTTTTTCCAGGCAGCCGTCGCAATGAGATTGAGCGGCTTCTGCCGACCATAATTGCAGCCGCCGTTAAACTTAAAGAACGCTTTCCCGAAATTCAATTCATCCTCCCGCTTGCATCCACACTGCAAAGTGAAGATATTGTGCCACTGTTGGCGGCCGCCGGCCTTGAAGTGACCACAACTAGAAACCGAATCCACGACATGATTCGAGCTTGTGATGCCGTCATTTCCGTATCCGGTACCGTTACCCTTGAAATTGCTCTGGTAGAGACACCGATGGTGATCATCTATAAGCTATCACCACTTACTTATCAACTTGCCAAAAGACTTGTGAAAATCAAAAATATCGGCCTCTGCAATATTGTCGCGGGTGAAACTGTTGTTCAGGAACTGATACAGGACCAAGCAAACCCTGCTGAGATTGCTGCCGAGATCGGTAAGCTGCTAACAGACAACTCTTATCACTCCGAAGTCGTGCGCAGACTTGGTGAAGTACGTGCAAAACTGGGGCGTGGTGGAGCATCGGTAAACGTTGCAAGTATCGCCATCGCACTTTGCGACAATAATGCCGGCACATCTGCCGTTCACATCGGATTCCAACGATGAAAAAAACAGTCTGGCTTCTACAAGCAGTACTCTTCTACATATTCACCCTGTTTGTAGCGACTCTCCCCCGCTCTCAATCAAACCGCATCGGCAGAAAAATCGGAACATTCCTTTTTAATATTCTCCACTCGCGCAGATCTATTGCAATTGATAACATCAGGCAAGCGCTCCCGTTCATGAAGCGTCACCTCTCTTGGACGGGCATTTATGAAACTCCGGAGGAAATTGCCTTGGCAACATTCATGAACCTGGGGATTTCTATTGTTGAAGTCTGTCGGTTGTATCATGGCAAAGGCAATGATCTGATTGATTCGATGGTCGTACATGGCTTGGAAAATTTTCAGCAGGCCAAAGAAAAGGGTAATGGTGTGCTCTGCGTTAGCGGCCATTGCGGCAACTGGGAACTGATATCGCTTTCATTCAAACATCACCTGAATGAAAATGTTTGGGCAATCGTCAGAAAGCAGAACAATCCATACCTCAATTCAATTGTAGACAAGATGAGATCTGGTTACGACAATAAGGTCATTTACAACAAGGCCGCTCTGCGTCCCATCCTTAGCGTTATTAAAAATAAAGGTGTAATCGGCATGCTGGCCGATCAGGCTGTGTTCGAAGACAACGGTGCCCTGATCGAGTTTCTTGGCAGAAAAGCCTGGGCTAACAAGGCCCCTGCCGTGATTGCGCATAAAACAGGAGTGCCTATTGTCCCTGTTTTTGGCTATCGCGAAAATGGCCGGTTCATTCTTACGTTCCACCCTGAGTACACACTGTGCGGTGATCGTTCAGAGGACGGGATCAGACGGGATATCCAGGCGTTGTCGCGTTACCTTGAGGATTTTGTCTGCGCTCACCCGGCAGACTGGTACTGGGTGCATCGCCGCTGGAAGCGTGCAGGAGAAGCTATATGAACAGTAGCCCTGATAAACAGGACGACTTAAAACCAACTATGATTCGTGATTTTGCCATCCCTCTCACTATTCTCGTTCTGGCTACAATCATGATTGCAGCTACCGGTGCCGATCTGCTCGTATCCGCACCATTTTATATTGACGGGAAATGGCCAATAGGAGATCAGCAACCGTGGCACCTGTTGTATCTACTCGATCGGGGGCCAACTATTGGCCTGGGACTGTGCGGATTAGCCGCTGCCATCATAGGCAGTATCTACAAACAGCGGCGCAACTTGATCCGTCCGGGGCTCTTTCTGGTAATCCTCCTTATTATCGGCCCTGGGCTGGTGGTTAATACAATTTTCAAAGATTATTGGGGTCGACCGCGACCGCGTGAAATTGTCCAATTTGGTGGCAAGAAAGAGTTTTTACACCCCTGGCAAAAAGGTGTAGCTCACATGGGGCGTTCATTCCCATCAGGACACTCTTCGGCTGCATTTTATTTAACAGCTCCTTTTTTCATATATCGTCGACGCAAACCAAGGGTTGCCCGTGCATGGTTTATTGGAGGGTTCTGTTTTGGCTTGATGATGAGTATTGCCAGGATTACCCAGGGAGGGCACTTCCTGAGCGACAATCTCTGGGCGTGGGGAATGGTACATCTTATTGCCGTTGCACTATATTACCTGCTACGGCCTGACCGGGACAAAGTTCCCCCTTCGGCAGCAGCATAATTTGACCCATGTTTTTTTTCGCCTACAACATACTCTTCCTCTTCCTGCTGGTTCCGGTATTTCTGTTCAATATCTACCGTTCCACAAAACGGGGATGGCCTCTGGCAGCAGCAGAACGTTTTGGTTTTGTTTCTCAGAGCGATCTGGCAAAAATCGCCGGTCGTCCGGTTATATGGCTTCACGCCGTTTCTGTTGGCGAAGCCATTGCGGCCAGACCCCTTCTTAAAGCACTACGCAACCGCTATCAAAGCCACGCCATCGTAATATCTAATACAACTGAAACCGGAAGAACAACTGCCGCCGGATTTCCGGAAGTTGACCTCTGTCTGTATTTCCCTTTTGATTTTTTACTTTCGGTGCGGGTTCTCCTCAGCTCCGTTAAGCCGCGCATTATAATCATAATGGAAACGGAGATCTGGCCCAATTTTTGCCGTGAAGCCGCCAGAAATCACATTCCGCTTCTGCTGGCTAACGGTCGCATCTCAGACCGTTCATTCCTGCGTTATCTGAAGTTCAGCTGGTTTTTTCGCCCCGCCCTGCGCTGCTTTTCAGCTATCTGCATGCAATCGGAGGTCGGGCGCCAGCGCATAGCTGCTATCGGTGCAGATACCGAAACGATCAGAGTTACCGGCAACCTCAAAAACGATATTCCCTATTATCAGGTGAGTTCAGAGGAACGCTGTGAGTTACGCTCTGAGTATTCAATCCCGAAGGATTGCTGTGTACTGACTGCCGGCAGCACACGCGACGGCGAAGAGCAGTATCTTATTTCTGCATATAAGGAGCTTTCTAAAGACATCAGCAACCTGTTTCTGGTAATTGTACCGCGACACCCGGAGCGAGCAGGAGAAATCGCCGCTTTGCTTGAAAATGCCGAAGTCCGCTACAAAAGACGTACAACCCTTTCTGACAATTGCCTGCTTCAAAGTGGAGAAGTACTGCTGGTAGACACAATAGGTGAAATGATGAACCTCTATGCGCTGGCTGATATTGCCTATGTCGGCGGCAGTCTGGTGCCAATCGGTGGACATAACCTTTTAGAGCCGGCGTCAGCCGGAGTGCCAAGCGTATTTGGCCCCCATATGGCCAATTTCAGAGAGATTGAGGAGCTGGTTCTGCGCTACGGTGCCGGTATTCAGATTCATAATCCGGAAGAATTAACCACTTCCTGCCGGGCTTTGATTACGAGTGCCGAACTGCGAGCTGTTCTGGGGCAAAATGGCTTAAAGTTGATGCGGGATAATGGTGGCGCAACTGAGCGGCATATGGAAGTCATAGCAAGATTTTTATGAACATATCATGGCAAACATACTGGAGAGAATTGGCCTCCGGCAGTCGCACCGACGTGGTTGACAAGCTTCTCCTACTCTTTCTGACATCGTTAGCATGGTTGTATTCGTTGGCCATGCGATTAAGAGCCGAATTGTATAGACTCGGCATATTAAATACACTCCGTCTCCCACGCCCGGTTGTTTCAATCGGCAACATAACCGTCGGAGGAACCGGGAAAACGCCTGTAACCGCTTATATTGCACGTTTTCTTCTTGCTCAGGGATTCAGGGTAGCCGTGCTATCCCGTGGCTATGGCGGATCTTTGGAGGGGCAGACATGCGTTGTCAGTGACGGCTATTCCATTATGTTAAGTGCTGTAGAGTGTGGTGATGAGCCGTATCTCCTGGCGTCGACGGTCCCTGGACTTATGGTCGTAATCGGTACGGATCGCTATGCAGCTGGTCTACTGGCCATACAGCAGCTTTCACCGGATATTTTCCTGTTGGACGACGGATTCCAGCACCTGCGCCTGCATCGCGATCTGAATATTCTGCTGATGGACTTTTCAAGACCGTTTGGCAACAACCTGACGCTGCCGGCAGGAATATTGCGGGAACCTGAAACAGCAATGTGCAGGGCAGATCTGGTTATTTTTACGCGTACTCCAGTGGCAGCAAGAATTCCTGCCAACACAGGAAATATCCCAGCTTGCGTATCCAGCCACACAATCGTCGATTTACTCCCTCTTAGCGGCGGTACGCCCGTTCCATTTTCCCACTGCCTCGGCCATAAAGTACTCGCCTTTGCCGGCATTGCCGACCCCGACTCATTTTTTGCCGGGTTACGTGCAAGGGGATTAAATCTCGTACACACTCTAGATCTCCCGGATCATTTTATTTACAACCAAGAACGGTGTAATGAGATCGTTGTAGCAATGCGGGAAAGCGGAGCTGATTTTTTAGTTACAACGGAAAAAGACGGTGTAAAAATGAAGGGGTTCTCGCAGGAATTGAGGACTCGGATTCTACTCGCCCGGTTGGAACTGACGATCGATAATTCCGAACAGTTAAAAGAAATGTTGACTGGCCTGCTTCAGCGTCACGGTGAGTAGCGTGACCTCCACAACTGGACTTTTTCAAGAACATCTAGCACAGTAATACGCTGCATCCTGTCTTTACGATTCTCCATGGATATAGGATAATCTTCCCCCGGATCACCGTAGGCATCAATCATCAAGTCATTAAATTTTCGGTAAGGCCCGACCCTTTTCGGATTGGAATATCCCATCAGAGACACAACCGGGCGATCAAGCGCAACTGTGATATGCAGCGGACCGGTATCAAGCGAGATCACCAAAGCAGCACCATCAAGAATCCCTACCAAGCCGCGTAAACCGCCATTTCCGAGGGCACTCAAAGGTGCCTGTTTAGCATGCTCCATGATGATGCGTTCGCACTCTACCTCAACCGGCGAACGCCCACCGACAAGAATCGGCTGCAGTCCAAAATCGGAGTAGAGGGCGTCACAAACCTCCGCCCAGCGCTCGGGAAACCAGTTTTTCTGCAACTTGCTGGTTGCCACAACAATTGGTACCGCCGGGCGGTCGATACTGGAGTAGAACGATTCCTTCCACGATCGTTCTTCATCGTTCCAAGGTCCAAGCCCCCAAGTGACTGGAGCTGTCGGCGCTCCCAGCCAGTCACAGAACTCAAGATACTGATCCTGTACGTGCTGCATCGCATGGGGTTGAATGCGGTGCGTGGTAAAGAGCCAGTTCAAATCGCGGGCACGGGCAAAGTCAAAGCCGAGTTTCACAGTAGCGTTGATAAATGACGTGACTATGTTTGCCTTGAAGTATACCTGCAGATCAAGAACGAGATCAAACTTACGGGAGCGCAACTGCCCACGTACATCCATAAAGCCGCGAATTCCCTGAGTGCGGTCAAAAAGGATAATTTCATCAACCAACTCATGCCCGCGTACCAGCATGGCAGGCCCCGGCTGTAGTATCCAGGTCACCTGCATGGCCGGGTTAGACCGTTTGAGAGCATGCAGCACCGGCAGGACATGCACCGTGTCACCCACGGCACTCATCATGACAATGCAGACACGGTCCGTTGCAACTCGCATCATCTGTTCTCCTCTGCAAGGTCGGCTAACCGCGCCAGTGAACCCTCGTCGAAATCGAGTCCCCAACGTTCGCGCCACTTGCGGGCTGATCGCGCCAAGCGATTAAAGTTACGGGCAGCAATGTCGCCACCGCCGGGGAAAGTCACCCGGTCCACGTCAAGAAGGTAAGCTGTCAAATCAGCACCGCTTCCGGCAATATAGATATTTTTGAGATTAAGGTCGGCATGCCACGCTCCGGCACATGCAAGATTGGCCAGTAACCGGCCTACCGCCACCAGCATCGAATCATGGTCCGCCTTGTTAGCCTTTCTCCATGCGGCAGGAAAATCGTCACCATCCGGCAGCCGCCGTGTCATTACATCACTTCGGGCGAATATTCCCGCAGCGGGGTATACGGCATACGCTATCACTTCCGGCGTTAAAATTTGGGCCTCGGCCAATCGAAGCGATGTTGCCAACTCAATTGGAGCCCTCGTTGGAGCTAGAAAGTATTCGCCCGTCAAAACACGCAGCAACCCACCATGACGATTTCTCCGAACAACAACAGAGGTTGCAGGGATTGTCGACAGATCGACAGAGTAAATGATGCCACGCCCATACATTTCTTCTCTCAAAGGTTGCTGACCCGCCCATTCGTGAAGAGTACCGGCAGCAAGCGCCAGTGCAACAGCCTCAACGGCCCAGGCAAGGGCAACAGCCTGACAGCCATTTACGTCAAGATGGACGTAGCCAAATCGTTGCAAATCTGATCCTTGAATATCCGGGATGGAAATAGGGGGCTTCATAGGTCTCTGGGAATTGAGATGTATTGAAATTGCTGTTTTTTATTCTGTCTGACGTTAATAAATATCATTCATATCAAAGTATCGTCAACATGAAACTGGAAGAATAACCGCGTCCGGAGGTGTAATTTACTTCAAATGTGAAGTCCTTTATGGCATATTGTCCAATCAATTTAATTACTATGGATAGTATGATAATACCTGAATTATTACACATACTCGCATGCCCAACCTGCAAAGGTGAATTGACCCTGAGCGAAGCGGGTTCCTTTCTGCAGTGCAAACCTTGCTGCAAGAACTACCAGGTTGTTGAAGGTATTCCGGTACTACTTCCGGAGAGTGCTGGCACATCTCTCCTGACAAAATGCGAGGCACCGTGAAAGAATTAAATCACGGCTCCATTCGGAAAATCCTCATTCGCTCTGTCAACTGGATCGGTGATGCTGTGATGACCACACCGGCAATCGATGTTATCCGAGAACATTTTCCGCACGCTGAAATAACCATCCTCGCCAATGCGATGGTATCCCAGCTTTTTTTGCATCATCCCGGAATTGACAACATCATCACATTCGATCGGCAGGGGAAGCATCACGGAGTTGGCGGAAGATTAAGACTGGCAGCAGAGTTGCGAAATCATGCATTTGATCTGGCAATCATCCTTCCCAATTCATTTGATTCCGCGCTGGTGCCGTGGCTTGCAAGGATTCCGGTCAAAATCGGAAAATGCAGCGATGGGCGCACACTCCTGCTGAGTGGACGCTACAACGCAGCAAAAGGCGCCACCCCTTGCCACGAAGTTGAATACTACCTAAACCTCCTGCACTGTTTTGGAATCAAAGGAAGTTCTACTCAACCTCACCTATTCATCACTGCTGAAGAAGAGAGCAGAGCATCGTCCTTATTGGCAGAAAGAGGCATACAAGCCGATGACTTCGTACTCGGCATCAACCCCGGTGCAAGCTATGGCTCAGCCAAACGCTGGTATCCTGACAGATTTGCCCAGGTCGCATGCAATCTTGCAAACAAATGGTCGGCAAAGGTTGTTATCTTTGGCGGGCCGGGTGAAGCAGCAATTTCCGCAGATATAGATCATAGGCTGGAAGGAACAGCTGTAAATCTGGCCGGCAAAACTACAGTGCGGGAATTGATGGCGCTGATCAAGCGCTGTAATTTTTTTATAACTAACGACTCCGGCCCCATGCATATAGCCGCCGCTTTTGATGTGCCTCTGGTGGCTATTTTCGGTTCAACCGACCACACCGGAACATCACCTTACAACAGCAGAGCGGTAGTTGTCAGAGATAATACCGTCGAATGTGCACCCTGTAAGTTACGGGAATGCCCGACCGATCACCGCTGTATGACGTCAGTTTCTGAAGATTCCGTTATTAGCGCAGCGCTGGAACTTTACGATCAATTACAGCGTTGATAGATAACGCTCAAAATCCATTACTTACTAACTAATCACATAGGGTTCCTGATATGACTGTATTCAAAAGACTTCTGATGTACATGAAACCCTACTGGTGGCGAATTTTGCTTGCCGCACTGGCTTCATCCGCCTATGGCGGACTTGATGCCGCTTTTGCTTATATGGTTGAACCGTTATTGAAGAAAATATTCGTATCAAAGGATGTTTTCATCTTTTCGATCCTTCCGGTTGTAATATTACTTATTTTTCTTTTTCGTGGAATATGTCGATACCTCAACGATTACTACATGAGAACTGCTGCCCAACTGGCCATACAAGATGTGCGCAATGAAATTTTCAGAAAGAACATTTTTCTCGATTTGAATTTTTTCCATCGAAACCAAACGGGTTCGCTCATGTCCCGTATCGTAAACGATGTATCCATAATGCAAGAGGGAGTCGGGGGAATAATCTCCGGGGTCTTCAGGGATGTACTCGGACTTGTTTCCTTACTTGGAGTCATCTTTTACCGTGATTGGCAACTCGCTATCATATCCATACTTGTTATTCCATTAACTATCTATCCAGCCCAGATTCTGGGAAAGAAAATCAAATTAAATGCCCGCAAGGGGCAGGAAGAGGCTGGTGATTTCACCAATATTCTACAGGAAGCTCTGAGTGGTATCAAAATAGTCAAAGCATTCTCTCTTGAGAATTCAATGATAGATAAGTTTTCACGTGCGAACCACACATATTACAATTTCCTTAGAAAACTTATAAAATATAGTTCCTTATCCTCTCCAACCATGGAGATAATAACATCGTTCGGGATTTCAGCAGTAGTGCTTGTTGGCGGAAGCAAGGTAATGGCTAACAAAATGACAGCCCCGGAATTTTTTTCCTTTATCACTGCCATGGCGCTGGTTTATTCCCCCCTCAAAAAACTGATCAGTGCCTATAACGATGCACAGCGAAGTATAGGGGCCTCAGAAAGGGTGTTTGAAATTATAGACGCCAAACAAGAAGTTATTGATGCGCAAGACGGCTACAAACTCACACGGGACGACAATAGGGTAGAATTTAAAAATGTTTCTTTTAAATATCAAGATGATTACATCCTTAACAATGTCTGTTTAGTGGCCGAAAAAGGGCAGGCGGTTGCATTGGTGGGACCTTCAGGTGGTGGAAAATCGACGCTGGTTTCTCTGATAGCCCGTTTTTTTGACGTCTCAGAGGGAAAGATTCTGATCGGATCTCACGATGTACGCGACATAACAAAAACCAGCCTCATGAACCATATTGCCTTGGTTGACCAGGAAACCATTCTCTTCCATGACACCGTTGCAAACAACATTCGCTATGGGAAAGCTGATGCAACTGACGATGAAATAATCAAGGCAGCACAAGCGGCTTATGCTCATGATTTTATTATGGATATGCCAAATGGCTATGAGACAAGCATCGGCGAACGCGGCCTAAGGCTCTCCGGCGGTCAACGCCAGAGACTCTGCATTGCGCGGGCAATCCTAAAAAATGCACCGATTCTGATTCTCGACGAGGCCACCAGTGCTCTGGATACCGAGAGTGAGCAGATGGTTCAGAAAGCGCTGGATAACCTGATGGTCAACAGAACTACATTTGTGATTGCACACAGGCTTTCTACGGTACTCAATGCTGATAAAATCGTTGTTCTGGAAAATGGAACTGTCGTCGAAAGCGGAACACATAAAAAATTATTGGAGCAAAACGGCCTGTACAGCCGACTTTGCTCGGCGCAATTCAAAGAAGATGTTCAGTAGCAGTAGCTTAGTCTTAATGCGGGTTTAATTATATTAGCGCATCAAGAGTGACGACAAAGGCGGTTCTTTCATGCTCTGCAAAATATGCTCAGGTAAGACAGAAAAACGTTTCGAAGCCGTCATCCTGAATAAACATGTAGGCTCATACTTCCAGTGCCCGAACTGCCAGTTCCTCCAGATTGGCAACCCGACTTGGCTTGAAGAGGCCTATAAAGAATCTATTAATTCATGTGACACTGGCATTCTTGCACGCAACATTCACCTAAGAGAGTTGGCATCTGTCATTATTTACTATTTTTTCAACCATTCCAGCCAATTCCTAGATTACGCTGGAGGTTACGGCATTTTTACGAGGCTTATGCGAGATGCCGGCTTTGACTATTATTGGAGTGACAAATACTCGCAGAATATTTTGGCCAAGAATTTTGAATATAATAGTGACCTTGAAATAGAACTCCTAACTGCGTTTGAGGTTTTAGAACATCTTGAGGACCCTCTTCAAGATCTAAACAGCATGTTATCAATTAGTAAGAATTTACTTTTCTCAACAGAGCTGCTCCCGTCTACACCACCGGCACCAGATCAGTGGTGGTACTACGGAACTGAACACGGCCAACATATTTCATTCTATACAAAACATACACTGAGATACCTTGCCAATTATTATGGGCTTAACTATTACAATTTTCGCAATTTACATTTATTCACTGAAAAGCGGATCAGTAAAAGCACATTTTACATAATTACACACTTTTACAACAAGCTCGGTTTATTCAAAAACTTACAAAAAAAAATTACCTCCAGGACTCAGAGTGACATGGATTACATCAATTCACTCTCCAAATAAAACTTTACTGACTTACTTAATTTATTATCCGGTTGATAGATGAGATATTTCGTCAGCATACTAGAATGCCTGACACAAGTTTGGAACTTTTGAAGGGAAAGTTGGCTTATGGATAAAACAGCACTGATTTGTGGCATATCCGGTCAGGATGGGGCCTACCTTGCCAGATTCCTGCTCGACAAAGGCTACCGAGTCCATGGGACAGCCCGTGATGCCCAGATGGCGACTTTTTACAACCTTAGTATGTTAAAAATCAAGGATAAGTTGTCATTTCATTCCATGGCGCCCAACGATTTTAGGAGTGTCCTTCAGGTGCTCGTAAAAGTCCAGCCTGACGAGATTTACAACCTGGCGGGCCAGAGCTCAGTCGGCCTTTCTTTCGACCAGCCGGTTGAAACATTGGAGAGCATAAGCGTCGGCACACTGAACCTGCTGGAAGCTATGCGTTTCATCGGCAGCCCAATGAAGCTCTATAGTGCAGGGTCCAGCGAATGTTTTGGCAATACAGGCGGAGAACCAGCCGATGAAGAGACCCCCTTTCGACCCCGCAGTCCTTATGCGGTGGCGAAGGCAACCGCCTTCTGGGAAGTGGCCAACTACCGTGAGGCATATAACCTCTTTGCATGTACCGGCATACTATTCAACCACGAATCCCCCCTGCGACCAGAGCGATTTGTCACACAGAAGATTGTTAAATCGGCCTGCCGCATAGCCGCAGGCAGTAAAGAAAAACTTCATTTGGGCAACATCTCAATCTCTCGTGATTGGGGTTGGGCACCTGAATATGTTGAGGCCATGTGGCTTATGCTGCAGCAAGAAAAGGCTGATGACTTCGTAATTGCTACATCAGAGACCAATACTCTGGGAAGCTTTGTAGAAGAAGCATTCTTAACAGTGGGGCTCAACTGGCAGGATTACGTCATCAGTGACCAGACACTGTTAAGACCTTCGGAAATAATGGTGAGTCGAGGAAATGCCGGCAAAGCGGCACTCTTACTTGGTTGGAGCGCAAAATACCGTATGCGTGATGTAGTAAAAATGATGACGACGTATCGCCATGATGATTAAATTGGATCCAACATCACCCGTATTACTGACGATCCGTGAACGGACTATTATATGAAGAATATTGGTATAAGTTTGGTTGATTTTACACCTGGGCGTATGGGCGGAGTGGAGACATATGTCCGGAATCTTGTTTCATGGCTTGCTGTCAATGACTACGAGAACAGGTACACCCTGATCTGCACCGACCATAACGTTGGATATTTTGATGCCATTATAGATCGAGTCGAAACGCTGGTGTTTAAAAATGATAAAAATTCTCCCGGCAGACTTCTGCGAAGTCTTGCCAGAAAAATATTGCGTGTGGATATGGTCCAGGTCGATATCGACAGACTTGGCCTAGATCTTCTGCATAATCCGTTCACCAGTGTTCGATGCAGCAAATTCAAGACCCCTTTAATCGTAACCTTCCACGACATCCAACACCATTATTATCCTGAGTTCTTCAAGGCCAAAGACGTTCGAGGCAGAGACAGGGTTTACCGTAAAGCGACCGTTGAAGCCAACAAGATTATTGCCGATTCGCACCACACTAAACAGACTCTTATTGATAGCTATAAAGTCCCTGATGACCATATTAATGTAGTCCATCTTGGTGTTGGAAGCGAGTACAGAAAAATTGACGATCAAACGTTCTTGGATCTGGAAAGAGCTAATTTGGGACTGACTAAACCGTTTCTTTATTATCCGGCAGCTACCTGGCTGCACAAAAACCACATAAACCTGCTCCGTGCCGTCACTATTCTCAAAAGCCACTACCATTTTGATGGTGATCTGGTACTTACCGGAGTTGCAACTTCGGCAAAAGACAGCTTGATGACGAAGATTTTGGAGCTTGGCCTTCAGGACAGTGTCCACATTCTTGGCTACCTTCCTTACGACAAACTACCGGTAATATATAATTTGGCTCGAATGATGGTATTTCCCTCATTATTCGAGGGATTCGGTTTTCCTGCATTAGAAGCAATGGCTTGCGGATGTCCGGTTGTATGTTCGAATGTAACCTCATTGCCGGAAGTGGCTGGAGATGCTGCTGGTTATTTTGACCCAACTTCCCCTGAAAATATAGCAGCATGTATCAATATGCTCTGGCACAATGATGATGCATTGCAAATTATGCGGGAAGCCGGCATTGACAGGGCTAAACGGTTCACCTGGGAGAAGACGGCCCGACTTACAAGGGAAATTTATATGCAAACAGCGCAATAGTTGTGCATATAAACCCAGCTTTTCAATTCAACATTGGATACGGCTATACAAATTGCTGATAAACTTCCCTTCCGATATAAAACAAGGAAATCCAATAATGACCATATCTCCACTACTATCCATCATAACCGTTGTCAAAAACAGTCCTGATCACCTGAAGCGTACTATTAATAGTATAATTCCATTTAAAAATAATGAAATTGAGTATGTTGTCGTCGATGGAGCATCAGTTGACGGTACGTGTGCTGTTATTGAATCATACAAAGACTTTATTGATGTTTGTGTCAGTGAAACTGATGAAGGAGTTTATGACGCCATGAATAAAGGCGTTGCTCTTGCTCACGGTAAGTATCTTCTCTTTCTAAATGCTGGCGATGAACTGTTAATTGACATCATTCCTATTATTAAAGCTGCTCCTGAAAAGACTGTAATGATTTATGGCCGGGCAAATATGATCAATCCTGATGGCTCATTTGATTATATAAAAGGAAAGCGCCTGAAAAGTATCCGTCGGTTTCTGAAGGGCATGCCTTTGTGTCACCAAGCAATATTGTACAGGCGCGAACAGATGATGCTTTATGACCTCAGTTTCAAGGTAATTAGTGATCGCGTATTAACGTATAAACTTTTAAAAAAATACGGACTTAAGCGTTCGTTCTTTGCAAATAATATAATGGTAACTTACTATCAGGACGGTTTTTCCGGAAGTTTTACTGATGATTTTCTGGCTGCTGAAGATGCCCGTTTTTACCGTAGTGTAGGCAAATCTTATTACATAGCACTAAAGCGTTTCAATTTTATGTTTAAACATAAAATAAAGCGGCCAATTTTACGTGCATTGAACATAAAGTACTAATAACAGATGAGATGGTGCTAAATGCCTCCAATTTCAGTCGTAATCATAACCTTTAACGAGGAGAAAAATATTGAGCGCTGTTTGCGTTCGCTACAGGGCGTGGCCGATGAAATCATCGTGCTGGACTCGCTATCTACCGACCGTACAAAGGAGATTTGCCAACGGTACAAGGTAAAGTTTATCGAGCAGCCATTCCTTGGGTATGTTGAGCAAAAGAACAAAGCACTGGAATTTGCCACATATCCGCATGTTCTTTCGCTCGACGCTGACGAGGTGCTTTCCGACGAACTCAGAAAATCGATCCTCGCGGTCAAGAACAACTGGCAGCACGACGGCTACTGTTTCAACCGCCTGACCAACTATTGCGGCACCTGGGTACGCCACTGCGGATGGTATCCGGACCGGAAGCTACGGCTGTTTGACAAGAGAAAGGGGAAATGGTCCGGCGACACCATACACGAGCGCTATCTGCCGCACGACAACAGCACCCCAAAGCATATCTCCGGCGACCTGTTGCACTATTCCTACTATACGATCGACCAGCATCTCGACCAGATCAAAAAGTTTACAACCATGATGGCACAAGTCCAATTTAATAAAGGGAAAAAACCTGGATTCGGGAAGCTCGTTCTGAATCCTCTCTGGTGTTTCATCCGCCAATACTTTGTACAACTCGGCTTTCTCGACGGCTATCACGGCTTGGTTATCTGCTGTCTGTCGGCCTGTGCCAACTTCATCAAATACGCAAAAACGAGGGAGCTGTTCTCTGCCCAAGGGCCGATGAATGATTAAGAGACTGATCATCAGCCGCACCGATGCTATCGGCGACGTCATCCTGACCCTGCCGGTTGCCGGTTTGATGAAAAAACTGCATCCGGGTCTGGAAATCCTGTTTATCGGCCGATCTTATACCGCCCCGGTAATTAACGCCTGCGAGCATATTGATGAATTCGTCAACTGGGATGAACTGTCCGGGTATACTCCCCGAAAAAAAATGGAATATTTCAAGGCGTTGCATGCCGATGCAATAGTTCATGTGTTCCCCGACCGGGAACTGGCGCGGATCGCCTATCAGAGCAATATTCCGCTTCGCGTGGGCACCTCGCATCGCTTCCATCACTGGTTGTACTGCAACCGCCTGGTACATGTGGGGCGGAAAAAATCGCCGCTGCATGAGGCGCAGCTGAATGCGCTGCTTTTCCGCCCGATAGGCGTAAAAAAAGCACCTTCACTCGACGAATTGACAAAATTGATGGGGATGACCAAGCCAGCCGAAGTTGATGACACATGCGCCCAGTGGCTTGACCCAAACCGCTTCAACCTTATTCTGCATCCCAAATCGAAGGGAAGCGCCCGCGAGTGGGGTCTTGAGAACTTCAGCGAACTGATCCGAATCCTCCCCAGGGAGCGCTACAAGATCTTTATCTCCGGCAGCGTCGAAGACGGTGTGGCACTGCAAGGACAAATCGAAGCGTGGGGCGGCAACGTGACTGATATCACCGGCAAGATGCCGCTGGCTCAGTTTATAGCTTTTATCAACAAAGCCGACGGGCTTGTGGCGGCGAGTACCGGACCTCTGCATATTGCCGCCGCACTGGGGAAAACTGCGGTCGGTCTCTACGCACCTATGCAGCCTATTCACCCCGGTCGCTGGTCCCCCTTGGGGCCGCGAGCCGGATATCTCGTTTTGGATAAGCGGTGCAACCAATGTCGCCATGTCAATCACTGCGCATGCATCGAAAGCATCAAGCCTGCGGATGTAGTCCTTAAACTGGATCAACTTAGAGCCTGATCACACCACGGAACCAACAGAGAATTGCACCTATGCCGTTACGTATCCTGCATGTATTGTCCTCAAATTTTTTCGCCGGGTCGGTTGCTTATGCACTCCAACTGGCTGAACGGCAATCTGCCGATGGGCATGACGTGGTTATGGTTACCGATCAGGGAGGATTATCCGACAAGATTACCTGCCTCCCTCTTCCGGTGTCCAACCGCTCGTTACTGCAACGGTTCAAAAACATTTGTTTTCTGCGGAAAGTAATTCGTGAGCAGAACATCAACGTAGTGCACGCCCATTCGCGAGCAGCCAGCTGGATAGCCCATTATGCAGTTCGCGGCACACGTGTGCCGCTGGTTTCGACCATACATGGACGCCAGGTTAAGCACTCCGCCTTGAAATCAAATGATATTTATGGCGAAAAAGTCATCGCCATCTGCCCTCATCTGGTTGATCATCTGGCTAACGAGCTGCATATGGACAGGCAGAAGCTGGCGTTTTTACCCAATCCACTCGAT
Source organism: Geobacteraceae bacterium (assembly GCA_025355965.1). Classification (GTDB taxonomy): domain Bacteria; phylum Desulfobacterota; class Desulfuromonadia; order Geobacterales; family Pseudopelobacteraceae; genus JACRCG01. The sequence goes on from JANXYR010000038.1 coordinate 53,965, forward strand.
CTTGAGGTTCTAAAACAGATCAAAAGAACCAGAACAAACGACGGGCGCATGGTGATTTCGGTTGTCGGTCGCCTCAATGGCCCCAAAGGGGCGCACATTTCGGATCTTGTGGCACTGGTTTTCCCGCAGTTATTACAACAATATCCTTCACTCTCCATACAGATAGTCGGTGGCGAATGGGATTCATTCCCGCAGACCGGCAAAGATGCTTTTGCAGGTCTGCAATCCCGTTTCGGTGAACGCATATGTTACATGGGATTTACAAAACAGGTCCTGGAGTTAATGGCGAATTCCGATGTGGTAATCGGAGCCGGACGGGTGGCCATGGAGGCTTTGGCCTTGGGTAGTGCCGTTTTTGCTCTGGGCGAAGCCTGCTGCCATGGCCTTGTCACCAATGAAAATCTGGGCGATGCCATTGCAACCAATTTTGGCGATATCCTCGCGGTGGCCGCGCCGTTCCGCCCCGATCCTGCTGCAATTACGCACGAACTGGAGACGTATCTTACCGGTGAAATAGTGCCGAAAGTTGATATTACGGAGCTCTCACGGACTTATGATCTTAACAGGGTCATGCCAAAGATACTGCGCACATATTCATCCGCTATCATGCGCAAACTGTCCCCAAGCTCCATCCCGGTGCTGATGTATCACCGAGTTCCTGATGCACCCATCGCTACAAAGCACCGCACCTTTGTAACCAAGGGAAACTTTGAAAAACAACTACAGTTTTTCACCCGGCGGGGGTTGCAATCCATTACCTTTCAGGACTACCTGGCATTCTCCACCGGCGCCAAACCGCTGAGTAAATTCCCCCAAAAGCCTTTTATTCTGACCTTTGACGACGGCTATCTGGACAACTTCAACAATATGCTGCCACTTGCTCAAAAACATGGCTATAAGGGGGTACTGTTTTTACTGGGAGACTTCTCGGTTAGCGGTAATTTTTGGGATATCGGTGAAGATGTCGAGGCAAACAGGATAATGACCACTGAACAGAAGAAAGTTTTTGTGGACCAAGGTTGGGAGATCGGCGCGCACACGCTTACGCATCCACATTTGACGCGGTTGAGTGATGAAGACGTACTGAATGAATTACGTGAAAGCCGGGACCGCATCGAGCATGAACTGAAGACTACGGTTGTATCGTTTGCCTATCCATTCGGCACTTATGACGATCGCGTCAAGGATCTGGTCAAGCAAACCGGATTTGAATTCGGAATTTCAACTGACACCGGAGGAGTTACGATAGAGGACGATCGATTTGCAGTTTTTCGCGTTAATATGTTTCCCGAAGAAAGCACATTCAACCTGTTCAAGAAAACATCCTCATGGTATCGGAAATACTACAAATGGAAGCGCAGAAAGTGAATACTTACCTCTTTGTAAACCCAACCTCCGGCCGCCATTCCGCCCAACGCTTAAAACTTACTTTAGAGCGATTGCTGGCAACTGCAATAATTCCTATTATCTTTCAGGTACGCACCCCAGCCGAAATTTCAGCCTATTGTGAGACCATCAATAAAGATACCGACCCTCATCTGGTAATCATTGCCGGGGGTGACGGGACTTTTAATGCCGTAGTCAACGGCTTGACCCCCGGCACTGCCACTCTTGCGGTGCTACCGTTCGGCACGTCTAATGTGCTGGCGGCAGAAATCGGGATCAAATCAATAGATGACGCTCTTGAAAAGATAACAGCCGAAAAGACGAATTCTCTATCGGTTGGGGTACTCGAATTGAAGGAGCGAACTCTCCGCTTTGTGCTCATGGCTGGTATCGGTCTGGACGGAGCAGTAGTCAGAGATGTCTGGCCGCTCGGAAAAAGGTTTCTGCGGCAAGGAGCCTACGTACTGTCCGGGTTGAAGCGCGCAATGGCATGGGATAAATCTGTTTTCGAAATCAGTACCCCTGATGTAGATATAACATGCCACTCTGCCATTATCTGCAATGCTTCCCGCTATGGCGGCAATTTTGTCCTGTCACCGGATAGCAACCCCTTTTCGTCGGGTCTTTCTGCCGTCTGTATAACTGGAAACAGGCGACGCGCCTATCTTGGTAGTGCACTGAATCTGTTTCTAGACAAATTTGAAACAAACAAAGAGCTAATCCGCATAGATTCTTCAACCTTTGACGTTAAGGGAAACCATCCAATCCAGATCGATGGTGATTTCGTCGGCTATGGGCCTGCACGCATATCCGAGCTTGCCGATTTTGCGAGAATTATCGTTTAGCGGAAATGTTTTTCCACTCCAACCAACGAAAAATAAAAGGTATCAACACTCTATGTCACTTCATCGTTTTTCCCGCGCCGAACTTCTGATAGGCACCGAAGGGTTGTCCACCCTGGCCGATAAGCACGTCATTATATGCGGAATCGGCGGTGTCGGCAGTTATGCCGCCGAGGCTCTGGGGCGGGCCGGCGTCGGGCGAATCACACTGGTGGATTTCGATGACATCTGCCTGACCAACATCAATCGGCAAATACATGCACTCTCCAGCACGGTAGGGCAGCCAAAAGTAGAGGCGATGGCAGCACGGTTGCGAGACATCAATCCAGCCGCTGAAATCTTTCCGATCAAGGAGTTTTTCTCGCGTGAGAACACCGAAAGATTACTACTGCCCCGCCCTGACTATGTACTGGACGCAATCGACCATTTCACCGCCAAAACCTCATTGATAAAGGTCTGCCGCGAGTGTGGCATTCCGATCATTTCCAGCATGGGGGCAGCAAACAAGCTCGATCCCACAAAGATAGAAGTTTCAGACATATCAGCTACCAGAAACTGCCGGATGGCTCGCAGTATGAGGAAAATCCTGAAAAATGCAGGCATCACATCCGGAGTGCAGGTTGTCTACTCGACCGAACTGCACCGTGAACTTGATCCTGCATCATCAAGCCCACGCGACACCTGCAACGAACGTCCAGATCTATCAGAACAGATATTCATTCCTGAGCAACGCCGAGTGATTCTCGGCAGTATTTCATATATTCCTTCTATCTTCGGGCTTACTATGGCAGGAGTTGTAGTCAACGAGCTTTTGAAGCTGACTTCATGCATGGCAACAAAAGATTGAACATTTACTGACAAACTATGCTGTTTTTTATTGACAAGCCCTGAAAATAAAGGGTAACGTCGTAACACCTCAGATTAACATCGTGGCATCCAAAAAGATCCCAGACTTCTTCATAAGCGCTTATATTCGAATCTCTGAAAAAATCATACTCTGCCATTTGAGCAAGAAGCTCCCGACTATCGCAGATTCAATTAATACAATCATTTCATAGTTTCCTCGGAAAAAACAAACCACCTATGCTAAATCCCCAGACCATGAAGACCGTACGCAGGAGAACAGATGAATTTACAAGAGCTTAAAGGCAAAAAAATCAGTGACCTCAACACCATTGCGCGAGATCTAAACATTGAAGGTGCATCTAGCCTCCGTAAGCAGGATCTTATCTTTGCAATTTTGAACGCCCAAACAGAGCAGAACGGCTCGATCTTCGGCGAGGGAGTTCTTGAAACGCTTCAGGATGGTTTCGGATTTCTTCGTGCTACCGACTACAACTACCTGCCAGGCCCGGATGATATTTATGTATCTCCCAGCCAGATCCGGCGTTTTAATTTGCGCACCGGCGACACCGTTTCCGGCCAGATCAGGCCCCCAAAAGAAGGAGAGCGTTATTTCGCACTGCTAAAAGTAGAGTCGGTCAACCACGAATCACCTGAAGTTGCCCGCGACAAGATCCTCTTCGACAACTTGACTCCTCTCTACCCGCAGGAGAAACTAACTCTTGAAACAACATCGGAAAACATGCCGATGCGCGTCATTGAACTGGTGGCTCCGATCGGAAAAGGGCAGCGCGGCCTTATCGTTGCGCCCCCCCGTACCGGCAAAACCGTTCTGATCCAGAACATCGCCAATTCGATTGCCGCCAATCACCCCGAAGTGTACCTGATCGTCCTGCTGATCGACGAGCGACCGGAAGAGGTCACGGACATGCAACGTTCGGTTAACGGTGAAGTTGTATCTTCAACCTTTGACGAACCGGCTACCCGTCACGTACAGGTTGCCGAAATGGTCATCGAAAAAGCCAAGCGGCTTGTAGAGCACAAAAAGGATGTCGTTATCCTTCTCGACTCGATCACCCGTCTGGCCCGAGCCTACAACACAGTACTTCCCCCTTCGGGCAAGATTCTGACCGGCGGTGTCGATGCCAACGCCCTGCAAAAGCCTAAACGTTTCTTCGGCGCAGCTCGTAATATTGAAGAGGGGGGCTCACTGACAATCATCGCCACCGCACTCGTCGATACCGGCAGCAAAATGGACGAGGTCATCTTTGAGGAATTCAAAGGGACCGGCAACATGGAGCTGCACCTCGATCGCAAGCTGGTTGAGAAGCGCACCTTCCCGGCCATTGACATCAACAAATCCGGAACCCGCAAGGAAGAGCTGCTGATAGAAAAATCCGCCCTGAACCGCATCTGGATTCTGCGCAAGGTTATTCATCCGATGAATGTGGTCGACAGTATGGAGTTTCTGCTGGACAAACTTTCAGAAGCCAAGACTAATCAAGCTTTTCTGGATTCAATGTCGAAATAAATAAAATGGTTGCAAAAATTATTCAAAATAGCTAGAATCACCCTTTACTATCACATTTGATTACGTTATGTCGTAAAGCACTACTGAAGGAGGAAAATATGAAAGAAGGTATCCACCCAGATTATTCCGAAATTACCGTTAAGTGCCTGTGCGGTAATACATTCCAGACACGCTCCACAAAAAGCGAGATCAGCACAGAGATCTGTTCTGCCTGCCACCCGTTCTACACCGGCAAGCAGAAATTAATTGACACTGCAGGACGTGTTGAACGCTACAAAAAACGTTACGGCCAGGCTTGATCGATCGTTTCGTAAACTCATGAGAGGGGCTTTGTCGCAAGGCAAATCCCCTTTTTTTTCTCCTGACGCCCTGTTTCCAGATGGTCACAGCTTCAGGAGTCACTACACTATCAGAGCATGCCAGTTTTGAAATGACCATTGCTTAACCCTGAGCATGGCTCGAACAGGACACCATGAACGTCACCCTGATCGAACACACCCCCAATCCTGAACGTACCGTTGCGTTAGCGGCCCGTCTCTGTTACTCGCCTACCTCAATTGATGATTTACGAGAAAAACTGGCGGCTTCCGATATCGAATCGTTTCTGGACAAGATCATGTCATTGGGTCACCACTCGGTACTTGAGCATGCTTCGTTCACATTTGGCATCGAGGGGATTTCGCGCGTCACCACTCACCAGTTGGTGCGCCACCGTATCGCCTCATTCTCTCAGCAATCCCAACGCTATGTTTCGCACAAGGAGGAATTCACCTCCATCATGCCGGACACTATTGCTGAAAATTCCGAGGCTCGGCAGATATTCGCCTTCATGTCAGAAACCGTTCACAAAGCTTATGCCCAGTTGATAGAAATGGGGATTCCGGCCGAAGACGCCCGCTATATACTGCCCAACGCCACCGAGACTAAAATAATAATGACCATGAACGCCCGCGAACTGCTGCACTTTTTTGCCCTCCGCTGCTGTCAGCGCGCCCAGTGGGAAATTCGCGAAATGAGCGTTGAGATGCTGCGACTGGTAAAAAGAATAGCACCGGTCATCTTCCGTCAGGCTGGACCGGGCTGCGTAGGTGCCCCCTGTCCGGAAGGAAAGTTTTGCTGCGGACAGACGGTTGAAGTCAGGGAATTTTACAAGAATCTGGAATAACTTAAAGGAATACTATGGATAAGATACACGTTGGCGGTCAGGCGGTAATTGAAGGGGTAATGATGCGTGCCCCACGCTCGGTTGCCATTGCAGTTCGTCGACCCGATGGAGAGATCGTTGTAAAAAGAGAGCTTGTTGTACCGCTCTCCGAGCGCTTTCCAATTGTTAAGTTGCCCATTATTCGAGGCGCAGTAGCACTCTTTACCTCCCTTATCATCGGCATCAAGGCACTGAATTTTTCAGCTAACGAAGCGATGACCGAAGATGAAAAAGAGAAAGAGAAGAAAAAAGATGGCGGCAAAGAAGGGGGGAGCGAGCTCTCTTCGTGGGCTATGGCCGGGACAATGTCAATTGCCTTCGGTTTTGGTATCTGCCTTTTTTTCTTGTTTCCTCTCTATATGACTAAATTGCTGACACCGGTTATCGGCGACAATAATATCGTCTTCAATCTGGTGGATGGCGTTATCAGAGTCGTTGTTTTTCTTCTCTACATCTGGGCGATCTCTCGGATGGAAGATATCCAGCGGGTTTTCCAGTATCATGGCGCCGAGCACAAATCCATTTTTGCTTTCGAAGACGGCGTAGAGTTAACCATTGAGAATGTTCGACGCTATAACCGCCTTCATCCACGCTGCGGCACAAGTTTTCTGCTGATCGTTATGCTCGTCAGTATAGCCGTATTCTCTCTGATTCCCAAACTCTGGCCGTTTTATCTCAAAGCTGGGTCGCGGATAGTCCTGCTGCCAATGATCGCCGGCATCTCCTATGAGTTCCTCAAATGGAGCGCCACACACGACAGCCACCCACTCGTCAAGATGGTGATCAGCCCCGGGCTGGCGCTGCAGCGCCTGACCACCAGAGAGCCTGACGACAGCCAGATTGAAGTTGCCATTCGTGCCATGAACGAAGCGCTGGAGGTAAATGCAGGCTACAAGGACGACCGGTTAGTGGTCTAATTCCGCTCGTACCAGCCTGTCACACTTATGCTCTCCTTTGAAATCACCCACCAAGACCACTGCCGCCGACTGGAAAGTTATCTGCGGACCCTGATGCCAGCATCGCCGTTCGGATACGCACGCAAGCTGATAAAAAGCGGTGCCGCCAAGCTCAATGGCGCTCCGGTAACAGCCGATACCTTGCTGTCCCTCCATGACACCATCACGCTCAAAGAGAGCGCTGCTACAGCTGCGCAACTGGCACCAGTTCGGCCTAATCTGGACATACTCTATGAAGACAGTCATATTCTGATTGCCAACAAGCCCCCCGGCCTGCCGATGCACCGCACAGCTGAATTCGAGGGCAATCTTGTAGAGGTTGGTCAAGCTTATATGATCCAGCGCGCTACCCCCTGCAAATTGTATCCGGTCAACCGCCTCGACCGAGGTACATCGGGAGCAGTAATTATGGCAAAAAGCTCCAGTTCTGCAGCAATTTACGGGCGGCAGGTTAAGGAGACCGGCCTGGACAAGCTCTACCTAGCGCTGGTATGGGGAACGCCTGAAAGCAGCGGTGTCATCAACGAAACGCTCGACGGTAAGGAGTCCGAGACCCGCTATAAGACTCTTCTCGCCGGTGAAAACTGTTCCCTGCTGGCCGTGACCCCGATTAGCGGACGGATGCACCAGATCCGCCGCCACCTGGCTTCAATAGGTCGTCCGGTCGTTGGTGACAAACGTTATGGCGGCGGCGACCTACCAGAGTTATCAGGATTCGCGCTGCATTCATTCCGGACGGCACTGGCCCTGGCTGAGTCGGGTGGATTGACTGTCTGCGCTCCGGTATCGGATGAATTACTGAACCTCTGCGAACGGAGAGGGATCTGGCAAGGCACTCTGTTGGAAACAATCTATCAACTGGCACTACAAGAGGAACCATGAACGGGAAAACTATTTTTATTACCGGCGCATCGGCTGGATTCGGCGCGGCATGCGCGCGCATGTTTGCTACCGCAGGCAACCGGCTGATTCTGACTGCGCGGCGGATTGATCCGCTCCTGAAGCTGCAGGAGGAACTGTCGGCACATTCTGAAGTGCACATAATACCCTTGGATGTAAGCGACCGTGAGGCGGTACAGGGCGCAATAGAGTCATTACCGGAGCGTTTTCGCTCTGTCGATGTGCTGCTAAATAATGCCGGTCTGGCTTTGGGGTTGGAACCGGCCCATCAGGTGGATCTGGATGACTGGGATACGATGGTAGACACCAACATCAAGGGGGTGATGTACTGCACCCGCTTTATATTGCCCGGCATGGTGGAACGCAATCGTGGCCACATCATCAATATAAGCTCAACCGCCGGGGCCTGGCCCTATCCGGGCGGCAACGTCTACGGCGGCACGAAAGCGTTTGTAACCCAGTTTTCCCGCAACCTGCGTTGTGATCTACTCGGCACAAGGGTGCGAGTTTCCTGTATCCAACCCGGAATGTCTGAAACTGAATTTTCCAAGGTACGCTTCAAAGGCAATGACGAGCAGGCAGCCAACGTGTACCGAGGGACCGAGCCGCTAACGGCTGAAGACATCGCCGAAACGGTGCGCTGGATTGTCAGCCAGCCACCACACGTCAACGTCAATACTCTCGAATTGATGTCGATTGATCAATCCTGGGGACCGTTCGCCATTCACAGAGAACAGAAATAAATCATAACAAGGATCATAACCATGGCAAAAGAACTCTACGTTGGACATATCTCGGAGCAGGCAACCGAAGAAGATCTTCGCAAACTATTTGAAATTATGGGGGTCGTTACCTCGGTGCACCTGATCGTTGACGAGCAAACCGGCGAATTCAAGCGCTGCGGCTATGTCCGAATGCTGTCAGAGGTCAATCTGGACGAGGTCGTGGAAACCCTGGACGGCACCTATCTGATTGACCGCTGCATCGTTGTCAGCATCGCCAAACCGCAGAAAGATCGCCCGGCAAAGACACCCTACGTAAAGAGGAAGCCGCTCACGACTTCCCGGCCATCGGTGTCTGCCCGTCCTGCGACAAAAGCTCGGCCTGCTACGAATCCCCGTCCGGCAGCGGCTAAAGATGCAGTACTTAACGAGCGCCCGGCAGAGGTAAAGCGCGCTAAAAGCACTCGGCCGCTTATTAAAGAAGCGACAAAAACCGGGCGATCTTCCGCAGCGAAAGAGGCGGTCAAAAAATGGCGACCTGCTGCCGCTAAAGATGCTGCCAAAAGTGAGCGGCCAACTACCTCCTCCAAACGCCCCGGTCGTCCTGTCGGCGGCAAAAAGCAGGGCGATGGCCCGCGCCCTCCTGCCAAAGGGCGCCGATAAACAGATTCTATCGTTCCCGCACACACTGCGGGAACGATACATCAGTTCATACAGACAAGGAGCACATCATGAAAAGTTTGCGTAATTTTCTGTTCCTGATTTTCATCCTGACACCTGCCCTCTCCTTTTCTGCCAATCTGAAACGAATTTCTGCCATTTCGCGCATAACCGCCATCACCGTCTACACCGACCGCGCCCTGACGACCCGCAACACAACTCTCAACCTCAAACCGGGGAGCTATCTGATCGCCTTTGAAGCTCTGCCGACCTTGATACTTGATGACTCCGTGCGTGTAGAAGGCAAAGGAACAGCGGTTGCGACTATAACTGGTTTGGAGATCAAGCGGACTTTTCTGGAGGGGAGCGGCGAAAAACGGATTCAGATACTACAGGAGGAAATGCGCATATTGAAACGGAATTCCGCCGGATTGGACGCCAGAAAATCCGGAATTTCAGCGCAAAAGGCTTTTCTCGAATCTATCCGCGTAGCCTGGGGAGATCGTATCTCCAAAGAGCTGGCAGTTGGCCGACCAACGTCGGCAGAACTGCAGGACGCTTCCAGCTTTGTCGGTGCAGGCATCACCAAAGCCGAAGAGCAGATTCGTGATATCGAATTTGAAAAGAAAGGACTTAAGGACAAGATCGACGCGCTGCAGCGCCAGCAGAATGAAGCAACCGGCTCAGCCAGAAAAGAGGCCAAAACTGTTGAAGTGGCTGTTGAGGTTACACGCGAAGGCAACCTTTTGCTTGAGCTTGCTTCGATGACACCCCAGGCAAGCTGGGAACCTTCCTACGATATCCGTCTGGCGGCTAACGCAAAAACCGCCGAATTGACCTTCCGGGCGATGGTACGCCAACAAACCGGAGAGGATTGGAGCAACGTTGATCTGACACTATCCACCGCCCGCCCCGCAGTTGGCGGAGCTCCGCCGGAATTATACCCATGGCAGATATCCCTGTACCGCCCTCAGCTGGTGATGACAGAGAGGATGATGGCTGCTCCGGCAACGCGCTCCATGGCGAAAAAGGCGAGCCGGGCGCTGATGGATTATGGCGCAATGGAAAGTGCGGCGGCTGAAGAGGCACCGGTCGCTTTTGCAACCGCACAGATAAGTGACGAACAATCGTCAATATCCTTCCACATCCCGCGCACGCTCGACATACCTTCTGACGGCACCAATCATGGCACGGTAGTTGCGGTTGAGCTGCTGCCGGTCAACCTGGAATACATAGCACTCCCAAAACTTTCACCGGCGGTATTTCTCAAGTCTGAGATGGTCAACCAGGCCCCCTACCCGCTCTTGTCAGGCAAGGTAAATACCTTTGTCGGCACCAGATACACCGGTAGTTCCCGGCTGAAAAAGATCGCCGCTGGAGAAAAATTCGACCTGTTTTTCGGCAGTGATGATCAGGTAACAGTTAAACGTGAAGAGCTGAAGCAGCATAAGGAAGCGGGACTATTCGGCAAAAACCGGGTCAGCTACCGCTATCGCATCGAGATGAACAATTTCCGCAAGGAGTCGCTGACCATCACCCTGCGCGACCAACTGCCGGTGGCGAGTGATGAGGAGATCAAGGTGTCACTGGAAGAGCCGTCCATCAAACCTACAGAAATCAAGAGCGATGGGACGATCATTTGGAAGACACCGCTGCTGGCAGGGGAAAAGAAAGAGCTGACCTTCGGCATTCTGGTTGAATACCCGAAAGAGAAGGAAATTACTGGTCTGTAAATTCAACCAAATGCTTGCGATAACGCAGCGGGACATGCTTCTGCTGCAACGTCGGGTTATGCCGCTCTGCAATGGCGTGGCGCTGAAAATAGCGCTGCCAGAGAGCGGCATAGTCTTTTTCCGTCGCTGTGAGAGTTGGTTCGGCGGTCAGTTTGATATCCCTGATCAAACGCCATGATTTCAGATCAAAAATTGCCGCCTGGCTGCGGCGGAGGTCATGGATCATCCAGGGGCGGTCGCCAACCCGTCCGACAAAGTGGGTGGCTATAAAGGGTAGGATGTCGGCCTCCGGTTCGATCCGGGCGTACAGAAAACCTGCATCCACTTCCCGAAAACGCACAAAACCTTTGTACTTGTGGGCTTCATGCGACACATGCCGAGCAATGCGGTTGACCGAATGCACCGGCTCCTCCGCCAGCATCCCGCACAAACGCCTCCCCACCTGAAGCCCCAACGTAAGATAACGCCACACAAGCAGTTCAATCCCCGTTTTCCGACTATGAAAAGCATAGCGCATAGTGGCAAACGCCTCCTGCGACACCGCCTCTACAAAGTGTTTCCGGAACGCCACTGCAATTTCCCGCACCGTCGCCACCTCGCGGATGTCACCGGCAAAAAGTCCGGCGATCTGATGGTCACCATCCCCCACAAACTCCGGCTGTCCCTCCCCCGCTTCCAGACAATCAGCCACAGCACAGATGAAGCCTTCGAAACTGCCATCGTAGCGGTAAACAGTCATCACAACTCCCGTTTTTTTAACTCCGGCACCGTTGCTGCCGCTGGAGGAGCAAGTGACATCGCACCTAGTATCAGCCAGGATTGCCAGGCACTGTTCGAGGGGAAGGATCTGCATGAAAAGCAAAAGAAAGCCATAGAGGTGGCTCTATGGCTTTGGTTAGATTGAGGTTACGTTTAGTAATCCTTTGGTGGATCAATAAAATGACATTCCGGATTACGACTAAAGTGTACGAAGTGAGCCTTACACCTGTCTCCGGCCACATGAGGACGAACGGCTTTTCCGCATTTTATGCACTCAAAGACCAACGTTCTTCTCTCTTCAGGCGATGCAGCTTTTCTGACTGCCAACGCTTTTTCAACCGTAATGATGTGTCCGAAAAATTTACACTGGGTTGCGATAGACATTGCCACTCTCCCTTGACAAACTTGCTATGAAGTAAATTTACCTGAATATACGTTTCACTTAATCCAGCGTTTGTGCCAGCTAAAGCCTGTAGGCGGGGCCCTTGCGACCTCGATGCTTATCCTGCTGCAATAGACGGCAGATTATTCATAAGACATCGTTTTGAAAACTGCGGAAGAATAACAAAAATAATACGCTAAAGCAATCCTATCAGATGATATTTTATGATCTACGCGCCATCCACTTCACAAACTCCGGCTACCCCTCTCCAGACAGTCGGTCACGGCGCAGAGGAAACCTTCACAACTCCCCCGTCAGCGCCGAAACATCCGGCATCGTGGCAAACAGCTCCAACTGATCCAACCGTGCCGGCCTGCGGGCCGGTGCCAGCATTCGCTCCATCAGACGCGGCCCGTCCAGCCTGATGCCACCCAGATAACGGCCACCGGCGGTCAGGAAATATTTTGCACGTTTCAGTACCACCCCCAACTTTTTCAGCTCTACCTCACCCAGCCTCGTTCCGCGCCGGGCCTGAACGATACGCTGGGCAGAGCGGACGCCGATCCCCGGCACCCGCAGCAGCACCTCATAATCAACACGATTGACCTCCACCGGAAACAGTTCCAGATGACGCAACGCCCAGTCGCTCTTGGGGTCAAAGCGCATATCCAGGTTGGGGCGCGCTTCATCCAGCAGCTCATGGGCGGCAAAGCCGTAGAAGCGGAGCAGCCAGTCAGCCTGATAGAGGCGGTGCTCCCGCAGCAGCGGAGGCGTAGGAAGCGCAGGAAGGCGGCTGTCGCTGGACCCGGGAATATAGGCGGAGTAGTAGACCCGCTTCAGCTCCAGTTTTTTGTACAACCCCTCCGTCAGGGTGATGATGTCGCGGTCGCTCTCCGGCGTCGCTCCGACGATCAGCTGGGTACTCTGCCCGGCCGGTGCAAAACGGGGCGCTTTACGCGACTTCGTACGGGCTTCTTTGGCTTCGACGAGCAAGCCGCTGACCTGACGCATCGGGTTGATAACCGACTCACGCGGCTTGTCCGGTGCCAGCAGCGCGAGACTTTGGCGACTGGGGAGCTCGATATTGATGCTGACCCGGTCGGCATATCGCCCGGCTAAAGCGATCAGCAGCGGATCGGCGCCCGGCACCAGTTTCAGGTGTATGTAGCCGTTAAAGCGTTCAACCTCCCGCAGCCGCTCTGCCACTGCGATCAACTGTTCCATCGTGTAATCGGCGGAACGGATTACGCCGGTACTGAGGAACAACCCTTCGATGTAATTGCGGCGGTAGAAGTTCATCGTCAGGTCAACGACTTCGCCCGGTGTCATGGCAGCGCGGGGGATGTCGTTAGTACGGCGGTTGAGGCAATAGGCGCAGTCGTAGATGCAGGCGTTGGTGAGGAGGATTTTCAGCAACGAGATGCAGCGGCCATCGGAGGTCCAGGTATGGCAGATGCCGCTGGACGTCGTATTTCCGAGGGCACCCGCTTTACCACTGCGGTTGCTGCCGCTGGATGAGCAGGAGACATCATACTTGGCACTGTCTGCAAGGATTTCCAGACGCTGTTCGAGGGGAAGAGTGATCATGGTTTTGATGATACCATAGATATGCGACACAATACGTCATGGCACATATCAGGCGGAGAGTTTTTCTCCCTCCTCAAAAACCCGGATCACCCCATACTCGCCGTCAAAACCGGGCGTGCGGATAACCCGGCCACCCCGCATCCGCGCCAGCGCCTCCCCCAGGAGCGGGTTTTCATGCCTGATCTCTTCAAGCGGGGTATGCAAAAGCAGGTTGAATTCCGAGCCGAAACGGGCAATACAGCGGCGATACTGCACCATCACCTTCTTGGAGGCCGGTCCGACGCCGATGATTTCTCCCAGCAGCTCGGGGAGCGGAATTAGACTGAATACCCGGGGCGAATCTTCGCGATACACCGGCTGCTCCCGATCAGCCAACGCCATGACCCGGTGCAAGACCCCCACGGTGAGCGGCTTACCGCACACCGGACAGCGCAGCCCGAGACGGCGCGTCTCCGTGGCTTCAAGACAGACCCGGCACGCACGGTGCCCGTCGGCATGGTATTTCCCCTCTTCAGGAAAGAACTCTACCGTCCCCCGAAAGGTGTCACGCCGCCCCTCGCGAATAGCATCCCGCATGGAGAAAAAATCCAGCCCGGTGGAAAAGAGATTGGCCTCGCGTCCCAGCTTGGACGGTGAGTGGCAGTCAGAGTTGGAGATCAGACTGAAGCGGTCCAGCCCGGAAACCAGCCGGTTCATGTCCGGGTCGGAGGAAAGCCCGGTTTCCAGGGCGAAGATATGCGGCGTCAGGTCGCCGAAGCACTCCTCGATGCGGTCGAATCCCGACCGGGAGCCGAACAGGGAGAACCACGGGGTCCAGATGTGGGCCGGCACCAGAAAACCTTCGGGCGCCAGCTCCAACATAATCTCCAGCAGGTCATGACTATCCAGCCCGAGGATCGGGCGGCCGTCTGATTTGATATTGCCGATGCTTCCCAACCGGGCGTTCAGCCGCTCTGCCGAGGCAAAATCGGGCACATAGAGCAGGTTGTGTACCTTGCGCACCACGCCGTGGCGTTTGTAGATACTGCTGATCTCGGCCGAGAGCAGAAAGCGCACCGGAGCCGCAGACGGCGTCACCTCCGCCAGCGGCGAGACAATAGCGGCCTCGTTCTTCAGCTTGAACAGCCCCGGTTCAGCCGGCTCCAGATCATCCTTCAGACAACTGAACCAACCGGGATGGGTAAAGTCACCGGTGCCGACCACCTGAATCCCCTTGATCCGCGCCCATCCCGCCAGGCCGGCCAGGGTGCTCTGCGGGCTGGTGGCGCGTGAATAGGGGGAGTGGATATGTAAATCGGCTATGTAGTCCATTGATGGTTTCCCTTGGCAGGCAGTAAATTCAGCGAATCATTACCAGCGCTTCCACCGGCAGAAATTCCAGGTTGCCGTCGCATCATATGCTCCAGGGCGGAAATCAGAGCGCCCCCAACAGATACCAGTCGGGCACTCCCCACACGTTCTCCCTGATCTGCACCAAATCGTCTCCTGGATAGACAACAAGTCCCACCCTCGCAGCCTTAGGGTGCTCGGCGAGAAACGTTGCCACACTCCGCCCGTCTGCTGCGGTTATCCGGCTGGAAGACTTGGTTTCGATGGGTATAACTCCCTGGTCTCCTGCCAGAAGAAAATCAACTTCCATACCGGCTGCGGTACGATAGAAATAGAGTTCCGGCTCAATCGGCTGGAGTTGTTTCCATTTCTGCAATTCGGCGAAAAACCAGCTTTCATAGGCCGCGCCCCGACTGACGGAAAGCTCTCCCAGAATAACCCGGTTCAGCCCAACATCGGGAAAGAACAGTTTCGGGCTCTTGACGAGCCGTTTGCTGACGTTCTCGTGCCAGGGTTGAAGCAGAACGCACTGGAACGACATTGTCAGCAGTTCCAGATAGCGCTTGACCGTATTAACCGCCACCCCCAGATCTCGCGCCACCTCGCTGATCGAAAGGAGATTCGCGGTGCGAGCGCAGAGCAGCTTCTGTGCCAGGGCAAATGTATCAATATTCGCCACCTGCCCTACGTCGGCGATATCCCGTTCCAGATAGGTTTTACGGTAATCCTTCAGCCAGTTAAGGCGCTCTGCGGCTCCCTGCCGCTGCCATACCGGCGGATAGCCGCCCCACAGCTGATGTTCGTCCCGCATCGCCCGCACCACGCGTAAGCGCTGCGGGGAAGAGATGTGCAACCGTTCAATATCCTCATGGGAAACAGCCTGATCCTGCCAGATCTTGGTCAAAAGCGGCGGTTTCCCTCCTCCGGTCAGTTCAAAAAGTGAGAATGGGTGCATCTGACCGAGCGCAACTCTACCGGCCAGTGTTTCACGGATACTCTTCATCATCAGCAGTTGCGACGATCCGGTCAGTATGAATCTTTTCCGTTCGGCCTCCGGTTTCCGGTTTTCCCGGTCCACCACCAACTTCAGCGGGTCAAACAGAGAGGGAATCTTCTGCACTTCGTCAAGAATGACCAGTGGGGTCGTAATCGATTCCAGGATCGTCACTGCCGATTTCTGAAAACGAAGCCGTTCATCGGGATCGTCAAAGGAGATGTAGGTAAAGGGAAGGTGTAGGTATTCAGGAAGCAACAGCTCGCAGAGAGTTGTCTTGCCGGTCTGGCGTGCGCCTGTCAGCACAACGACAAGGTCATGTTTCAGACGTGAGCCAATGATGTCAAGGATTGAACGTTTGATGGAGTCCATAGCGGTTTTCTATCATTGTTGTTGCGAAATTACAAGGTAATATTGCAATGCAAATGACAGACTTGAAGCAACAACAGATAATATTGCAACTTTATAAGACACTGATGCAGGTGCTCTTTAATACGGGAAGCGCCCCTGTTTTCCCTCGAAAAGAGCGACAACGGCTATGAGTGTGACCGGCGCGGCAGGTTTTTCGCCGCGACCGAGTCCACACGAGAGTTGGGACTCCATTAACTCTTTGTCCAGCAAGGAATTGCCCCCTCTATCCTCCTACGCAGCATGCCAAGTCCGAGTTATTGAGCTGTGTATTTATTCGCATTTGAGGCCAAAATCACTACAGAAAACCGTAAGTTGTTTTATCCTTGTATTTATATAATCTTCACGGCACCCTGAAAAAACAATGCTATGTCTTATTGGTGAGCCGCCTTCCATTAACGTGTCCATAAAATCACAGTCTTTTTTGTGGAACTGAATCCATAGGCGCTGTGCTGCTACCAAGTCTTTTTTCTGTTCAGCGTTCAAGTTAGATGTCAATTTTTTATAGATTTTATTGAGTTGACTGTCTGTTTGTGTGGTTTTTAATTCCTGTTCTTCAAGTTCACACGCTTCTGGATTGTAGTCAGGGCTTGATTCAGAACAGGCTGAATCGTTTTGAAGAACTAGCTTTGATGGGGCCTTCTTTATGGGGGCACATAATGCTTCTCTGCTAGCAAGAAAACAAATGGTAATGACACTTCCCAATAATAGAAACCTTTTGAGCATGTTAACCCTCCAAAATACCAACTCATTGTTGAGCAGTTCACGCGCGCACGCGCGTGAACTGCTGATCTACCCAAATAGAACATTTATCCGCAGAAATGCCAAATGGCAGAAATATATTGCACTTCTCTCATCTCAAGTCAACGCAATATATATACCCGAACCTACCCACACACCCGCCACAACAACTCATACAGCGGCTTGAGTAAAGCAAACCCCTCCCGCAGATCATCACAAATCCCTCGCGAAAAGAGCCGACCATCCACCGGACGTTGGCAGATGAAGTAGAGATTCTTGCGGCCATGCCACAGTTGCAGATCGTCCGGCAAGGCAGGATTAAGCGGACGTTTGTAGCGGTCACCCTCCAGGGTAAAAGTATCCTGTTTGCCGAAAGCAGCCACGACCCTTTTGAATTCAGCCGGTTTGGCTTCAATGAAGCGCCGCAGACTGTCCATAATTTCTTTTGTTGCGCTGTAAAATCCCATGCCGTAGCGATAACCGTCTGCGCTGACCTCGAAGAAGAAACAGGGGGCTGTTTTCCAGTCCGGACTCCGCCGCTTGAAAGTGATCCAGAGACAGGTTTTGTAAGGGGATTTGTTGCGGGAAAAACGGGTGTCGCGGTAAATGCGAGAGATTGTTTTGTCCACAGCTGGGATGGTTACCAGATCCGGATCAATGGCCAGCATCGCCACGGAGAGGTCACCGACCAGATTTTTGAGCGGTTCCATAAGGTACTGCTCAAAATCGTCCCGGTGATCCTCGAACCAGACCTTGTTATTATGGGCGGCCAGACTCTCGAAAAAGCCGAGACTTTTCGGAGCAAAGCCGTTGAATGAATTGCCCATGGTAACCTCCATCTCGTTACATTATCTCGTTCACACCGCCTGCAACACAAAACACTTCAAATATTCAGACTCAGGGAATGACAACAATACCGGATGATCCGCCGCCTGGCTGCAGGTTTCCACCAGCCGCACTTCACGCTTTGCCAGCCGTGCCGCCTGAATCAGCATATCGCGGAACGCCTCGCGCCCCATGTGGTATGAACAGGAACAGGTGATCAGGTATCCACCCGGCTCCAGCAGTTCCAGTGCCCGGCGGTTTACGGTCAGATACCCTTTGGTCGCCTCCGCGATGTTCTTGCGGCTTTTGACAAACGCGGGCGGGTCCATCACGATCACTCCGAAACACCGTCCTTCCTGGTGGAGCGAGCGGAGCCGCTCAAAAGCATCACACTCCTCGAACTTTACCCGATCTGATACTTTGTTCAGCTTGGCGTGGCTGCTGGCTTGCCCTACGGCTCGCGCCGAAATATCGACCCCGAGGACCGACGCTGCCCCAAACGATGCAGCATGAACTGCCCAGCCTCCGGTGTAGCAGAAGCAATCGAGCACATCTTTTCCTTTGCTGATTTCCCGCAGAAGCAGATGGTTCTGCTTCTGATCCAGAAAAGCGCCGGTCTTCTGCCCTTCGCGCAGATTCACCTGAAACGAAAGGCCATTTTCTTCCATATCAACCCGTTCAGGTATTTCGCCCCACAATGCTTCAATCTTTTCGTCCAGCCCTTCCAGCTTACGGACGCTGACATCGTTACGGGCAATGATTCCAAGCGGTTCAAACACCTTTCGGAGCACAGCCACAATCAGCTCGCTACGGCTGTCCATAGCACTTGACAAGAACTGTATCGACAGGTAGTCACCGTATCTGTCCACCACCAACCCAGGCAAGAAATCACTCTCGCCATAGACAGCACGATAGGTGGTCAAGCCGGGATAGCGTGTCATCCGGTGGGCCAAGGCTGCTGCAATACGCCCTTCAAAAAACTCAAAGGTATCGATATCCTCACGTTGCCTGGAAACGAGCCGGAAGGCGATTAGCGAATGCGGGTTATAATGACCGGTACCGATAAAGCCGCCTGCCGCATCAAATAGCTCTGCTGCGATCCCTGCAGAGCGATCCCCCACAACCTCACGGATCTCATTACTGAATACCCACGGGTGACCGGATTTGATACGACGCTCTTCGTTTTTGTTAAGTGTAATTCTCGTCATAGAAAGTCCTCTGCTTGCGCAACTATCTGCAAGATTTGAATTATTTACGCTGTCAGACTTGACAGACAATAGTAATCCCTTGTACACCATTATGCACAAAATTACTTTCACAAACAGCAGAGGACATGCATGATTGACCCCAAAATACTCCTCATGTTTTTTACCACATCGGTGCTACTTGCCCTCTCTCCCGGTCCGGACAACCTGTTTGTCATGACCCAGGCAGCACAGCAGGGTCGCAAAGCCGGGCTGCTAGTTACGCTGGGACTCTGCACCGGGCTTCTGTTTCATACGGCGGCGGTGACTTTCGGGTTGGCTGCTCTTTTCAAAGCATCGGCAACCGCCTTCACTGTTCTAAAGTTTACCGGAGCCGGATACCTGCTTTATCTGGCGGTTCTATCCTTAAGGACAGGAGCCGAAACCGGCCCGTTAGCGGCTGCCGATCACCTGGGTTCTGCCGTCCTCTACCGGCGCGGTATCATTATGAATATCACCAATCCAAAGGTATCGATCTTTTTTCTCGCCTTTTTACCGCAGTTCGTAGATCCGTCTAAAGGGCATCTCTCCGCACAGTTCCTGCTGTTGGGGGGAGTTTTCATGATCGCCACGATGATCGTCTTCGGCGCTATCAGTATTTTGGCGGGAGTTTTTGGGGAGCAGTTCCGAAAATCCGCTTTTGCCCAGAAGGTTCTTAATCGTGCGGCAGCGGGAATATTTGCCGGGTTGGCGCTGAAACTGGCACTGGCACAGCGCGGATGACAGCCGCTACCCTTTACATCATTGCCACGCCAATCGGCAATCTGGAAGACATAACCTATCGAGCCGTGCGGATTTTGGGGGAAGTTGATCTGATTGCGGCAGAGGACACACGGCACTCGCTCAAACTGCTCAATCACTTCGGCATATCCAAGCCGTTGACCTCCTATTTCGACCACAACCAGCAGATTAAAGGCGAACGTATACTCAATGCCCTGCGTCAGGGAAAATCTGTAGCACTGATTTCGGACGCCGGTACCCCATGCATCTCAGACCCAGGCTACCAGCTGGTACGTGATGCAGTCGCCGAGGGGATTCCGGTGATCCCGGTTCCAGGCGCTTGTGCCGCAGTAGCCGCTCTTTCGGCCTCCGGTCTGCCGACCGACAACTTCACATTTGCCGGTTTTCCACCATCTCGCCAAGGGAAACGGCGCACATTTCTAGCCGGGATAAGTTCCCTACCCGGCACACTGGTCCTGTACGAAGCTCCTCACCGCTTGCTGGAAACATTGAGCGATATTCGCGAGGTATTGGGAGAGCGACAGGTAATAGTTGCACGGGAGCTTTCCAAGATGTTTGAAGAGTTTATTCACGGCAGCGCGTCAGAGGTCATTGACGCTGTTTCGCAGGGCATTGTGCGCGGTGAGGTGGTTGTTTTGGTCGCACCTGGTGAAGTTTCGGAACAAGAGAGCGAGCCGCTGGAAAATGTGCTCCTGCGCTTGATGGCAAGTGGAACGCTTTCAATTAAGGACATAGCAAAGCAAGCGTCCGTAATTTCAGGAGTTTCCCGTAGCGAGGCGTACGGTGAGGCTCTGAAATTGAAATACAATACGGATTAAAGCAAAAACACTGGAATTACAGCTGGATAGTGTGTTATAGGTTTCAATTATCCTGATTAATAGGAGCAATGCATGAAGATCTGTATATTTGGTGCCGGCTATGTTGGATTGGTTGCGGCCGCTTGTTTTGCCGAAAGCGGCAACAGCGTTATCACCGTTGATATTGATCATGCAAGAATTGAAGGTCTTAAACAGGGAATCATCCCGATCTATGAGCCGGGTCTTAAAGAGATGATCCTGCGCAATCAGGCCGAAGGGAGACTATCCTTTACTGTCGACATGGAAGAGGCGGTCAAAGCCTCGCTTGTCTGCTTCATCGCCGTTGGCACCCCCCCGGGCGAAGACGGATCCGCCGACCTCAAATATGTCCTTGGTGTCGCTCGTGATATCGGCCGCGCCATGAATGGCTTCAAGATTATCGTCGATAAATCAACAGTTCCCGTCGGCACCGCCGACAAGGTTCGCACCGCCGTTCTGGAAGAGCTATCCATCCGTGGCGTCGATCTTGAATTCGACGTAGTTTCCAACCCCGAATTTCTTAAAGAAGGGGCTGCCATAGACGACTTCATGAAACCTGACCGGGTTGTCATCGGCTGTGACAACGTCCGCACCGCCGAAATCATGAAAGAGCTCTATGACCCTTTCATGCGTAAACAGAACCGCATGATCGTCATGGATATCCGTAGCGCCGAGATGACCAAATACGCCGCCAACGCCATGCTCGCTACCCGCATCTCCTTCATGAACCAGATAGCTGGGCTCTGCGAACGAATGGGTGCGGATGTTATGGCCGTCCGTGAAGGAATCGGCTCAGATTCCCGCATCGGCTACGACTTTCTATTCCCCGGCCCGGGCTACGGCGGTTCCTGTTTCCCCAAGGACGTTAAAGCCCTCATCAAAACCGCCGAAGAATCAAACTATGACTTTCTGCTGCTGAAAGCTGTTGAAGAGGTCAATGAACTTCAGAAAGATGTCCTGGCCGAAAAACTGATAACATTGCTCGGTTCCCCTGATGAAGAGCAACAACCTCTCACCGGCCGCATCATCGCATGCTGGGGGCTTTCCTTCAAACCGCGTACCGACGACATGCGTGCAGCACCGGCGATCACCATCATTGAACATCTGCTGGCCGCCGGAGCTGTTGTACGCGCACACGATCCGGAAGCGATCAAGGAAGCCAAAAAAATCTTCGGCGACCGGATCGAATACAGCAGCAACCAGTATGACATCCTGGACGGTGCCGATGCCTTGGCGATTATCACGGACTGGAGCGAATATCGCAACCCAGACTTCGACCGGATCAAGAGTGCACTCAGATCGCCAAACATTGTAGATGGCCGCAACCTGTACAAGCCGGATCGCATGGCAGCCGGCGGGTTCAGCTATATCCCGCTTGGACGCTGCAGCGGCGGAATCTGCGGAGGAGTGAAATAACATGCGCATACTCGTAACCGGCGGTGCCGGCTTCGTTGGTTCACACCTCTGTGAACGCCTCCTTAATGAAGGGCATGACGTCATATGTCTGGACAATTTTTTCACCGGCAGCAAAAGCAACATTATCCATCTAATGGACAGCCATCGCTTCGAGCTTGTCCGCCATGATATAACAGAGCCGATTCTGCTCGAAGTTGACCGTATCTACAACCTGGCCTGTCCGGCATCGCCGATTCATTACCAGTACAACCCTGTCAAGACAACCAAAACCAGTGTCATGGGGGTCATCAACATGCTGGGATTGGCCAAGCGGGTCAAGGCCCGCATTCTGCAGGCGTCAACTTCTGAGGTCTACGGTGACCCCCATGTGCATCCACAGACCGAGGATTACTGGGGTAACGTTAATCCAATCGGAATACGCAGTTGCTACGATGAAGGTAAACGTGTTGCCGAAACTCTGATGATGGATTATTACCGCCAGAACAATGTGGATATACGCATAATCCGCATATTCAACACCTATGGACCGCGCATGGCAGAAAATGATGGCCGTGTGGTGTCAAACTTTATCCTGCAGGCGCTCAGAGACGAAGACATCACCGTCTATGGCAACGGTTCCCAGACCCGCTCATTCTGCTACGTTTCCGACCTTGTGGAGGGGATGATCCGCATGATGGAATGTGACGGATTCATCGGTCCGGTCAACATCGGAAACCCGGTAGAAAATACAATCCTTGAGTTTGCTGAAAAAATCATTACAATAACAGGCTCAAAGTCTAAAATTATCTTTCAGCCACTGCCGCAGGATGACCCTAAACAGCGTCAGCCAAACATTTCCCTTGCTGTTGAAAAACTTGCCTGGGAACCTAAGGTTGCACTGGATGATGGTCTCAGAGTCACGTCGGCATATTTTGCTGAACGGATCAGGAAAGGGTAAATGTTCAACCTGCCCCTTCAAAAAAAGATGTATGCTATCCCGGCTGGATGCTTGACATTCATCCTTTTCTTCACTGTTTTTGGTGATAAAGGGCTTTTGCGCATTTTTGAGCTTAAACAGGACAAAAATAAAATAGAAGCACGCCTGATCGACAGCAGGATTGATAATGAAAAATTGAAGGACGAGATTGTAGCTCTCAAGGCCGACCGTCGCTACCTCGAAAGCATTGCTCGCAAAGATTTCGGCCTTGTACGCAGCAATGAAGTTATCTACCAGTTCCCACAAGACAAGAAGCAACCTTAGGATAAAAACCATGCCACGACAAAGCTGCGCCATTTGTGCCTGGCGCGAAAACTGCTCCAAGCGATTCTGCATCCCTGATGGCGGTGCCAGATGCGCCGACTTTTCGCAGGATGTTACTATCAAAAACGTTGAAGAGAATGACAAATCACCTGAACAGAAAGAACAGCCAAAAACATGATGCGAAACCGAATAGCCCCCCTGCTTGAATCTGCACTAATTAAAGCCCACGCGGCGCAAGAACTGACCACATACCCACTGCCTGCAATAATTATCGGCCATCCTGACAATCCTGAACATGGAGATTTTTCCTGCAATATTGCCATGCAGCTGGCAAAAGGTGAGCGCAAAGCACCACGCCAGATTGCCGAGATCATCATCAAGTATCTGGATGATGATAATGGGCTGATTGCAAAAAGTGACATCGCCGGACCTGGCTTTATCAACCTGTTTGTGTCCCGGAGCGCATGGCAGGAAACTCTTCTTAAGATAGAGTCAGAGCGTGACCGGTACGGTCATACAATCAGCGGCGCCGGCAAAAAAGTTCAGGTTGAGTTTGTCAGCGCCAACCCGACCGGCCCACTGCATATCGGTCATGGCCGTGGTGCGGCAATCGGCGACACCCTCTGCCGTGTGCTTGACGCTGCCGGCTGGGATGTGACGCGTGAATTTTATTACAACGATGCCGGTGTTCAGATCAGCAATCTGGCCCTTTCCGTACAGCTACGTTGCATGGGCATTGAGCCGGATGACCCGCGTTGGCCGGAAGGCGGTTATCAGGGAGAATACATCAAAGATGTTGCAAAAGCTTATCTTGCCCGCGAGACTGTAGAAGCCACTGACCAGCACACGACCGCATGCGGAGACCCGGAGAATATTGAAGACATCCGCCACTTTGCCGTCGCCTGGTTACGGCGCGAACAGGACCTTGATCTGGAGGCATTTGATGTAAAGTTTGATGTCTACACCCTGGAATCGGCTCTCTACAGCGAGGGGAGAGTTGAGGCAGTTGTTCAGAAGCTAATTGCCAATGGTCATGCCTACGAACAAGACAATGCTCTCTGGCTTCGCTCAACCGCTTTTGGTGATGATAAAGATCGCGTCATGCGCAAAGCCGACGGCAGTTACACCTATTTTGTCCCGGATGTCGCTTACCATCAGGACAAGTGGGAGCGCGGTTTTACCAGGGTAATCAATGAGCAGGGTTCCGACCATCATAGCACCGTTACGCGTGTACGCGTTGGACTTCAGGCTCTTGACATCGGCATCCCGCAGGGATGGCCGGAGTATGTGCTGCATCAGATGGTAACAGTCATGCGCGGCGGTGAAGAGGTAAAAATATCCAAACGGGCCGGCAGTTATGTAACACTGCGTGACCTGATTGATGAGGTTGGTCGTGACGCCACTCGCTTCTTTTTTCTGATGCGCAAACCTGATGCCCAACTGGTATTTGACATTGATCTGGCAAAACAGCAGACAAATGAAAACCCGGTCTACTATGTCCAGTATGCCCATGCCCGTATCTGCAGTATCTTTGACAACGCTGCGGAGAAGGGTTTTATCGCACCTGAAAAACCGGCACTTGCCGATCTGGCCTGTCTCTCCACTCCGGATGATCTTCAGATGATCAAGCTGCTGACAGAACTCCCTGACACGGTCGATGACTGCGCCGTACATTTTGAGCCTCACCGCCTGACCTATTACTTGAGTGAACTGGCCAGCTGTTTCCACAGTTTCTACAACAAAAACCGCGTTATCAGTGAAGATAAGGCACTAACGGAAGCTCGGCTCTACTTGTTGAAACGGACCGCCCAGACCCTGAAAAACGCCCTTTCAATTCTTGGCATATCGGCACCAGAACGGATGTAGCGGAGGCCACCATGCGCATTGACTACAGTGAACCAAAAAAATCATGCTGTTCTACTCCGCAGCCAAGCCAGATTCGTCCCAGAAAAGAATCATCAGGTGGCGGGCTGATAATTGTCTTTATTACCGCTATTCTGTCCCTCGGGATCGGCTTTGGCAGCGGCTGGATGCTTTCCCAGCGTTCAGCTAAAAACGGGTTCAAGGCCGCCATGGAACAACAAAGCCTCGAAAACTCACCGCAACAGGCAAAAGCCAAACCATTGCCGCAACAACCAGCCGCCCCGACTCCGGCACAGCCACCGCAAGCTGGCAGTCCAACCCAGCAACCTGCAGTGACTGTCGGAACCCAGACAGCAGTTGACCCACCACTCAGTTTTTACAAGACACTCCCCAGTGGGCAAAAAAACAATGTAATGGGCAGTGGTATCAATTCCACAAAGGACAAACCGGCAAAACAACCACTACAAGCAGCCATGCCCGCCAATATATCCAGACCAGACCCTGCACAAAGCGATGACAACGCACAAAAACAACCCGTACAGACTGCACCGACAAAACCGGCTACCCGTCAGGATTCTAGTGGTTTCACCGTCCAGGTAGCCTCATACAGTCTTAAGTCAGAAGCAGAGACGTTGCGTGGCAAACTAGCGACCAAGGGTTATAATGTCAGCATTGTAGAATCTCATTTAGGTGAGAAAGGTACCTGGTACCGTGTCCGTGTCGGCAAAAGGCTAGACCCCGATGCAGCAAAAGAACTGGCCGGAAAAATTGGCAAGGGGGCTATCGCAATTCCAGACAAGGATTGAAATAATTCGTCTGCATAGAAAGTTTTTATTGACAATCTTCTCAATATCCTGCTATATGTTCGTTTCACTTGTCGCGGGGTGGAGCAGTCTGGTAGCTCGTCGGGCTCATAACCCGAAGGTCATAGGTTCAAATCCTATCCCCGCAACCAAATAAATGATAAGGACCTGCAAAATTTGCAGGTCCTTTTTTTTGTTACAGCTTGCTATCAGCATTGACCTGAAAACCCTCAGTAGAAAACTGACACTCCAAACAAAAATTTGCTGGAGTTGAGCGGTTCATTCGGCTCGGCTGTGCCTGCATTAGATATGTGATGATACCGGTACTCCACATTCAGTGCGGCCTTCCTGTCCATAAAGTACTGCAGCCCGGTTCCTGCCTGATAGCTGTAGCACAGCCTGGTCCCCATGGTCGGAAGCCCCAGATCCACATAGAGAGGTCCACCTCCGGCGAAGACGTATGGCGCCGCATTCTTCAGGCCGGTAAATTTCCAGCTTCCGAGCAGATATCCCCCCACCATGGATCTGCCGCCATGATCCACCGCCATATGATACGGCAACTCCACCAGCAATTCGTGCTTCCCCTGATACCAACTCCCCTCGCCGACCTCATCTGACAGAAATTTGCCGAATCTGGCTATGACGTCCCACGTCTGCACCTGAGTGCGTGTTGCCCCAAAATATTTATGGGTTATGCCGTAACCGGTGAGGACACCGTATTCTCCCTTCATGCCAGAAACCGGGTTGTCGGCTGAAACAGGCGCTACGTTGAAAAGCATGGACAGCAGTACGACAATGATGAATTCTTTGAAGTATGTCATGTTATCGCTTCCCGTATGTTACCATTTTTGTTTCATCTCAAAAGCAAGAATCTCCGGCAGGTTTCGCAAAAACGTCAAAATACTGTGAGGCGATTTCCAGAGCATTTTAGTATACCCCCAGGTGATGCGGTGACGGTGGTAGAAGCGCTGAACAAACTCGTTGTAGAGGTCTTCAAGTTGTTGTTTGGTCATGCCGTGTGGCACGAAGACGAAGTTCAGGCAGTTCATCAAATCCCAGGCCTCATTAAATTCCCCCTGTTCCCTTATCGTACTGTAGATCGGTGCACCAGGAAACGGCGTAAACTTGGTGACATTGATCTCGTCTAGAGGAAGCGACAGGGCATAATCGATGGTGCGGCGGATAGCGGTCTCGTTCTCGCCCGGCAGGCCGACCATGAACAAACCTTTTACCCGCATGCCGGCGTCCTTCACCATTTGCAACTTACGTCCGACCTCGTCCAGTCCGAAAAATTTGCGATGCTGTTTTAAAATCTCCGGATCTCCCGACTCGATACCGAAATTGACCTGCCAACAGCCGGAGTGTTTGAGGAGCGCCAGCAGTTCCGCGTCCACATGCTCCAGACGGGCAATGCAATTATAGGTAACCTTTAATTTCTTGCGTTCCTTGATCTCACAGAACTCTGCGACCCTTTTGCGGTCAAAGGTGAACAGGTCGTCATAAAAAAAGACGTGGCGGATGCCGAAGTTGCGGTTGAGCATTGCCATATGTTCAACGATATACTCTGGAGAGTTGAAACGAAAACCGCGGCTGAACACCGAACGGTCGCAGTATGAGCAGGAATAGGGGCAGCCGCGGCTCGAGATAATGCTGGTGTTGGGAGCTGTAGGGTAACTGAAAAGCGGAAGGTTGTAGCGTCGGGGAAATTGTGGAAGCTTGTGGTAGGCAGGAAAAGGGAGGTCGTCCAGCTCCTTTATCAGTTCCCGCGGCGACGAAAGAATCCCTTTGCGGTCTGCGCCTCGATAGGCCACGCCGGGAATCTGGCCGATCCCTCTGAAGCCGGCTTGGGCCAACTCCAGCATCGTGTTTTCTCCCTCGCCGATCGCCAAGCAATCGATGGCCGGGAATGAATCCAGAAGCGGTGCGCCGATAGCGCAGACATGAGCACCGCCGAACAGGGTAAAGATATGCGGCGCTTGATCCTTTACCGCCGAGGCGATTCGATATCCCTCGTTGAACGAGGATGTCGTCGTGGATATACCCAGGCAGTCCGGACCGCGCCGGATAATCTCTTTGACGAGTTCGGCAAGCGGCATAGGTGTCGCGTAGCAGTCAATGATTTCGACGTCGATGCCTGCCTGTTCTAGTACGGCCGCAATACTCATCATGCCGAGCGGAGGCATCAGGTTGAAAACTATACTGATGTCTTTCATGCCGCTGAGCCAGTTGCTGCCGTAAGGGTGCAGGAGAATGATTTTCACTTAAATACTCCGCTAGTATATAGTTTTTCCTGATTTCATGAACTGTTCATGAGAATGCAGGCTTATCTATAGCACAGGAGTTGCTGGAAAAACAGTTGCGTATATTTGGAATATGAAATTTGAACATGTGACAACGGCACTATTAATAACGTCGGATACACCCTCGTTGTAACAACTCCTTACAATAAAAAATAGTAATAATATATTGATGTGTGTGCAAATTTCGCTCAACATGCGGAAGACAAAGAAACTACAGCTAATTATCCTAAAGCAGCCTATTAAATATGGCGGTTATGCCAAGTATGACGGATTTTGTTGAGAGTTTCACTCTTGAGTTAAATCCTAACATCTGTTTTTCCAGTACGATCAAGCTCTTACATTCTTGACACGTCTGCTCTCGAATGGCACGGTAGTTGAAACGTTCGGCCGGGCAACAACGTTGTTGTCAACCGTTTGCGTAATATTTTCGGATCGCTGCCGGACGTGATCACTCCGGCTCGGGCCGCTAAGGGAATCGGATGTTAAATGAATCGTCAAAACAAGTAAGTCCTGCGCAATCCGGACTCATCCACCAAGACCATCCACGTCTCCTACTCATTTACCCTGCGACCCATAAGCTCGGGTGGGCTAAATATTTTCAGCTCCCCTCCCTGTCCCTTCAGCAGGTTGCCGCTGTGACTCCTCCCAACTGGGAGGTGACCCTCGTAGATGAAAGTCAGAACCCTGTGCCAAATGCCGGAGAGTTCGACCTCGTCGGGATCACAGCCATGACCCATCAGGCGACACGGGCATACGAAATTGCAGATAAATTCAGGAAGGAAGGGGTTCCGGTCATCATGGGGGGGATGCACCCCACTGTGATGCCGGAAGAGGCTCTTACCCATGCGGACGCTGTGGTCGTGGGCGAGGCGGAGTCGGTCATGGCCAAGCTTCTTGACGATTTTCTCGGCGGCCGGCTGAAAAATATATACCAGGCTCCGATACCGCAAGATTCCAGGCTCGATGTTCCATGGCCTCATCGCGAGATCCTCGCAGGCAAACGATACCTTACTTCCCAGACCGTTCAGGCAAGCCGCGGCTGCCCTTATGATTGCGCTTTTTGCACCGTTACTCAATATTTCGGGAATCGCTTCCGCTACCGCGACCCGGCCGATATCCTTGCCGAAATCCGCTCTTTCTCCCGAAAACTTGTGATCTTTCTTGATGACAATCTCCTGGGAGATCCTGCCAAGGCACGGCCGATCCTTGAAGGGATGGCGGAAATGGGAGTCCGCTGGGGGTCTCAAACAAGCCTGCGCTTTGCCGAAGACCCGGAAATGCTCAAACTCGTCGTACGTTCAGGCTGTATCGGCCTTTTCGTCGGGATCGAGTCGGTTTCAGGACCATATTCCCTGCTCGCCAAATCGTCCGGACAATCGTCTCAGGCCGACCTTATGAAGAGGGTCAGGGATGCGGGCATCATTCTCGAAACTTCCCTTATCTTCGGTTTTGACGATCACGACCAAAGCATCTTCGAAAAAACTCTTCGATTCGTTGAGGAGTGCTGTCCGAGTGTTCCCACCTTCAACCTTTTGACACCTTATCCGGGAACAAAACTCTTTCAGCAGTACGAGCGGGAGGGACGTCTCCTGCACAGGGACTGGAGCCGTTACAACCATTCGGAGGTAGTCTTCCAGCCGAAACTGATGTCGCCAGAACAGCTCTATCGGGGGTGGGTGGAGGCGCGCACGGAGGCATATTCCTGGCCTTCCATCCTTTACAGGGTGTGGAATAATCCGGGCCGCCGCTTCACAAACCTGGCGTACAACCTTCTCCGCAAGGGGCCCAATGACCGCCTTAAGACGTCTGCGAATGCGCACTCTTTTGGCCAGCTACAGGAGCAACCGTAACATATGACGATTAAGCAAGCTGTCCCCGAAAATATGGACATAAAAGATAACAGCGCTGTCAACCGTGGTTTCTATGATGTCCTCTGGTCGGAGACTCACCTTGAACGCCCTGATCGTTTCAATACGTAGCCGCTGATAGCCGAGTATCTGCCTCTAGCCCCGACGCGCCTGGGAATGATAGTCGCTGACGGTGTTGATGAAATAGTCCTTGTCTGCCGCAAACGGACCGGGGCTCAAAAGAGGAGTGATGTATAAATGCTTCCATAACAATTATGGTGTGAATTCAAAATTCTGATCTAAACTAAGTTATTGGCAGGCCAATTGCTATTCAGAATATAATATGGTAACTAACCGGACGGTCATTTGTCCCGTAGAGCTGTAAAACGGGATATAATTACTTTATTTATGCAATGTTACTGACAGGTATCTGAGTGTCTTTATTGACGTACAATGTTTTAACAGTTGATGTAGAGGATTGGTACCATGTCTGCGGGGGGCGCGGAGAAATATCTGTTCAGCCGCGCGAATCATGGCGGGTACGTCGTAATCTGGAGAAAATTCTGGCTCTGCTTGCCGAACGTGGCCAGAAGGCTACGTTTTTCATGCTCGGCACCGTCGCCGAAAACGATCCGGCATTGGCACCCCTGATCTGCTCGGCAGGACATGAAATCGCCTCCCATGGATATTCACACCATCTGGTGACCGGATTGACGCCGCAACAGTTTATAGATGAGCTCCAGCTTACCGAACAGATACTGATAGATCAGACCGGACAGCGACCGTTCGGGTACAGGGCGCCGCAGTGGTCTTTGTCGGAGCAGAACCCCTGGCCTTTTGCCGTTCTGCGGGAGCGTGGGTACCTGTATGATTCAAGTCTAAATCCGCTTCCGTTTGTGGGTAATTCCCGCGGCAGCCGCATCCCCTACCTTCTTGAGGGTGAAGGGGCAGGGCTGTGGGAGATTCCGCCGATGGTGACCCGCTCCCTGCTTGGTAACCTGCCGACCGGTGGCGGATGGGGGTTCAGATTTTTTCCATTCAGAATGGTCCGTGCGTCTATTGAGCAGTTTAACCGTGCTCACCATCCGGCTGTGCTGTATCTTCATCCCCGCGAGGTGGATCCAGCCGGCCCCCGGCTCGATCTTCCTTTTCTGAAACGGTTCGTATCTTATGGGACTCGGTCGGATGCGGCTTCCCGGTTGAGTGAACTGTTTCAGCGGTATCGATTTATAACCCTCAAGGAACTGGTGGACGAGTGGCAACATGTATCCTGATTCCTGCATATAATGCCGGGAAAACCATTTTGGCAGTGGTTCGTGAATGCCTGGAACATGGCTTGCCGGTGGCAGTGGTGGATGACGGGTCAACTGACGATACGTCAGTCCAGTTATCGGGATTGCCGGTAACCCTGCTCCGGCACCAGCAGAATCTTGGTAAGGGTGCGGCACTGAAAACCGGTTTTGCCTGGGCGGTCGAGTCCGGGTTAGATGCTGTGGTCACGGTTGATGCCGACGGTCAACATGATGTCTCAGCAATCCCGTTGCTGGACGCTTCAGCACAAAGCGGCAAATGGGGCATTCTGATTGCGTCCCGGCGCTCCCAGTTCGACCAGATGTCCGGGCTTCGCAAATCCTGGAACCGTATCGGTGTCTGGTGTATCTGGAAACGTACCGGTTTTGAAATTACTGACAGTCAGTCCGGTTTCAGGTACTATTCACGTGACGTATTGAAGGGAGTGTCATTGAAGTCAAATGGATACGCACTGGAGATGGAGATTTTGTTGAAGACATGGAAGAACGGTTTTACCGTTGGCTCACTTCCGGTTGCAGCACGGGTTGCCGATGGACGCGCAACCAGCCATTATCGGTCGGTCAAAGACACATTTAATATCAGCATGACATTCTTACGCTACATGTAACGGGGCACCTGCCGAATGATCAACACTCTGAAAAATTACACAAAAGAGAAGGTCCTCACCTACCTCCTGTCCATGGCGACAAGTTCATCTGATGAATCACTGATTCGCATGACCCACCTGATGGAGATGATTCCCAAGAAGGACTACTACAAGGAACGCATCCGCTGGATTCGTGGCCTGGTGCGGGAGAAGCATCCAAGCATCGAGTTTCCCCGCCGGATTTTGCGTGATCTGCACCCTAATCAGCGAGACAAATGGATCAGCAATCTGCTGGTCAATCACCTGCTGAACGGCACCAACAAACGCAAGGAGTGGAGTGACAAACACGGCTATTATCCACCATCAACCGTGGTTATCAGCCCTACCATGCGCTGTAACCTCAACTGTTACGGCTGTTATGCCGGTGACTATGACAAGTCGCTGGAGCTTTCGCTGGATGAAGTCGATTCTATCCTGCTCCAAATGAAGGAGATGGGGGTCTATTTTGCCGTCATCTCCGGCGGTGAACCGTTTTATATGGAAGGTATTTTCGAAATCTTCAAAAAGCATAGCGACATGGCCTTTCTGGTCTTTACACACGGTGGACTGATTGATGAAAAGATGGTGGAGAGGTTGACTGAGGTCGGTAATGTCATGCCATCCTTTTCGCTTGAGGGGTACGAGCAGGAAACAGACGAACGCCGTGGTACCGGGCATTTTAAAAAGGTTATGCATGCCATGGACCTGATGAGAGAAGGTGGCCTTTCCTTCTGCGGCTCATTCACCCATTCCCGCAAAAACTCCGACATCATCACCAATGGCGATTACATCGATATGTTGCTGAAGAAAGGGGTCTTTGCCATGTGGCTCTTTTCCTACGTTCCGGTTGGACGCAAGCCTGAATCTGAACTGATGCCCACCCCCAAACAGCGTGATGACCTGCGCCGAACCGTTGCCGGTTATCGCGCCTCAAAGCCGATGCTGTTTATCGATTTCTGGAATGACGGGCCGATGATCTCCGGCTGCCTGGCCGGGGGGCGTAAATATTTCCACATCAATGCCAATGGCGACATCGAGCCGTGTGTCTTCTGCCATTTTGCCGTTGATAATATCCGCCGGACAACTATTCACGAAGCGCTGTCATCTCCGTTTTTCACCAAAATTCGCCAGAAACAGAGTGAACATGACAACCTGTTGCGCCCCTGTATGCTGATTGATCAACCGGCAGCCGGAAGGGAGCTTTTCGCCTCTGAGGGCGCCTATCCGACCCATGAAGGTGCGGATGAGATTTTTACCGGTCTGGCAGGCAAGATGGACGATTATTCCCGCTCATATGCGGAGATTGCCGATCCGGTCTGGGAAGATGAGTTCAAGGAGAATCCGGTAAAGACAATGAAAAGCGGAAGCAAATAAATGAAGGTACTGCTGGTAAATCCGCCATCTCTGAGCGTATTTAACACATTTGGCCTGAGTCTCCCCCCCATAGGGCTGCTCTATGTTGCCGCCAGCCTCGAACAAGCCGGCCACGAAGTGGCTGTAAAGGATCTGGCGGCTGACGGCGAACGTCTGGATGATGAGGATATCCGGCGGGCCGATATTGTAGGCATTTCGGCTGATACAACCAGAGCCGGCAAGGCGCTTGCCATTGCCGGCAGAGTTGCTGCTATCGGCAGACCGGTAGTGATGGGCGGTCCTCATCCGCAATTCATGGCGGAGGATATTTTTGCCGCAGGTTGCGTTGATTATATCGTCAAGGGTGAAGGAGAAATCGTCTTTCGCAATCTTCTGACCGCTCTCCAGAATCGGGATGCTGTTGCCGAGGTAAAGGGATTGATTATCAGGGACGGTCGCCATCTGATCGAAACCCCTGCCGCTGATCCGATCAATGTTGAAGCCCTGCCGTTTCCAGCCCGACATCTGGTAGACCTCCAGTGTTACCGGGCCAGCATGTCCGGCCGTCCAATAACCCCCATTGTTACCAGTCGAGGTTGTCCCAGCGCCTGTCACTTTTGTTCATCCTCCAGCTTCTTCGGCAGGGGGTGGCGTTCCCGGAGTGCCGCATCGGTGCTGGCCGAGCTGGACGAAATCTACAACAGATATGGTTTTCGGGCCGTCTGCTTTATGGACGACAACTTTACCCTAAACCCTCAACGGGTCGAACAGATTGCCGATGGGATTATCGGGCGCGGCTATGACCTGAAATGGTGGAATTTCTCACGGGTTGATACTATTGTGAAAAATCCGGCCATGGTCGCCAGGATGGCGGCTGCCGGCTCCGAAACAGTCTATCTCGGCATTGAAAGCGGCAATGAGGAGACACTTGACTCCCTTGGCAAGAACAGCAGTGCAAGTGATGTTACCAGGGCAGTGGAAATTCTGAGGAATAACGGTGTCGAATCCTATGGCAGCTATATCATCGGCAACCTGAACGAGTCCGCTGCTGACGTGAAAAAAACTATTGCCATGGCGGTCAGGCTCAATACCAACATTGCCCAGTTTTCCATTCTGACCCCTTATCCCGGAACAAAGCTCTATGAGGAAATCAAGGACCGCATCTTCTGTCGGCGCTGGAAATTTTACGACGGATTGCACCTTGTCTTCCGTCATCCGCTGATAAATCGTCACTACCTGCAGTTTCTGCTCATCAAGGCTTTTGTGAAATTTTATCGCCGTTCGCAGGAAGCCTCGCAGGGATTCAAACAGGCCGCCGACAGGGGCAATCTAACATTCAGAAAGATGACACTCTGTGCTTGGGAGCTGTTTTTTTGACACTTTACAGCAACCTCAATCTGTTCCTTATCAAGCTGTTCACCATCTTGGTGCCGCGTTGGCTCTTCCCACCCTTCACCTTTTTCTGGGGCGGGCTGTTTTACCTTTTGTTGTCTGATGCACGACAGTCAGTGCGCTCCAACCTGCAGGTAGTTACCGGCAGGGATGATGTGGAACTACTGGTGTTTTCAACCTTCCGCAATTTCAGCCACAACTGGTGCGACGAGATGCTGCTGATGCGGTCCACGGGGGAAAAACTCCAGGCTCTGATCGGGAGGCGCAGCAGCAGCAAAACACTTGATCAGGCGCTGGAGGCCGGCAGCGGTGCGATTCTGGTCTCGCCACATCTCGGCAACTGGGAGCTGGGGGGGCTGGGGCTGGCCGATCTGGGCTACGCCGTCAACGTACTGACCTTCCGCGAGCCGGATGAAAGGGTAAATGAGCTGCGTGAGGCGGTCAGGCGGGAACGGGGAGTACGTTTCATCTATGTCGACCGCGATGATTCCTCTCCGCTTGCCATTATCGAGGCGGTGAATGCTTTGAGGCGTAACGAGGTGCTGGCGATTCTCGGTGATCGGGATGGCTCCTCCCATACCATTCGGATTGATTTTTTCGGTCGACCGACCAACATTCCGGTTGGAGCCGCCTATCTTGCCCTTGCCAGCGGTGCGCCGGTGATTCCGGTTTTTGTCCTTATGGAGGAGAAAGGGCGCTACGCTACCGTCATGGAAGAGCCGATCTTCTTCAGTGGCGGTCACGGGGAGCATGGCAGTGCAATACGTTCCGGAATGAAAAAGCTGCTGGCGGTGTTTGAGCGATATATCCGGGAATACCCGGACCAGTGGTACAATTTATATGATTTTTTCGGAAGGGTTCACAGAACAGACAATAAAATGCATATAAGCGGCAGCATACAGGATTGAAATGGAGTGGAAAGGCAGTTTTATATTAGTGTCGTCCCCAGTGACTCAATTTCAAATGCGGATGAAAAAAGAAAGGAACTGATAAATGAGTGACGAGTTGATTCCAAAGGTAAAACAGATGATCATTGAAAGCCTGCGTATCGAGGGGATGTCCCCGGATGAGATCGAGACTGATGCCCCTCTTTTTGGAGAGGGTCTCGGCCTGGACTCCATTGATGCACTGCAACTGGTGGTGGCTATGGAGAAGGAATTCGGCGTAGTTGTTCCCGACGCCGCCACCGGCAGCACCGTCTTTGCCTCGGCCCGCAGCATGGCTGCGTATATTGCGGAAAACCGCAAATGAAGGTGCTGCTGATCTCCCCCGGTTGGCCCAAGGGGAGATTGTGGGGGGAACTGGCCTTTCGGTTTCCATCACTTTCACTGGCTGCGATTGCCGCCGTCACCCCGCTGGGATGGGAGGTGGCGCTCTGCGATGACCATTCAGAACGGATCGACTACGATACGGAGGCAGACCTGATCGCTCTGACCGCCATGACTCCACAGGCACCCCGCGCCTATGAGATTGCTGCCGGCTTCAAAAGCCGTGGCAAAACCGTGGTCATGGGTGGTTTTCACGCCAGCAACCTGCCGGATGAAGCGCTCAAACACGTGGATGCGGTTGTAGTGGGAGAGGGAGAGGTCGTCTGGCCGAGACTGCTTGCCGATTTTTCACAGCAAAAACTTCAGCGCATCTATAAGCCTGAATCGATGATCAGCATGGCCGATATTCCGGTTGCACGCCGTGAAATTTTTAAGGGCAAGGGATATTTGCTCACCAATACCATCCAGACCACCCGCGGCTGTCCATTTGACTGTGAATTTTGCTCGGTCACCGCCTTTTATGGGCGCAACTACCGGAAACGCCCGGTGGAACAGGTATTGATTGAGTTGCAGATCTTGAGAAAATCCAACTCATTTATCTTTTTTGTCGATGACAACATCGTGGCTGATCGCAACTACGCCCTGCCACTCTTCCAAGGGATGAAGGGGATGGGCTTCAAGTGGCTCTCCCACGCGCCGATAGATTTTGCAGGCGACCGGGAGTTGATGCGTGCCGCAGGTGAGTCCGGCTGCCTGGGGATGTTCGTAGGTTTCGAATCACTCAACCAGGAATCTCTGGCCGCCATGGGGAAAATCACAAACCGGGCGCAATCGTTCATGGCCGATGCCCAGGCCTTTCGTGACAACGGCATCGGCATCCTCGGCTCCTTTGTGCTCGGTTATGATGGCGACACCCCCGATATTTTCCCGAAACTGCTCCGCTTCTGTGAGGATGCACGCCTCGAAGCGGCCATTTTCCCGCTGTTGACCCCCTACCCCGGCACCGCCGTTCGCCGCCGCCTGGAAGCGGAAGGGCGGATCATCTCCAGCGATTGGCGCGACTATGATATGGAGCACATCAATTTCCAGCCGAAGGGGATGACGGTGCAGCAGCTTCAGGAAGGGTACGACTGGCTTAACCGCTCTTTTTATTCTTTTCCTTCCATGTATCGCCGCATCTTTAAACTGCACCGTTCCGTGCAGGTATTCGGACCGATGAACATTGGTTTCCGCGCCGCCATCCGGCGCAAAAGGAGCGGAACATGATCTGCTGGATGTTTCCAGGCCAGCCGATAGCCTTTAGCGGCGCGCCTTACGATGACATTGAATTCAGCGAAATCACCCGGATCTGTCAGGAATCTACCGGCTGTAATCCCCTTGAAAGCGGCACATCAGCTTCGAATTTCAGCCATAATGTACGGCTTCAGCTGCTCGGCACCTGTGTCAGTCTCTATCGCTCCAAGCAGTTGACAAAACAGGGTGTTGGACCAGACCTGATTGCCGAGCACAGCATGGGGATCTATCCTGCGCTGGCTGCATCCGGTTCGATAGACAGTGCGACTGCCCTTGAACTGACCTGCCGGATCGGCGTGGCGATGGCAAAAATGGGGATGCAACGGGAGTATGCGTTGGGATGTGTCATCGGGATAAGTTGCGCTCCACTGGAAGCGATAGCTGCCAACAATGGTGTCCATATTGCCAATTATAATACTTCGCAACACTTTCTGCTGGCCGGTGAACGGAAAAACATCGATGCGGCTCTGGCTGAAGCGGGGGCCTCAGGTGCCTTTTCAGCGACTGTTTTCCCCTGCGACGCCCCGCTCCACACGCCGCTGATTGCTGAGATAGCGGGAGATGTAGAGCATATCGTGGCCGAGTACAGCTTCCGGGATCCGCAAATCCCGCTGATAGAACATATCGACCAAACGACCCTGACAGCTGCCACTATCCCTTCGTTTCTGCTTGATGAACTCTGTCGACCGGTTTATTGGGATACCACATACCGCGCCCTTCGCTCTCGGGGGGTGACACTGTTTCAAGAGGTGGGGGCCGGCAAGGCGCTCTCAAAATTCAATCGCTGGATAGATAGTGAGACATGAAATATCACGAAACTAAAATAACAGTCCGCTTCAACGAGATTGATGCGTATCGTGTCGCCTGGCACGGCCATTACGTGGCCTGGATGGAGATCGGCCGCAACGCCCTGGCTGGGGAGTTCGATCTGGATGCCATGCAGTTGGCGGCAGCCGGGTATCTGGGACCGGTGGTAGCTCTTGAACTGAAGTTTCTGCGGCCGGCCCGTTTTAACGAAGAACTGACGATCCGGACTGCCCTGCGCCGGGTCGAGACCGCTACTATCGAATTTGTCACCACCATAATCGGCTCTGATGGTAAAAAATGTGCCACCGGTACGACGACCCACGCATTGACCAACCTGAACGGCGTGCTCCAGTTTCAGCTCCCACAGCGGATCGCTGAACGGGTAAACCGTTTATTGGCGTCGCTGGAGCTACCATGAAGGTTCTGCTGATTTCCGCCAACCGTGAGCGCGACCCCTATCCGGTATTTCCGCTTGGACTGGCCTGCCTGGCCGGACCGCTGAAGGCAGCCGGGCACCTGCTGACAGCTCTCGACCTCTGTTTCGAGACCGATCCCCAACTGGCTATCTCCTCGGCACTTACAGAGCAGCAACCCGATGCCGTTGTCATCTCCCTCCGCAACCTGGACAACGTTACCTGGCCGGGAAGCCGCAGCTACCTCGACGGGGTGCGTGATATCGTGGCACTCTGCCATCCCCGGGCCGTGACCATTATCGGTGGCTCCGGTTTTTCGCTGATGCCGGTGAAGGTTCTTGCTGCCGTCGGCGCTCATTACGGCGTGGCAGCCGAAGGGGAAGAGGTCTTGCCGCGGCTACTCGGTTGTCTGGAGTCGGGTGGTGATCCGGCCCTGCTGCCCGGTGTCGTTCTGCCCGGAAGAGAAGATTTTATCCCACCGCTGCCGGTGGAAACCATGGGCACCCCTGATCGCACCCTCTTTGATGTTGCCCGCTATTACCGCGAAGGTGGCATGGCCAACCTGCAGACCAAGCGTGGCTGTCCATTCGGATGCATCTACTGCACCTATCCACTGCTGGAAGGGCGCTGTATGCGCCTGCGCACGATTGTGGAGATCATCGCCGAGATTCGCACCCTCGTGGATGATTATGGCATCAGCTACCTCTATTTCGTCGATGACATCTTCAACTACCCCCCCGATTTTGCCGAAGAGCTCTGCCGGGCAATGATTGCGGAACGGCTGCCGGTCAACTGGTCGGCCTTCATCAACCCTGATTTCATCACGCCGCGCCTGCTGCAGGCCATGCAGGAGGCGGGTTGCGACGCGGTTGAATACGGCAGCGATTCAGGCTCGCCAACGATGCTCAAAAACCTCGGCAAGTCCTTCACCGTTGACTCTATCCGTGAATCTTCGCGACTCTGCCATGAAATGGGAATGGATTTTGCCCACTACATCCTCTTCGGCGGTCCGGGTGAAACCCGGGAAACCGTGCTGGAAACATTCGCCTTGATGGATGAAGTCGAGCCGACCGCCGTCATCACCATGACAGGGATCCGGATCTATCCCGGCACCGCCATGGAACAGATCGCCCTGAGGGACGGCATTATTGCCGAGGGAGATTGCCTGCTTGAGCCGGTTTTCTACATCTCGCCTGCAATCAGGAATGGGCTCTGCGATCTGGTTACAGAAGAGGCGCTCAAACGACGCACCTGGATCGTCCCCAGTCTGGAAGTCAATGTCAGCTCGGCCATGCTGGATGCCCTGCGAATGTTTCCGGTCAAGGGGCCGCTCTGGAAGTTGATGAAACGGTTGGGCAGAAGCCGCGTACGGCCGATGTAATTCCGCTATTACGCCTACCCACTGGACTTTTTTCCATGATATCGGTAGTATTGCTCTTTTTAGAAACCTCCACGGAGTCTCGATGGAATTCAGAGATAAAATCGTAGTCGTAACCGGCGGTACGCGCGGTATCGGCAGGGCCATATCCCTGGCCTTTGCCAGTGAAGGGGCGCAGGTGTTCGCCGCCTATGTTAGCAATGACGCGGCAGCCCTCTCTCTCGCCGACGAAGCTGTCGACCTCCCCGGCTCGATTACCGTGGTCAAGGCCGATGTCAGCACGACAGATGGAGCCCAAAGCCTCATCAACGCCGCCTCGCAGACTGCCGGGCATATCGACGTGCTGGTCAACAACGCCGGGATCGTGAAGGACGGCTTCCTGGCCATGATGGCTGAAGATGACTGGGATAGTGTGATCCGCACCAACCTGAATCCTCTTTTTCACTGCTGCAAGTGGGGGGTTCGCAAGATGCTGGCACGCCGCAGCGGCTCCATCATCAATATATCGTCTGTTTCAGCCTTTACCGGAGCTGTAGGCCAGACAAACTACGCCGCTTCCAAAGGAGCGGCAATCAGCTTCACCAAATCGCTTTCCCGCGAGTTGGGGCCGATGGGGATCAGGGTTAACGCTCTGGTTGCCGGCCTTATCAGCACCGACATGACGGCTGGCTTGAAGCAGGATATCGTCGACAGAATCGTAATAAGTTCGGCTCTTGGTCGCCTTGGCACCCCTGAAGAAGTTGCCAATGCGGTTTTATTTCTGGCCTCCGAGCGGGCGTCCTACATCACCGGCCAATCTTTGATCGTTGATGGCGGAATAGTCTGATGAAAAAACGGCGCGTGGCCATAACCGGCCTGGGGGTTTTCAGCGGTAGTGGCACAGATGTAGCGATATTCACCGATGCCCTGCTGAACGGCAACAGCGGAATCGCTCCGCTCGACCTGTTTGACGTGTCACCCTTTCCCTCCCGAATCGGTTGCCAGGTCAAAGGGTATGATCCACAGAACTATTTTGATAAAATAACTGCCCGAAAGCTTTCGCGGGCCGACCAGTTTGCGGTGATCGCCGCCGGGGAGGCTCTCAAGGACAGCGGAGTCAACGGCTGTTATTCAGCGTACGAGATGGGTGTTTCCATGGGGGCCGGAGCAGCCGGCATGTTCCAGGCGGAACAATGGCTGAAATCCCGGCTTGCCGGTCAAAAGAGCTCGCCAAACCTGCTGCGGGGGATTCTGCCGGATACCACCACCACTCTGCTTGCCAAAACTTTCGGGCTGGCCGGTTATCAGGGAAGCGTTACAACCGCCTGTTCGTCGTCGGCCACCGCCATCGGCTGGGGTGCAGACCTGGTTGCCACAGGTCAGCAGAAAGCCGTACTGGTTGGCGGCAGCGACGCCCTTTCCCTTCTGACCTTTGCCGGATTCAACTCCCTGAAGGTGATAGATGCCGAGCCCTGTTCACCTTTCAGTCTCGGTCGCCAAGGTATTTCACTAGGTGAAGGATCTGCCTGCCTGGTGCTGGAGGCAGAGGAGGATGCCCGTGCACGTGGAGCGAGGATCTATGGAGAGATACTCGGATATGCCATTGCCGGCGAGGCGTGGCATATGACCGCACCGGAACC
The DNA here is from genome assembly GCA_025355965.1 of Geobacteraceae bacterium. Lineage (GTDB taxonomy): Bacteria > Desulfobacterota > Desulfuromonadia > Geobacterales > Pseudopelobacteraceae > JACRCG01. The sequence continues at coordinate 95,516 of JANXYR010000038.1, forward strand.
GTCCGGGCTTACAGCCGCGCGGGTAATGCAGGAAGCCCTGCTGTCAGCAGGAGTTGAGGCCGGACAGGTGGGGTGGGTTAATGCTCATGGCACCGGTACCCCGCTTAATGACGTTGTGGAATCAAATGCCATGAAACTTGTCTTTGGTGACCATGTTGCCAATGTACCTCTTGTATCCACCAAGGCCATGACCGGACATTGCCTCGGTGCGGCCGGTGCCATCGAAGCAATGGCAACGGTGATTGCCCTCAACCGGCGGGTCATCCCGCAGACGCTCAACTTTCGCGGCAGTGATCCGGAATGTGACCTGGATTATTGTCATGACGGGGCACGTTCAAGCAACTGCCACCTGGCCATGTCCAACTCGTTTGCCTTTGGCGGCAATATCACCTCGCTGGTGCTGGCACTATGAACTTTCCCCTGACCAATATAGTCATCAGCGGCTTCTCGGCGGTGACCCCCGCCGGTATCGGTGTAGAGCCGCTGCTGGAATTGATGCATTCCGGACGTGATGCCCTGACAGCAATTCCGGCCGAATATGAAGGGGGAAGTGGTGGTCGTTGGGGCAAGGCGCTCGGGTTCAAAGCCACCGATTTCATACCGCCCCTGAAGGCACGCAAACTGGATCGTTGCAGCCAGTTTACCGTAGTTGCCGCAGGGCTGGCTCTCAAGAATGCCGGCATCGATAAAAACACCCTCCAGCCGGAGCGGATTGGCATTGCACTTGGCTGCGGTTTCGGCGGAGTTGCCAATTCCGCCGAATTTCTGAGCGGGTATTTTACCGGGGGAGTAGAAGGCATTTCCCCTATGCTCTTTCCCAACACGGTTTCCAATGCAGCCGCCAGCAACGCTTCTATCGAACATGGCCTGAAAGGACCCAACGTCACCCAGGTACAGCGGTTTTGTTCGGCGGAATCTGCCTTTATGATGGCCTGCCGTTTCATCATTGAGGGGCGGGCCGACATCATGCTGACCGGTGGAGTTGATGAACTGCTGCCTTTGATGATCTCCGGCTTTGCCGCCACCGGCCAATTACGGCGCTACGCCAGGACATTTGGAGAAGGATGCGGCATGCTCGTGCTGGAAAGCGCCGAACACGCCGCCGGACGGGGATCAGTCGTCAAGGGACAGGTTAATTCCATCAGTACGGTCGGCCTGCTCCTCCCCGGTCAGGAGCGAGAAGGTCTTGACCTGCTCATGGACGGTTTTGCTTCCCCTGCCATGGTATCACTTTCCGGTACGACAACCGCGCTTCCGGCGCTTTTGGAACGTGTCAACGGAATTGCTTCGATAAATACGGGACGCATCACAGGAAGCTCGTTGGCCATGGGAGGCACTGCCATGGCAGTATTGCTGGCCTCGCTTGAGCCGGGCCAGACCGGTCTGCATCTGGCTGCCTCACCAGAGGGCCCATACTTCGCCATCCGGTTCAGCGGAGGCGGCTCTGTTTAATCCCGATCCGGCACACTACCTGCCCCACCGCTACCCTTTTTTACTGCTGGATCGGATTATCGAGCTGGAACAGGGCACACAAGCGGTTGCCACAACCGGCGTAACCGCTACACGTGGCTTCCCCCAGATCCTCATGGTCGAATCCATTGCCCAGCTGGCCGGTATTGTTGTTGCCCAGACGGAGGTAGAGGGCGGTTTTATTGCGGCCATCGATCATGCCGAATTTTCCGCTCCGGCGGTTGTTGGGGATATATTGACGATTTCAGCCAGGGTGACAAAATCATTCGGACGTTTGTTCATGATTGAAGGGAATGTTACCAGCAACTCGGCACAGCTCCTTTCCGTGCAACTGACCCTGGGAGTGGGTAAACTTTGATATTGATGAAGCGGGCCCATGTATTCTTTATACTGCTGTTGGCACTCCTGCTGAACGGCTCCCCCTGCCACGCCCGTACAATTTCCCCAATTGAAGGATTGGAAGCCTTACGCCGAGGATTTGCAGGCATTTCCGATTTTACCGCCGACATCACCCAGGAAAAACGGCTCTCGTTGATGAAACGGACCATGGTGATGAACGGCTCGCTCCGCTTTAAAAAACCGGATCTGTTTTTTATGGAGATAAACCCACCCTTCAGTGGCCGCATGCTGCTGCGGGACAACATCATCGAACAGGCTTCTGGCAAAGACAAGCCTTCCTCCAGAATCGCGCTTTCGCCGGAACAAGGGCTGAAGCAGTGGTTTTCAAAGCTGGCAACACCGGTAACGTCACTACCTGATGGGGTGGCACTGCAGGCCGACTTGACCAATTCAGTTTATACCCTGACGATAACGCCTCCGGGTAAAGGGCAGGTCAAGGATATTTCCATCGTCTTTCTGGCGGACGGCACGGTAAGGCGGCTGGTCATTAACGAACAGAACGGCGACCGAGCGACGATGACCCTGAAAAAATTGCGGCGCAATATCGGCCTGACGGAGAAGGATTTCCGGCTGGAATAGTTTTTTAGGAAGGAAAGGCCACACCATGCCGTTATATAGATTAGTAAAACTTCTGCTCCCGCTTCTGCTCCTCAGCGCCTGCGCCACGGTTGCGACTAAACCCATAGACTACCGTCCTGGTGCAGTTGTAAGTACGCTTTCATCTGCCGTTTCCCTCTCGATCCACGCCTCGGACAGCGGCATGAGCGGCAGCGGCTATCTGGTCTATCGTCGCCCCGATCAGCTCCACCTGGTGGTACTGTCTCCTTTCGGTACGACCATGATGGAGGCCTTCGCCGTCGGAGATCGCATCACGCTGATTTACCCCTCCAAATCAACCGCCTATGTCGGGCATTTCAACGAGCTGCCAGACAATGGGGGCTTGCAGGGGTGGCGCTTGATGCGCTGGGTAATGGATGCCGAGCCGAGCGAGGGGCAGCCTTTGAGCGGAACTGTGGAACGCATCGGCAAGCTGGGCTTTTCTGAAAAAGTGACCTTTGAAAATGGTCTGGTGACATCCAAGGAATCTCCAGGCGGCGATCATGTTTATTACAGCAAATATGCTACCATCAACGGTGTTCCGGTTGCCATGAAGCTTGACCTGCGCAACGGGCACGACGACCGTATCCGCATCACACTTGATGAGCCGGAGATCAATACTCCTCTTGAAGATACCGTATTTATCCCGCGTCTCGACGGCTTGACGGTCATGCCGCTGTCCGCCATCAAAGGGTTATAGAACAATATGTTCATCATACTGACGTCCAAGTTCAATTCCCTTACCCGTCGGCACCTGGAATGGATCTTTCGCACCACGACAACCAAGACTCGTGCGGTACTGAGTGCCTTTTCCATTGCGCTGCTGCTCTCAATTTCCGCGATTTCCACCACACGTTTCGACGCCGATATTTTTCAGCTCTTCCCGACGCATCAACCGGCGCTGAAACTGCTGCTCGACTCACTACAGTGGACCGGCAGTGCCAATGAGGCCTATTTTCTGTTGGAGGGGGAAAAGGATCTGCTTCCCCGCGAGGCAGAGCGCTTTGCCGAAAGGCTCCGCACAGCACAAGTGGACGGAAAGCCGGCCTTTCGGCGCATCACCTGGAGAATTTTCGACGAGAGTGAAGCCGCCTCTTTCAACTCGTTTATCGCCTATGCCGTGACCCATCCGCAACTCTTTATCGGACCGGAAGATGTCCCAAGCCTGGTGAAGCGTTTTGCGCCAGACTCGGTAAACGACTCCCTGCGCCGTATTCAGACCGACCTGGCCGGACAGTTCGGCGGAGCCATGACCGGCCTGTCCAGCGCAGACCCGCTCTATCTGCGGGACCTGATCCTGCCACGACTAAAAGCCGGCAGTCAGGCGCTCGATCTGGACCCCGCCTCACCCTACTTTTTGTCACGGGACGGCAAGGTGCTGATCATGATCGCCGTACCAGCCCGCCCGGTACAGGATATGACCTTTGCCCGCGCACTTGTGGCGACTATCAACCAGGCACGACTCGGGTCAACGGTTTCTATTTCGTGTGCCGGCGCCCATATCAGCGCGGTGCTGGACGAAGCGGCTATGAAGTCCAACATCATCGCCTGCATCCTCTCCTCGCTGGCGGTGGTGCTTGCTTTATTCTACGCAGTCTACCGCCGCATCCTCCCGACACTGCTTCTGCCACTTATCATAGCCGTCGGCGTTGCTTTAGCATTGGGAGTTGCCGGGGCTATACTCCCCTCGATCCACATCATCTCCTTTGCCTTTATGGCGCTGATCATCGGTTTGGGGACCGACTATTCGATCCACCTCTACGACCGCTTCCACACTGAAAGGGCCGCCGGGGAAAATAGTGCCGATGCGCTGCGACTGGCAGTGGTCGATACCGGCCACAGTCTTTTCACCGCCGCCGCCACCACGGCGGTGCCGTTTTTTGCCCTGATGGTATCCGATGTGCGCGCCCTGTACGAACTGGGTCTGCTGGTTGGCCTGGGGGTGCTATTCTCGCTCTATACAACATTCTTCTTTCTCCCGCCATTACTGGTTTATATGGAACGCCGCTTTCCCGCCAATTACCGGTCGATACCGGGGCTTGGCCTGCGCCACGTCTGGCGTCTGGCTGGTCGTTTCCCCCGTGCGGTTCTGGTGATCTCGCTTGTGGCGATCATCTGCATGACTGCAGCCTCCACCCGAACATTCTTCGACGGTGAGCTGAAAAATCTTCAGCCACGCCACTCCGAGGCTTTTCTGGCCCAGGGTAAGATCGAGCGTCACCTCAATCTTGCACCGAAACAATTATTGGTTGCAGTTGAAGGGAAGGATTTGTCAGAGGTCCTGCGGCGTGCGTCACACGTGGACGAATTGGCCGGTAGTTGGCAGAAAAAGGGGAGTATCAGCAGTTGGTCCTCACTGGAGCAAATAATCAACAACCGGGACCGGCAGATCGAGATCATCAGGAACATCTCAAGCAGGACGGGTGGCGGTTTGCCTCTGGCGGAGCTGAAAAGTGCGCTGCTCAGCCAAGGGTTTGAGTCTGGCCCGTTTCAGCCATTCATTGCTGCGGTCACTGCCGGTAGCGCTCTGAAGCCGGTGCCGGAGGAAGAAGTTATCGCCAGACTGAAGGCATCACCACTGCGCGGTGTAGCGGACCGCCATTTGGTCAAGGATGCGCAGGGCTATCACGCGCTGCTGTTTCTTTACTATAAGGAAACCGGCTTCGACCGGAACGCATTTCTGCACGAACTAACCAGCATCGATCCCACGGCGCGTGTGACCAATGTTGACCTGGTAAGCGAACAGTTAGCCGCTTCGGTCAAGCAGAGCTTTCTTTATGGGTTCCTGATCGGCGGCCTGCTGGTGCTGTTCCTGCTGTTGTCGCATTTTGAATCTTTTAGTGGAATCTTCTTCGCCATGTTCCCGGTAGTTGCCGGTTCGCTGGCCATGTTGGGGATCATGGCACTATGCGGGATGGGGCTTAATTTCATGAATGCTATGGTGCTGGTGACGATTATCGGCATGGGGAGCGACTATGGGTTGCACATCCGGCACCGCATTAGGGCTGATGACCCGCAGGGCAGAGAGGAGCGTTTCATCCAGGCGGGGCGGGCGGTGCTGCTGTCGGCACTAACCACCATCGCCGGTTTCGGTTCCCTGGCGTTGGCCGATTATCCCGCACTTGCCTCCATCGGCTGGGCCACAAACTTTGGGGTCGGCTTTACCGCCCTGTTCGCACTTGTGACGTTACCGGCAGTGATTGTCTTGCTGATAAAGCGAAGCACTCTTAAGTAAAATCGACTGATTCGCTCAGAGCATAATTTGATCAACATGGTAAATATGGTTGACATGGTATGGGGGGCATGCTATTTAAGCGGTCGTTATTATCGCAGGTAAGTAGATTCATCCACGCCCCTTTGGCATTACCAACCTGAGGGGCGTTTTCAAATGGCTGTGTAGCTCAGTTGGCTAGAGCAAGCGACTCATATTCGCTAGGTCCGGAGTTCAAATCTCTGCACAGCCACCATTTAACAGTCCGGCAACGTCCGGACAAGTCCTTAAGCCCCTTGAAAATAGGGGCTTTTCTTATATCTGTTGTCCAATACAGATCTTTATGATACGGCTGAATTTCACTACGCTTTTTTCAAAAACGGCCTAGCAAATTTATCAATTTTCTTTATATGAATTTCTTGTTCTAAGTTTAGGGTATTCAATATTTTTTTGACTTCATCTGAGTCCCCCTCAAAACATTGGAACACTTTCTTCTCCCACAGCGCTTTTTCAAGATGAAGCGCGATACTCACTGCCTGAGCAATGGAACATTCTTTATTATTCTTAAAACCACGAATAAGGCTCTCTAAAGATTCTATGCTTGAACCAAGATCGTTTGATCTTAATTCTCCTTGCGAAAATTTGAATTTATCCGTGACGTCAAGTTCAGCAAGCCGCTTAATCCAAGTAGCATGTAGATGTTCTTCCAGAGACATTTCATTCCAGAAATCCTTATACTCAGGGTATCTAAATGCAAAAAGCTTATATAACTTACCAATAAGAAACTCTTGCTTCAGGAACAACTCTACAATTTTTTTCTGATCGCTATTGATCTTCATAATATTCCTTTACAATTTATTTTTTAGTCATTGATAAATGAAGAACGGGTAGCGCAAACAGGTCTTGCTAACTACAGCATGAGTATAGCATCAGGTTTCTTATTGGAGTTCCTGATACATACCGCGGATTCGACGAGTAAACTGCGGCCAAACTTTAGCATATTTTTGAGAGAATTAAATATGGAAAATCCCGGATTGGACCTGCAAACATCTATAATGTTTTCTGTATTGAAGCTATTCATTATTCCGGTCGGGGGCGGTATTCCTGCTGGTGTTTTGCTTGCGAGCTCTAAAGGATTGCTCTGGCCTATAACCACAGGGCTCTATTTGGTTTCGGATATAGCTCTGGCTCTTGCTTTTGAACCGATACTTCGACTTATCGCTGTGGTGCTAGGGAAAATATCTTTTCTAACCCGCTTCAATGCTGTTTTTAAGGCTGTAGCGGCTCGCAGCGTAGCACATATTGGCGGCACCAGCGCAGGCCCCCTTGCACTCGTTATGATTTCCTTTGGCGTAGATCCTATGACAGGGCGTGCCTCGGCGCACGCCGCAGGGCACGGATTCATTGCCGGATGGACCATTGCCATCACTGGAGACATGCTTTACTTTGCCGTCATCGCGCTCACGACTTTGCGCCTGAATTCGTACTTTCGAGATCCGAACACCACAATGCTGATCGTCCTTGGCGCTATGTTAGTTGTGCCTGTACTGGTGCGCTATTTCCGAACAAAGAAGAGTCTGTATTGAAATTTTATGGACATATTGCCGTTGTGATATTTACCCATTGGCAGATGGTGGCGGAAGAACGAAGAGATCGATCTGGTTCGGTGAATGCAAGTGGAGCATCAACCCGGTCGGTGAGGATATCTACCGTAACCTGCAACGCAAGGCAAGACTAGTTGTATGGGGTAAGGTTTAAAACTGTGGACTCTCTCCCAAATGGAGAGTGGACTTTTTCGTCTCAATACCAAGAGATCAGTACTAATCATATTTATGGTTGATCGGTCGTATTATCTTAACTCCGCCCCATCCCCAAATCCTGCCGCACGATTGTTTCCAACGACGCATCCAGCATGGCGCGGCGACAATCCACGCCATCAATGCTGCCGGTTTTCAGCTTGTTAAAGAAGCGGCAACCGCCGAAACAGAGAGGTAGATAGGCGCACTCCAGGCATTCATCGTTTTTCCATAGGTCGAGATTATGGGATTCGCGGTAATCGTTGATGCCGTCTGAAAGGGTGCCGATGGCAAATTCGGGCCACCCCATCAAGGGAGGACATTTGTAGAGAGAGCCGTCGTACGCGACCACCAGATTGTTGGTCAGCTCGATCATGCAGACCCCCATGTGCGGTTTATCCACGGAAAAGCCGCGCCGCAGAGTTTCCCCACGCAGAAAGAGATTTGCCTCGATAAGCCACGGTTCGCTGCCGAATACGCAGGCGGCGCTATGCGGATCATGTCCACCAGATTTTGGATGGATCGGGCCGAATTGAACCGGACCCATATGTGCGGGGTCTATACCAGCTTCCAGCAGCGCATCAAGCATCGCCGGGAACTCCCGGTAGTTCTCCTGGGTGAAATTGCCCCCCGGCTTGATGGTGATGAGATCGTAGACCGAGTGAAGATTGTCCACGATAAGCTTGAAACTTCCCAGACCGGAAACGAAGGGGCGTTGACTGTTATGAATTTCTTCCGGGCCGTCCAGGGTGATCTGGGCGCTTTTCAGTCCGAAGGGAAGCAAATTCTCGACTACAGGGCGGGTCAGCAGCGTGGCATTGGTCACCAGGCTACAGGAAAATTTCGTACCGGCGACCGTTGCCGCATCACGGAGAGGGCCAGCGATTTCTTTAAGCCGTGGGACTGCCATGAGCGGCTCGCCACCGTAAAAGCGGAGTTCCACGTCACGGCCACGGTCGATCTGTTCGCGTTTGATGTGAGCAACCAGAAGCCGGGCGGTTTCTTCGCTCATGGCATGGCTGCCACGAAAATGGTCTTCAAAACAGTAGGGACAGGCAAGGTTGCAATCCAGCGTCAGCACCACCGTAGCGGCAAAAGTGCCGGGACGGCTGTTGGTCAGATCAACCAGATTGGCCATAGCCTCCCGCTCTGCCGCCGGGTCATCCACCCACAGCTCCAAACGGCGCAGCATATGCTGATCGGCTTCTGACAAGGAACCTTCCTGTGCAGCGACAAGGAGCGTTTCCGGAACCCTGACCACTGAGCCTTTTTTGGTTGAATAGAGGATCACAAAGCCGGGACGATCAGGATCGGGAAATGTTTTCAGGTAGCGGGACAACGGCATGGTGGTTTCTCCAAATAATGATGGGGAGCGTAACACTCCCCATCCTGTTCCGGGCCAGTACATCAGGTAGCACGGGAGCTTGCTGCGCCACCGGTACAGCAAGAGTTGACCATCTCCGTATTTTCCACACCTTCATCCAGAATTTCGATTGCCATTGATATCACCTCCCTTCATGGTTGTTTGGTCCCTTCTTCATATAGACAGGGCTTTTAATTAAACTACAGTATACAAAGCTGAAAATATCTGCTAGAAGAAAACCGTCTTAAATCAGAAAAAATGCCATTCAAAATAAACCAATTATTTACTGTTAATACCTACAGGAGTACTGATTGCGTCGTCCTGTTTTCCAAAAACTGCTCTTTGTGCTGCTGGCATTGCTGCTCAGCGGCATGGCGCCTGTTTTTGCCGACGACGATCCGCTTGAGACCCTTGGATTCACCGACAACCCCGAAGAAGCGTTCGTCTCCACATCCCGCATTCTCCGTCCGACCTCCAAGATAGCCGAAAACGTCACCGTAATCACCGCCGCCGACATCGCCCGCCTCAACGCCCATACCCTGGCCGATATTCTGCAGACCGTGCCCGGCATTGAACTGGATTCTCTCCGCACCCCGTCAACCTTTACCTTCTTCAATATCCAGGGAGCGCTGAATACCACGGTGCTGGTGCTGATCGACGGTGTCCGTCAGAACGACTACCAGCAGAACATCGCTCTCCCCGGGCTGATCACGGTCCAGCAGATAGAACGGATCGAGATCATCAAGGGGGCTGCGTCAGCAGCCTGGGGTTCGGCGTTGGGTGGGGTGATCAACATCATCACCAAATCGCCTGACCCGGAACGATCGGTAGCTGGAGTGCTTTCCGGATCGATCGGTTCCAAGTTCACCACCGACTCCCGCGCAGAACTGAGCGGCGCCAAAGAGCGCTTCGGCTACTATCTGACCGCCGGCAACATCCATTCGGATGGTCTCTCCCCCAATACCGGCACCAACCTGAACAACCTGTACGGCAAGCTCTCCTATCAGCTACCCGGCAACGGCACGGTGACATTCGGCCTGTCGCATCTGACCGCCCGACCAGGGACGGATGAAGCGGACCTTGGTCCTCCCCGAAACTGGGGGTTTGTACATGACAACAATGAGTACCATCGCACCAACGGTTTTCTCAAGCTTACCCAACCGCTGGGCGATAAGCTGGCCCTTAATGTCGACGGCTATGTAACCGACAGGGATGACCATGCCAAATGGGGTGGGCGTGATGGTCAGGGAGCCATCACCTTTTTTAATGACTTCAACGCACGAGAATGGAGCCGGGGAACAAATGCCCGTCTGACTTGGGGCGATGGCCAGAAGAATCTGGTGACCGGGCTTGAATACGGCCATATACACGCACGTGGCGGGGATCTGCTCAACCCGCCGCCAAGCTATGACATGGTCTGGGACAGCTGGGCCTTCTACGGCAATGGTTCATACACGGCAGACCGTTTAACCATTCTTCCCGGCATCCGCCACGACATCACCGGTACCGCCGGCGATAAAACCAGCTACTCGCTGGGCGCTACCTATCAGCTTGCCGAAAATACGACGCTGCGCGCCTACGGCGCCAGCGGTTTCAGTCTGCCGACCCTTATCCACCCGGGCATTCTGCAAAAGGTAAAAACCATACAGAGCGGCATAGAGAGTGGCGCGGTTCCGTACCTCTGGCTGAAGGGGACCTATTTCTTCAACGCCCTGCGCAACAGTCAATCGCTTGGACAACAGATTTCGACCACCAGCCAGGACCGCCAGGGATTTGAGATTGAAGCCCGCACCACGCCGTTTTACAACCTTTCCCTCGCCAGCGGCTATACTTACCTGCACGTCAAAAGCAGTGACACAGGTGAGCAGATACAGACCAACGACTCACAAGCCGTTCCTCCCCATCTGGTCAAGCTTGCCCTGAACTATGATCATGCCGACCTCGGACTGCGCGGCGCGCTGACCGGCAACTATGTCTGGTGGAATTCACCTGCCGACTTTTATTCCAAAAGCAGCGGCATGATCTGGGATCTGCACCTGACCTGGAAGGTGAAGCCGAAATCAGAATTATCGCCGGAGCTGTTCTTCTCCGGGCACAACCTGTTCAACGGCGAGCAATCTACTGACAATCAGCTTTCCCCTAACGCGCAACGCTGGTTCGAAGGCGGAGTGAGGGTGAACTTCTGATGAGACGCTTCATTCTCACCATACTCGCCCTGGCGACCCTGTTCCCCTCCCTGGCCCAGGCTTACGACATCCTGATACTCCAAAGCCGCCGTGACCCGGCCTATGAAGATGTCCTGAAAGGGTTACGCGCAGAGCACAATGCTTCGAAGCGCTTACTCGTACTGTCCGACTACTCCGAGGTGGATGTTGTCCGGATTGTACGTGAAGACCGACCCAGGCTGATCCTGGCTGTCGGTGACACCGCTCTGACTGCGGCCCGCAAGGTTCAGCAGACCCCGGTGGTCGCCACAATGTCGCTCGGCATCCATAACCGGAAGGCTTCGCAGACCAACTTGACCGGCATCGGCATGTTTGCTCCGCCTGAACGCTATATCAGCATATTCAAAACAATGAAAACCAGGCGCGTTGGCGTTGTCTACAATGCGGCCAAAAGCGGCTGGTATCTGCGCCTGGCCCGCCAAGCTGCTGAAGCCGCCGGCGTCGAACTGGTGACCCGTGAAGTCTCCGCACCCCGCGACACCATCGAAAAACTTTCGTCACTGGCCGGCAAGGTGGATGCGCTCTGGATGCTGCCGGACAACACGGCAGTAACGCGGGAAACAACCGAGGCATATTTCCTCTTTGGCCAGCAGCAGACTGTCCCGGTAGTCGCTTTTGCCGCTAATTATCTGGGTCTGGGGGCGGCGGCCGTACTTGAACTCGATCGGGTGGCCATTGGGCGTCAGGCTGATGCCATGATTGCGAAACTGCTTAACAGTGAGAACAGTGAGAACAGCCCACTTCGTTTTCCAAATGGTACGAAAATCAAGACCAATCCCAACGTATTTAAAAACCTCGGCCCCTCCTTCAGCGAGACTAACGCCCTGTTGCAATAATCAATCAGGTTTTGACAAATATTTCATTTTGTGGTAAATGGACAGCTGCTTTTTTATTTGGCATGTCCCTGCACTGCGGCCATTCTTCAAAACGCCCTGTCATTCTCAGGGCGTTTTTTCTTTAAACTACCAGGTTCGGAGGTATAACGTGATTCAGATTGATTTTGACAAAATGGGTGGGCTGATCCCGGCAGTAATCCAGGACTACGAAAATGGCGAGATCCTGATGGTGGCCTTTATGGATAAAAAGACCCTTGATTTGACCCTTAAGGACGGCAAGACATGGTTCTTCAGCCGTACCCGCAACAAGTACTGGATGAAGGGCGAAGAGTCCGGCAATACTCAGGACGTTATGGAAGTGCTCACCGACTGCGATGCCGACACCGTCGTCATCAAGGTAAAACAGAACGGCCCTGCCGCCTGCCACACCGGCAACCGCAGCTGTTTTTATGTGAAATGGGAAAACGGTGAGTGGGTGGAGCATTCAAAGCCGCTGTTTGACCCGAACGAAGTCTATAAAAAATAATCATCCACTTGAAAAGCTATAGTTTCCCACCAAGAGAGGATTATCATGTCAAACATACTGAATTTCGGCATCCCCAAAGGGAGCCTCGAAGACGCAACCGTTGGCCTTTTTAAAAAAGCCGGCTGGCAGATCAGCATCTCCTCACGCAGCTATTTCCCCGGTGTTGATGACACAGAGATGAACTGCAAGCTTATCCGTCCGCAGGAAATGGCCCGTTACGTTGAGCGTGAGACTATTGACGCCGGTATTGCCGGACGAGATTGGGTGCGGGAAAATGACTCCGATGTCGTTGAAGTGTGCGAAATGGTTTACTCCAAAGTTTCGCGCCGCCCAGCCCGCTGGGTGCTGGTAGTCAACGCAGATTCAAAGGTGCAGAAGCCGGAAGATCTTCACGGCGCCACCATTTCTACAGAACTGGTCGGTTTTACCAAGCGCTATTTTGCCGAGCGGGATATTCCGGTAAACGTTGAGTTTTCCTGGGGCGCCACCGAAGCAAAAGTTGTTGATGGTCTCTGCGACGCCATTGTCGAAGTGACCGAAACCGGCTCAACCATAAAAGCAAATGGGCTGCGTATCGTCTGTGAACTGATGGAATCTGTGCCTGTTCTGCTGGCAAGCAAAGCCGCTTGGGCAGATCCATGGAAAAGGGCAAAGATCAACCAGATTGCCACATTGCTTAAATCGTCACTGGCAGCCGAGGGGATGGTAGGCTTAAAGATGAACGCTCCGGCGGATAAGGTTGATGCTATAACCAAGCTGCTTCCGAGCCTCAAGAACCCGACGGTATCACACCTCTATAACTCCGATTGGCTCTCAATCGAGAGCATTTTGTCCGAGAAGGACGTTCGCCGTGTTGTACCTCATCTCCTTGAACTGGGTGCCGAGGGCATCATCGAGTACCCGCTTAACAAGATTATTTAAGAGAAACAGCGCCAATCGGCCATGGATTACAACGTATGATGATGGACAAGATAGAAGAACTGGAGAGACGTTATCAAGAGTTGGAAGCACTGCTTTCCGACCCGGTAGTTATCTCAAATCAGCCGGAGTTTCGCAAACTCTCCCGTGAACATTCCGACCTGAGTGAACTGGTGGCGGCCTATCGTCGCTATCGGAAAGTGCTCGGCGAAATTTCAGATAATCGGGAACTTTTATCTGACCCGGATATGAAAGAAATGGCTGAGGATGAACTGAAAAGTCTGGAAACCGAAAAGGACCAACTTGATGCCGACATCCGGCTGTTGCTGCTCCCCAAGGATCCGAATGACGACAAGAGCGTCATCCTGGAGATTCGTGCCGGAACCGGTGGAGACGAATCGGCCCTGTTCGGCGGCGACCTGTTCCGCATGTATTCGCGCTATGCCGACGCCAATCGCTGGAAGGTCGAGATCATTTCTGCCTCCGAATCAGAGCGGGGCGGCTATAAAGAAATTATTGCTTCCGTGGAAGGCGTAGGTGTCTTTGCCAAACTCAAGTACGAATCCGGCACCCACCGCGTTCAGCGCGTACCTGAGACCGAGGCCCAAGGGCGTATTCACACAAGCGCCTGCACCGTGGCAATTATGCCGGAAGCGGAAGATGTTGATATAGATATCCGCCCGGATGACCTGAAGATAGATGTGTATCGTTCTTCCGGTGCCGGTGGGCAGCATGTCAACACCACCGACTCCGCTGTGCGTATAACGCATCTGCCGACCGGCACTGTCGTCGCCTGTCAGGAAGAGCGCAGCCAGATAAAGAACCGCGCCACAGCCATGAAGGTACTTAAAACCCGTATACTTGACACCATCCAGCAGGCTCAGGATTCAAAATTGGCTGCAGACCGCAAGCAGCAGGTAGGGTCAGGCGATCGGAGCGAGCGTATCCGCACCTACAACTTCCCGCAAGGGCGGATGACGGACCACCGCATCGGGCTAACGCTCTATCGCCTGGATTCGATCATGGCTGGCGATATTGCAGAAATCACCGATGCCCTTAGAGCGTATTACCAAATGGAGGCGCTTAAAGCGCAGAGCGAAGGAAATTGATACGCAGATAAGTTCGGTATGCTATGGTGAGGTTATGCCCCGATTACTGGAAAATTATCAACAACTGACCGCCAGAGTCGATGCTCTCTGCAAAACGATTGCAGACACCCTGGGAAAACAGATTACCTGCTCGGCTGGTTGCAGCTCCTGCTGCACTTCCATTACGATTTTTCCTGTAGAAGCAGCGGCTATGCGGGAAGCACTGAATAATCTGCCGGATCAGAAAGCTGAGGAAATTCGACGACATGTTTTAGAACATGCCGAAGATGAACGTTGCCCGCTCCTGTTTCACCACCAATGCCTGTTGTATGAAGCCCGCCCGATTATCTGCCGTACCCACGGATTACCAATCATCTACACCGCAGAAGGTCAGCGCAATAGCGACTGTTGCCCTCATAACCTGACCGACTCAGAATCCCCCCTGTCAGGCACGAGCGTAGTAGATCTGGACAAGCTCAATACGCTACTCGTAGCGGTCAACTCCATCTACATGTCACAAAATGAAAGCAGCGACACAGAGTTACGAGTAACAATCGCTGCAGCTCTTAAATGAATTGTAGTTTATGTTATTTCAGGCTGTTGATATAGCTGCGGACGCCATCCAGAATACCATCTGCGGCTAACTCCAGATAGACAGGGTCCTTCAGGCGGGATTCTTCTGCTGCATTAGAGAGGAAGGCGGTTTCGACGAGGATACTGGGCATGGAAGCTCCTACCAGAACATAGAAAGGACCTTGCTTGACCCCCAGATTTTTGACATCAGCGTGGCGAGTACGAATTTTTTTATGCAGTGACTTTTGAACTTCCTCAGCAAGATGAGCCGAATCATTCAATTTATAATTTGCCATCAGATCGAACAGGATCGCCTGCAGAACACTGACCTTTTCAAGTGACGTGCCGTTCTCCTTGGCTGCCAATTGAGCCACCTTCTCCGTCTTGGCAAGATTAAGATAATAAGTTTCAATTCCTGCAGCAGAGCGATTGGGTGCAGCGTTGGCGTGCACTGACAGAAACAGGTCTGCTCCCACCTTGTTTGCAATAGCGGTACGCTCCTCCAGCGGGATAAAAACATCAGTCGAGCGGGTCATAACGACGTCCACCCCCAACTCTTCCTTGAAGAGATCCCTCAACCTGAGACCGATTGCCAGCACTACGTCTTTTTCCTGAACACCGCTCGGGCCGACCGCTCCCGGATCATGGCCACCGTGCCCCGGATCAACGACAATTCGCCTGATTTTTGAGATGACTATTTTTTTTGGTTGCTTGACTATTTTTTCTGTAACAGCCTGCTTTTCATCAAGCTTTGGCACCACAACCCGTTCAGGCATGGCGGTGACCACCGGTTCCAGACGCGATATCTCTGTCTGACGTTCCCCGCGGACATCGATGACCAGTCGCGCCGGATCGGACAGTGGAAATACTTTATAATCCTTTATATTTTCGGTATCCAGCACCACCCTCACAACTTCAGGCTTATACTGGGCAACCCTGGCGCCTTTCAGCAAGCCGTCTCCGATGGTGATATCCTTGACATTTTTCCCCAGACGGGTTCGTTTCAGATCGATATAAACCCGCCCGGGCTTGCCGGGAGCGCCTTTACCGAGCTCATGTGTTTCCCAGATGACATCTCGATCAAGTTCCAGGGAAATCCGGGTGTAATCCGGGGTTGACCAATGTTTCATCTCATTTAAAACAGCCGAAGTACGGGAAGTCGCCGATGTCTGCTCACTAAAGGTGACCTTTTTCTTGGCCGCCAAAGCTGGAAGTGGCAGCAGAAGGAGGGAAATCAGGAGACAGGATAATATGTGAA
>JANXYR010000045.1 GCA_025355965.1 Geobacteraceae bacterium
GAAGTGACAATCTTTTTTCGAACCGACCAAGTTTTTAAAGAGCACCCCCAGAAACAAATCTGCTGCCTCAAAAGGGACTCGCTTTCTATCATAAACAATTTAACTCTGTCAAAATAAAAATGATGGTAATTGAAAATAAATTGAAAGTCAGTGAACTGCACAGGAGATGCAGGGGTCATAGCATCGGATCAATATTTTTGCAGACCTCTTTATTTGGTCGTAGTCGGCACCATCCATTGCCGCTATCAGAGCTTTCAGCGATGCAGCTATTGCTCCCTGATTGATCGCTGTTGGTGTAATAATATTAGCAGCAGAGCAGATTCCCCAGCCATCAAAGCGATAACTGTGCAAAAGCACCCCACGCGGTGCCTCTATCAGTGACGTGCCTTCACCCTGTACCGGAATAGCAATGGCAGGCACTTCTTTTTTCAGACCGGTCTCCAGCAGTTGTTCGATCAGGATCTGTGCCCGCTCCACCGCCAGCTGAAGTTCAATTATTCTAGCCTTCAGAGATGATCTGATTGAATTGCCTGTAAAGTGGTGTGCATAGGTTGTCGGCATCGCCAGCGTGAGACGGGCCAGCGGACCCACCATAATAGGCGTTGTTTCATCAAAGTGACTGACTTTGGCGTGTGTATGAGGTTCGACATGCTCGTTCAACCAGGCAGCAGCGGAACCGGCGCTAATGATCGCCAATGTAGATGTAGTCAAACGGTCGCCAAAGAGCGGCGGACCTCCACTGACAGCACAGACGGGAAGCATTGCCAACGGCGGCAGTATATCCTTCAAATTCAATATATAGGCAACGCAGTCATCCACAATGTCACGACCTCCCGCAAGCTGATTACGTACATACTGAAGTTGGGCAACGTCCGGCACTCTCCCCAATCCCCCTACCAGCAGATTGAAGGGGTGTATGGCACGCCCCCCGACAGTTTCCTGAATCAGATTTCCCAACTTCTTGATCCGGAGACCAACCTGCAGCTTCTCCGGCTCACGCGTTGCGAGTTCCTGGATACCGTTCACCCCCAGATAGTCCGGCAATGCCAGACAGAATATATGCAGGGCATGGCTTTCGATCTGCCCTCCCTGCACCGCCAGTTCGCGTAGCAATCCGGTCTGCCTGGATATGGTGACTCCCACGGCCTGCTCAACCGCCTGCAGTGCCGCCACCTTGTGAACGGTAGAACAGATTGAACAGATCCGGCAGGCGACATCTGCTATCTCGTCAAAGCGCCTGCCAACCAACAGTGCCTCAAACAACCGGGGCGATTCATACAGATTCAAACGGGCATCCACCACCCGCCCTCCATCCCGAATCAGCTCGACAGAACCATGCCCCTCCACCCTGGTCAGGATATCACTAATAATCACGCTGCTCATATTTTCCGCTCCGGACAGAAACGGTGCAATCGTTCAAGCACCGTCAGACGGCCAAAACCTTTTTGTGCGCATAGTTCAAGATATTCCTTCATATTAGACTCCGGCACCGGTCCCCGGCACCCCTCACATGGCACCAACATGCTTGGGCAGCGGGCGCCACAGCCACCCAAAACCAGAGGGCCAAGACAGAGAATATCTCGCTCAGTCAGCAAGCAAAGGTTTTCGCGCATCCTGCATTCTGTGCAAACCGGGTAATCAATAGAAACAGGAAGCGCTCCCCGAACCAGCCCAGCCAACAACCTCAGCAACTCATCCTTTTCCGGCGGACAGCCGCTGACGGCGGCATCAACCTGCACGAGGCTTTGCAGCGGCTGAGGATTGAACGTTTCACAGGCAAGCGGATTTAAACCGTACACCTGTTGGCGTAACAGTTCACGATCCTCGCCATTCCGGAGAGCCGCCACTCCGCCCCAGACCGCACAGGTTCCCAAAGCTATCAAATAGCGGCTTCGCCTCCGCAACTCCTGTAGCAACTCCACTTCATGGGGCATTGAAATGCACCCCTCAACCAGCGCAGCGTCATATTCACCTTCCAGCAGAGCCGGCGAAAGAGCCATCGGAAAGTAATGAAACTCTATCTGTTCCAACAACCCCGGCAGCTCATCTTCGCAATTCAACAGGGATAGCTGGCAGCCGGAGCAGGCCGTTAATCCCGCTATGGCAACCCGCAGCTTTCTCATGCGAGAGCCTCCTCTATCCCAGCCAACTCTGCATTACTGAACACCGGCCCATCTACACAGCATAAAAGGGTTCCCACTGCACAGTGACCGCAGCGACCGACACCGCATTTCATACGCCGCTCAAGTGAAAGATGAATCCGGGCATCAGCCATCCCCATCAACCGCAAAGAGGATACCAGCTGTGGATAAACCACTGGAGGGCCACAGATAGCAGCACAGGTCCGTCCCGGATCGATATCAAGCCGATCCAGCAGAGTCGGTAGCAGGGCAATCTGGCAATCGGGCGGGCCAGCAAGACAGAAGTCGGGACGATCTACCCCCAGATGAAGTTCAATCTTCCCTTGTTTTTTAAATTCCAGCAACTCGTCCAGAAAGAGCAGCGCCCCGGTTTCACGGGCACCGTACACAAGGATCAGGCGACCAGAAAAGTCACGCTGCTGCAAAAGCGCCAGAAGCAGCGAACGGAGCGGAGCCATCCCCAAGCCACCGGCGATCAGCAGCAGATCCTGACCGGCAAAAGATGGCAGTGGGAATCCACGCCCAAAAGGGCCACGCAACCCTACTGAATCACCCGGCAGTGCGATTTTCAACGGAGTGGTGACATGCCCGACATGGCGAATGCAAAGTTCGATACTGCCATTCACCGAGGGATAACCGCAATATGACACGGGAATTTCGCCGACTCCAGGCAATGAAAACTCCAGAAATTGTCCCGGGAGGAACGAGGAGGCAACAGGATGATCCGGTTCAGTATGCAGTATGAGCAGTGAAGTATCGGCAGTCAGCGGGCTGATTGCCGTGATGGCCGCCTGGACTGGAAGAGCGCTAACCATGGCGCACCTCCTCAAGCCGCTCCGTTAAAGGTCGCAGATCAATGCCGGTCGGGCAAACTACCCTGCAGCGCCCACAGCCGACACAGCTGGGAACCCCCTGAAGCGCTCCGAATCCACGATATTTGTGACGGTAGCGGTAACGGAAACGCTCTGCCCGGTCCTTCCGAAAACTCATGCCACTCGCCACCTGAGCATGACTTTTAAAAAGGCAGTTGTCCCATTGCCGCACCCGAACTGCAGAGCGGCCATCCAGCCCGCTGAACTCCAGCACGTCAAAACAATAACAGGTGGGGCAGCAGATAGAACAGGCCCCGCACCCCAAGCAACGGTCGGCAAGTTCCTGCCACTCCGGGAGCGTCAGATCAAGTTCGTGGCGCAGCTGTTCTGAAACTACATGGCCGAAGAAGCGTCGAGAATCTTCAGGCATCTCTCCTTCCCGTTCTTCCAGAATATCCTTTATTCCTTCCAGGAGTTCATCACCCCGTAGAGAAGCGCTGGTGACTGCAAAACCATCATCCAGAGAATTAAGAAACAGATCCGACAAGGCTTTTAACGGGGAGATCATTTGTTGGCATGAACAAAATTTATCCGGAATGCAGGAGACACCGATCAGAGTCAGGGCTGCTCTCCGGGCGGCATATATGGGGTCAGGCTCGTCGCCCAGAAAGATCCGATCAAGATAGTTTATTCCTGCAAGGTCGCATGGGTGGAGACCTAACAGAATCAGAGGGGGGGCTACTTCTACTGGTAACTGATAGCCGGTGTCAGCCGAATAGTTCAGAATCGTTTCCTGGGGGTGCAGCAAATATTTTTTTGGAGGGAGCAGGGTGCGGAGAGCAGAAAGATCGGAAGTCTCCCCCTGGGTTAGTGCAGCAAAGCGCAGTACGCCATCGTCACTAAGAACAGGAGCATGCAGTTCACCGTACCGGCGCAACCGCTCTAACAGAGCTTCCAGATTATGGTCTGCAATAAACTGAATTACCATACCTGTCACCGTGCCCTTAAGCAGCTTTACAAGCTAACGCGCCAAGTATAGCAATCAGCGCTAAATTGTCAAATTTTGGCGCTGTATCTAGGCTGATCGTTCCTGCCGCATTCGCTCTCTAAGATCTACAAGCCAGAAAAACGGCGCAAGCACTCCCATAAACCAGATAAAGCAGATCATGCCGGTAAGCGCATCTAATACCCTGAAATTTGTACAGTGGGCGAATATCCGATCATGGAAGCTCAAGCAAGGATACCGCCCAACTCCAAACAGTGGTCGTAACCAGACATCGATAAAAAAGAACATCTGCCAGGAATTCTGCCGGATATAGCGCCCTAGACGGTAGAATGTGTGTATAGTGCCGCCAATCCCCCATTTGTCAAACATCATGCGCCAGATAAGGGTAAAAAATGGTGAAAGCAAAAGTGTTCCGGTATCCTGCTGCGCACGGTATAGTCCTGGCGCCCGAACAAAAAACTCATTTACTCCGACACTGTGCAACCCCATCATCATGCTCATCAGGATGTATCGACGGTGAAAACCTTCCGCCTCAAATCGTCGTGCCGATGTTTTTAGATAACCTGGAAGTGTAATCAATTTCCCCTGAGACCGTATCGTCTCGGCAATGCGTTGATCTTCCAAAAACGGCATGCTTTCATCAAAACCACCAAGATCCTTGAAAAAACCCCTCGACAGCAACAGGCCCTGATCACCGTTTGTGGTGTTGGTACGGTTTAGAGCGCTCTTTTCCTCGATATAGCGGTAGGCCATTCCGTTCCGCCCGGTAGAACGCATGAACCTCAGGCGGAAATGACCTGCAATTCGGTCGTATTCACTCGATTCAAGCGTTATAGTACGCACGGCATCGCTGAGAAGAGAGGGGTCATCAATTCGGGAATCTGCATGCATAAAGAGCAGATAGTCACCGGATGCCTGACCTGCGGCAGCATTCATCTGCGCCCCTCGACCTTGTCCGGAACTTACTAAAACGGCTTCGTACTCCTCTGCAACAGATCGGGTTGCATCCGATGAACCACCATCACCAACTATAATTTCAAGGGAGATATTCTTTTGATTCCTGAGATCATCCAAGAGAGAAGGGAGATGCTCTGCCTCGTTGAGAGTGGGGATAATGATCGAGAGTAGCGACTGGGGGCTTTGCTGTATATGCATACCAGATTAATAATTTTCTTTAAATTTAAGCATTAATTCTTCTTCGCAGCGACTCTTGCAGAAAATTTATCATTGTTAACGGTAAAGCGTTCGTGGGTTCCTTTGCCAATAACCTCAACCTCATCACATGCCTCAATCTCCCAGAAGGTGCGTTTACCGTCAACCTCCAGGCATTTCACATGAGCGGTGACTTTCATGCCGGTCGGGGTGGCTGCCTGATGGGTTATGTTAATCATGGTCCCTAATGTTCGTTCACCTTCATCAAGATACGGACGCAAGGCTTCCATACAGGCCCACTCCATGAAACCAACCATAAAAGCAGTTGCAAAGACCTCCGGCATCTCGCGAAAAAGATCTGATTCAGGGTAAACATAAGGAACGGTTTTTTCTTTTGAAACCAGAAAGCTGAAAGTGTGTTCCAGGCCCGGCTTTAGAGTCTCTTTCATGCGGCATCCTCACTTTTAATCAAAAAAACATCCACACTGCCCATGTTAGCGGGCCAGATACCCGGCCAAAACATGCTGCAGTATTCCCCCAGCTTTGAAATAAGCAGCCTCGTTGGCTGTATCCATCCGGCTTTTCAGGATAATTATTGACAGTGAACCGTCCGGCCGACTGATTTCTGCAGAGACATCCATGCCGGGCTTAAGCTCCGCCCCTGTAATCTTCAGCTCAATAGTCTCGCTCCCATCCAGACCGAGTGTTTTTCTGTTTTCCCCCTCCGGAAACTGAAGCGGCAAGATCCCCATGCCGATCAGGTTAGAGCGATGGATCCGCTCGAAGCTCTCGGCGATGACAATACGAACACCCAGCAGAAGAGGCCCCTTTGCTGCCCAGTCCCTGCTGGAGCCTGAACCGTATTCCTTCCCGGCAACGACAACCAGCGGCACCCCTTCAGAACGGTACAGCTCTGCAGCATCGAAAATAGTCATCTCATTACCAACCGGGTAATGAACGGTAAAGCCTCCATCACGTCCACCGACCATCTCGTTTTTGATGCGGATATTGGCAAAAGTGCCGCGAACCATCACGTCATGGTTCCCGCGCCTTGAACCGTAGGAGTTGAAATCGGATACTGCGACCCCGACCTTTTGCAGGTATAGACCTGCGGGACTGCTTGGCGATATATCACCTGCAGGTGAGATATGATCTGTCGTGATTGAGTCGCCAAAGATGGCAAGGATGCGCATCTTGCCCGGCAGACAGGCATCTCCGCCATCTTGAACTCCCTGGAGAAACGGCGGCTGTTTTACATAGCTGGAACCGCTATCCCATGGATATGTGGGTGAACTGCTGTTATCAAGCCCTCTCCACTCCGTGGTGCCATCGTACAGGTCACCATAGCCAAGACGGAACATCTCCGGGGTAATAGCACCGATCAGTTCATCTATCTCAGTCTGTGACGGCCAGATATCATTCAGATATACAGGACGACCATCCGCCCGTTTGCCGAGCGGTTCGGAGGTGAGATCGATCCGGGTAGTTCCGGCAAGGGCAAAAGCAACAACCAACGGCGGTGAGGCGAGCCAGCTCAATTTCACCTGAGGGTGAATCCGCCCTTCAAAATTACGATTACCGGAAAGAACTGCTGAAACGGCAAGATCACCCGAAAGAATGGCATTTCCAATATCCATCGGCAACGGTCCGGAATTACCAATACAGGTTGTACAGCCATAACCGACCAGATCAAAGCCGAGTGCGACCAAAGATCCGTATAATCCGGAGCGGCGCAGATACTCCATTACCACCTTGGAGCCTGGGGCCAGAGATGTCTTGACCCACGGTTTGACCACGAGCCCGGCCTCAACCGCCTTCTTTGCCAGAAGAGCAGCCGTCAGCATAACATTTGGATTAGACGTATTGGTACAGGAGGTGATAGCTGCGATGACAACGTCTCCATCCCGCAGATCTATTCCAAGATTCCGGACGTGTGCTTTTCTGCCACCCTCCGGATTTGAAATTGCCCTTGCCACCGTGGCAGAAAGTTCCGGAAGTGGAACCCGGTCCTGTGGCCTTTTTGGACCGGCCAGACAGGGGACCACATTCGACAAATCCACCGCTACAATCTTCGTAAAAGCTGGGTCCGGCGAATCAGCATAACGCCACAAACCCTGTGCTTTTGCATAAAGCTCCACCCGCTCGGTTACATCTTCACGACCGGTGAAACGAAGATATTTGATCGTTTCGGCATCAACCGGGAAATAACCGCAGGTCGCGCCATATTCGGGGGACATATTGGCAATCGTGGCGCGATCGGCAATGGTCAGATCGTCGAGGCCGGAACCGTAAAACTCAACAAATTTCCCAACTACACCCGTTTTCCGGAGCAGTTCCGTAACAGTAAGTACCAGGTCGGTTGCGGTCACTCCGGGTTGAAGTTTTCCATCAAGCCTGACTCCAACCACATCCGGTATGGTCATCGATACCGGCTGCCCCAGCATGGCGGCTTCCGCTTCAATCCCGCCGACTCCCCAACCGAGGACACCCAGACCGTTTATCATGGTTGTGTGGCTGTCTGTCCCAAGCAGGGTGTCCGGATAAACAGCGGCTGTCCCATCATTATCAACTCCCTGCCAGACAACCCTGGCAAGGTACTCCAGATTGACCTGATGACAGATACCGGTCCCTGGCGGAACTACCCGAAAATTGTCAAATGCGTTCTGCCCCCAGCGCAAAAAAGCATATCGTTCCCGGTTTCTCTCCATTTCACGCTCTACATTGATCTGAAACGATTCCGAAGAACCGTAGCTGTCAACTTGAACCGAATGGTCAATGACCAGATCAACCGGGATCAGGGGATTGATCGACTCCGGATTTCCTCCAGCAACAGCTACTGCATCCCTCATGGCTGCCAGATCGGCCACGGCAGGCACGCCGGTAAAATCCTGCATCAGCACCCTACCGGGCCTGAAGGCGATCTCCCGCGTTGAAGTGCGCTGTTCAAGCCAGTCGCCAAAGGCCCGGATATCGTCTGTTGTGACCGTATCCCCGTCTTCGTTGCGCAGCAGGTTTTCCAGAAGGATCTTTAGGGTGCGTGGGAGCTTGGAAACCTCGCCAACTCCCGCCAGCTCGACGGCATCTATCTTGTAGATACGGAAAGTCTGACTGTTCACTGTCAGCATCGCTGCAGAATTGTATGAATCTAGTGATTTTTTCATAATTGCCACACCTTTACCGAGAGCTATTTTGATCTAGGCCTTGGCGACAAGCATCACACCCAATTACTCAACGGTAACACTTTTGGCCAGATTCCTCGGCTGATCAACATCAGTACCTTTTAGTACGGCAATATGGTATGCCAGAAGCTGTAGCGGCACCGAGAGCAACAACGGATCAAGATCTTCATCCAGATTCGGTATTTCAATAACAGTTTCCACCCTGTCTCGAATACCATCATCACCAAAGGAACAGACAGCAATCACACGGCCACCCCGGGCGATGACCTCCTCCATGTTAGAGAGTGTCTTTTCATAAGAGCTCCCTTTCGGAACCAACACGACTACCGGTACATCCTCATCAATCAGGGCGATCGGACCATGTTTCATTTCGCCAGCCGGATAACCTTCAGCGTGAATGTAGGATATTTCCTTGAGCTTGAGCGCGCCTTCGAGAGCGATCGGAAAATTTTTCCCACGACCGAGATACAAAAAATCACGAGCATTCATATATTTTTTTGCTACTTTTTCAGTAAATTCGTTCAGCTTCAGCGCCTCTTCCAACAAAACCGGCACCCTCTTGAGCGACGCTATCATTTGCTGACCATGGGCGACATCAATTGTGCATTTTGCGCGACCAAGACGGATAGTGAAAAGATATAGTGCCGTCAACTGTGTGACAAAAGCCTTGGTCGAAGCAACACCGATCTCCGGGCCAGCATGGGTGTAGATAACACCGACAGATTCGCGGGCAATGGAAGAGTCAACCACGTTGCAAATCGCCATGTTCATGGCGCCGCGCGATTTTGCTTCGCGCAAGGCTGCAAGAGTATCTGCTGTTTCACCTGACTGGGAAATGACGATTGCCAGGGTGCTTTCGTCCACAACCGGATTGCGATAGCGGAACTCGGATGCGATATCAACCTCAACCGGAATACGGCAGAGTCCTTCAATGTAGAACTTACCGACCAGAGCAGCGTGCCAGGAGGTGCCACAGGCGATAATTACAATCCGCTTGATTGCCGCCAGTTGTAGATCGCTGAAATGCAGATCTTCCAGATACACATCCCCATCGGTTTCCAGCAGTCGACCGGCGATCGTATCGCGTACTGCACGAGGCTGTTCGTGGATCTCCTTCAGCATAAAGTGACGATAGCCGCCCTTTTCAGCCATCATGGGGGACCAGTCGATATGACGCGCTTTTTTATCCAGAGGAGTTCCGGAGATAGTTGAGAAATGGGCCGCACCATCCCTGAAAATCACAAATTCGCCATCCTCCATAAAAACCATCTCACGGGTATAGGCCAAAATAGCCGGAATATCGGATGCGACGAAGAACTCCCCATCACCGAGTCCGACAACCATCGGCGAACCAAGCTTGGCCGCGATCAAGCAATCTGGATCCTTTTCGTTGAGAATACAAACTGCATATGCCCCGCGTAATTGTGCCAATGACTGCCTGACCGCCATTTCAAAATCGGCTTCGGTAGAAAGGGTTTCTTCGATCAGATGCGCTATGACTTCTGTATCTGTTTCGCTCTTGAATATGTGGCCTGATTTTTTCAGCTGATCTTTCAGTTGCAGATAATTTTCTATGATGCCGTTATGTACAACAATAACCGGGCCAGCTTTGTGAGGATGGGCGTTGATTTCAGAAGGCCTGCCATGCGTTGCCCAACGGGTATGACCAATACCGACCGCCCCGACGAGCGGATGATCACGCAACATATTTTCAAGATTAATCAGCTTACCCTGGCTTCTGCGAATGGCGGACTCACCATCTGCCAGCGTGGCAATTCCGGCTGAGTCGTAGCCGCGATATTCAAGTTTCTTGAGTCCTTCCAAAATGATCGGGGTTGCCTGCTGACCTCCGATGTATCCAACAATTCCGCACATATATTCTCCTCAAAAACTTTAATAAAACTTATGAAACATGAACGTAATACCATAAACAGCCCCCCTGTAGCACGATATTTTTGATGGTTAAGCCACCATCAACATGCTCCGCCGAGCGTTTCCTGATCTGAATATGTTTGAATTCCTGAAATGATATGTTATTTTGCTGCGGTCGTAGGCCAATCAGTTTTTTCAGGAAGGTTTGTTCAATGGAAAGAAAAATTCAATCCCCTACCACAACTAATAGTTTTTTATCGACTTTGCTGTTGCTTGCTGTGACGCTGGCTGTAGTTTCTATTCTTGGCGTATCCGGCTACGTGTTTTATCTAATGGCCAAACTTCCAAGAGTGGATCGACTGGCTGACTATAAGCCTCCCATCGTTTCGCAGGTTTTTGGCGATGACGGCACTCTTGTCGGGGAGTTTTATCTGGAACGCCGCATCGTAGTGCCGATTAACAAGATGCCACGCAAACTGATTCAGGCTTTTGTCTCGGCGGAAGATTCCAATTTCTATTCCCATAAGGGGATAGATTATCTGGGGATTATGCGGGCGGCCTTCAAAAACATTATTTCCATGAGCAAAAAAGAAGGTGCATCCACCATCACTCAGCAGGTTACAAAATCCATGCTGTTGTCACCGGAGAAAAAGTTTTCCCGAAAAATCAAGGAGGCCATCCTTGCCAAGCGAATGGAGGAACGACTCTCCAAAGACGAAATCCTCTACCTGTATCTGAACCAGATATACTTAGGGAGCGGAGCATACGGTGTACAAGCGGCGGCTGAGACCTATTTCGGCAAAAATGTCGAGCAGCTCAATCTGGCCGAAATGTCCATGCTTGCTGGTCTTCCAAAAGCACCAAACACCTATTCACCCATCAAACATCTTGAAAAAGCCCGTGAACGTCAGAGTTATGTGCTCGATCGCATGACAACGGAGGGGTATATAACACCGGTCGAAGCCGACCACGCTAAAAATACTCCCATCGTCCTGCAGCCTATGAAAAAGGTCAACAACGATCAGTCAGCCTATTATCTTGAACATCTGCGGATCCAGCTGGAGCAAAAATACGGCGAAGACCAGCTCTATAAAGGTGGTCTGAAGATCTACACCACCATGAATGCCAACATGCAGCGTGCAGCCTACGAGAGCCTTCGCAAGGGACTTAAAGAGGTTGACAAACGCCAGGGATTTCGGGGACCTACAAAATATTTGAACGAAGCGGATGTCGATGCTTTTTGCAGTAAAGTTGAGGAGGGTATCGATTCCGTCGCACTTAAAACTGGTGAAACCTATCAGGGTGTCGTGGTCGGGTTCAACCCGGAAAAAGGCGAAGCTCTGATAAGAGTCGGAGAACGCAAAGGTTTACTGTCACGAAAAAATATGTCGTGGGCAGGCAGGGTCGGTATGACCAACCACTACGGAAAACCTGAAAAGGGAAACAGGGGGTTGACACTTGGTTCCGTAATTGAGGTATCGATCGTGACTCCGGAACTTAACAAGGAAGGGGCCCAGTTTGCGCTTGACCAGACACCCGAGGTGCAGGCAGCCCTCGTGTCCATTGACCCGCGTACCGGCGGTGTCAAGGCAATGGTCGGCGGCTACGACTTCAAGAAAAGCCAATTTAACCGCGCTATTCAGGCCAGACGCAACGCCGGTTCGGCCTTCAAGCCAATAATTTATGCAGCGGCCCTTGATAAAGGGTTGACCCCGGCAACGGTCATCGAAGATGCGCCGGTCGAATACCCGGACGGTGCCGGCGGGGTTTGGAAACCTCAGAACTACGACCGTGAGTTTCGCGGTCCCGTGACCATGCGTGAGGCACTGACCTATTCCATAAACATCGTCAGTGTCAAAATCATGGAGCAGATCGGAGCACAGTACACAGCGGAATATGCGAAGAGGCTGGGGTTCACATCGCCAATTCCGGCCAACCTGGCACTGGCGCTGGGAGCAGCCTCAATCTCCCCCTTTGAATTGACATCTGCATACGCTGTTTTTGCAAACGGCGGAGTGCTGACGCCTCAATACTTCATCACCAAGGTGACCGATACTGATGGCACTATCCTTCAGGAAACGCCGCCGCCCGTACCGGTTCCGGTAATATCGCCCGAAACAGCTTATGTCATAACCAATTTGATGCAGAGTGTTGTTGCAAGCGGTACCGGATATCGCGCATCCGTCATCGGACGACCGGTTGCAGGAAAAACCGGCACAACCAACGGGGCAAAGGATGCCTGGTTTGTCGGGTATATTCCGCAATTGGTAACAGGTGTCTGGGTTGGTTACGATCAGGAAAGATCTTTGGGAAGCGGCGGGACAGGCGGTCAGGCGGCCGCACCTATCTGGAGTGATTTCATGCAAAAGGCGATCATGAATCTACCGTCGGAAGATTTTACGGCACCGGAAAATGTTTCGTTTGTTCTGATAAATCCACGCTCCGGCAAGCTTGCAAAAGAGGGTACTGCAGGGGCGGTTACGGAGTGTTTTATAAAAGGAACCGAGCCTTCTTCATACGACTAATTCACTGCTGCGCCCAGGTACGGGCGAGGCGCTGCCTCGCCCAATTGGGCAACCGGACCTGTTGCCCCTGAAACCTTCAATGTAATATCCTCGGCAACTCCGCTTTTCTGATTTACTACCGATTTAAATTTTACCCAATCAACCAGCCCTGTAAGCTTCTGTTTTTCTACCATTTGACGAGCTTCAGCCACAAGATTGGTACTCTTGTTATATGTATCATGATGCACTTCTAAAAAAATCCGCCCATCCTCGGTCACGGCCAGCTTAACCGGCTTATAGATTATTTCACCCTTGGTATTGACCTTTATCTGCGGGAAAAAATGTTCCATCTGGGTTGGCGAAAGCCTGATACAGCCGTGACTGGAGAAGCTGTAAATCGAAGAGGGCCTGGTTGTGCTGTGAAGCAAAATACCTGGGATCGAGGTTCTCATCGCATATTTGCCAAGCGGATTCTCCGGCCCGGGAGGTACGCTGTCAAAAGTCTCTTTGCCCTGTTCTTCCATTTCGGTCTGAATTGATGGAGGTACTGTCCAGGTTGGGTCCTTCATTTTCGCCGTGATCTTGAACTTGCCTACCGGCGTCTGCCAGATATATTTTTCATTTTTAGTTGGCGAGCCAACCGCCACGGGAAGTGATGTGACGAGAACCCCTTGCTGAAAATAATAAAGAGTCCGGTCCGGAATATTGACGATAATGCCATTCTTGATCTGCTGCGGAATTATTTTGCGATTATTATAGGCAAGTTTTTGCCCGACCTTAAGATATGCCTTGGCATCCAGGCCGTTCATGCTGCGAAGATGCTGCTGGGTAACTCCCAACTTTGCGGCGACAAGGCGGACAGTGTCAGCTCTTACTACCGTGTAAACACCTCTTGTGCCAACAATCCGCTTGGAATTTGGTTCTTCAGACATTTCAACAACAGCTGGTTCGACCGGTGCCTTCGGCTCAGGAGACGTTGTTACGTCCATCACTTCAGGTAACGGCACAACTTCTGACGTTTTAAGCATCGACTCTATTATCTGCGACTTCTGAAGTGCCAGCAGGTAAAATTTATCCGCTGTTTCCAGATTATTATTAGAAAAATAGCGTTTGGCGACCTCAAAGACGAGATCGAGACTTTTCATGTCGTCCTGGAACTTTTGAGCGGCAACATTCCGGTGCAGGCATGACACCGCAATTTCAGCATCCTGCCTGACATCAGCAACCGCAGTGGCGACAGACAAATGAACAGCGACAAGAAGAAAAACAGACCAGATGATAAATGATGATGATTGTTTCATGGCAAATTTCATAGAGGCGTTTTGTACATTATCACCGGTCGGTATTGCAAACATATTCTAACTTGCAAAGAAATAACGCCCCCGATGGAATATCCACCGGGGGCGTTAAATCATTGCTTATAAGGGTATAAGACTATCCAAGCATGGCTTTCATATCGGCATCGACCGTCGTGATCGGTCCGATGTTGAAGTTTTCAACCAGGAAGGCCAGCACATTGGGGGTGATGAAGGCCGGCAGCGTTGGCCCAAGCTTGATATTTTTTATGCCAAGGTGGAACAGTGTCAACAGGATGACAACCGCCTTCTGCTCATACCAGGAAAGGACCATGGAGAGCGGCAAGTCGTTGACGCCGCATTCGAAAGCACCAGCTAGAGCAACAGCAATCTTGATGGCCGAATAAGCATCATTGCACTGGCCGATATCCAGCAGACGTGGAATGCCACCGATGTCGCCGAACTCCAGTTTGTTGAAACGGTATTTACCGCAGGCCAGGGTCATGATAACCGTATCCTTCGGTGCCTTTTCGGCAAACTCGGTGTAATAGTTACGACCCGATTTGGCGCCATCACAGCCGCCTATCAGGAAGAAGTGCTTGATGTCACCGGACTTGACTGCGGCGATAACCTTGTCGGCCACACCCAGCACGGCGTTATGGCCAAAACCGGTCAAAATCTCCTGACCCGGATTTTCCGGCAGGGACTGGCACTCAAGGGCCTTATTAATTACCGGGCTGAAATCCCAGCCGTCTATATGCTTGACACCAGGCCACGCAACCAGACCCCAAGTGTAGAGTCGGTCAATATATGATTCTGCCGGCTTTTGGATGCAGTTGGTGTTGAAGATGATTGCACCGGGGAAATTGGCAAATTCCTTGGCCTGATCCTGCCATGCGCCGCCGTAGTTGCCAACCAGGTGACTGTATTTTTTCAGGCCTGGATAGCCGTGGGCCGGCAGCATCTCGCCATGGGTATAAACATTGATCCCCTTCCCCTCGGTCTGCTTGAGGATCTCTTCCATCATTTTCATGTCGTGGCCGGTAACCAGAATAGCTTTGCCGGCTTTGGTGCCCAGTTGTACCGGAGTTGGAACCGGGTGACCGTAGGTATCGGTGTGGGCGCTGTCGAGCAGCCCCATAACAGTCAGGTTCTGTTTGCCGCACTCCATAGCGAGGCCGACAAAGTCCATCAGCCCGAGATTGGCGTCAGTCGTTGCGGCCAGCGCCTTGTGGAAGAAAGCCATAACGTCATTATCTGTTTTACCGAGGATCATGGCGTGATCCATATAAGCGGACATACCTTTCAGGCCATACATGAGAATTTCGATGACGGAACGAATGTCTTCATTAACATGCTGAGTATTGATGCCGTGAGCTTCACCCTGAGTAGTCATACCGACCAGATCAGCAGCAGGCTTCCAGTCGGCAACCGGACCGGAAAGAGTAACACCGGCAGCAGCCTTGGCTTTCTCTTTCAACTCGTAGCAGCGAGTGATCAGGGCGCCGATTCGTGCAGCTTCAAAGTCAACGTTGGTAACAGTGCTGAAAAGCCCCTCGATCGTAAAGCGGTCAATCTCCGTGTTACGCCCCATCTTGTCAGCGTATAGCGCGAGACTCTTGAGGCCGTAGAGCAAGTGATCCTGCAGTGCAGCTACTTCCGGTTTTTTACCACATACGCCGGAGATGTTGCACCCGGTTCCATTTGCTGCCTGCTCGCATTGATTACAAAACATACTCATTGTTGTTTCCTCCCTTTCGTTGGTTGGTATACTAAACTCGCGTGGTGAGTTTTTTCAATTTTTATGATAGGAACAGTATACCGACTTTTTGACTAAATACTTGACCGTTGTCAAAAAAAACATCTTTAAAGGAGAAATCCGATGTCCAAGGTCTTTTTCAGCGATATGCGTGCGGGGCACAAAGAGAATCTGTTCGATAAAATAGCCAAACTACTGGCACTGGCAGGACTCCGGCAGGTCGTTACCGAAGGTGATCTTACCGCCGTCAAGATTCATTTTGGTGAAAAGGGGAACCACACCTACATCCGCCCGGTCTTTGCCCGAAGAGTCGTAGAAGAAATCAAGAAACTGGGTGCGATGCCATTTCTGACCGATTCTTCGACGCTCTATCCAGGCCAGCGCAAAGAGGCGGTCTCCGCCCTGACCTGCGCGATTGAGAACGGCTTCGGCTATGCCTGCGTCGGTGCTCCGTTGGTCATCAGCGACGGTCTGCGCGGTGTAACTGAAACTGAGGTAGCTATTAACGGGGAACTGCTGAAAAAAACTTACATCGGCACCGAGATTGTTGAGGCAGATTCGATTGTAGCCATGACTCATTTCAAATGCCATGAGTTAACCGGCTTCGGCGGCGCAATCAAAAACCTGGGAATGGGGTGCGCCAGCCGCAAAGGAAAACTGGTGCAGCACTCAACCGTAGCACCGATAGTAGCAACCAAGGTCTGTACCGGCTGCGGCATCTGCCTCCGTTCATGCGCCCACGAAGCAATTGTCATCGCCGGCGGCAAAGCCGACATCGATCCGCAGAAATGTGTCGGTTGTTCACGCTGCATCACTGTCTGCCCGGTCAAAGCGATTAACATCCAGTGGAACGAAGCGGCCGATCTGGTCATGCGCAAGATGTCCGAATACGCCAAGGGTGCACTAACCGGCAAGGACGACAAAGCGATTTACATCAACTTCATCACCCAGGTGTCACCAGCCTGCGACTGCTACGGCCATTCAGACGCCCCAATCGTCAACGACATCGGCATCTGCGCTTCGACCGATCCGGTAGCGATAGATCAAGCCTGTGCCGATCTGGTCAACGGAGCTCGTGGCAATGAAGGCACTGCCCTACAGAGCGGTTTTGAACCTGGCGGCGACAAGTTCCGTGGCTGCTGGCCGGATATACCGTGGGAAGTGCAGCTTGAGCACGGCGAAAAGGTCGGGTTGGGAAGCAGAGTCTATGAGCTGGTAAGGGTGTGACGCTTTTTTCCGCAAGCAGTTACTGAAAAGCATACAATACGGCCAGCCGGGAAGAAAACCTGGTTGGCCTTCTTATTGTGCCTTGACAGACAACTTCAAATAGCCCACATGGCACCTCATTTGCGGTACAGAGATCTGATACACAATCATCAAACATTTGATATGATGGACAATTGAACAGCGGCATGTTCTTTGCTCTATCAATTACCAAGCATTATTTCAGATCACCATCACCCGGTAGGGAGGCAAAAATGAAGCAAATTATCTGGATATACCTGTTAGTGCTGTTGATAGTTCCAACATTGTCACAGGCCGGCATCATTGGGCCGGCAAACATCAGTTTTACTGATGGTGATGTCATGTTCCGAACACCTGATGACGATGAGTGGCTGCCGGCTTCCATCAACACTCCTCTTGATGAAGGCGATGCGGTCTGGTGCCCGGATGGCAGTAAGGTAGAGATCCAACTTGCTGATGGCACTATTTTACGAATGGACGGCGGTTCAGAGCTCAACCTGCTTGCCAATGAAGATAGCTTCACGCATCTGCATCTGGAGAGCGGGAGGATATACCTGAGAACGTCCCAGACAAGTGCCAATGATTCTCTGCAGATAGACGCCGCTGATACCACAGTAGTTCCGGCTGCACGTACCAGGCTTCGCATAGACATGCTGCCGAACAACCAGGAGGATGTCTCCATATTCAAAGGGAATGCTTATGTTGAGGGCAATGGCAGCCGCACAAAGGTTCGCGCCGGTGAACATATTGCACTTGAGGAGGGGCGCAATGAACTCCTGCCGCTTAGTCCGGCAGACAACTGGGAATTCTGGAATATGGACCGGGACCGTGCGCAGTCACGTTCAGCCAAAATTGATTCCAATCTGCCAGACGAGCTACGCAGCCACTCCGCCGAACTCGACACAAACGGCAGGTGGGTACATGTCCCGGAATACGGTATGGTCTGGCGACCGACCATTATTCTTTCTGACGACTGGGCGCCGTATCGCAGCGGACGATGGATTTGGAAAGGTGATGACTATGTCTGGGTATCTTACGAGAGCTGGGGTTGGGTACCGTACCACTACGGTCGCTGGGCAGTAGTTGGAGGTTTCGGGTGGTGCTGGGTTCCCCCAACCCGTGGGGATGTATACTGGGGGCCCGGTTATGTGGGGTGGTATTCTACCGGCAGCCACGTTGGATGGACACCTTTAGCACCTGGTGAGATTTTCTACGGGCGCAGAAACTATGGACGACATAGTGCTATAATTACCAACGTGAACATTAACCCTACAAACATTACATACAGAAACCGCAGCAACGCTGGTGGTTTGACAGTCATGCAGCGCAATGACTTCCTGAGGGGAAGGACAGTCATTCAGCAACCATCCAGAAATGCGTCTATATCGGTATCCGTATCCGTTGGAAGCCCACGCATACAACCGCTGCGCGAAACGCGCATGCCGATAATCAGGGAAACACCACCCAGGGTTGCCCCGCCCCGCATTGAGCATCAAGATAATCGTGAGTTGCGCGACAGGTTCCCACGGATAAACCGGGAATCAGTCTTACAGCGCCGCAGTCAGCAGCCTGCAGCTGTTCCAACCTCCGGCGAGATACAACCTGCCAGAGAGAAAAAGACAGTTTATCCTGCTGTCACACCTGATGAAATTAAAACCGGACCCGACACAAAGCGTCATGAAGTCCCATTGAAACAAGACGAACATGGCCGACAAACAACAACTCCTCAACCTGCGCTAAAACCAGATACAAGTATTTCTGGAGCCTTGCCACAACAAGAGCGGTCAAAGAGAATAACTTCGCCGGTTATGACGCCACGTGAAGCCGCTCCCAAGAGAGAAGAGCGGGCAACGAGAGAGGTTAAAGAAAAAAAGATATGGAAGGTAAAAACAGTGGAAAATGCTGACGACAAGGACAACAAGGAGAGAGAGCGTAGGCCGGGAGGCGAAGGAAGAAAATCAAGGTGATTGAAGGCCCTCTGCACTGTGTAGAGGGCCTTTTTATCTCTGATCCAGTTTAGCTCCTCCCCTTATCTTAAGAAGTGGCAAATTCACAGCATACTACGCAACGTAATACCAATTTCAAATCAAATATGCAGTCAAGGCGGCGAGGCCTGAGGCGACGGAGGCATACAGACCGTATGTTGAGGAGCCGAAGACGAGCCAACGAAGAGGGTGCTTTGATCTGGAATTGGAATAAGTCCATTAACAAGCGGGTGGCTACTCAGTGGGCGCTGTTTTCAGCGCCTTGTTTTTTTCCAGCAGATAAGCGTGCAGTTCCTCAACAGTCTTGGCGGCGGCAAGTGTTTTCAGAAACTCCTGCCTGTCAATTACATTCAACTTTTTATACAGGGCCGCTTCAATACTGCCACCAATATGGATGGTCCTGCTGAATGCTTCCGGCGGAACTTCCCCCCTCTCCCCCACAATGTAAAAATACTTGAGATATGGATAAAGGCGTATCGCCTCGGGCAGAACTGTCTGCAGCATCGTCAACGGGACATTTTTGCCGATCCAGACGGCGCAGTTGGTCTGTTCATCGACAATCCTGATATTTGCCGGCGGAAAAACAGCTTTGATCCCCTTTGTTTCGAGGAGTGCGGCCAACTCCTTGCTTTTGCCGACGTCGGCAATCTCAACCGTAAATGTGGCTGATGGTTCTACGGCGTACACCATCGGACTATTGAAAATTGTTAGGAGAAACGTAAAGGCAAGGGTGAAGCAGGTTGCTGAAAAGCTGGTCATGGGTAACCTCCTAAATCTAAAAAAGGGGCCGGCTAAAAGCCGGCCCCAAGTGGTGCGATACTGCAATAAAATTTACTTGGTCATCTTCAGGCCGCGCTCAGGGCGGGAGAAGTTGTGGCACAGTGAGCAGTCATACCCTTGGCTGTCAACGTGCTTGCTGTGTACTGAGGTGTAGCTCGGTACTGATTTGTTACCGTGGCACTGTACGCAGACAGTAGACGTTGCACCCTTGAGGGCGTAGCCGTAGTTAGTGATCAGTTTCAGCTTGGTTGCTGTTGCATTCGGGTGACAGGCGGCGCAGGCCAGAACGTTGCCGGTTGCAGGCGGAATCTGGTGGTTGAGTACCTGTAACTCGTCGGTTGTTACTGTCTGCCAGGCATCGCCGGTGCGGCCCATGTTGGCAAGACCGGTGGTTATTGCTGTTACATAGTTGCCGTCAGCGAAGAAGCTGGCGGTGGAGAGGCCGATCAGTTTGCCGGTGGTTGTGTCAAGTGGCTGCTGAGCGGTTTTGTACTTGAATGGGTAGAGCTTGGTGCCGGCCGGGTCAGTAATGGCGCCGTTCGGACGGGAGATCTTGTAGAAGCCGGTCGTAGGATCGATTACTGCGGCGTCAGTGAGGTTGTTGCCCCAGCTGGTGCCGTTCCAGAATGCATACTTAGGTGTGAGGTCATTGGCCTTTGTAGGCAGCGGCTCGTTGCGGAGCAGAGTTGCGTTCCACTCGAAGGATTCCCATGTACGGTTTGTTTCAGTTGCTTCTGTTGCGGTTGTGTCATTGGCATTCTTTGCGTATGTCGGCAGGTGGCAGGTCTGGCAGGCCACGCGTGCGGTGTGCTTGTTAACTGCAGTAGTTGTGTGACCACTGGTTACGCTGTTTTTGGTTGGGTGACAGGTGGTGCTGGAGCAGGTTACTGCTGTTGTTGAGTCAAGTGGGCGCAGGTCGGAACCGCGACCGGATACTTTGTGGTTGGTAAATTTGTGGCATGCCTGACACTGTAGATTGCCACGGCTGGTTGCCATGTGGACGTCATAGAGGCTGTCTGCGGTTGTGCCGGATGCAAGTGCGATGTCGCCGCGTTTTACTGCGTCGCCGCCGCCAGCTTTGGCGTGGCAGCCGAGGCAGTTGTTGCGAACAGGTTTGATGACGGTGCGAACAACGTTGTTCATGTCAACGCCGACGTTAGGCTCAAAGAGGCCTGTTGTTGCATTACGGGTACGGGCATAAGGAGTTGCGATAGTGCCGTTTTTGTGGCACATGAGGCAGTCGATGCTGGCAAGCTGTGCGTCATCAGGAGTTGCAGTTGCAACAGGTTTTGCGCCGGTACCAGCGTGGCAGGCGCCGCAGGCTTTCCAGCCGCCAAGGATGTTGATGCAGTATGCGTTAAGTGCGCTGGCGCCGTCGAGGGAATCCATCTTGCCCTGTTTTGCGGCAGGACCGGTGGTCATTTTTGCGCCGGATGCCATCCACTGATAGTGAACGCCCTGGTACATGTCGGTTGACTGGGTGCGGTGGCAGGCAAGGCATGTGTTGTAGCCGGTCCAGACGAGGCTGGTGTTGGCTGCGTCGTGGGTTTTGGCAACGTTGATGGTGTAAAGTGCTGTTTTAACTATTTCGCTGTTGCCGGCGGTGTCGCGGGCAAAGTACTTCAGGGTTGTGGTGGCGGCGACAGGAATCGCTGCGCTGTAGACGGTTGAGGATGTGGTCGGGGTTGTGCCGTCTTTGGTGTAGTAGATGGTTGCTGTTTCATTGGCGGTCAGAGTTACGTTCTGTGCTGCGCTGTAGGTACCGGCGGCAGGTGCTGCGGTGGTGACCGGCGCGGTTGTGTCGGCAGCGGCTACGGCGAATGTTACTGAACCGGAGCCGGTGTCGGAACCGGATACGGAGCAGGTGTCGGTGTAGGTGCCGTAGGTGGCGCTGCTTGAAAGGGTGTAGCTGTAGGTGTAGGTGCCGGTGCTGCTTCTGGTCATGCTGGCCGCATTAACCTTGGTTGAACCGGATGGATCTTTAATGGTGATTTTCGGGGTGCTGGATGGGTTTGAGAGTGAACCGCTCTTTTTGAAAAGGGCGGTGGTCTTTACGGTGGCGCTACGGGCGTAGGTGGCCTTGTCGGTCGTGACTGTGACGGTGTAGGTAGATGCATACGCAAATACCGGTAACAAGAGTGTTGCTAACAGCATCAAACAAATCTTCCTCATGTGGTAAATCCTCCTGAATGATTGGTTAGTGGTACTTTTTTACGTCATTTACTTTGGAACAGCACTTTACCGACTGAACTGTGCACTTACTGTGGGCTGGGTATTCCTCCTTAGTATCTGGGTATAAATAATCGGTTGATCTTTCTTTTAGCAGTTACTGTTCCAATTTTTATATCAACGTGATAAATAATCATAACGCTTGCCGATTTATGTACTTAGCAAACATAGTTTTATCAACATATATTGTTTAGCAATGTAGTAATGGACCATTAATTAAAAGAATGGGGCATAAGGTGGGTGATATAGCCCATAATTATGGGTATCACCTAGGGGTATATAACCCAAGTATGAGGTATATACCCTAGCGGGACGGGGAGCATCGTCGGGTCTTACAATTGATTAAAATTCTATTCAGGTGGTGAAATTATGCGAAGTGTAATTGCAGGTATGTTGATCGGTTTATTGGTGGTATCTGCTGGCTGTTCCAAGGATGGTGGGCAGGTTCTGATAGACACGGCAGATCTGGAGCTGAAGCAGAATAACCTTGAGCATGCGGTCCAGCTTTATTGGCAGGTGCTCGAAAAATACCCCAACAGCAAGTATTCCAAAATTGCCAACAAGCAGTTGGTAGAGATCGGTAAAAAACCGGAGGCTATAAATATACCGGTACTATACGGTAGGTAAATCCAAGAATAAATAGGGGGGATTTCTCCCCCCTATGGAAATAAAACCCCATATCTAAATCACGAGTACGACAGGCCAACGGTTGTAGTCTTTATTTTCTGACCAGAGGATAGGTTTTGGGCTCCTTCAGCGTCCCGATACCGGCCAGAATGCGAATTCCGGCAGTGGTAGAGTCCGGGGTGGATGCGTCGCCCGGGATGGAACCAAAACCTCCCGTTTCAGCAAAGTAAAGTTGTTTCAAAATTCCAATCCCCTTTTTCTTGTCAACCTTCTTCGGCTCGCCAAGAAGTTTAAAGGTGTCGACAGCATAGCCCATCTCTTCCAACATCTGAAGAACGTCGACTTGTTCCTTGTTCCCCGCCGCATAGCCGGTTCCGCTCAAGAATTTCAGCGCGTCCTGACGGGTCTTTTCGTCAAGTTTACCAAGCGCTTTTAGTATGTATACCGCCATATAGGTAAACTTGGCCTTGGGGACTGCCGTCCCTTTTACATAATCAAATCCTCCCGACTTGTTTTCAAAAGATTTTATGAAAGCGGCAGTCTTGACTGCATCAACCGCTTTCAGCTCTTTCATAAGGCTGAGGGAGTGGATGGCATAGTATGTGTTAACCAGCGTAGACTGCTTATTCTTGGCATCGAACCCGAAGCCGCCGTCGGCGTTCCGGAGGGACATGACATACGCCTTAGCCTGTTTAAGATCGGCCGCAGGGGGGAGATTGATCAGAGAAAGCGTATCAAGCGCCATTTCAGTGAAAATAATTGATGACTCCTTCTCAATCTTTTCGTTGGTAAATCCTCCGTCCAGACGCTGCAAACGGCCGATAAAGGAGGCAATGTCCTTCTGTTTCTTCCCGTCAATTTTTGCTCCAAGGGCGCCGAGGGAGTAGAGATAGTCACGGGAGAATACCAAAGAAACCGGAAAGTCCGGGCGACCCTCTATCGAGCGGGTGAACTTTTGTGTTTTTGGAAAATCAAAATCTCCAGCCACGGCGCCGGTAACGCCCGCGGTCCAGAGGAAGACCAAAGTGAGAAGCATTATCGTGGGCAGGTACCGTGTACGGTTTTTCAACATAGTTTTTCTCCTGAGCATTTATTTGAAAAGGGAAAAAGTATATCCACTTTTGTTTTTCGAGGCAATATAAAGAGTCGTAGTGTGGGAGAGTTCTCGTCTTGTGAATTATCGTCTCGTCGCCAAAAATACGGTGACTGATCACTAAAAACAGGTTTTGCAGTTGATCTAGAAGGGAAAAAGAAGGGGGGATTTCTCCCCCCTTTCACATTACAATGTTAAACTTTTACAGATGGTAAGGCTTCTGCCATACGGTTGACTTGTTTGGATGACAGAATTTGCAGACACCAAGTGGGTAGCTGCTGTTGACGCCAGCCGGGTAAGTAGCGCCAGCAACACTTGAGTTGGCAGCCGCTACACCGACATTATCAGCTGCAAGTGATGACGGACGCTCTGCATGAGGTGAACCGTGGCAAGCCTGGCAATCTATGCTCCCTTTGTGGCCACGACCGTTGATGAACGCGCCTGCAAAGGCCGGGCTGGCCGGGTACACTGTTATCTTGTTTGAGTGACAGGCGAACGCGGACGTGATCCCAGCTGAAGGGCCGAGGCAGGATGGCAAAGTTGACATCTTCCAAGGTTGAGCTAACTGGTTGGTGGAAGTTCTCTGGGTCAGGTTGCCATGACAATCCATGCAGAACATTGTGGATGCTTTAGTTACATGAACCCCGCGATAGCATTGAATACCGTTGCCAGGGTGGCATTTGTAACAGTTGGTGGCGATGTTCGGATCATAGGTGGACTTGACCAGCGCGCTCTGGTTGTGGAAGCGGTGAAGCACGTCGGAGAAGGACATGGTAGATTTCTTGAGTGTGAAGGTTGCACCGGCAAGAAGCTTGGTACCTGCAGGCCACCCTGGGGCAGCGGCTTCGCCCATGGCTGGATCCCAGTGGCACCAGGAGCAGCGAACCGGGCCGCCAACGCCGTCGCCGTCAGGATCTATCATGGCGATGTTGATGCCGCTACTGTTCTTTCCATGCATAACGCCAAGGGCTGCAAATGAGCCGGCCGGAGTGGCGGGGTAGCCCATTGCGGAGGCGAGTTGCAGGTGGCAGGAGCAGCATCCTCCAAAGGCGACCGGGACAACAGTGCTGGTGGAAGCAACGGTTGCGCCTGTAGAGTCTTTAACCGTCACGTTGGCGGTCAGGTATGGATCGCGGGTTGGGCCGCCCAGAGGGTCGGTCATGACGTCTTTGGCGGTATTACCGGTATGAAGCGGATAGGCGGGGATGCCGACCGCTTCAAACGCGAGCAGATTGGAGTTATACCCCATGGTGCCGTAGAGGCCGTAACCAGCTAGGCCCATTACCTTGCCAGTCCCATCAACCGGCGCGAAACCAGGGAAAAGCTTCGGGGCATTGGCAATCCAGCTCGCAAAATAGGTGTCAGCCTTGAGGTTCGCATCGGTGTTTTCTACCATGGCATAGTTGATCGTGATCTTGTCGGTTGCAGCGGAAGTAGCGCTCATCACGACAGGGTCATTTCCACCGTATTTCAGTACCTGCGCCCTGACCGTGTTGAACGGCGGCAGCAGCAGGAAGCCTTCGAAAGTCGGGCAGGCGCAGTGCATGCCAAGGTCATTCCAGGCCAGGACCTTATACGTGGCACCCGGAGCAGGCTTGCTGCCGGCAATTGCCAAAGACATTGCCCCGCTGACCAGAGTGGCGGCAACGGTTAACAAAACTTTTTTCATAATCTTTTTCATTGGTTACTCTCCTTTTGTTGGACTTGCTAAGAAAGTTGACATCAGGTTTCTTGTTCTATTTACTCGGTGGTGCATAGATATGTTGCATGGTCAGGCTGACTACAATTAAGCGTACTGCTGGTCTCTGCAATAAATTTATTCCGCTTGCACCTCCTTGTTTAGATTTTGTGGCTCTGCTCGAATTTTCTCTTTTCAGTCTAACCTATGTAAGGACTTAGCGCGGTGTAACTGGCCAATCACAGACTTTAAATTAAATGAACAACAGAAGATATCGCTTGCAAACTCACGGATAATTACCTAGCATTTTACATGCCAATTCTTAATGAGTTTCCAAATGAAGTATTTATGTCAGTAAAAGGACGACTATTCACTTATATGGAGATATATATTATATAGTAGCCTTGGTAGGGCATATCGCCCAACACCCATTATTTCATTGGTCTCGCTGTGCCAAATCACGCACATGCCTGGACATGTGAAATTGACCCGATATCTGCCTTTCTCGCAATAATGAATGTAAGAAAGTGAACGCTTTATAAAACCGGGCAAAAGCTGAGCTTTACAAGCATGTTTATGATGTTGCTGAGTGGTGAATTTTAGTAAATACTAACCGAATCTTGGCTATCTTGGAGACTAGCGACTCGCGCCACTGGGGCATATAACCCATGAATAAAGAGCTTTATTGGGGTATATAACTCATATAGCTAGGGTGGTTAAAGGGGTGTATGGCCCATAACAAGAGGAGGTTTTTGGGCGCATAGAAAAACTGCGGCCATTGGCATTGAGTCCAACAACAATCACAGAAAAGCCCTTCACCAGCGTAGCAAGTCTCGGATAAATAGAGCAAATCATCGTTTGAGACCATAAACAACGCAAAACCAGCGACAGGCCGGCGGCTGTGAGCCTATTCAGAAACTAATGCCTATCAATGACATTCGGCTTTTTCACAGGGTCGATCAATGCTTTCGCCGATACGGAAGTAAAATCCGGCACAATACAGATTGCCTGTTTACTTCCCGAATTCCCTGGGAATAATGCCGACCACCACACCGTTTTCGAATCTGAGAGTATAGCCGGGGAGATCTGGGCCGTAACGATAGGTCCACTCAACCACCGACACGGTAGTTTTGATCTTTACATCGCCTACCACGGTCTCGGTCACCTTGTCAGCCTTATTCTCCTTCCCCAATGGCTCGCCGCACTTCATGAACGCAGCCAGCGGGGTGTCCCCAACAGCCAGAAATTCTCCATTACGGCAATTGTCGACACTGAAGTCCTGCACCGGCCCATAGCCGGGGCTGCCGATATCCATCAACTTGCCGTTTTCAAAGCGGAACGACTGCATAAGCTCGGTAGGACCGGCTGTGTAAATCCACTCTTCAATTTTTGTGACCGTGGTGCTGGTAACCTTACCTTCAGTCTCTTTCACCGTCACTACGCGCTTTTCCTTTAGCATCGCCTCGCCGCACATTTTTGTAACTATCTCAGGAGTGTCGCCTATAGTCACCCCATCACCTTTGCAAGGGAATCCGAACGCAGGGGCAACTGCCAACAGAGCGCCAATGGTCGCCGTCACCATGTATCTACCGATTACCTTTACAGATCCTCGCATGCCAATCCCCTCACTTTACCCAGACAATTTTCAGGAATATTTTGTTTTAGCCTTACATCGGCATAGGACAAACCAAGTATTTGTCACCAGGCTGACCTGTGATGTGTAAAAAACAAGGGAAGGATTTCTCACCCCCTAAGGAAATACATAGCTGATAACCCCAAATTTAACACTACAGCAGTGCGACAGGCCGAGAACGCAATTTCTATTTTTTAACCAGCGAATATACGCCCGGAGCCTTCAGTTTTCCGGCCCCGACGAGAAGACGGAGACCGAGGAAGGTCGAATCGGGGGTCGAACCGTACCCGGGAATGGGGCCAAAACCGCCATTCTGCTTGATGTAAACCTGTTTGAGTATCCCATTAGCCTTTTTGGTGTCGATTGCACCTTTTGCTCCCAGCAGCTTCAGGGCGTCGATAGTGTAACCCATCTCTTCAAGCATCTGAAGGGAATCTACTTTCTCTTTTGTCGACTTGCCGTAGGCTGAGGAATTGAGGTATTTCAGGGCGTTTGCTTTGGTTGCTTCGTCCAGCTTGCCTAGTTCTTTCAGGCTATATAGTGCCATATAGGTGAACTTTGCAGAGGCGACGCCTGTTCCCTTGACATAACCGAAGCCACCTTCTTTATGTTCAAACCCTTTGATGTAGGCTGCCGTTTTGGCTGCATCGACCATGTTGAGGCTGCTCAGAATACTAAGGGAGCGTACAGCGTTGTAGGTATTATTCAGGGAAGATTCTTTGGCATTCGCGCTGAAACCGAAACCGCCATCCGCATTTTTTAGAGATGTGATGAACGTCCTGGCGCGACCAAGGTCTATTGAAGGCGGAAGTTTAATCAGAACCAGCGTCTCCAGAGCATGGACCGCGTAGAGGATGGATGTTTCCTTGTCGTGTTTGTCGGAGGAGAAGCCGCCGTCGAGATGCTGGTTGGTTTTAATAAAGGCTTCGACAGCTTCCGCTTCCTTTGTGTTGACCTTGTCTCCGATGGAAATAAGGGAATAGACATAGTCGTGTGCCAGCACCATTGTGACCGGAAAATCAGGACGGGTGTCCATTTCCCTCATAAAGACCTTGGTTTTTGCAAAGTCAAAATCTCCGGCACTCACATTGCTGACATTCGAAAGAATAATGAATAAAAAAGCTGCCAGGGTAACAACCAAATGAAGGT
Source organism: Geobacteraceae bacterium (assembly GCA_025355965.1). GTDB lineage: Bacteria > Desulfobacterota > Desulfuromonadia > Geobacterales > Pseudopelobacteraceae > JACRCG01. Next base: position 28,140 of record JANXYR010000045.1, read on the forward strand.
AAATGCGGCATTGGCTCATAATGTATTCTCCAGTATATATTTACCTGCAATTTGTTGGTTATTCTAGCAGAACGGTCTCATAAAACAAACAAACTTCATCGGATTGAAACCAATTTTAAGAAAAAAATGGGGAGGAATTGTTTCCTCCCCATATCCGCAGAATAAGTTTGAATTAGTCGCCAAACATTACGCGGTTGGACCAAACGTTGGACTCGTTGGTATGACAAACCTGGCAACTTCCGAGGGCATAGGTTTTGTCTTTGCCTGAAGGAAAGGTGGTGCCGAGTGACGTGTGGATATTGGAGTTCTGGACGTTATCCAGAGCCTGTGCTGAAGGATTCTCAGCATGGGCTGAGCCATGGCAGCTCTCGCAGAGAACGACTTTGGAGCCCATACCGCCCCTGCCGTTGATATATTTGCCACCAAATGTGGAAGTCCAGGTGGTCTGCGGAATGTTCAGAGACGCATGACAGGTGAATGCTGAGGTAATACCGGCTGACGGCCCGTTACAGGACGGCAGGGAGGCTGCCTGCCAAGGTGTGACCATTTGTTTGCCGGCGATCCTCTGGGTCAGGTTACCGTGGCAGTCAACGCACCAGATGGCTGTTTTGGCTTTATGAGCGCCGCGGTAGCAATCGACCTTGTTGCCGGGGTGGCACTGATAGCAGTTGGTGGAGATGTTGGCGTCATAGCTGGATTTAACCAGAGCGCTGTTGTTGTGGAACGTGTGCAGTACATCGGAGAAGGAACGTGTAGACTTCTTGAGCGTGAAGGTGGCGCCGGGAAGAAGCTTGGTTCCTGTAGGCCAACCTGGGGCAACGGTTTCGCCCATGGCAGGGTCAGCGTGGCACCACGAGCAGCGAACCGGTCCGCCAACGCCGTCGCCGTCAGGATCGATCATGGCGATGTTGATTTTACTGCTGTTCTTGGCATGCATGGTGCCGAGAAGTGCAAACGAACCGGCAGGAGTTGCAGGCAAACCGTTTGCAGCTGCCAGTTTCAGGTGGCATCCGCAGCAACCACCGAAGGCAACCGGGACCACGGTGCTAGTAGTACCGATTACCGCGCCGGTGCTGTTCTTTACGGTAATATTTGCAGTCAGGAACGGATCACGATTTGGTCCACCCAACGGATCAACCATGACGTCTTTTGTCGCATTGCCGGTGGTAACGGGATAGACAGGGATCCCTTCAGCCTTCCAGGACATCGACTGGCTGTCATAGGTCATGGTGTCAGCCAGTTTTTTGCCTTTGAGACCGACCACGTTGCCGGTAGCGTTCACCGGAGCAAACCCGGGGAAGAGCTTAGGTGCATTTTTTATCCAACTGGCAAAGTAGGGGTCAGCCTTAAGGATCGCATCGGTGTTTTCCGCAATTGAATAACTCACGGTGATGCCGCTGGAGACAACGCTAACGCTGTCGCTACCCTTCTTGAGAACTTGTACCCGGATTGTGTTGTATGGCGGGAGAAGCAGGAAGCCGTCAAAGGTTGGACAGGCGCAGTGCATGCCGAGATCGTTGGTAGCCATGACCGCATACGGTGGCGTTGCGGCGGCGGCAAGACCAGCGAAGATGGTAGTTGCGGCGATTGCAGCCAATGTACGTAAAATTGTTTTCTTCATTGTGAATCCTCCTTAAAGTTTGGTTGAACTGTTGGCGACCGTTTAGCAAAGACTGCCGGGGCAGGGTTTCCTTCCCCAAAAGCCTCCATGGGAATAGGCGCATTTCACATGGTCAAAGCTTGATTCCTCCTTTATGTATAGGCGGTTACGCATTAGTCCTCCGGATACAACTAGAGACGCAACTATAGTGATCGTCTTGTATTTAAGAGCGCATTTGAGCAAATTGATTGTTCTTTACTTCTGTGTCAGGAGTGTTGTTTAAGAAAAGGAGACAGGTGGAGCGCGGGAAATCAGATTGGGAGATAGAATAATGCTTACGAGGGTGGCTACTTCGGGAATGTACGCTTGGACTATAACCTGAGATTGCTTCCTGAACCAGAATAATGGTTCAGGAACAACTGAAATGAAGATCATATCCGGATTGACGAGGTCAAGGTCTGCGTCGTTGGCTGAAATGCTGGGGGAGGCGGTGAGGTCTTCAAATGAGTTGAAAGCTTCTGCTGTTGTTGTAAAAAGGAACAGGACAAGAATGAACATCGACAAGAATTTTATCATGTCAATCTTCATGTTTGCCCCTCCTATCATGTAAGGTGATTGTTAAGTATACTGGTTTCATACACAGTATTAGCCTAGGCATTTTACGTGCCAACTCCTAATTAAAAGCCTGAGAAAGCGTAACCACTGTGATTATATGCATATTCGTTATACATCTATACGGGATGCGCATACTGGCGCTGGGGCATTCCACCCAACAACCATTTTTCACCAGGTCCCGCTGCGTCATATCGAGCACCTACTCCATTTATCTGGGGCAAATAGCCCATGGTAACAGGAGATTTCCTGACGCATAAAAAACTGCGTGCCGGTTAGCGCTGACACTGCTACTATTAAAATAAAAAGGATACCAAATGAACAACTTGCCAAAATGCCCAACATGCAGCTCAGAATACACCTATGAAGACGGCAACATGTTCGTCTGCCCGGAATGCGCCGACGAATGGCCAATAGCTGCTGCGGAGAATGCAACCGCCGACGCTGTAGTGCGGGATGCTTTCGGCAATGAACTTAAGGTGGGCGATTCGATAACAGTTATCAAGGATTTGAAGATCAAGGGCTCGTCATCAGTTGTCAAGGTCGGATCCAAGATCAAGATCATCCGTCTTGTCTCAGGAGATCATGATATCGACTGCAAGATCGACGGCATCGGTGCAATGCAGCTGAAATCTGAGTTCGTTAAAAAAGCGTAAAAGGAAGTAAAGCGTGAAAGCTGTTATTCAGAGTGTTACATCAGCCTCGGGGATAAGTTGACAAACAATTCTGCTGAAAGCACAAAACAGCTGGAGTAGAGCCATGACCAAGAACAAACTGGTAGTTTTTGAGAGTAAATCTATCCGTAGAATTTGGCATAACGAAGAATGGTTTTTCTCTGTGGTGGATGTCTGTGGAGCATTGACTGACAGTCTGGATGCCGGAGCTTACTGGAGAAAGTTAAAGCAACGTCTCAATAAGGAAGGAAGTGAGGTCGTGACAAATTGTCACGGACTGAAACTTGAGGCTTCTGATGGGAAAAAATACATCTCCGACTGTGCGAACACCAAAGATATGTTCCGTATAGTTCAATCCATACCCTCACCCAAAGCCGAGCCTTTCAAGCAATGGCTTGCCCATGTCGGATATGAAAGAATTCAGGAGATCGAAAACCCCGAGCTTGCTCAGGATAGAATGAAGCAGCTCTACGAACTGAAGGGGTATCCAAAAGATTGGATTGATAAGCGTTTGCGTGGCATTGCCATTCGTCAGAACCTGACCGATGAGTGGAAAGAACGAGGGATTTCATCTGAACATGATTTTGGCATACTTACTGCCGAGATCGCCAAGGCTGCCTTCGGCGTTACACCTTCAAAGCATAAGGAGCTGAAAGGTTTAACCCGAAAAAACGATAACCTGCGCGACCATATGACCGATCTGGAATTAATATTTACCATGCTTGGCGAAAGAGTTACGACCGAAATATCGCAAGCAGAAAAGCCGGATACGTTCGTGAAGAACAAAAATGTAGCCAAACGTGGCGGAGGAGTCGCAGGAACCGCACGCAAGGAGACTGAAAAGGAACTAGGCCGGAGCATCGTGAGCAAAGAAAATTTTCTACCGAAAGCAATTGCACCAAATGAGGAAAAAAAATGAAAGCAGTTATTCAGCGTGTTACATCAGCCTCGGTAACTGTCGAAGGAGAAGTCGGCGGTCAGATCGGGCAAGGGATATTGATCCTGCTTGGTGTGGAAAAAGGGGATGCCGAACCACAGGCCGACTGGCTGGTGGAGAAGATTTGTGGCCTACGGATTTTCTCCGATGATGCCGGCAAGATGAACCTTTCGGCACAGGATATCGGCGGTAGCCTGCTTGTGGTTTCCCAGTTTACGCTGGCAGGCAACTGCACCAAAGGGAAACGCCCCTCATTTGACACGGCAGCACCGGCAGACGAAGGAAAACGTTTGTACGAATATTTTGTGTCTGCTGTCAAACAGACAGGTGTGCCGGTTGAAACCGGCATCTTTCAGGCCGACATGCAAGTGTCGCTGGTCAATGACGGGCCGGTGACGTTTATTCTGGAGAAGTAGTGCAATCTGTAATCTTAATAGTGCCAATCTTCCACCATACGCTTTAACGTTCCCCTCTCCATGAGCGAGAGGGCTAGGGTGAGGGGCTAGTGATGCCAGTACCACCAGAATTGCTCATTTTCGCCAGACAACTTCGCCAACAACAGACAGACGCAGAACAACTGCTTTGGTATATATTGAGAGATCGGCGTTTCTGCAATTTCAAGTTCCGTCGCCAGTATCCGATTCATGGATATATTCTGGATTTCTACTGCCATGATGCCGGTCTTGCGGTTGAGCTTGATGGCGGAGGGCATAACGATGAAGAGCAACGTCAGTATGACATAGAACGCACGAAAATTCTTGAAGCTTCGGGCATACGTGTAATAAGATTCTGGAACAGTGATATGTTCAACTCTGTGGAAGACGTGCTGGAAGAATTATATATACATTTGATGATGGTGACTGCAAAGGACTAAAGACTTTCCCCCTCATCCGGCCTTCAGCCACCTTCTCCCTCAGGGAGAAGGGTTGTGCCGGCAGAACCTTTAATGATACGGAGATACCATGACCAAAGAACTTACCCTCGGCTTTTCCCCCTGCCCCAATGACACCTTTATGTTCTACCCGCTCGTGCATGGCCTGGTCGACACGGGCGGGCTTTCATACCGGGAACGGCTGGAAGATGTCGAAACTCTCAACCAGTTGGCGCTCAAAGGGGAACTGGATATCAGCAAGGTTTCCTATCACGCTCTGGGGCACATCCGCGACCAGTACGCACTGCTCCGCTCAGGCAGTGCCCTTGGACGCGGTTGCGGGCCACTGCTGGTTGCAAGTGAAGCGATCAATCCGGCGAATCTGCGCGGAAAAACCATCGCCGTACCGGGTCGCTACACTACTGCCCTGCTGCTACTGAGGTTATTTGATCCGGAACTGGATAATTTTATCGTCATGCCCTTTAATGAAATCATGGATGCCGTGTTAAGCGGCAACGTCGATGCCGGACTCATCATTCACGAATCACGCTTCACTTATCAAGGCTTTGGACTCCACAAGCTGGTTGATCTTGGAGAATGGTGGGAAGGAGAAACCGGCCTGCCGATTCCACTCGGCGGTATTGTGGCGCGACGTTCACTTGGCGCAGAAAAAATAGCTGCGGTTGAACGCGCCCTGCGGTGCGGGGTTGAATATGCCCAATCTCACCATGGGGAAGCAGCCCGTTATATAGGTGAACATGCCCAGGAGATGAGCCCGGAGGTCTGCGCCGCCCACATCGGTCTGTACGTCAACGATTTTTCAACCGACCTGGGGGAAGAGGGGATTAGCGCGATCACCTGCCTGCTGCGGCGAGCCGAAGCGGCTGGGCTTATTCCGGCATCCGGGACGCCGCTCTTTACCTGAAGAAACTGGTGTGTTAACAACCGGCCGAGCCCTTGTCGTCGGCCGGAAGTTCTCCCATACTGCAGCATGGCACTTCTCAGCTTTAGCGGCATATTACACTAATAGATTTTTTTCATTTCTCTGAAAGGGCAAGATGAATACCAAGGCCGGCAAATGCTGCGGCAAAGCTCCGTCGCAACCATGCCTGAACAAGCGCTGATTCGATTACCGTCTTACGGAACGTATGGGCAAGAAATCCATAGATCACAAACACCACAAATGTCATCACCATAAAGACGCTGCTCAGAAGAAGGAGCTGTGAAAGCGGGCTTGTGACATTTGGCTCCACGAACTGTGGCAGGAATGCAAGGAAGAAAATAGTCAATTTCGGATTTAGTATATTGAGAAGAAGTGCTTTAACGATAAGTGCAATGCCAGAGCTTCTTGATGGAGTTTCTTCCATGGAAAATGCCGATCTGTCTTGCCATGTGGCGTAAGCGACATACAAAAGATACGCTGCCCCCGCATATTTAAGGGCTTGGAAGGCAACCGCGCTGGTATGCAAGATTGCGGCAAGACCGAGGATTGTCGCAAGAAGATGGGGAACTATCCCGGCGGTGCAGCCTATTGCAGCGTAGATACTTGCTTTTCGCCCTTGAGCTATTCCGGTTGAAACAGTGAAAATAACTCCAGTACCCGGAATAAGAACGACTATGAGAGAAGTGATCAGAAATTCAAAACTAATCATTTTGCTGCCTCCTGTTTATATTTCAAGATTCTCCCGAAGAAATCTTCGCATACTGATCTGGATACAGTTCCTTGAAGCAGGAGGGGCAGATGCCGTGGGAGAATTGAGTGCCGGAATTGTTAGTTATGTACGTTTCAATCTGTTGCCAATACCCGTCATCATCTCGTATTTTTTTGCAATTAGCACAAATTGGCAGCAACTCATTCAGAGTTTTGACTTGGCTCAAGGCTTCTTGGAGACTCACCGCCAAAACGCGTTGTTCTTCTTCCGCTTTTTTGATTATGATAAAAACAGGCTTTATTGAAAGCACTCCGACAAGCATCATTGCGGAACCCAAAACACCAATTATTTCAAACGAATAATCCGTCCCGCGATGCGTTGTCTGGTCAGGCAATAATGTCATAAAAGTAATTAAACGGCGGGCAGCCATGGTGGCTATGCCTAAAGAGAGTAGTAACCACGCTCTGGTATGACCCGTAAGGGTGATTAGACGGAAAGAGCAATATACGGCTATGCACTGCAAAGTGAGCGAGACGAAAACAATGGTAGCAAAAATCACGAGGGGCACTCCTTTGTGCTCAGTTTCAAGAGATATTCAAGGAGGATAGTCAAAACTGTATTCACTATTTATTTTTTTGCCGTTTCTATTTTTCCCACAATCCGGTGCTGCAGTTGTATATTTGTGTATTCCTCTTTTCGATACATTTTGTTCATGCTTGGTTTAATCTTTTTTTCACGCCTTCAAAATATTGTACATCTTCATTCATAAGTTGATATGTGATGAGATCATAAACGATAAATCCGATGAGATCTTTTTGGAACAACGGGCCTTTTTTAAATAAGTCATAATATTTATTTAACTTAGACAACATAGAAGTACGTATTCCTTTGTGAGACTCGGAAACGGGATGTTTAATGGCATCCAACACAACCTCTTCAGAACTGAAATGCTCGTTAGTAAGTCTTATTATCTCCTCTAAAAGAGATAGGATTTCAGATTTAGGCCTGTTGTTCACTACTTTGTTCATCAACTCATTCCCAAGAACAAATAATTTATGATGCTGATTATCTAAAACAGCATGCCCAGATTCAAAAGATTTGAGCCATCGTATACTCATTGTATTGTCACCTGTTTCCGTAATAACAATTTTATCCTCAACAATATGCTGACTACTTCTTTGGCTATCTCTACGAAATTGGTAACGAGCGATCCACACGAGAAAACCTGCCGTAATTAAGATAATACCGCTGAATACAGCCATGCCGTTTTTTGCCAAGAAAATTGCATGTGCTCCGACACATATGTAAAAGTAAGGACGTATATTGTAAATCGCGTCTGGTATTCGCCCTTGAGTTGCTATCCAAGCTTTTCTTCTCATATTTCTCCTCTTTTGCTCCAACTCGGCAGCGCCTCGGATAGAACCAAACTCCACCCGCCAGAGCTTTTGCTCCGGGTTCCATCGTCCCCTCGCCGCATTCAACCTGTCCCGAAGTATTTTATCTGGAACGGACCATTACGGCAACAATATCCTGATCCCGGTAGGGCAACTGCGGCTTACAAGGTCTTTCATCCACAATGATTTTGACAGTCTATTTTTACCTGCCGTTACTCTCAACTGAAACTGTTCAAAACCGTTCGCACCAGAACATTCACATAATCTTCCTATAGTATCTACCCGCAACAATCAAGCACGATATCGGGAAGTTAGCTCAGCAAAGGCGAAACAGGTCTTGGCAGATCGCCTAACTAACCGGTTTTCAAAAGATTAATATATTTATAATTATTTCAGGATATCTGTTTAAGAAATAATGATAATTTGCAAATTGTGGGTAAAGTTGTCGGAGCGGAAGGATTCTGATTATCTGGTGGTATATTTACTGAAACCTCCGCCAAGACAATCCAAAAAAATCTGGTATTATTTTGACATAAAGCACATCGCCACAGATGCTCTGCCTGCTAAACTGGCGATCGGAGGAAGCGATGAAAGAAGCGATGTTTTACGAACAGGAAGAAAACAAGAGGGTACGCTGTCGGCTCTGCCGTTTCGGCTGCCTGATCGGCGACGGCGCCCGCGGTATCTGCGCCGTCCGCGAAAATCGTGGCGGGACCCTCTACAGCCTGGTGTATGGTAAACTCTGCGCGGAGCATGTGGACCCGATCGAGAAAAAACCGCTTTTTCACGTCATGCCGGGAAGCAGTTCCTATTCCATTGCCACGGAAGGATGCAACTTCCACTGCCGCCATTGTCAGAACTACACCATCTCCCAACACCGGCCCGACGCTCCTGTCACTGGTACGCCACGTACGCCTCTAGAAATTGTGCAGCGGGCAAAGGACGCCAAATGTAGTTCGATCTCCTACACCTACACCGAGCCGACAATCTTCTTCGAGTTTGCCTATGACACGGCCCGCTTAGCCCGCGAGGCCGGCCTTCGCAACCTTTTTGTCACAAACGGTTACATAAGCAAAGAGGCGCTGGCGATGATCGCCCCCTTCCTGGATGCGGCAAATATCGACCTGAAAGGTTTTTCGGATGGATTCTACCGCGATATCGTCCACGCCAAGCTGTCCGAAGTGCCCGACTCGATCATCGAGTATCGTGAACAGGGGATCTGGATCGAGATTGCCACACTGATCATTCCTGGCCTGAACGACTCAGATGCCGAGCTGCAGGGGATCGCTTCGTTCATTGCCACCAACCTAGGGGCTGACACCCCCTGGCACGTGAGCGGGTTCTACCCCACCTACAAAATGACCGATCGCCCCCCAACCCCGACCGCCACCCTGCTCCGGGCGCGCGACATCGGCCTGGCTGCAGGGCTGCACTATGTGTATGAGGGAAACGTGCCCGGAAAAGGTGGCGAAAACACCCACTGCCCATCATGTTCATCCCTGCTGATAAACCGCTACGGTTTTGCCATCGAAACCAACCGCATCCAGAATGGGGCCTGCCCCGACTGCGGCGTCACAATTGCCGGCATCGGCATGTAATAATCGTACAACAGGCTGTTAGCGGGACCAGGATATCCTGACAGGACCCACGGCATGGCTCGATGTAAATTGCAGATCGCCGCCATGGGATTTAAAAACCTCCCGCCCGATCTTCTGAGCCAGCTTTGCGTCTGTGGTGGTGATAGTGACGCCTTCCTTTTCCCGGTTGATGTCCATGATCCTGCCGAGCGGATTCTTCATTACGGCTGCCTCTGCCGTATTCTTAATCAGGTTGTCGATCTCCTCACCGTGAGCGGCAAAGAAACTCCCTTTCAAAGTAACGATGCCGGCCGGATTCCGGTCCGCAATCCGGTGGCAGGCGGGGCAGACAACCTGCTGTTCTCCCCGTGGTGATGCGTTGCATGCTGCGTAATGCCAGCGTTTGTTGCTGAATACCGCGCCGCATTGACAATAGGCGGCTCCACCGACCCCCTCCTTATTCCGGTAAACATCTGGGCTGCGTGGAGTGCGCTCCCCTTTTCCTTCGGTTTCTTTGATTTTCGTTACCATAGTAATTGTACCTCCCCTGTAGTTTTATGGCACCAGGACCCCCGCCCCCCTAATTCTACCCTCTCGCAGGGCCACTAACGCCTGGTTGGCATGCTCCAACGGAAAAACTTCTATCTCCGTAATCACCGGTATCTGCGGGGCCAACTCCAGAAACTCTTCGCCGTCCAGGCGGGTAAGATTGGCCACCGAAATGATGTTCCGCTCCCCCCAGAGCAATTCGTAGGGAAAACTGGGGATCTGAGTCATGTAAATGCCGCCGCAGACCACCACACCACCCTTGCGTATCGCCCTCAGCGCCATTGGAACCAGCTCGCCGGCCGGAGCAAAGATGATGGCCGCATCCAGTTCAACCGGGGGGCGTTCAACCGCCGCTCCCGCCCAGCAGGCCCCCATTTCCCGCGCAAAACGCTGGCCGGCCTCATCTCTCTCACGGGTAAAGGCATAGACTTCGCGCCCCTCCCACCTTGCCACCTGGGTCACAATGTGAGCTGCCGAACCAAAACCATACACCCCCACCCGCTCCCCATCCCCGGCCATACGAAGGGAACGGTAGCCGATCAGACCGGCACAGAGCAGCGGTGCCGCCTGGGTAGCGGAATAGCCATCCGGGATGGTGAAGCAGAAACCGGCGGTGGCGGTGCAGTATTCGGCGAAACCGCCGTTGCGCTGGTAGCCGGTGAATACGGGGCGGTCGCAGAGGTTTTCACGGCCCGACAGACAGTAGATGCATTCCCCGCACGTCCCTCCCAACCACGGCACCCCCACCAGGTCACCCGGATGAAAGCCGCTGACGCCGCTTCCCACGCTTTCCACCTCTCCTACGATCTGATGCCCAGGTATCAGCGGCAGGCGCGGGTCGCTTAATTCCCCGTCGACAACGTGCAGGTCGGTACGGCAGATACCGCACGCCTGAACCTTAATCAACAGTTCCCCGGCAGTAGCAACCGGAATCGGAAGTTTTCTCGCCACTAGCGGCTGGCCAAGCGCTTCCAACACCATCGCGTGCATATAAGACTCATGAAGCATACCCACCACCGTTCTCTTTTGTTCCGGTATTGCCGGATTTTGTACAATTCAGATTCAGTTCCATATAAAGAGTAATACCGAAGAATCTAATGTCAAGAATTGTACAAAATTATTGTTGCGCCGCGCAGAGTTTTACGTGAAAATATGGCTTTTTGAATGGAGACCGGTCCGGCTGAACCCAATCGGCATCTGGTCACAATGGGGAAAAGGAGAACAGGTTATGTCGGAACAGAAGGAAAAATGGCAGGGATGGCTGGCGCTTTCAACCGCAATTATGGCTGTTTTGGCCGCCTTGACGACTCTTTACATGGGAAAATTTTCCTCGCGCGCCATCATGGCCCAAGGGCAGGAGAGTGACCAGTGGGCGTACTACCAGGCAAAGAGCATCAAAGGGCATACCTTCGAGACAAACAAGAAAACTTTGGAACTGCTGTACCTCACCCAAAAAGGTTTGTCGCCGGAGGCTGCTGCTGAATACCAGAAAACTCTCAGTAAATATAGCGAGGAAGTCAAACGGTATGAAGGTGAAAAGAAGGAGATAAAGGATAAAGCCGAATCGATCGCCAAGGTCAAGCTCAAGGCACAGGATATGGGGGGGAATTTTGCGTATGCGCTGATCTTCCTGCAGATTGCCCTGATGCTCTCATCCATCGCCAGCCTGACCAAACGACATTACCTCTGGTACATCGCTCTGGTCTGTAACGCCGGGTGGCTGTTCTTCTTCCTGGATGCCTGGCTGCTGTTTTACTGACGAAATGCTTTAAAGAATCCCTGCGTCAGATCATGATTTTTTCCAACAGCTCAAGTAGCGGCTCCGGATAGATACCAAGTATGACAATGACGATTACCGGAACGAGCAGTGCAACAATTTCGGCGCTATTAGGCTTGCGTGTCGTTTCTAACGGTACGGCTTGCGGCTTCATATACAATGAAACTACGACCCGCAGGTAGAAAAAGACAGCCACCAGCGCGGAGAGAATGCCGACCAGTGCCAAGGTAAACTCCCCACCTCTTAGCGCTGCGGAAAAAACAGCAAACTTAGCCATAAAACCGGCTGCGGGGGGAATCCCTGCCAATGAAAACATTGCGACAGCCAATGACGCACCCGCCAGTGGGTTGCTGTAACCCATGCCACGATAGTCCTCTACAGTTTCACGTTCGTTCTCATCCGAAAGAACGGAAATAGTTCCAAAAGCGCCCAATCCGGCAGCGACATAAATTACCATATAAAAAACCGACGCCCTGGATCCGCCAGCCGGAGCGGCAACCAGCGCCAACGCAATATATCCCATTTGACCAACCGACGACCAGGCTAGCATCCGCTTTAGATTTTTTTGCACGAGAGCGGCCAGATTACCAGCCAGCATGGAGAGCAGTGCCAGCAACCAGAGTATGTTGTGCAAGCCATTCCAACCAGCTAATAGTGGCAGCAGAAGCAGTAGTGCAACCAGTGATGCTCCCTTGGAGGCTGTAGAAAGCAGGGCCGTCACCGGTGCCGGGGCACCCTGATACACATCAGCAGTCCAGAGGTGGGCCGGAACCAAGGAAAGCTTGAATGCAATCCCCAGCAGAATAAGGCATCCACCCGCCAGAAAAATTGGTTCTTGAGCCCCACTTGCAGAAGCCAACTCAGCCAGTTTGATTGTTCCTCCGGCTGCATAGACCAGCGCCATTCCCATCGCCAGAATCGCCGCCGACAAAGTCCCGTTTAGTAGATACTTCAGCCCGGCTTCGCCACCATTGGCAGAGTCGCGCTTGATAGCTACCAAGATATAAAATGCGAACGTGAATGCTTCCAGGCCCAGAAAGATCATCAGCAGGTCCGTTGCGGCGCACGCCACACCCATTCCGGCAAGGGCGAAGAGAATCGTGGCCGGATATTCTTCACCTGTAATCCCCCTGCGGCGATTGTAAGCGGATGCCAACAGCAGTGCAATCAGGCCGGCAGAGTTGAGGAATAACTCAAAGAAGCGCGAGAATGATGTGATGGCAAGGCCGGGCATAACTGCATCAACCGGTATCAGCAGGCACCAGATCATGGCTGCAAGGATTAGTACCCCGGCCAACCAGTATAGATATCCCCCCGGCTTGATCGCGCCGGCCAGCAGAACCAGAACGCTGCCGCCAACCAGAACCATCAGGGGCATCAGAGCTAACATATCTGATGAAGTCATGGTGCCCCCCCGATCAACAACTGCACCGGCAGGTGAATCATATCGAGCAGCGGAGCCGGATGAACACCGACCCATATGTCAAGCAGCAGAAGTACCGCCAGAATGGCAATTTCACGCAAATCCAGATCGAGCAGCACAAGCGTCTGACGTTCCTTTTGAAACAACACCTCTTGCACCAGGCGCACCATATAGATTAGCGGCAGGATAATGCCGATGAAAGAAAGAACCACAACCAGAGGCGATTGCTTGATGGTCCCTGCCAGAATAAGAAATTCACCTACAAAGCTATTCAGCCCCGGCAGACCCATCGAAGTCAGAGAAAAGATCAGAAAGAAAAATGACCAGAGCGGAATTTTCCCCCACAACCCGCCAAAAGCCGCTATGTCTCGTGTATGAGCCCGTTCGTCAAGCATCCCGATCAGGCAGAACAGCGCACCCGTGGTCACCCCGTGGTTAGCCATCTGCAGGATTGACCCGGAGAGCGCTACCGGATCCCAGGCGGCGATACCTATGGCGACATACCCCATATGCCCGATGCTGGAGTAGGCGATCAGGCGTTTCATATCCTCTTGGGCAAAAGCGACCAGCGAAGCGTAGAAGATGCCGATCAGTGCGAGCGTGTAAAAAAGCGGAGTAAAAGCTTGAGCCGCCAGTGGAAAAAGCGGGTAGCCGAAGCGGATCAGACCGTAGCTGCCGGTCTTGAGCAGCAGTCCTGCCAGGACCACGCTGCCTGCGGTCGGGGCATCTGTATGGGCATCTGGCAGCCAGGTATGAAGAGGGAAGAGCGGGAATTTAATGGCAAACGCCAGGAAGAAGGCGGCGAACAGCCAGAGTTGCGTATTGAAGGGGAGTTGTGTATGCAACAGGTCATGCAAAGCGAAGGTGACAACCCCGCTCTGAGCGGCGTGCAGCAGATGTAGCGCGATGATCGCCAGCAGCATCAACAGTGAGCCGAACATGGTAAAAAGGAAGAACTTGATCGTCGAGTAGATTTTGCGGCCATGACCCCAGACCCCGATCAGAAAGAACATCGGAATTAGCATGATCTCCCAGAACAGATAGAACAGCGCCAGGTCGAGGGATAAAAAGACCCCCATGATTCCAGCTTCCATGATCAGCATCAAAGTCAGGAACAGGACCACCCGTTCTTTGATGGAGTTCCATGACACCGCCAGCGCCCCGCAAAAGGTGAACGAAGTCAGCATAACCATCAGAAGCGAGATGCCATCCAATCCCAGTGTATAACGGATGCCGAATGAAGGTATCCAGGAGGCGTCCTCCAGCAGCAGGTAACCGGGCAGTCTCGCAGGAGCCCCAGCTAAACTCTGCCACGAGAAATATAGCCAACCGGCCAGCACCAACTCGACTGCTGCGATCCCAAATGCAACGGGTTTGGCGATGGAAGCGCGACTCCAGAGCGGCAGTAGCAGCAGGCAAGCGGCCAGAGGGATGAATATCACAATTGTCAGGAGCGGATAGTTATTGAGCATATGTACCTTCTAAAGTCTGTATTCAGGAGACTATCAGGATAGCTGGCACAAATCCATATTTTAGAGCAACAAATCGCCAAGTACGTTGCTTCCAGCTTATGATTTCAATACAACTTATTTACCACATGAAAATACATATTTTAAATTTATATGTGATAGAAAATACATATTTTCAATTCATTTGTGGTAGAATCTGTACAACGGTCGAATAGAATTTTCCCTACATGCGTTAAGGAGCTATCGTCATGGGACAATTAATTAAGCGCAATATTGGTAAAATTTTGTTGGATGGCGGTTTCTTACTCCACCATGATCTGGATTGTGCTCTGGAGGAACAGAAACATTCCAAAGAGCTCTTGGGTCAGGTGTTGATCAGGAAGGGAGTTATCAAGGAAGAGGATTTCAGGGTTCCTCTGCTTATACAGGGGCACTTGGGGTCCATTGAAAGTGCTGTAAAACTTGCCGCTGGTGAACGACAATTACTCGGCACCTTACTTGTCAACTCAGGGCATATCACCAGTGAGCAACTTGATTATGCTGTCGCAGAACAGAAGTGCAGTGGGGAGAAGCTTGGCGAAACCCTGAAGCGCCTGGGCATGCTCACCGGACAGCAACTGAGCGCCTTGCTCGAGTTTCAGGGCAATCAGGACAGCGACAACGTTTCCCCTCTCAGGCTTGGCGAGTTACTGGTTGCGACTGGACAGATTACTCGCGATCAGTTGGAGGATGCACTCCACCAGCAGACCAAATCCAGTAAAAATCTTGGTGAGATACTTGTAGAATCGGGGTATTTGCACCAGAGCGGCATCGAATACGGTGTCCGCTTACAGAAGATGCTGCTAAAGTCAACGCTGGCCGCCATTATTTGCCTCGGAGTGAACACAACAAGCCCTGACGCTTATGCTGAAACCGGTGAATTGTGTTTATTCTCAAAACAATTGCAAAGTTCTCCCATGAGAGAACAATACATAACCAGGATAGCAACCGAAAGCGCTACTTTACTGGCATACAATACAACGACTGACAGCCAGTATCAGTCAGATGCCTCGGACGATTTTTCTTTTTCAAGCTTTGCCTTTGGGGAAAAAAGTTCTTCTTTTAGTCAGGGCGGTACTATAGACCAATTCAGCAGAGATTGCTTGGCATGCCACGACGGCGGTCATGCAAGTGATGTAAAAATAGATTACAGGAGCAGTCCAAACAACAAAAGTATGCGCTATGGTGGAGCAAAGGATCATCCCATCGGAATGGATTATAATCTCTACTCAGGCATGGATCCCCAAAATTATAAACCGGTAGCCGCTTTTAATTCAAAGATGATTTTTATGAACGGCAAGGTTGGATGCTTGACATGCCATAATCCACTGAAACCGGAAAAAACACATCTGGTAATGAGTGATCAGGGCAGCGCCCTTTGCCTGACCTGCCACAACAAGTAAATAACAAATTGATCATACCAGAGCATCCAACGGCAACAGACGTTTCAAAACTGCTTTCGACATCTCAATAATGCCCTCGAATGATGTATCCTTTAATGTACAAACAAGCTTGAAATCGGGTGTGAACTGGTATTTTTTTGGTTCCCCCCGCATCATGCCGATAATCGTGTCAGGCTGAGCCGGTGTACGCGGGTGAAACGAAATAATCACCGCTTTGCCGTCGAAGTCGATCTGGCGCACGATCAGTTTCTTCAACATTACCCGCAGCTTCATGATCTCAAACAGGTAGGAGGTCGCAAGCGGATACTTCCCGAAGCGATCAAGCACCTCGTTCTGTACGTCCAGCACATCCTCTTCGTTCTCGGCCTGGGTTAGTTTCTTGTAAATCACGAGCCGCTGTCCCGCATCTTTTACATACGCCTCGGGGATGAAGGCCGGGACCTTGAGATTTATCTCCGGTTCTACCCGCTCAATATTCTCTTCGCCACGCATCCGGGCGATGGTTTCCTCCAGCATCTGGTTGTAAAGTTCGAAGCCAATTTCGGTGACGGTTCCGGATTGCCGGTTGCCAAGCATATCCCCTGCGCCTCGGATTTCCATGTCGTGCGTCGCGATGCGGAAACCTGCCCCCAGTTCAGAGATCTCCTGCAATACCCGAAGCCGTTCCCGGGCATCGGAGCTGATAGCAGCTTCGCCAGGGATCAGCAGATAGGCGTAGCCGCGTTGCGTTGAACGCCCCACCCTTCCCCGTAGCTGGTAAAGTTGCGAAAGGCCAAACTTGTCGGCATGGTCTACTATCAGGGTATTGGCGTTAGGAATGTCCAGACCCGATTCGATTATGGTAGTGCATAGGAGCAGGTTGGTTTCACCATGCATGAAACCGAGCATGACCTTTTCCAGCTCATGTTCTCCCATCTGGCCATGCCCGACGGCAATCTTGGCTTCCGGCACCAACTGAGCCAGCAGCTCTGCCCGCTTGCCAATAGTCTGAACACGGTTATGAACGAAGAAGACCTGACCACCGCGCCGCAACTCGCGAAGCACCGCTTCACGGATCAACTCTTCAGAGAAGCGGGACACGATGGTTTTGACCGCCAGACGGTCCACCGGCGGGGTATCTATGATCGAAAGGTCTCGAATCCCCATCATCGACATGTAGAGCGTGCGTGGGATCGGTGTGGCGGTAAGGGTCATGACATCCACAACGGCACGGAAAGACTTGAGCCGTTCCTTGTCCTTGACCCCGAAGCGCTGTTCCTCATCGATAATCAGGAGCCCGAGATCCTTGAAGGCAACGTCTTTCTGCAATAGGCGGTGGGTACCGATAATAATATCAACATTCCCCTTCTTGAGACGTTCCAGAGTCTCTTTCTGCTCTTTGGCTGTGCGGAAACGGGAAAGCACCTCGACCGTGACCGGATAATCCTTCAGCCGCTCACGGAAAGTTTCGTAATGCTGCTGGGCAAGAATGGTTGTCGGCACAAGGATACCAACCTGCTTACCATCAAGAGCTGATTTGAAAGCCCCCCGCAGCGCGACCTCGGTTTTGCCATAGCCAACATCACCGCAGACCAGACGATCCATCGGCTTCGAATGCTGCATGTCGGCCAGCACATCCTGAATCGCTGAGAGCTGGTCGGGAGTTTCCTCCCAGGCAAATGACGCTTCGAACTCCCGGTACATCTCATCTGGTGGGGAAAATGAGAACCCCTCGGAGAGTTGCCGCCGAGCATAAATCTCGAGCAGTTCTCCGGCAAGCTCCTCGATATTCTTGCGCGCCTTCCCCTTCGACTTTTCCCAGGATACCCCACCCAGCTTATCGAGCGAGGGATTGCTACCTTCCGGCCCTACATAGCGCTGTACCAGTCCAAGGCGATCAACCGGCAGAAACAGTTTGTCCGAACCGGCATACTCAAGCAGTAGGAAATCGCCGCCAACACTCCCGACGCTGATATGCTGCAATCCACGGTACAGACCAATACCGTGATCAATGTGCACCATGTAATCGCCCGGTTTAAGTTCGGCCAGAGAAGCCAGGAGTTGTTTCTTACGAACTTCGGAAACGCCGCGCCGCCTGACCCGCTTGCCAAACAGCTCTTCTTCGGCGATCAGCACCAGCTGAGAAAAGGGGAGCCGGAAACCGCGAGAAATATCTCCGGTCAGGATCTGAATCCCCCCTCCCAACCTCCCCCCGCTGGGAAGAAGTGCCTCCTGAAAGCCCGCTTCGCTGATAAAGCAGAGAAGGTTGTACGGCGTAAGAAGATCCTTGAGGCGCTCGGCCTGCGGCAGCTGATGGCACACAATAGCGACCCGCTGCCCGCCGTCAAGCCATTCGCGCAGCTTTCCTGCCAGCGGCGCCAGAGCGTGGCTGCTCTCCTTTGAAACGCTTACCCGCAGGTCACTGTTTTCTTCGCAAGGGATCGCTATTGTCGTTGTCCGCCCTGATGCTTCCAGTGCCAATCCAGGCAGTTCAATGACGCTACGCACTGTGATGATTGCTTCCAGCTCGGAGTTGGCTAGAAACAGTTCGCCCTGCGGAGAGTGGGCGAAACCAGCAGTCGCAGCCTTGACCACCCCAACCTCAATTTCCTCGCAGAAACTGAGGCAGGCGTAACTGATAGCCTCGGAGTCGAGCAGAATCAGAGGAGAGCCGGAGGTATAGTCAAAAATCGTTTCAAGAGCAGGGTGAAGAAGCGGCTGCAGGAAATCAATGCCCTGGAAATAAACCGCATTGTGCAGATCTTCCAGAATCGTGCGGCGACGATTAGCCGGGATGTCAAGTTCGTCACAGAGCTGCTTCAGACGCGGTGAAATATCCGCCAGTACCTCATCCGACAGCAACAGCTCTCGCGAGGGGAGCAGCACCAGCTCTTCAATCGGCTGCAGTGATCGTTGTGTCAATGGATCAAAAGCGCGCATGGTCTCGGCCGTATCACCAAAAAATTCTATTCTGACCGGTGTAGGCAAGTTGGGAGGGAAAATATCAAGGATTCCTCCCCGCACGGCAAAGGTACCGCGATCCTCCACCAACGGCACATTGGCGTAACCCATCCTGACCAATCTTGCCAACAGATCATCCCGATCAAACTCTTCGCCTGCAAGCAGATAGCAGGAGGAATCATTCAGGGTTTTCCTGGGGAGCACCCGTTGTATCGCCGCTGCCACCGGCATAACAGTTATCCGGGACAGGCCGTTTTGCAGCCGAAAGAGTGTATCCAAACGAGCGCCGGTCACATCCGGATGCGGAGAGGAGGCTGAAAATGGCACGATGTCCCAAGCCGGAAACAGTGCCGCATGCAGATCTCCAGCAGAGAAAAAGGCCAGTTCACGACAAAACTCCTCCGCCGCTTCCTGATTTGCCGTAATTACCAGCGGGGTGTCAAGCCCTGCGCGGACTAATTCCGCAACAAACAGAGCTGGAGAAGAACCCTTCAAACCCGGGATGGTTATGCGCAGTTCACCACGACGGAGTGCAGCAATACTGTCTATAGCTTGGGGGATCAAGGAGGTCATGGGGTGCTCGTTTGATTTCTGGTCAATGCTTGCGGAGTCCGGCTTTTAATTTGGGCTTGCCATCTTCGATAACAACCCTGAAGGCGAGATGATCGGTGCCAAGCCTCGCCGCCAGGGCTGGCTTCTGTTTTTCAATTGTTGCTGCAATCAGCTCACGGGTAATCTTGTCAACCGACAGGTTACAAGCTTTTCTGGCTTCCCGGAACTCATGGACGAGGCGATCAAGATCTGAATCAGCTGATTCAACATGAGATTCTGTCAGTTTCTTCTCAGGTTTATTCTTCTGGCGTAAATGCAGGTCGCTGATAAAACGGTCCCGTGAATAACGCCCCTCCTCCATAAGCTTAAGAATCCGGTTCCAATGTTCACGATACGTGTTGAGGCGGGCCACCAGCATGTTGAAGCGGTGCTTGTACATGGTATTATGGATCGGCACGCCGCTGTAGCAGCGAACCAGTTTTTCAACTTCCCCCAGCAACTGGAGCGGTTCCCGTTTTTCCAGACCGATAAAATACTGTTCGTACCTGGTGATCAGCACGTTCAATTTATTGTCAAGAAGTATGACATCTTCTGCAATAGCCATCGGCACCCATTTTAAAATACTTTTAACGCACTTTAATTACGTTTATCTGAGTTTGTGAGATTACATAAATAAAGGCTAGATACTATAGCCGAACCAACCTATAAGTAAAGGTTAAAATATGTATTAAAGGTTCATAACTACGCTAATATCTTGACGCTTTGACCATTAATCGCATAGACTGTTCGGATATAATTTACCAATTTTTTTTGTGGAGGTGATCGGCATGGAATCACTTGCCTCTGTAGTACTAGCTGCCGGAAAGGGCACCCGGATGAAATCGGCCTTGATCAAGGTTCTTCATCCCGTTGCCGGGTTGCCGATGATTGCCTGGCCAGTAACAGCCGCCCGTGAAGCAGGCTCTGACACCATAGTGCTGGTAATCGGTCATCAGGCCAATGCTGTGCAAGGTGTTTTCCGTGGGGCAACAGATATTCGCTGCGCCATGCAGGAAGATCAGCTCGGAACCGGGCATGCGGTTGCCTGCGCCCTGGAAGCGCTACCCGGTTTTCAGGGCACTGTTTTGATACTGTGCGGGGACACACCGCTGCTGCGAGCAGAAACGTTGAAAAACATGCTGACGCACCATCGTGACAACCAGGCAGCCGTGACTGTGCTGACCGCGATGATGGATGATCCTTATGGCTATGGCCGTATTGTTCGTGACCCCTCCGGCTTGGTGTCACGCATCGTAGAGCAGAAGGATGCCGATCCGGAAGAGCAGGAGATTCGTGAGATCAACAGCGGTATTTACTGCATGGACTCCAATTTTCTTTTCGCCAACATCAGGGAGATTGGCAATGACAACGCCCAGGGTGAATATTATCTGACCGATCTGTTGGCGATTGCCGTCAGAAAGGGGTTGACCTGCTTGGCCATTCAGGCCGCAGAAGCCGAAGAGATCATGGGGGTAAATGATCGAAGTCAGCTTGCAAGAGCTGGCAGCATTCTCCGTCGCCGTATCAACCGCGAACATATGTTGAACGGCGTTACCATAATTGACCCTGAAGGCACCTATATCGACCAGGGTGTAACTATCGGCGCCGATACGACCATCCACCCCGGCTGCCATATTGGGGAAGGAACAATCATCGGGTGTGGCTGCGAAATCGATGCCAATGTCAGCATCTCTGGCTGCCGCATTGGCAATGATTGCCATATAAAAGCCGCTTCAGTACTGGAAAATTCCGAACTTGGTGAGGATGTGACAGTCGGACCGATGGCACATCTGCGTCCCGGCACGATCCTTGGCAACAAAGTCAAGATCGGCAACTTCGTAGAGACCAAGAAGATTGTCATGGGGGAAGGTTCCAAGGCCTCGCATCTGACCTATTTAGGTGATGCCGAAATCGGTAGCAATGTAAATATCGGTTGTGGAACTATTACCTGCAACTACGATGGCATCAACAAGCATCGCACCGTTATCGGTGATGACGTTTTTATCGGCAGCGACGTGCAGTTAGTAGCACCCGTCAGCGTCGGCCGCAACTCTCTGGTGGCGGCTGGTACGACCGTTACAACCGATGTACCGCCAGATTCACTGGCTATTTCCCGTATTCCGCAGGTAAATAAGGAAGGCTGGCGTTTGAAAAAGAAGTAGAAAAAACCCCTATTAGCTCAATAGGGGGACCTAACCACTTAATTCATAAGAGAATACCCGTGACCAAAAAACAACAGGGCATAGCGATTCCTCCCCCGTTTCCGGTTATTGAAGAAGATGATAATTCTTCCAAACTATTGGAGTCAATCAGGGAACGTCTGCAGCGTACCGAGCAGGCGTTGCAACAGAGCCAGTTGCGACTTGCGCGTACCCAGAAGATCGCCGGTATAGGCAGTTGGGAGTGGAATGTTCAGACCGGCGAAATTTACTGGTCTGATGAACTATTCCGAATTTTTGGACTAAACCCGAGTGACCACAAACAGATAAAAATGGAGTGGCTTTTGGGTCTGGTTAACCCTGAGGATATACCGGCACTCAAGAAGGTTATGCTTGCTGCTGCCAAGAGAGGCCAGCCTTTCAACATCGTCTACCGAATCATCTCGTGTCCGGAGGGAGAAATTACCGTCAATTGTCATGGCGAAGTGGAGTGTGACGAATATGGACGAACCAGCTTCGTATCCGGCACGACATTGGACATCACGGCCCGCACCCGGGCCGAGAGCGAAGTACAACAGTTGATCAACTATGACACCCTGACCGGTCTTCCCAACCGCAGCTTGCTGCATGACCGGCTTAAGTTGGCCATCGCTCATGCGTCCAGAGACCACCAGCTTGTCGGTGTGCTTTTCCTGGATTTGGATCGTTTCAAAAAAATTAATGACTCCATGGGACATCCTGCTGGAGACCTGCTACTCAAGACCATTGCCATTCGCCTCGCGGCGTGTATCCGGGAAAGCGACACACTGGCCAGACTGGGGGGCGACGAATTCGTAGCCGTCCTGATCGGTGCAAACACCGCCGAAGCTATATCTACCGTTGCCAATAAAATTCTGATGCTAATCTCGGAGCCGATCTACATCAATAGCCAAGAAATTTACACGTCCGGAAGCATCGGCATCGCCGTCTACCCCATGGATGGTGACGACAGTTATACCCTGCTCAAACATGCCGATCTGGCCATGTATCAGGCCAAAGAGCTGGATCGCAACAATTTTCAATTTTTCTCCAGTGAGATGAACGTCAAGGTATTGGAGCGAATGATACTGGAAAACTCCATGCGAAAAGCACTGGAGCGGGAAGAGTTTTTCCTGGTTTACCAACCTCAGGTGGATGCACGTTCCGGCCTGATATCCGGCATGGAGGCACTGCTGCGTTGGCAACACCCGGACCTCGGGTTACTGGCACCGGATAAATTCATCCACCTGGCCGAAGAGACCGGATTTATCGTCCCGATCGGCGAATGGGTTTTACACACTGCCTGCCAACAGAACAGATCCTGGCAGCAGCAGGGTCTGCCACCGGTCCGAGTGGCGGTGAACCTGTCTGCGAAACAATTCGGGCAATATCACCTTGATGAAATGGTTTCAGCCACCTTGATGGAAACCGGGCTTGAACCGAAATGGCTCGAACTGGAGATTACCGAAAGCGCCATCATGAAGAATGCAGAACAGACTGCCATCATCTTGCGCAAGCTCAAAGAAATGGGTATCAGCCTAGCCATCGATGACTTCGGAACCGGCTATTCATCCCTCGCATATCTAAAACTTTTTCCCATCAGCCGCCTTAAAATAGATCGTTCCTTTGTGCAGGACATCACCACCAATCCAGACGATGCAGCTATTGCCAAAACTATCATCTCTATAGCTCAGACTCTCAAGCTCAGTGTCATCGCCGAAGGTGTCGAAACACGAGCTCAAATGGAACTGCTCTCATTCAACAACTGCATAGAAATGCAGGGCTACCTGTTCAGCCGCCCAGTACCGGCGGAACAGTTCGTTGAACTCCTCCGAGACGGTTTGAAATACTGACCATGGCCCATACCAGCATCATCGTCAAAGGTGCCTGCGAGCACAACCTCAAATGCATCGACGTCGAAATCCCCCGCGACCAACTTGTTGTTATCACCGGCCTTTCCGGCTCCGGCAAGTCCACTCTGGCGTTTGATACGATCTATGCCGAGGGGCAGCGCCGCTACGTAGAATCGCTCTCATCCTATGCCCGCCAGTTTCTGGAGCAGATGGAAAAGCCGGACGTCGAGTCGATTGAAGGGCTCTCACCGGCCATCTCCATCGAACAGAAGACCACCAGCAAAAACCCCCGTTCCACCGTCGGAACCGTCACCGAAATTTATGACTATCTGCGCCTGTTGTTTGCCCGGATCGGGCATCCGCACTGCATCTCCTGCGATAAGGAAATAACCTCCCAGACAGTGTCCCAGATGGTGGATCAGATCATGGTCCTGCCCGCCGGAACGAAGCTGACCCTGCTCGCCCCGATGATCCGTGGCCGCAAGGGAGAGTACAAAAAAGAGCTTAACCAGCTGCGCAAAGAAGGCTTCACCCGCGTTGTTCTCGACGGAACCGTCCGGGAACTGGCCGATGATATCGAAATGGACAAGAAAAAAAAGCATGACATAGATATCGTGGTGGACCGGATTGTCGTTAAGGAAGGCATACAGCGCCGCCTCGCCGATTCGCTGGAGACAGCGCTTCACCATGCCGAGGGGGTTGTCAAGGTTGAGGCCGTCGCAATGGCTGTGACCTCAGAGGAACCGCCCGACGGGAAGAATAAAAAGATGCCCAAACCGGTGCAGATGCTTTTCTCGGAAAAACTGGCCTGCGTTGATTGCGGCATTTCCTATCAAGAAATCACCCCGCGCCTGTTCTCCTTCAACAACCCGCATGGCGCCTGCCCGGAGTGTACCGGACTCGGCACCCGCATGTACTTTGACTCCGATCTGGTGATCCCCAACCCGGAGCTTTCCCTGCGCGAAGGGGCTATCGCCCCTTGGGAAAAACGCATGTCCGGATGGTTTCATCTGATTTTGGACGCACTTGCCAAAGCTTACACGTTCGACATTCGCACCCCTTTTAAAGAACTGCCAGAAAAAGTTTGTGACGTGATCCTAAACGGTTCCGGTGGGAAGAAAATCGAGTTCTGGTGGGAGGAAGACGGCGAGCGCCGCCATACCTACCAAAAAGAGTTCGAGGGGGTTCTGAACAACCTGCAGCGCCGCTGGCGCGAAACCGAATCGGATACGTCCCGTGAGGAGCTGGAAAAGTACATGAATATCATGCCCTGTCCAACCTGTCAGGGTGCACGCCTTCGTCCCGAGGCCCTGCACGTACTGGTAGGAGGGCTCACCATCCGCGACGTAACTGCGTTCTCGATTCGTGACTGCCTCCGTTTCTTCGAAGAGTTGACGCTCTCTGACAAGGAGCAGGAGATCGCCCGCCGGATACTCAAGGAAGTTCGTGAGAGGCTCTCGTTTCTGGTCAATGTCGGCCTTGACTACCTTTCTCTTGACAGAACTTCCGGCACCCTCTCCGGAGGCGAGGGGCAGCGCATCCGCCTGGCAACACAGATCGGCTCCAGCCTGGTCGGTGTTCTCTACATCCTGGATGAACCCTCAATCGGCCTGCACCAGCGGGACAACGCCCGCCTGCTCGGCACTCTCAAGCGACTGCGCGACATCGGCAACACCGTGCTGGTTGTTGAACATGATGAAGAAACCATTATGGAGGCCGACCACCTGATCGACATGGGACCGGGTGCCGGCGTGCATGGCGGCGAAGTCGTCGCCCAGGGTACACCTGCTGAGGTTATGGCATCTCCTGCGTCACTGACCGGGCGTTACCTTTCGGGTGAGCTTTCTATAGCGGTACCGAAAAAACGGCGCACGTACGACAAGTCGTTGCGCATTATCGGCGCTTCGGAGAATAACCTCAAAGATGTCACCGTAGAGATCCCGCTCGGCGTCATGACCTGTGTGACAGGCGTTTCCGGCTCCGGCAAATCGACACTGGTAATCGATACCCTGCACAAAGTATTGGGACAGCGTTTGTACCGCAGCCGCGAGAAAGCCGGAGCAGTACGGGATGTGCAGGGATTGGAAAACCTCGATAAGGTTATCAACATCGACCAGTCCCCGATCGGCCGCACCCCGCGCTCTAATCCGGCCACCTACACCGCCGTCTTCAGCGATATTCGCGACCTGTTTTCCAATCTTCCCGAGTCCAAGCGACGCGGCTACAAGCCGGGGCGCTACTCGTTCAATGTCAAGGGGGGACGCTGTGAAGCATGCTCCGGCGACGGCATCATCAAAATCGAGATGCACTTCCTGCCGGATGTTTATGTGGAGTGCGAAGTCTGCAAAGGGGCACGCTACAATAGGGAAACGCTGGAGGTTCATTTCAAGGGGAAGTCCATTGCCGATGTGCTGGACATGACCGTGTCACAGGCGCTGGAATTTATGGGGGCAATCCCGCGTATAAAAAACAAGCTGGCGACTCTGGATGAGGTCGGTCTCGGCTATATCAAACTGGGACAGGCGGCAACAACACTTTCGGGCGGTGAAGCCCAGCGGGTCAAGCTGGCCAAGGAACTGTCCAAACGCGCTACCGGACGGACGATTTACATCCTCGACGAGCCTACCACAGGCCTGCATTTCCATGATATAGCCAAACTGCTGGAGGTTATCCAGCGCCTGGTCGATGCCGGCAATACTATTGTGATAATCGAGCACAATCTGGATGTAATAAAGACCGCTGATTGGGTCATCGACCTGGGGCCTGAGGGGGGCGACCGGGGAGGCGAGATCATCGCAGTCGGAACACCGGAGCAGGTGGCCAGAGTTACCCGCTCCTACACAGGCCAGTATCTGCGGAAGATGCTTTAATGGTCAAAACATTTAGTCCGAATCGATGACACTTATCATGATATAAAACAGCTGTCTGTTTATATAGGCAAAAATATAATGCTGTATAATTATATCAACAGCACCAACTCTAACTATTTTAAATTATAACCATAAAAGCACTGCTGTTTCTAAAAAAATATTCTAAAAACAACCTAAATTTAAATCCTCTTGCAAATCTGGTTTTTCTATCTATATCTTTCACTTAAATCAAAAAGTTGTTTGGCACTAAAGGAGTCACTTAAATGGCCATAAAACAGGAACTGCTTGATGAACTCCGCCACCGACGCACAGTAGCTCTTGCCGGTGGTGGCAAGGAAAAGATGAAGAAACGACATGCCGAAGGTCGTTTAGGCGCCCGTGAACGGGTAGAGCAGCTATTTGACCAGGAATCTTTCAGTGAGTACGGCATGCATGTCAACCACGCCTGCCACATGCCGGGATTTGCCGGGAAGTTCATGCCGGGTGATGGTGTTGTTACCGGCACAGGCAATGTCGATGGCCGTCCTGTAGCGATCTACAGCCAGGACTTCACCGTGGGTGGCGGCGCTCTCGGCCACATGCAGGCCAAAAAGATCTGCGATATCATGACCATTGCCAGCGAAACCGGCATCCCCGTGGTGGCCATTAACGACTCGGGAGGAGCCCGCATTCAGGAGGGGATCCACAGCCTTTCAGGATATGGCCAGGTTTTTTATCATAATGTGGCCGCCTCGGGGGTAGTACCTCAGATCGCCATCATTGCCGGACCCTGCGCCGGCGGCGCCGCCTACAGCCCGGCACTGATGGATTTCATCATCCAGACCCGCACCCATTCCAGCATGTTCATCTGTGGCCCTGAGGTGATCAAGGCTGCCACAGGGCAGACCGCGCCGATTGAACAGTTTGGCACAGCCGAAGCCCACGCTGCTGTCAGCGGCAATATCCATTTCATTGCCGAAGATGACCGGCATGCCATCAGCCTTACCCGGCAACTGCTCGGTTTTCTGCCGCTCAACAATATGCAGGATCCTCCGCACTATATTCCCGATGCAATCATCTTGGAGCGGGATGAGGGGATAAACGAGCTGGTGCCCGAAGATCCGAAGGTTAGCTTTGATGTCTACCTGGTGATTGAACGGCTGCTGGATCCGGGACAGTGGCTTGAAGTGCAGCGGGATTTTGCACGAAATATCGTAGTCGGTTTTGGCCGGATCAACGGCATGGTGGTGGGCATGGTGGCCAACCAGCCGGCACACAAAGCCGGTTGCCTTGATATTGACAGCTCCGACAAGGCCGCCCGTTTCATCCGTTTCTGCAACGCCTTCAACGTACCGCTGGTCAACCTGGTTGATGTGCCAGGTTTCATGCCCGGCCTGGCTCAGGAGCGGGGTGGAATCATTCGCCATGGCGCCAAGATGCTGTTTGCCTATGCCGCTGCAACTGTTCCCAAGATTACTGTTATCATGCGCAAGGCCTATGGGGGCGCTTATCTGGCCATGTGCTCCAAGGACATGGGTGCGGACTTTATCTTTGCCTGGCCTTGCGCCGAGATTGCCGTAATGGGAGCCGAAAGTGCCGCCCGGATCATCTACAAAAAGGAGATTGAAGAGGCGGAGGATCATACAACCAGAGAGGCCGAACTGGTGCAGTCGTACCGCGACCAGTTTGCAACTCCGTATCAGGCGGCTTCCCGCGATATGATTACCGATGTGATAGAACCGGCTGAGACACGGGCACGGGTCGCGCAGGCCCTGCGCATATCCCTGACGAAACGGGTTTCGCGGCCAGCCAAGAAACATGGCTTGATACCGTTATAGAGCATTCCCTGCAGTAACAATATCAATCAACAGTCAGGATGGCATCATGCCTATTCAGGATAATTTAAACGGAGCGCTTCTCATTAGCGCAATCGATTTCATTTTGAGCTTTATCATCATCGGTGGGATCGGGGTGATCCTGGCGCTGTTTCCCCTGCTCAATAGATTCGGCAAACAGGACGACGAAGGCTCTCTGAACATGCCACTTGAACGGCCAGCGTTCAAGGAATCCGGTTCAGCTGTTGCCTCGCAGATACCCCCCCCGTCAACGCAATCTGCTGTAACAGACGGCATCCATCCCGGCCTTAGTGACCAGCAGCTGGTGGTGCTGCTTACCGCCGCAGCGTGCGAG
This sequence comes from Geobacteraceae bacterium, assembly GCA_025355965.1. Lineage (GTDB taxonomy): Bacteria > Desulfobacterota > Desulfuromonadia > Geobacterales > Pseudopelobacteraceae > JACRCG01. The sequence goes on from JANXYR010000045.1 coordinate 56,717, forward strand.
GCGCTGGGGGAACCGGTTCGTATCGACAGATTCCGTCCTTTGGCCGCCAAAAACGGGAACTGGGCAGCTCAGGGGCGTCACGAACTGCAGTCACATCGCCTCAAATAGCAGGCTGCTGCGCCTTCTTGCGGCGTACGTTTATAGATGAATGCGTTACCCAATAACTTTTTTGAAAGGAATCATCACCATGAAGATGTTGAGAATAACCCTGGAAGGTAAAACATACGATGTCGGTGTTGAGGTGTTGGACGATTCATCCCCGGCGTTGCCGCAAACAAGCTATTCTCCGACTGTTCCGTCTCCCGCAGCCTCTGCGCCATCTTCTTCAGCAGCTGTTCTAGTTACTCCACCCGTTACTGCCGCTGAAGGCTGTCAGGTCGTCGTAAGTCCCATGGCAGGGCATGTTTTTAAATGTCTGGTAAAACCCGGGGACGTGGTTGCATGTAATCAGGTGCTGATCGTGCTGGATGCCATGAAGATGGAGACCCCAGTTGTTGCACCGCTAGCCGGTACCGTGCGAACCGTTCTGGTCAACGTGGGAGATGCCGTAGATGACGGGCACACCCTGCTTCAGATTGAGGGACTACCGCAATAAACGGAGTGAAAACATGTTTGCACAATTAATCGATTTATTGAATTTATTGAAAGAGCAGACCGGCCTGGCCCAATTGAGCTGGGGTAACGTGTTCATGATGCTAGTGGGGCTCACCATGATCTATCTGGCCCTGGTCAAGAAATACGAGCCCTTTCTGCTTGTCGGAATCGGTTTTGCCTGCATCGTGGCCAATGTGCCAGGCTCGGGCCTGACCCAACCCGGAGGATTGTTTCATTACGCCTACCAAGGAGTGGCCCTGCTCATTGTCCCGCCACTGATTTTTCTCGGTGTTGGGGCCATGACTGATTTCGGGCCGATGATCGCCAGCCCCTGGCTGGTGATTTTGGGGGCTGCCGCACACCTGGGGATTTTTGTGGCCCTGATCGGGGCCAAGCTGCTTGGTTTCTCCCTGGCTGAAGCGGGTGCCATCGGCATCATCGGCGGCGCAGACGGCCCCATGGCTATCTTCGTCACCATGAAACTGGCTCCGCATCTTTTGCCGCAGATTTCAGTAGCCGCTTATTCATACATGGCTTTGATGCCCTTGATTCAGCCGCCCATCATGAAACTGCTGACCACCAAAAAAGAGCGGGATATTATCATGGAAAAACCCCGTCAGGTCACCCGCCTGGAAAAGATCGCTTTTCCCATCATCATCGCCGTTGTCGTCAATCTGTTTTTTCCCCCCATCGCTCCGCTCATCACCATGCTGATGCTGGGTAATCTGCTGAAGGAGTGCCTGATAGTGGACCGCTTGGCCAAGACGGCCGCCAATGAAATTATGAACATCATAACGATAGTGCTGACTGTTGCCATCGGTTCCACCATGAATGCCGAACAGTTTCTGACCCTTAAAACCCTTGAGATAATTGCTTTAGGGTTGGTGGCTTTTATGTTTGGCACCGGTTCCGGAGTAGTGGCGGCAAAAATCATGAACGTAATCAGCCGTGGAAAGATCAATCCGCTGATCGGATCAGCCGGAATCGCTTCGGTGCCTATCGCTGCACGGGTTTCACATATGGTGGGTAACCGGGAAAATCCACAGGTCTACCTGATCATGCATGCCATGGGACCGAACCTGGCCGGGGTTTTTGGTACGGCTATCTCCGGCGGTATTCTGTTGGCACTGCTGGGCGTGAAGTAGGGGTACAGCAAGGAAAACTGATCAGAGCCTCTAACTAACATTTTAAATGGTGGGTGCAGATGGAATCAGCGGCAATTCACTCGGCAAAACATATACTGTTTATTATAGGGGTCATACTGTTTGCCGGTTCCGTGAGCGGTATATTGGCCCGAAAGTTTAAGGTGCCGGACGTGGTTGTCTTCCTACTGGTCGGCATGGGTCTTGGCCCCGAACTATCGGGCGTTTTTGATGTCAAGGCAGATTCCACCATCAATCAGTTAATCCTCATTTTTGGCTCCTCTTATATCCTTTTTGACGGCGGCGCAAGTCTGCGACTCAAGGTATTGAAAGAGGTCTGGATCACTATCCTGGTCATATCAACTATCGGTGTACTAATAACAACAGCCATTACAAGCCTTGCTGCTCTGCAGCTTCTGGGCATTCCGCTGATTACTGCGCTGCTTCTGGGGAGTACCGTAGCCTCCACTGATCCGGCAACACTCGTTCCGGTGTTCAAGCAGGTAAGAATCAAGGATCGGGTGGCCCAAACCGTCATGAGCGAATCAGCCTTTAACGATGCGATGGGCGCCATCGTTACCTTTACAATTATGGGCGTTGCCCTTGGTACCGGAGGGGAATTTTCACTGGCTTCGGCTACTGCAACTCTTTTAAGTAATGCTCTGATCGGCGTACTGATAGGTGCAGTGCTAGGCTATCTGGCAGCAGCGCTGATTGCTCACGAAAAATACAATTTCCTGCAGGAATATGCACCGTTAGTGACCCTGATGGCAGTACTCGGCGCCTACATGAGTGCCGAAAACTTCCAAGCCAGCGGTTTTATGGCAGTCTTTGTATTTGGAATCATACTGGGCAACAAAGATGTTTTTGGCTTTGCGATGGAAAACAGGGAAGAAGAAAAACTGGAGGACTTTATCCTCACCACATCTCTCATCATGCGGATGTTTATTTTTATTCTGCTTGGCAGTCAGGTCAATTTTGTACTAATGGGAAAATATCTTTTTGGTGGGGTAGGATTGGTGCTGGTACTCATGTTTATAGCCAGGCCTGTTACGGTTTTCTGCTGTGCGCTTCCTGACCGTCGTGCAAAGTGGAGCCTGAATGAAATGCTGTTCATGAGTTGGACCCGTGAAACCGGAGTAATCCCAGGGGCGCTTGCCGGCATCCTGCTTGGCATGAAAGTACCGGGTGCAGAGATCATTGCTTCGGCTACATTCATCACAATCCTTATAACCATAATAGTCCAGGCCACTACTACCCGCTGGCTGGCCGGAAAACTGGGTCTACTACTTGATTGATCAGTCTGATTCGGAGAAAATCTGTCCCAGGTCTATTTCACCAACCCACGCAACAGCCCAAGATTAACTATATCCATCTCGTCGTGGTCACCCTTCGGAGTCTCCAGGATTTTTGGCACCGTGGCAAACCGGGGGTCATTCAGAATGAAGCGGAAGGGGTTTAGCCCCAGCGTCCCCTGGCCAATATGTTCGTGCCGGTCGACACGTGAACCGAGACCTTTTTTGGAGTCGTTAAGGTGGAAGCATTGCAGTCGCCCCACGCCTATCAAGCGGTCGAACTGCTCCATAGTGTCGCGGTAACCATCTTCCGTGGCAGTATCATAACCGGCTGCAAAAGTATGGCAGGTGTCAAAGCAAACACCAAACTTTTCCGGGAAACGTGAGCCGTTGATGATCGCTGCCAACTCTTCAAATGTCCTTCCCAGATTGCTCCCCTGACCGGCTGTAGTCTCAATCAGAACCTTTCCCTCGAACTGCGGCACTTCGCTGAAAAGCTGGTCAAACGCTTCCACAACCCTTGCCAATCCGGCCTGGGGTGAGTCCGCCAGATGTGAACCGGGGTGCATGACAACCTTATTGATACCGAGGCGAACACAGGTTTCCAGTTCATCGCGAAAGGCCGCCAGACTTTTATCACGAGTTTCACCCGGGAGAGAGGCCAGATTTATCAGATAGATGTCATGTGATACAACTTCACGCAGACCGGATGCGGCAAACTTGCTGCGGAAAAGTGCGGCATCGTTCTCACTGACAGGCTTCCCTTTCCACTGGTTAGAGTTGCGGGTAAAAATCTGCAGGACATTGCAACCGGCAGCGACGGCCCGGTCGATGGCCAGATGTAGCCCTCCCGAGATGGACATATGTGCGCCAAGATAGTCTTTCACGTGAACCTCGCTATACTATTTCAAATTAAATCGATATAACTGCCAAAAAAGTGGACATCCACCTCTTCCCCGGCCGCCATGAAGCCGCGCCCGGGGGGAATTACAGCGATAGCCGCCGAATTAACCATCGTCTTTAACAACCCGGTCTGCTGCTTGCCGGATGTTGATGCGTAAAATCGATCTCCTTCTCGTTCCAGGCGAATGCGGAGCAGAGTGGTACGGTCGCTTTCCTTGTTTTTGATATCCTCGTTCAGAATGGCGCGAAATGTCGGCCTAAGCACCTGACATTGTCCCATCATACGCAGCAGTGCCGGACGAACAAACTCCTCAAAAGTTATCAAGCTGGCAACCGGATTTCCTGGAAGCGAAAACACCGGCTTCCCATCTTTAACGCCGAAGGCTGTCGGCTTGCCAGGCTTGACGCCAACCTTCCAGAAGACCTGCTTTACCCCTAATTCATCCAGAACAACCCTCACCAGGTCGCGATCTCCGGCTGAAACGCCGGCCGAGGTTACCAACATATCTGCCTTAAGCCCTTCCTGCAGCTTTTCGCGGTGGCTTTCAAGGTTGTCCCGTGCGATGCCGATTATGCGAGGGATCCCTCCCGCTTCACGCACCGCCGCCGCCAGCGACAGCGTATTACTGTTGATGAGTTCACCTGCACCTGGGGTGCGGCCTACTTCAATCAGCTCATCACCGGTCGAAAGGATCGCGACCAAAGGACGGATAAAGACCGGGACTCTGGCCCGCCCGAGGGAGGCCAGCATACTTACCTCCGGTGGCCGAATGATCGTTCCGCCAGCAATGACGGTCTGACCGGAGCGCACATCTTCACCGCGATAACGAATATGTTGGCACAGAGCAACTGGGGCCTGAATAGCGACCTGTTCTCCGGAGGTTTCTTCAGTTTCTTCTATTGGTACAACCGCATCGGCACCGCTCGGGATCGGTGCACCGGTCATGATTTTAACCGCACAACCCGGCTTTACTTCAACCCCGTCAGCCCGGGCACCGGCAGGGATGTAGCCGGTCACTTTCAGTTTACAGGATATTTCACTGCAGTCTGCAATACGGACCGCATAGCCATCCATGGCTGAATTGTCCCAAAGCGGCATATCCCACGGAGCAACAACATCTTCAACCAGGACTCGACCGATAGCTTCGACAATATCGACCTGTTCAGTCCCGACCGGAGTGATATTTTCCAGAATAATCTGTCGAGCCTGTTCGTATGAAAGCATGGAGCGACTCCCTTCTTTGATAATCGTCATACAATAGCTGTAAGCGCACAATAACACAATACAGATTGCCAATGTCACGACGATAGGTATAATGCGATCACTCAAGTCAGCGGAGAGGAGCAATCAATTGTACGGAATCAGCCGTGAAACGCAGAGTGACAACGCTTTCCCGCTCTTTGACAGTCACTTTCACATCATCGACCGCCGCTTTCCGCTTACCCCCAACAACGGCTACCTGCCGGAAGATCTGATCTGCTCAGATTATCGGGCCCGGATGGCGCAGTACGACCTGCGTGGCGGAGCCGTTGTTTCCGGATCGTTTCAGATATTTGACCAGAGTTATCTGCTGGATGCCCTGTATACCCTTGGGCCGCTCTTTGTCGGAGTAACACAACTGCCATCAACCGTTTCAAATCAGGAAATTCTGGATTTGGATAGTGCCGGAGTGAGAGCTGTGCGCTTTAACCTCAGGCGGGGCGGGTCAGAAGATGTGCGTCATATGGATGCTATGGCGCAGCGTGTGTATGAGCTTGCCGGCTGGCATGTGGAGCTGTACGTGGATTCACGGGAGTTGGATGGGCTGTTTGATTCGCTGACATCCCTTCCGGCTGTCAGCATCGACCATTTGGGTCTGGAGCAGGAAGGTTTCGGAACATTGCTGAAGCTGGCCGAGAGTGGTGTGAGGGTCAAGGCCACCGGTTTTGGCAGGGTTAATTTTGACGTGCCGACTGCGTTGCGTGAATTATACGCGGCGAATCCTCATGCCCTCATGTTTGGCACTGACCTCCCCTCCACCCGCGCGCCCAGGCCATACAGTCACGACGATTTTCTACTGGTGCTTAAAACGCTGGGGGATGAAGCGGCACGCGCAGTGTTTTATGATAATGCTGCGGAGTTTTATCGGTTCTACCGGTAATTTTATAGAAGCTGCCTATTGAAGTTCAAACTGATATCCGTTAAAACACAAACTTAATACGCTACATATTAACAGATGCTACTTGTAATTATGAAATTTTAACATAAAAAGGAGAATTCAACATGAACCCGAACTGGAAAATCGACACCATTGCCGTACAGGGAGGCTACGAGCCAAAATCCGGCGAACCGCGCATCCTTCCCATCATCCAGAGCACCACTTTCAAGTATGACAGTGCAGAACATGTCACCAAACTATTCGATCTGGAAGCGGCCGGTTTCTTTTACACCCGACTGGCCAACCCAACCACCGATGGCTTCGAAACCAAGATTGCTCAGATGGAGGGGGGCGTCGGTGCCATGGCGACATCATCCGGCCAAGCCGCCACAACCCTGGCGATCCTGAATATCTGCCAGTCCGGCCAGCATGTTGTGGCAGCCAGCACTCTTTACGGCGGAACTTACAACCTGTTCGCCGTCACTCTGCCAAAGATGGGCATTGAAGTGACCTTTATCGATCCCGAAGCATCCGCCGAGGAGATCAAGAAGGCCTTTCGCCCCACCACGCGCTGCCTCTTTGCCGAAACTATCGGCAACCCCGGCCTTAATGTCCTCGATTTCGAGAAGTTTGCTGCCATCGCCAATGAAATGCAGACACCACTGATCATCGACAACACATTCGCCACCCCATTCCTCTGCCGCCCGTTCGATCATGGCGCCCACATCATCATGCACTCCGCCACCAAGTACATCGACGGCCATGCTACCAGCGTCGGCGGTGTTATTGTAGACGGTGGTACCTTCGACTGGGGCTGCGGTCGTTTCCCGGATATGGTCGAGCCGGACATCAGCTATCACGGCCTGGAGTACGTCAAAACTTTCGGCCCTATGGCCTATATCATCAAGGCACGCGTCCAGCTGATGCGCGATTTAGGTACTACCCCCGCCCCGCTCAACTCGTTCCTGTTTAATCTGGGGTTGGAAACCCTGCACCTGCGCATGCAGCGCCACAGCGAAAATGCTCTGGCCGTGGCAAAGTTCCTTGAGTCTCATCCGCTGGTCAGTTGGGCCTGTTACCCCGGCCTTGAAAGCCACCCGACCCACGACCGGGCGTTGAAATACCTCCCCAAGGGTTGCAGCGGCGTGCTGACATTCGGCATCAAGGGCGGCGCCGAAGCGGGACGCAAATTTATGGAAGCAACCAGACTGGTTGCACTGGTGGTCCATGTAGGCGATGCCCGCAGTTGCGTACTGCACCCGGCCAGCACGACCCACCGTCAGCTCTCGGAAGAGCAACTGAAATCCTGCGGCGTATCTCCGGACCTGATCCGCCTGTCGGTTGGCATCGAAGATGCCGGTGACATCATCGCTGACATAGATCAGGCTCTGTACGCAAGCCAGAAATAGTCTAAAACTCAAATGCCGAACACAAAGAGAGGCTGACACCGTTGCGGTGTCAGCC
>JANXYR010000066.1 GCA_025355965.1 Geobacteraceae bacterium
TGGCCGGGGGCGGTGTGGACACAGCCGGTGCCGGCTTCCAGTGTGACATGCTCACCCAGCAGCACGATCGAATCACGGTCATAAAAGGGGTGCTTGCACCGTGTGCGCTCAAGTAACCCCGCCTTGAATGTAGCGATGACAGTTCCGGTAAGGCCGACAGCCGCGAGGAAAGAATCCTTGAGTCCTTCTGCTACGATTAGAACGCCCTTTGCTGTATCGAGCGCAACGTAATCGAACTCCGGGTGGAGGGCCACTGCAAGGTTGGCGGGAATCGTCCAAGGGGTGGTCGTCCAGATTACGATGTAGGTCTGTTTCCCAGCCAGGGCGGGGATTGCGGCCGAAACGTCATCCTGCAGGGCGAAACGGACGTAGATGGAGGGGGATGTGTGGTCGGCATACTCGACTTCAGCCTCGGCCAGTGCCGTCACGCATGAGGAACACCAATGCACCGGCTTGCGGCCGCGGTACAGGCCGCCGTTATGGGCAAAGCGGGCAAGTTCAGCTGCGGTAAGCCCCTCATATTCATAGTTCATGGTCAGATAGGGATGTTCCCAGTCGCCGAGAATGCCAAGACGCTTGAATTCCTCTTTCTGGATATCGACGAATTTGGCTGCATAGGAGCGGCACTCGCGGCGCATCTCCAGTTTGCTCATCTGGTGTTTTTTGGAACCGAGATTTTTTTCCACCTGAAGCTCGATCGGCAGGCCGTGACAGTCCCACCCCGGCACGTAGGGTGCGTGGAACCCCTCCATACGCTTGACTTTCAGCAGTATATCCTTGAGGGTTTTGTTGAGAGCGTGGCCGATATGGATATGCCCATTGGCGTAGGGGGGGCCGTCATGCAGAACGTAAAGCGGTTTGCCGCTGCCGGACGCTTCCAGTTTGGCATAGAGTCCGTCCTGATCCCATTTTGCGAGCATTTCCGGTTCCCGCTGATTCAGATTGGCCTTCATAGGAAAATCGGTTTGCGGCAGGTTGAGGGTATCTTTATATTCCATGGGAAGTTGTCTCCATTCCAGATTCGTTAAAACTGCACTAAACTACAGATATGAAGCTGGAATGTCAAGAAATCGGGCTCGCCTGGGTTCGAACTGCTAAAAAGCCTGGACCGGGTATGCATGTCAGCCCTGCATCAAGTTTATTTGCATTCCTTTCTTGCATTTCCTGCCGCGATTCTGTTATCCTTTTCCGCCATTTTACCCACTCGATTTGATCACTGAAAGGATCACTACACAATGTTGAAAATGTTTGATTATCTATTCGGAATGTTCTCCAATGACCTAGCCATTGACCTTGGCACAGCTAATACACTGGTATACCTGAAGGGGAAGGGGATTGTGGTGCGCGAGCCGTCGGTTGTCGCGGTGCAGAAAATGCCCAATGGCCAGCAGAAGGTGCTTAAGGTCGGTATGGAGGCCAAGCAGATGCTCGGGCGGACTCCAGGTTCAATTACCGCCATCCGTCCGATGAAGGATGGTGTTATTGCAGACTTCGATATTACTGAAGAGATGCTGCGCTATTTCATTCATAAAGTGCATAACCGTAAAACACTCGTCCGTCCTCGCATTGTTATCTGTGTACCGTCAGGCATCACTCAGGTTGAGAAGCGCGCAGTCAAGGAATCGGCAGAATCAGCTGGTGCTCGCGAGGTTTATTTGATCGAAGAGCCGATGGCTGCTGCAATCGGGGCCGGCCTGCCGATAACCGAAGCGTCCGGCAACATGATTGTTGATATCGGTGGGGGTACGACCGAAGTTGCTGTTATCTCTCTGGCCGGAATTGTCTACGCTCAGTCAACTCGCATGGGGGGCGACAAGATGGATGAGGCGATTGTCCAGTACATTCGCAAAAAATACAACCTACAGATTGGCGAGCGTTGGGCAGAAAAGATCAAAATGGAAATAGGCGAAGCCTATCCTGGTCCGGAAACTTTAGAGATGGATGTCAAGGGGCGTGATCTTGTATCCGGCATCCCTAAAACAATCAGGGTCAATTCGGACGAAATCCGTGAAGCGCTCAAGGAAGCGGTAAACGCAATTGTAGATACAGTGAGAATCTGTCTGGAAAAGACGCCACCTGAACTGGCGGCCGATATAGTTGACCAGGGTATTTTTCTGGCTGGTGGCGGCGCATTGTTGCGCAATCTGGATCTGCTGCTGCGCGAGGTAACCAAAGTACCGGTACTTATCGCTGAAAACCCTCTTGATTGCGTCTGTCTTGGCTCCGGGCTTGTTCTGGATGAGCTTGATCTGTTGCGCCGTGTCGCAATTTCATCGTAATTTTACATGCAGAGTCACAAAGAATATAATTTTGTGACTCTGCATGCATAGAGTCTTTCCAAACATACTATGAACTCCCATACTATCGACATACTCGTTCCTGTCTGGAACGACCCGTTTGAAACCCGCGCCTGTCTTGCGACTATCCTCAAGCACTCATCAGGAATACGTCTCATTATTGTTGACTACGGCAGTAATCGTGATACGGAGCTGATGCTTGAGGAGTTCTCCGAGGCATTAGGCGATCAGGGGCTGTTTATTAAGTCTGAAAAGAATGTAGGGTTGGTTGCTGCAATAAATCTTGGCCTGGCACGCTCTGACAGCGATTATACCGTGATCGTCCGTTCACATGTATCAGTGCAGGCGGGATGGCTTGAAGCTTTGTTGAGTGCAGCAGAATCAACCGGTGCCGGAATTGTTTCGCCGTTGTTTAGTGGTACAGAGGCACCGAACCTACCGCTGCTGGCTCCAGGTTGCACGACCATGGAAAGCTACGTGGTTTCTTTTTCGACACTTTTGGTACGTACCGGAATGCGTATGGTTGCCGGTAATTTTGACGAACATCTTGACGGGAATGAGTGGTGCTTGAAAGAGTACGTTCGGCGTGTCGCTGCTCATGGGTATCGCACCTGTCTCACTAGTCGCCTTCGCCTGTCCTGTTCTGCTGTACAGCTGTTCGGTTCGGCGCAGCGCAGAAATGAGATGATACAGAATAGTCGCTTAATGTACACATCCCGGTGGGGTATAGCCCGTCATTATTGCGTTTATTTTGGCGCTGAGGCTGATGCTGGATCTCTTGACGATATCATTGCCGTTATTCTGGACGGCGCTCGGCAAGGGCATCGTTTTACGTTGTTGCTTCATCGCCGCCAGTATTCTGTTTTTAGGAAAATGGGGTGGAATGGCCTTCATACAGGGATTGATCTATGTAATATATCATTCCTGTTTCCTCTTCGGGATCTCCAGCGGAAAATTAAGGTGTTAAGAACCGCTTCACCTGATCTGCTGGCAGTACGGGGATGCAGCGGAATTGTTTTTCCCGGCATTGAATCTGCTATTTCGCAGGACGAGCTGATCAGCAGCATAAGTGCTCACACAACCACTAAAACGGGATACACAGAGGAAACATCATAATGATAACAGAGATCTCATCTCAATTAGTTGCTCATCGGGAGGTCATCACCCGGGTTGAGCTGGAGCTCTCGCCACTGATTGCAGAAATGGTGACTATGTTAGTGGAGACCTTCAAGCGCGGCGGAAAATTGCTGGTGATGGGGAACGGTGGTTCAGCGGCAGATGCTCAACATTTTGTGGCGGAGATTGTCGGTCGGTTCAAGATGGAACGGAGGGGACTGCCAGCGATAGCTCTCTCAACTGATACCTCGATTTTGACCGCTATCGGCAATGATTATGGTTTTGACAAGGTCTTTCATCGTCAAGTTGAAGCTCTAGCAGCGCCGTGCGACCTGATAGTTGGAATATCCACAAGCGGAAATTCCCCAAATGTGCAGCTTGCACTGGAGCTGGCGCGTGAAAAAGGTTGCCGCACTATTGGCCTTCTTGGCAAGGATGGCGGCAGTATAAAGGATGTTTGCCATTTGGCGCTGATCGTGCCAACTACAGATACACCGAGAGTTCAGGAAAGCCATATAACGATTATCCATATTGTTTGTGATTTGTTGGAAAAGACCATGTTTGCCTGATAGTTGCTGCAAGGGAGGTTGAGTGGATCGTACTGATGTTGAAACTCTTTTTGCCAATACTGCTAAAGTCAGCTGTCTGGTTATTGGTGACCTGATGCTGGACGAGTACCTGTGGGGTCGTGCTGATCGTATTTCACCGGAGGCGCCGGTACAGGTGGTTGATGTTGTACGAGAAGAGCTTCGCCTTGGTGGCGCCGGTAATGTGGTGCATAATCTGGCAGCTTTGGGTGCACAGGTCTCGGTCTGCTCAGTGGTTGGTGATGATCAGAATGGCCGTGAGTTGCTGGGGCAGTTTTGCCACCACCATATTAACACCAGTGCAGTTTTTCAGGATCCTGATCGTCGGACCAGCCGTAAAACCAGGGTAGTTGCAGCACATCAGCAAATTGTGCGCATTGATAGAGAATCGCGCGAGGCATTGCCGGTTGTAGTTGAACAGCAGATCTGCTCCTGGATAGCCGCCCATGCCGGCGAATACAAGGTTGTTGTGCTTTCAGATTACAACAAGGGGGTGTTGACTCCGGCTGTTATCGGCTCGGCAATTTCAGCAGCAGCAGCAGTTGGCATACCTGTTCTTATTGACCCGAAAGGGACTGATTTTACCCGTTATGGCGGGGCAACACTGCTGACTCCGAATCGCAAGGAGGCTGAGGCCGCTTCCGGAATCGCCATCACCGATGCTGCTTCCCTGAATCAGGCCGCTGCTGTCATCATGGCTGCGACAGGCTTGCAGCACCTGCTTATAACCCGCAGCGAAGAGGGGATGTCACTCTTCTCAAATAGCGGTGAGGTGGTTCATATCCCAACTGTTGCCCGTGAAGTTTTTGATGTTTCCGGAGCCGGTGATACGGTGCTTGCAGCGTTGGCGGTCGGTATCGCATCCGGTCTCAGTATGGTTGAATCGGCTAGGTTGGCCAACGTTGCTGCAGGCATTGCCGTTGGAAAGCTTGGAACTTCGATTGTCACCCCGCAGGAAATCATCGACACCGTTTCACTGGCACACAAGGACAGTCATTCTAAAATAAAGAGTTTGGACGTGCTGACCCCCCTGATTAACGCGGAGAAAAATAGAGGGAAGCGGGTTGTCTTCACCAACGGCTGTTTTGATCTGTTACATGCCGGACATGTAAAATATCTGCAAAAAGCACGGCATCTTGGCGACCTGCTGGTGCTAGGTCTTAACAGCGATGCCTCTGTGCGTCGCCTGAAAGGGGCGAAGCGACCGTTGATCGATCAGGATGAACGGGCTCATCTTCTGGCAGCGCTGGATTGCATCGACTATGTCATTGTTTTTGACGAGGATACCCCGTTAGAACTGATAACTGCTCTCAAACCTTATATTCTGGCCAAGGGTGGGGATTATTCATTGGACGGCGTGGTCGGAAGAGATATTGTTGAATCGTATGGTGGTCGGGTGGAGCTTGTCACTTTTGTTGATGGCAAATCGACTACAAACATAATTGAACGCATTCTTGAGCTCTATTCTGCGGAGTAGTTCGTAAAATTACAATGTATTGCAAACAGGAGCGGCTATGGCGGAGAACACCGAACTACGCAGAGAACTCTGGATAATGGGTATAACGCCGGGAGAAGGGCGCGAAGAGCTGCTCTCATCATATTTAGAATCTGGCGGGTATGACTGTCGACTTGAACGATATGAGAACCTTGAAGCTGGGCGACCATTGGGGATTGTATTGGATATTTCCCCTTTTTCTGAAGATGGCTGGGGAGTTCTGCTCAAAATAAAGAGCTCTCCTAAAACCTGTAATATTCCGGTGCTTCCGGTCTTTTTGAGTGTTAATGGTAAAGTAGGCGGAGTTTTTCCGGTCGCCGGTTTTTTTACCATGCCGGTTGATGAGCAGTACCTCCACGATCGCTTGGCAGTCTATGGATTGACGGAAGAAGCTGAAACCTGGGATCTTCAATCAATGGTGGTGTCAAGGAATGGCGAAGAAAATCTTTCCAAGGCAATTGAAAGATTGGGTTTTGAAGTCATAAAAGGGTATACAGGAAAAGAAGCCTTGGCTCTTTGTTCTATTCATCCGGTCTATATGATCTTCTGTAACCAGATGTTGCCGGACATGTCTGCATTCGAACTGCAGGAGCGGCTTCGCCTGGATCCTTACAGTAGCAATACACCAATGTTTGTGCTGTTGAAGGAAGCTATGAAAGATGGTGAAAGGCTTGCTTTGAGCCGGGATATCGCTCATCTGGTTAGAAAAAAACAGCTTTCTTGCGATGAGTTTCTGGGGTATCTGCGCCGGAAAGCGTAACCGCAAAAAGAATAGCCAAAAAAATGCCGTTCCCCGGATATGGGTGAACGGCTTTTTTAGTAAATTAAAAAATATCCAGTTTGTCAGTGTCAGAATGCTAGTTTTATTATATTAAGCCATCCAGTTCTCTTATCTCTATACTGGCTCTGCTGCGTAACTCCTTGACCCATTGGCTGAAACGCTCTTCTGACTTTTTACGGTAAAGAACCTCTTCAATCTCGGCTTTAACACTTTCAAAGGGCTTGGTTGTACCCGCTATCCGCGCTTCAAGTTTGATGATGTGAAATCCGATTGGTGTAGACACCAGTTCGCTAACCTCACCCGGCTTAAGGGAGAGGATGGTTTTCTCCAGTTCCGGCTGCATATCTCCTTTTTTGAAATTTCCCAAATTGCCACCATCTTTGCGGGCGGCCGGATCTTCTGAGAATTTTTTTGCCAGTTCGGCAAAATCTTTGCCACCTTTTGCATCGGCAAGGACCGCGAGAGCTGTTGTTTTAGAACGTTGGATCTCATCGGAGGAAGCTTTTTCACCCGTTTTGAAAAAGATGTGCCGGGCGTTGTAGCTTTCATCTTCAGTGTATTTTACCAGGTTGGCAGTGTAGTAGTCGCGCATCTCGGTTTCACTTACATGAACTTTAGAACGAACTTCAATGCTCACAAGTTTCAGTTTTTCGATCTGTTCCTGAAGCTGTGCGCGATACTGATCAAAGGAAAGGCCCTGACCGGCAAGGGCCTTTACCAATGCCTCTTGTGAACTGATATTGTTCTGTTTCCGCACGTCATCTATCGCCTGACGAATTTCCTCGTCTGACACTTTTATGCCTAGTTCCTTGATCTTTTGCTCAGTAAGTTTCTTTTCAATCAGACGGTCAAGTGCTGTACGACGGATCTGGCTCCTAGCTGCGTCATTCAAGGCACCTTTCTTCTCCGACTCGCTGATGGCGGGTTGTGCTTCCCGGTTGGTATCATACAGGGTAATAATATCGTCGTTGACAGTTGCAACGATGGCGTTTGTTACTTTTTGCTGTTTTTTAGGAACTTCAGGGGTAGGGGAAGACTTTTTTATTGTGAGTGTTGCCGTTGCTGGATCTTTGGTTACTGCCGCATTGTTACTGGCACATCCGCCCACCACGAGTAGAGTCAGAGTGGCTGTCACAGCTGCCAAAGTACGTTGCTTCATAGTTGAACCCTTTTCTTCAGTTAGATGTCAAAACCGGAAGGGGGAATAATCCCCGCTTCCGGTTTTTTCTGCTCATAACGCGCCATCACAATGTCTAACGGTCACTATTTCTTTTCAGGTGCAGCTGGTTTTGGAGCCTCGACAGGTTTTTTATCATCCGCCTTAGCTTCTTCCTTCTTCCCGCCAAAGCTCTTCAACACGTCTTCCTTGATTGTAATCTTGGCTGATTTCTTCAATTCTTCCTTGATCTTCTGGAAAACTTCCTGTTGTTTGCTTGGCATGATCGCACCCTTGATCTGCTCCTTCACCTCTTCAAATGGGCGGATACCGGCCGGACGTTTGCCGGTCAGCTTAATTATGTGAAAGCCAAAATCGGATTTAACAACGTCTGAAATCTGTCCTTCTTTAAGTGCAAGGGCCGCTTTTTCAAAAGCCGGCACCATGTTGCCTTTGCCGAACCATCCCAAATCACCACCCTTGGCAGAAGATGAGTCAATGGAGTTCTTTTGAGCCAGTTCCTCAAACTTCCCGCCAGATTTAAGCTGAGTCAGGATGTCTTTGGCCTCTTTTTCAGTTTTTACCAAAATGTGGCTGGCTTTGATCTGTTCGCCGGACTTGAACTTATCCTTGTTCTGCTCATAGAATTTCTTCATGTCGTCATCAGAGACTTTTGATTCAGTCTCCACTTTTTTCTTGAGAAAAGACTCTACGATCAGCCGCTTTTTGAGATCCTGCATCTTCTCCTCGATTTCGGCACTTTTGTCAAGACCGTCTTTTGAAGCCTGCTGCAAAATCAGTTCGCGAATAACCATAGTGTCCAACATCTCTGTGCGTCCCTTAGGGGTATCGGCCATTGTTTTAAGGTATTCAGGTAAATTTTTCAGTTCACGTTCAAAATCTCCGGTGGTGATGCTGCCGCTATTGACTTCAGCCAGAACGGCTCCTTCTTTTTTCCCGTTCGACTTTGATCCGCCTGTAGTGTTGCTATTCTGACATCCGACAAGCGCAGCCACACAGAGGGTGGCTGTAAACAGTTTGGTTGCGGTGATAAGTTTCACGAAAATCTCCTTTTAGTTTGTATTAAATATGTATGAAAACGAGTGAAAACTAGCATATCAGGCTAGTCGTTGCAACATTATTTCACGATGCATATGCAATGGTTTTTTCTTGCCATTAAATCCCGGTACGGTACAATGTCCACCTAGTTTTAAAAGCGGACTAAACCCGTACAGATCTTACTTGTCAGGTATCTACAGAATTGATTCTACCGTGACCCATTCATACTCGTCAGCACTTGCCACTCTTGGCGAATTTGGCCTTATCTCCCGAATTTCTGCCGCTGTCTTTACGCATGGGAGCGTTATTACCGGTATTGGTGATGATGCCGCAGTGACAACAATTTCAAAAGGGATGCAGCTGCTGACGTCTACCGATATGCTGCTTGAGGACGTACATTTCAGGCGTAGTTGGCACGACCCCTACCGTCTGGGGCGTAAATCTCTGGCGGTTAGTATTTCCGACATAGCTGCCATGGGTAGCCTCCCGCGCTGGGCGCTCCTCTCGCTGGCTATCCCCTCAGATCTTTCGCTTGATTTTATTGATGATTTTATGCGCGGTTTTTTAGCGATGGCGTCAGAAAACCAGGTTGTCCTGATCGGCGGTGACACCTGCTCGTCCCGTTCCGCTCTGGTTGTTTCAGTTACGGTTATGGGTGAACAGTATACTGATCGGATTGTGCGGCGATCTGGTGCTGTGCCTGGCGACGATATCTGGGTAACCGGTACTTTGGGTGATGCTGCACTTGGTTTAAAGTTGCTTGAAAGTGGTGAAACTGTTTCAAATGAATTACTCACTGGCCTTCTTGACCCGGAACCCAGAGTTCCTGTCGCACTTTTGTTGGCTGAAGCTGGGCTGGCCACAGCCATGATCGACGTCAGTGATGGTATTTTGGCCGATTATGGTCATATTGCTGAGCAATCCGGTGTCGGTGGCAGCATCCATATTGATAATCTTCCACTTTCCGCCAGTTTCAAGCAGTATACAGCAGGTTTTTCGGTTATTCCTTATCAGCTGGTACTATCAGGAGGAGAAGATTATGAACTTTGTTTCACTGCACACAGCACCAACCGGGAAAAAATTGTTGATTGTGCGAAAAAGTGTGGCATTGATGTGACTCGTATTGGTATAGTAACAAGTTGTTCCGGTGTGGCGGCAGTCCACCGGGATGGCAGCTCGTATATCGTTCAGACTGACGGTTTTAACCATTTCAAATAGCTTATATTCCCAGTTGAAAGGATCTTCTATGCGCCACATCATGATTCCCGCTGACAAGGCTCGGCTCTGTGCCGACGCCATCCGTTTTCTCTCTGTTGATGCCGTTGAAAGGGCAAACTCCGGTCACCCAGGCCTTCCGATGGGGGCAGCTGACTGTGCGTTCGGTCTGTGGGGCAACTTTCTTTCCTTTAACCCTGAAGATCCACGTTGGCCAAACCGTGATCGTTTTGTTCTTTCCGCAGGTCATGGCTCGATGCTGCTTTATTCGTTACTGCATCTGTTCGGTTATGACCTGTCGCTTGAAGAGCTGAAAAACTTCCGCCAGTGGGGGAGTAAAACTCCGGGACATCCGGAATTTGGCCACACGGTAGGTGTTGAGGTGACGACCGGACCGCTTGGCCAAGGCTTTGCCAATGGTGTCGGAATGGCTCTTGCCTCAAAAATGGCTGCAGAACGTTTCAATACGGCTGATTTCAGTCCTATTAATCACACTGTTTATGGTCTGATTGGCGACGGAGACCTGCAGGAGGGGATCAGTTATGAAGCGGCTGCTCTTGCAGGACATCTGAAACTTGGAAACCTTGTCTATATTTACGATAGCAACAGCATTACGATCGAGGGTAAAACCAATTTGGCCTGGTCAGAGAACGTAGCTGGCCGATTCAGATCGTCCGGATGGCAGGTCCAGGAAATAGACGGTCACAATTATGACCAGATTGTTGCCGCTATCGCCGCAGCCAAAGCCGACAACGATCGCCCTTCGATTATTATCGCGACAACTCATATCGCCTTTGGTAGTCCCGCCAAACAGGATTCATCAGGCGCTCATGGGTCACCGTTTGGCGTTGAAGAGATCGCTGCCACCCGTGCCAATCTTGGGTGGTCGTATCCACCCTTCGAAATTCCTCAGGAAGTGCGCGACATTTGTCAGGGGCAGGTTGATGAATTGAAACAACGCTATTCTGCGTGGCAGCGTGGTTTTGGGGTTTGGCATGCCGCCAACCCGGAAAAATCGAAGTTGTGGGATGAAATGTGGCATAAACACCTCCCGGTCAATCTGACTGAGGAGCTGCTGGCGGTGGTAGCAGGTAAAGACGGAGCGACACGTGCGCTGTCAGGAACTGTCCTGCAGAAAGCGGCAGCCATGATACCTTCCCTGGCAGGTGGATCAGCAGATCTATCCCCATCCAATAACAGTGACATCAAAGGCTCGCCATCAGTTCAGGCTGGCAGCTATGCCGGGCGCAACCTTCATTTCGGTATCCGCGAACATGCCATGGGTGCGGTCATTAATGGCATGGCACTGTATGGTTGCTTTATCCCTTATGGCGCTACTTTTCTCGTCTTTTCTGACTACTGTCGCCCGTCAGTCCGGCTTTCGGCCCTGATGGGGCTGCAGTCTATCTATATATTTACCCATGACTCTTTCTTTGTAGGTGAAGATGGTCCCACCCATCAGCCAATCGAGCATGTTGCGTCACTGCGTCTTATTCCTGGACTGCAGGTAATCCGCCCGGCCGACGGGATAGAAACCGCAATGGCCTGGCAGGCGGCCTTGCAGTACAGCGGCCCTACCGCTCTTATACTGACGCGTCAGAAATTGCCGGTGATTGCCCGTTCCGCATCGTTCATCCCGGTCGACTCACTCAAAGGGGGTTACATCGTTTCTTCGCCTGATGGTGCGCCAGATGTCGTGATTATGGCCAGTGGCTCCGAAGTGCATGTGGCGGCTGAAGCGACTGCGGTTTTGGCCGGGCAGGGAATAAATGCACGTGTAATTTCAGTACCATGTCTGGAGACATTTCTTGCCCAACCGTCAGAGTATCGCAGCCAGCTCCTTCCTGCCGGTATTCCGCGCGTGGCATTTGAGGCTGGACGTGGTGAATCATGGGGAAGACTGATCGGTTGTGATGGCCTGTTTATCGGCGTAGAACATTTTGGAGCTTCAGCCCCGGACAAAATCCTGGCTGAACAGTTTGGATTTACCTCACCGCAGGTGGCGGAAAAAATCAAGGTGTTTTTGAAAAAATGATTGTTATTTTCACTAAGGTTTTATGGGACTGATTGAACAGCTTAAAAAACCGCTGCTTTTTTCCGGTCTGAATGATAACGATCTTTCTGAGCTGGCAGCAATTACTGTGCGCCGCACGTTCAGGAAGGGGGAAACCCTGTTCAGCGAAGGTGATGAGGCTACCGGATTCTACCTGCTGGTATCTGGAAGCATCAAGCTCTGCCGGATGTCATCGGACGGTCGCGAAAAAGTGCTCCATTTTGTAAAACCGTGCGAAACCTTTGCCGAAGCTGCTTTTTTCGGCGATGGCAAATACCCGGCTGAAGCCCGCGCATTGGAGGCTGGGGAGGTACTATATCTCCCACGTCAGGGTTTTATGGAGCTGATGAGTCATAATCCTGACTTTGCTTTTAATCTGGTAGTGTCACTCTCGCTCATGCTTCGTCAGTTTGCTCGCCAGATTGAAGAGCTTTCTTTTGCCGATGTTACATCACGTCTGGCTTCTTTTCTTGTGCGGCGTGCGGCTGAGAGCTCGACAAGTTTTGGCGGTATTACCTATATTGACTTGGGAATCAAAAAAGGTGAACTTGCTTCCCGCCTGGGAACTGCCAGCGAGACCATCTCTCGAACCCTTCGAAAATTGAAGGATGAGGGAATTATCGAGGTGCAGGGAAACCGAGTGGTAGTGCATCAGATGGAAAAGTTGGAGAAGTTGTCGGAACGTCACGAATAAAGCGAGGAAACTGGAATGCTAATAGTAATGAACCACAACGCCACCAAGGCAGATGTCGATGCAATTGGCAGAATTGTGAAGGAGATGGGTTTCAGGGCAGAGCCAATTCCGGGAAGCGAACGGACCGCTATTGGTGTACTGGGTAATCATGGATATGTAGATGATTGCAAAATATTGGAACTGCCGGGCGTGCAAAGGGTTATTCACGTTTCAAAGCCCTACAAGCTGGTTTCACGCGATTTTCATCCTGATAATACGATTGTTGATGTATCTGGTGTCAAAGTCGGTCAAGGATGTCGTCAGGTCGTGGTCGGTGGCCCTTGTGCGGTGGAGAGCGAAGAACAGATCGTCAAGACTGCTATTTTTGTAAAAAAATGCGGGGCTGATATGCTGCGTGGTGGTGCTTTTAAACCACGCACCGGGCCGCACACTTTCCAAGGGTTGCGTGAAGAAGGTTTGCGGCTGCTGGCTATTGCAGGGAAAGAGAGCGGTTTACCGATTGTGACCGAAGTTATGAGCCCCGACAATGTTGGTTTAGTTGCTGAATATGCCGATCTACTTCAGGTTGGTGCCCGTAATATGCAAAATTTCGACCTGCTGCGAGAGCTTGGGAAAATCCGTAAACCTGTTCTTCTAAAACGTGGCATGAGTGCTACTGTTGAGGAGTTTCTTGCTGCGGCAGAATATATTCTGGCGGAAGGAAACGATCAGGTTATCCTCTGCGAACGGGGTATCCGTACTTTTGAGACCGCTACTCGTAACACTCTGGACCTTTCTATCGTGCCGCTGATCAAGGAAATGTCGCATCTTCCGATTATGGTTGATCCCTCCCATGCAACTGGCAAGCGTTCGCTTGTTGTACCGATGGCCAAAGCAGCACTGGTCGCCGGAGCTGATGGTGTTCTGGTAGAAGTTCATCCCGAGCCTGAAAAGGCGCTTTCTGATGGGCCGCAGTCGCTGACCTTCCCGGCCTTTGAGCGTATGATGATTGAGATAGGACAGTTGACTGCTTTTATGCGGAGCTGTTGAGATCGTATACAAAACTCTTGAAATGTCCGATTCATCGGAGTAATAATAGCTGCAGGTTTGTTCTCTCTACTCTGCCCGTTGGTTGACACGCCCGGGCGGAATGCTACATAGAACGGGGGTTGTTCCCTGCTGTGGTGTGCTGCCTTCAGTACGCAGGTCTGCCTGAAACAGTATACTGACTCCCACAATTAAGGAACTCGCCGGAGGCCCTTAATGCTGACGACAGGGTGGAGAGAATGTAAGAAAAATGGGGATGCCGAAAGGCGTCCCCATTTTTTATCTTAAAGTCTGATAAAACGGTTTCTGCCGGAATGTTTTGCTTGGTAAAGGGCGTCATCTGCTCTTTTCAGGAGTGTTTCGGGGGAGTCTTCAGCCGCTAAACCGGAAATCCCGAGGCTGATTGTGACCTTGATGCAGTTGCCCTCAAAGATATTTTCGATCTGCTCTATATGGGTTCGAATGTTTTCGGCAATAATTTCAGCGGCATCTACAGCTGTTTCCGGCAGTAGACAACAGAACTCTTCTCCGCCGTAGCGGGCTACAAAATCAGTCTTTCTGATGACAGCCGCAGTCTTTTCTGCAACGGCCTGTAAGACAACATCTCCACACTGATGACCGTAGTTATCGTTTACCTTCTTGAAAAAGTCGATGTCAATCATGATCAGGCTTAGTGGGTGAGAATGCCTGCGATGTCTTTCAAACTCTTCCTGTAGGCGCGATTCCAGATATCTGCGATTGTAAATTCCGGTTAGCGCATCCTTGGTATTCATTTCGACCAGTTTTTGCTCGTAGGTTGCAAGTTCGGTTACATCTTGAACAATTAGGAAGAGGCCAGAAATCGAATTGTCGTCGGAGCGGAGCGGACCCATGGTGCAACTCTGCTGCATCAGGTCAAAACGATAGCCAAATGAACTGTCAGGTTTGAAAGGAAAAAGAAAGCGGTGCAGCTTTTGGGAAAAGAAAGCAAAATTGCCGAAGGATAGGACGGATTTGCAGTTTTTGTTGAAACCTGGAGTGCTTAAATGCGGAAAAAAATCGAAAAGAGGTTCACCAATAATCTGGTCGGATGGCAGTCCGCTGTGCATCGCCATCCAGCGATTCCAATATTGAATTTTTATTTCCCTGTCAAGAACAACCAGACCGAAGTTGACGGTATCAAAGACCTGGGTAAGTTCATTTAATGTCATTCGTACTGTTCCATAAAGGTCACCAAAGATTTCTTCAGCCAAAGAATAGAATCGTTGCTGGTCACCAGGAACAGAAATCCGTTAACGTTACGTTCGTTGAAACAGAATACGGTTTTCAACACGATTGCTGATGAACCGCTTTCAAAAATATTTGCAGGGATTGCATCATTGTGAGTATTTTCAGTGACTACGCGCGGTGGGGAATAGGTTACGGCATCTCCAAGAAGTTCGGACAGCTTGCCGACGCAGGCGCCAATAAGGATATTGCCAACCTCCATTAGGGTCTCTTTTTCCAAAGCCTCGATTGACTCAGAACCAAAGTCATCAGAATTGTCACCAAAAAGAGATACCAGTTCCCTGCCTGCGCTGGCTTGAAAAACCAGAAAAGCACTCCCTTTAAAATCTCCCCAGAAATTCTGTTCAACAATGCTAACGCGTTCATACTCGCTGACCTCTGTTTTGAGATAACTGGGCAAGTCCTGCGAATTAAGTATTTCTATTTTTGGTACACTCAAAACAACAAAAATGTTTATGACCTCAGCCAGGTCTGCAGCGGCCTTACCGAAAGCAATGTTCATTATTTCCTGAAGAATTTCTTTTTCTTCATCTGATATTATGTCGAGGCAATAGTCCATAGGTCTACCCGATGTGTTCTTCAGCTTTTAAAAGTGCATCTTCAACTGTTTCCTTGGAAGGGGGTTTTTTCATGACCATAAAGGCCCCCAGCTCCAACACGTTTGTAATGGATTTTATCTGAATATCGGCTGTGCAGACAATCACGACAGCTTCCGGGTTAAATTCCCGGATTTTAGCGGTTGATTCGGAGCCATCCATTATCGGCATGGTGAGGTCCATAAAGGTCACGTCAGGGCGAATCTCTTTATATGTTTCAAATCCGGCCAAGCCATCGCCTGCCTCGAAGAGTTCGTAGTCGCGGTCTTTTGGAATACAACTCTTCATTATTCTTCGGGAAATCGGCGAATCATCAACAAGCAGTATCTTTTTAATCATATTGGATAGTCAACCTTCTGCCGGATTTGAGCAAATATAAATTACTCTGGAAATACTGAAAACGGAGCTAATGCAAAATGCCCCTTAATAACCTGATTTAGTTGGAGTAAAATAGTCAATAATACTGCTTTAGTCAAGGCCTAAAACATCTTTTTGATGGGTTAAAGATTGTAGTAACTTAATCTTAAATAACCACAGTAAGTTTACTTTTTGACATTAAACTGGATCCACCCCCCGTAAATCGTTAGAGGCAGGGTAGATGCTTTTTTAGAGGTTAAAGGATACGGACGAAGGCCGCAATAGCGAGGAGGATCAGCAAACGGTGTCCGACAAGCCAGGAAGAACTCAGATTATACTGGCGTTGCAATCTTCCTAGCACGATCCATGAAAACAGTGCGCCCAGGGCGAGGACAGGATAGATTAACAGTCGGAGTGTCCCTAGTTCCGGTGTGAGTCGGGCTGCGTCCAGCCAACTGTCCAGACCGGTTGCTGCAATAACCAGTGGCACGAGTTGTGCCCCACCTTCTACCAGTGCCCGGAAATAGATCATGAAAAGTCCGGAAATAGCCAGTGGCAGGTAGGCCAGGCCGCAGATAGTGAAGACAGCTTTCCAGCGGGAGCTGCTGGTCCCCGCCGATGAAAGCATTGCAACAGCTGTGAATGTGATCACGATGCAGAGCGATAGCAAGGCTTCGCGTAAACTCCACAGCCTATGGGGAAAGACCTCAAGTGCATGTCCCGCCATCATTGGAGCGCCTTTGGCGGCTATGATGACACCCACCAGTGTCACGCTGAAGAGCGCCTCGTAGAATCCCCTGCGGGCTTTGTTGAACAAGCCCCAGGCCGGATTGCGCAGATCAAGCTGCATGGAATGGTGTGGACAGCTGCGGACACAGTTGAGACACAATACACAGTGGTCCGAATTGTCGATGCCGGTGGGGTGTAGCCCCATCGGGCACCCTTTTTCCTTGACGCAGTCATCGACATGGCACCTGCTGACGCAGACATTGTGGTTGCAGTGCATCTCAAGCAGGGATATGCGCGACACCAGACTGACGATCCTACCAAGAGGGCACAGGAACTTGCACCAACCGCGACGACCAATGACCACGTCGGCGGAGACCGTCGCCACAAGTAGTCCGCTCAACAGCAGCCCGGTAGCGAAAGACCGGGAGAACATCCCAGTTGCCTGTTCAATCAGCAGGATAAAAACCAGCCCGGCCAGACTGATCGCCGGCCCCCAGCGCCGCAACCATTTCATCGGCTCATGAGTTACCATGGTCTTGGCGCCGATGAACTCTCCAATAGCCTCCAGAGGACAATAACTGCACCAGCCACGGGCAATCAGAAATGCCGTGAACAATAGTGCCGGCCACCAGAGCGTCCATACCGCCAGGTTGGCAGCGTTATTCGTTGATGGTCCCAGCAAAGTATAGAGCATTACCAACAGAAACAGCGGCACGGTGCTCCAGCGTAGAATGCGCGGGAAATCCGGTCGGCGTGCAATCTTCTCGATCAGCGGAAGTGTCAGCAGGTTAAAACGCCCGTCACCAAAAGGCTGCCCCTGAAGGTAAATGTGTTCGGGAAGGATTTCTTCATCATTGCAGACCACAACAGCACGACTGACAACCTGGTACAGCTCGCTACCGTTTAGCGGCCAATCATGGTCGACCAGCAGGTTGAGGGCGTCCTGTGAAATTCGACGAACCTGCTTGTGGTGCTTGGCATTGAGGGTCTTCAGCAGGCTACGGGCTATAACCGGAATATCTTTCTTGCGCTCCCGCAACGGTGCCATTTCAAGTGTTTCGCCTTTTAGCTTTCCGTGCAGAACTGTGTTGAATTCACCGTTTTCTACCAGCGGTTCCAGCGCTTCGCTGCTGGTCGCGATGATCCTGACCCGGGCGCTGCGCTGCCTGATTTCCCCCCTTCTCTTGAACAGACCGTATTCCATGAAATCATTCAACTGTTCCTGCACTGCCGGAGTCAGGCGGTCGATATTGCGCAATATCATGTCGCCGCCGTCTGCCAGCTCCAGCATACCGCGCCGGACCCGACGGGCGTAGACGGCCCCGTCAGTAGCATGGCCAAACAGCGCCGCCTCCTGGGCGATTTCCAGTAGCAAGCCGTCACGGGTTGCGGTCGTGTCGATAGTTTCGGTGCTGATTATGGGTGGTGGTGATGAGCAATCCAGAAACAGGACCGGGCAGGACGTGTCGTTGTGAAAATGTATCAGCCGGGCGGCAAGGTCTTTCCAGGTCCCTGGTTCGCCCACAATCAGGACATGACGACCGGTACTGCCGAGAAGTTTTAGGCGTTCATTCAACTCGCGCACCCAGGGAAAATTGCCGGGGAATTCGCCAAATTCGGGCAGTAGCTGCCAACCGATAACATTGTTGATCACTTCGCGGTGCTCGCGCTCCTCACGCTGATGCCGCTCTGCCCAGCTGCCGAGCTGTCGAGAGAGGATTTTACACAAATTAGCGTAGAGTTGCGGGGTCTCGTGGAACAGTTCCTCAAAATCGCGGCGTGAAAGTCGACCAGCCTGAACCTCACTGATCGCCCTTACATTGGCGGTACGCGGTTCGTCGGTGAGGATGGCACGTTCACCGATTACATCCCCTGCGCCCAACTCGGTGAGATTCAGGGTCTGTCCGGCGCCATCCTGAAGCTCGATCCTGACTGTCCCGGAGAGAATAACATAGAGCTCTTCAACCGGCGCATCCTTTGCCAGAATAACTACACCTGGCAGAAACAGACATTTGCCCAGACGAGCAGCAATGTGATGCAATTCATCCGGGGAGAGTCCACTGAAGAGTCGAATTGTTTGCAGAGATTCGGGGGAAACCTTCAATGCTGGCAAGCTATTGCTCCGGAACGGATGTAAGTGATAAGCCTTGGCAGCATGAGGCAGGAACCATTGCGCAGTGTAATTAAACTTACTGTCTCCAGCTTAATCTAGCTCATGGCCATATTCAATCATGTATACCGGTAGATTGTGAATACATAATATCAAGAGCTGATAACCATAACCATGAATATTTTAATTAATGTTTTAATAGCTTACTTCCTGGTCCCGTTAAAATCATACATAGAAACCATATAACAACCATTGCAAATGTAGAGTACTGTATTATTATCGTCATGAAGTATTACCAAAGGCAAAATATGCAAAAGTTAGAAATTAAAAACGATATTATTTCATGGCATGCCTCATCAGATCTGGATGTTATGGCGAGCCTGGGTACGGGATCGAGTGGGCTGGACGATGCTGAAGTGGGGGAGAAATTACAGCTCTTCGGCACCAATACTCTTGCTCGCACATTTAAAGACGCGCCGTGGGTGATCTTCTGGCGCCAAATTAACACCCCCATTGGATGGTTGTTGATCGCTGCCGGTTTCATGGCGGTCATGCTTGGAAAATATTCCGACTCGGTTGTTGTTTTCGGCGCGGTAGTGATTAATGCCATCATAGGTTTTCTGCAGGAATACCGGGCAGTGAAAACTATCGATGCGCTTACTGCTATGGTGCCGAGGTTGGCAATCGTAATCCGCAACGGCAGATCCCGTGAAATTCCGGCAGAGGAACTGGTACCGGGGGATATGGTTACCCTGCAGAGCGGTGATCAGGCTCCGGCGGATATGCGGCTCATTCAGGTTAAAAACCTGCTGGTTGATGAATCTACTCTGACCGGCGAATCGCTGCCGGTTGCAAAACGAAGCGATGCTGTTTCAGCTGATGCAGCGCTTGGTGACCGTTTCAGTATGACCTATAGTGGCACGATGATTCTGCAGGGCACCGCTTTAGGGATAGTGGTTGCAACTGGAGCTGCTACCGAGCTGGGAAAGATTAACGCTTTGCTGGATCAGGCCGCTCCGCTTGAAACCCCTCTGACCCGACAGCTGGAAAAAGTGACCTTCTGGATTACGGTTGCCGTGGTAGTCATGGTAACCGTACTGGTTGCATTCGGTATTATGGTAAAAGATACCGTGATCGGCGAAGTACTTATGGTTGCCGTATCACTGGCTGCAGCCGCAATCCCGGAAGGGTTGCCGTCGGTTATCACCATCGCACTTGCCATCGGAGTCAGGCGCATGGCTGAACGGCATGCCGTAGTGCGGCACCTGCCAGCGGTCGAAACACTCGGTTCAACCTCGGTCATCTGTTCCGATAAAACGGGTACACTTACGCGCAATGAAATGACAGTTCAGGCCGTCTGGCTTGACGGAAGCGAATATCGTATTTCCGGAGTGGGTTATGCACCCTTTGGAGAGATCGAACATGACGGACATCGTCTGCCAACCCTTCCGGCAGGTCTGCAGGAACTGTTAACGGTTGCCGTTCTCTGCAATGATTCAGCTCTGTGTCAGGAGGGGGATGTTTGGGCAATATCCGGTGATCCGACCGAGGCTGCCATGGTAGTAGCCGGCCGGAAAGCCGGCCTTGATGAGAATGAACTGCGAGAGCGTCACGGACGGCTCGACTCGATTCCGTTTGAATCTGACATCAAGTTTATGGCAACTCTCAATCGTTTTGAAGAAGGCGGTCGGATCCTGCTAAAAGGTGCGCCGGAGACGATTCTCGCCCGCTGCAAGCTTGGCGAAGAGATGCGCCGCAGTGCCGTTGAGGCCATGGAAACGTACGGACGGCAGGGGATGCGCGTTATCGCATTCGCCTGGAGGGGAGCGGGCTGCTGCACGCAGTTTTTACCTGCGGACGTTGAATCCGGCCTGACATTCGCCGGTCTGGTCGGCATGATCGATCCGCCTCGTAGCGAGGCTATGGATGCTATCCGTGTTTGCCACAAGGCCGGCATCATCGTCAAGATGATCACCGGGGATTATCCAACCACTGCCGAAGCTATTGGTCGCCAACTTGGCCTGCTGGTTGACGCTCAGGCAGTCGTGTTGGGCCGCCAACTTGAGGGGTTGTCCGATGTAGAGGTGCAGCAGGCGGTGTCCAGTACGAATGTCTTTGCCCGTGTCGCGCCGGGACACAAGATCCGCCTGGTTCAGGCGCTTCAGGCCATGGGACATGTCGTAGCCATGACCGGTGACGGTGTCAACGATGCGCCGGCTCTCAAACAGGCTGATATCGGTGTTGCCATGGGGATTGCCGGAACGGCTGTTTCCAAGGAGGCTGCCAAGGTGATCCTTGTTGACGATAACTTCGCCTCTATCGCGGCAGCGGTCGAGGAGGGACGGCGGGTCTACGACAATCTGGTCAAGTCTCTCGCCTTTATACTCCCGACCAACCTTGGGCTGGCATTAACACTCTGTACCGCTATGTTCTTCTTTCCCACCGTCCAAGTCGATGGCGTCCGTCTGCTCCTGCTCGCAATGTCTCCAAGTCAGACCCTCTGGATCAACCTGATCGCCAGCGTCACTTTGTCGATCCCGCTGGCCTTCGAAGTGCTGGAGCCAAACGCCATGGGGAGGCTACCTCGATCCCCTGATGCACCTGTATTTTCAGGTTTTATAGTTATGCGTCTGATAATAGTGGCCAGTTTGATGGCTGCAGCTGCCTGCGGCCTGTTTCTGGTGGAATATTTCCGGATTGCCGGTTTGGGGCCGATCTCGGCAGATATCCATGCCTTTGCGCTGGCAGAGGCTCAGACAATCTGCGTGACGGCCATTACCTTCTCACAGATCTTCTACCTGCTCAATTGCCGCTCTCTGCGTAATTCATTCCTGTCCCAGGGAATTTTCAGCAATCCATCGATTTATATTGGCATAACGGTTCTGCTGTTGTTGCAAGCTTGCTTTGTCTACGTCCCACCCCTGCAGGGACTATTCGGATCAGCTGCTCTTGACACACGGGAGTGGTTCCATGCGGTACTGGCCGGCGCGGTCGTACTGCCAGTCATTTCGTGCGAAAAGTGGATCAGAAGTCGTAGTAAATAAAGAGAGTTGTTATATTTTAAGGAGGCTGCCATGCCGGAAAACCTGTTGATACCATCGGTGGATTTGAGAATCGGCTCTTTAGAGGAGTACAATCGCAGGCAGAAGGAGAAGGCGGAGCGGCAACACAGAAAACCTAAGCCGCGCCCATGTATCACCATCTCACGTGAGTTTGGCTGCGAAGGGTATCCTGTCGCGGAACGGTTACGTGAGCTTATGATGCAGAAAACAGGGGACGAATGGGTGCTGATCGATAAGGCTGTTCTGGAAGAAGTTGCCCGGCACCATAATATCTCGGAAGAGATTCTGCAGACTCTTGGAGAGAACAACAGTATCCTGAATGAGGTACTAGCTACATTCTCGCCGCGCTGGAAGAGCGAACAGGATTACTTCAGGCTGCTTTCCCATCACGTAGTTGCGCTGGCCGAGCAGGGTAATGTCATTATCTCGGAATTGGGGGGAGCTATTATCACACGGCATATTGAAAATACCGGTCACTTCAGAATATATGGTTCCGAGGCTTTCAAAACCGTAACACTTGTTCGCCGTTTAAACATTGAAACGGAGAAAGCTGAAAAATTTATGCACCGGCATCAAAGGTTACGTGATCATTTCACCAAAGATTTTCTCGATCAGAACGATCACGATCCTCTACTTTATCACCTGTTGTTCAATAACGACCGCGTAACGCCAAGTGAGATTGCTCATACTATCGCCGACTTCGTGTGTGCCAGGCATGGACACGTATGACTACACCTATAAAAATTGGTGTTAGCGCCTGTCTGCTGGGTAAATATGTCCGGTATGATGGCGGTCATAAGCACGATCGTTGTATCTCAGATACTCTGGGGATGTATTTCAGTTTTGTGCCGGTTTGTCCCGAGGTTGGCTGCGGACTGCCGATCCCTCGTGAGGCAATGCGGCTTGAAGGCGATCATTTGGCCCCACGCCTGATGACCTGCCAAACGCGCTTGGACAGGACCGAGCAAATGTTAGGTTATTGTGTCGCTAAGATCAGGGAGTTAAAAAATGAAGACATGTGCGGTTTTATCTTCAAGGAGCGTTCTCCCAGTTGTGGTCTTGTTGGCGTTCCGCTTTATGGTGATACAGCTTCAGAAATATTTACCGTTGGTCTCTTCGCGCATGAGGTCGCCCGCTGTTTCCCTTTGATGCCGCTTGAGGAAGCTGAGCGCCTGAATAATCCGGATATCCGTGAGAACTTCATAGAAAAGGTCTTGAGTTATCATCGCTTGCCATGCCGATGACAATGCCCCTGACTTTTCGCCAAGAAACTGAATCATTGCTGATGCAGTAATTTCGATTAACAGGCAGATGCATGGCTTCTTGATCGAAATATGACCGGTACAAAAATCCCCTGAAATCTCCTTGACAAAAACAGGGTCGCTTATTACCTTGAGACTGTTAGCACTCACATCTGACGAGTGCTATTTTTTTGGGGTAATGACATGGTTATGGAGCTTTCTGCGCGCAGCAGACAGATACTGGAAGCGATTGTTGAAGATTATATTGCTACCGCCGAACCTGTGGGCAGCAGTGCTGTTGCACGTCGTCATGCAATGACGCTTTCTTCGGCTACCGTGCGTAATGTTATGGCTAATCTTGAAGAAATGGGTCTTTTGACGTCACCGCATACATCGGCGGGACGAATTCCGACTGAAAAAGCCTACCGTTTTTATGTTGATTCGCTAGTTGCCCTGCGTCAGGTCAGCCGCGATGAAAAACGCCAGATTGTAAGCCATTGCCGACAGGCAGGCATCGGTATGTCAGGTATTTTAAAAGAGACCAGCCGGACTCTGTCACAACTCTCAAATTATATGGGGATTGTAGTTGCTCCCAGCTTTACCGCAGATGTCTTTCGTCATATAGAATTTATCCGTATTGGGCATTGCAAAATTCTGGCGATCCTGGTTTCCAGCAAAGGGGCGCTTCAGAACCGGCTGATTGATACGGATGACGATTACGCATCCGAAGAACTTATCAGGATGGGCAACTATCTGAATGAGAGGATGCAGGGCTTAACGATCACCCAGGTTCGTGAATTGATTCTGGAGGAGATGACCTCAGAAAAGGCGCGTTATGATCAGCTCCTCTCCCGTGCTCTGAAAATCAGCGAGCAGGCTGTGAGGGTTGAAGGGGACGAGATTTTTGTTGAGGGGCAGGCCCGTATTCTAGACCAGCCTGAGTTCAGTGATGCAGGTAGAATGAAGGAAATATATCAGGCATTCGAACAAAAGGGGTTGCTGGTCCAGCTTCTTTCGCGCTGTATGACGGCAGAGGGGGTGCAGATTTATATCGGATCAGAGACTTCGCTTAGCCAGTCAGCCGGCATCAGTTTGATTACCTCCCGCTTTGTTACCAGCAGTAACACGATCGGTATGTTAGGGGTGATCGGTCCGACCCGCATGGGATATTCAAGTGTGATTCCGATTGTCGATTACACAGCCCGGATGGTCAGCAAACTGCTAAGTGAAGTCTAAATGCATTTGATAAACCCAGCAAAAGGACACCATCTAAATATGAAAACAGCAAAAGGACACAACAACATGGAACCAAAAAATAATGTAGATATTTCACCCCCTGAAGCTGTGTTTGATGCAGAAAACGCTTCTGGCATCTCTATCCCAGAGGTCGGGCTGTCACTTGAGGAACAGCTTGCAGCTAAAGAAAAAGAGGCCCGTGAAAATTGGGATCGCTTTCTGAGAGAGCGGGCTGATCTGGAGAACTACCGCAAACGGGTAGGGCGGGAAAAGGAAGAGTTGCTGAACTATGGTAATAAATCTTTGCTTGAAGAGATATTGCCGATTATCGATAACCTGGAACGAGCTCTTGCACATGCCTCTGAAGATGGTATAGGGGGTGTTGTTGAAGGTATTCGCATGACGCATGCCATGCTGCTAACGGCACTTAAAAAATTCAACGTCACGCCTATTGAAGCCGTAGGGGCTACATTTGATTCGGCCTTTCATCAGGCCATGGCACAGGTTCCTACCGACCAGCATGAGCCCAATACTGTCGTTGAAGAGTATCAAAAAGGGTACATGCTTAAAGATCGGCTGTTACGTCCATCCATGGTAACTGTGGCAACGCCGCTAAATTAATTTTTCTGAGGCCTTGTTTTTTATAAACACGATGAATATCTTGAAATCAGAGTATCTAAAAAGGAGGACTACACGTCATGAGTAAAGTAATTGGAATCGATCTCGGAACAACCAACTCTTGTGTTTCAATCATGGAGGGTGGCGAACCGATTGTTATAGCCAACTCCGAAGGGGGGCGTACTACGCCTTCAATGGTCGCTATTTCTGACAGCGGCGAGCGACTGGTAGGTCAGCAGGCTAAGCGTCAAGCGGTCACCAATCCTGAGAATACCCTCTACTCCATCAAACGTCTGATTGGCCGCAAGTATGATACGGAAGCTGTTAAGAAGGATATCGCGATTTCGCCGTTTAAAATAGTTAAAGCCGATAATGGCGACGCTTGGGTGGAAGTTCGTGGCAAGCGCTATTCTGCACCGGAAATTTCTGCAATGATTCTGCAAAAAATGAAGAAGACCGCTGAAGACTATCTGGGTGCTACCGTAACAGATGCAGTTATTACCGTACCTGCTTACTTTGACGATTCCCAGCGCCAGGCAACCAAGGATGCCGGAAAGATTGCCGGCCTGAATGTATTGCGTATCATTAACGAGCCGACCGCAGCCGCTCTGGCGTACGGTCTGGACAAGAAAAAGGATGAGAAAATTGCTGTATTCGACCTAGGTGGCGGTACGTTTGATGTCTCTATTCTTGAGCTTGGTGACGGCGTATTCGAAGTTAAATCGACCAACGGTGATACATTCCTGGGTGGTGAAGATTTTGACCAGTTAGTTATTGACTGGATTGCCGACGAGTTCAAGAAAGATCAGGGCATTGATCTGCGTGGCGACAAGATGGCTCTCCAACGTCTTAAAGAAGCCGCAGAAAAGGCCAAGTGTGAACTTTCCACATCTGTTGAAACTGATATCAACCTTCCGTTTATCACTGCCGATGCTTCCGGTCCGAAGCACCTGACGCTGAAACTTTCGCGTGCCAAGCTGGAATCGATCTGCGCCGGTCTTCTGGCCAAGCTTGAAGGACCTTGCCGCACCGCCCTTAAAGATGCCGGTTTGTCGGCCAGCCAGATCGATGAAGTCATTCTGGTGGGTGGTATGACCCGTATGCCTGCCGTTCAGAAATGTGTAGAGGATATTTTCGGCAAAGTTCCAAACAAGGGTGTTAACCCGGACGAAGTGGTTGCCATTGGCGCCGGTATTCAGGGAGGAGTTCTGAGGGGTGACGTCAAGGATGTGCTGCTGCTTGACGTAACTCCGCTTTCTCTTGGTATTGAGACTCTGGGCAGCGTTATGACCAAGCTGATTGAGAAAAATACCACTATTCCATGCCGCAAGAGCCAGGTTTTTTCAACCGCAGCCGATAATCAGCCGGCTGTTTCCATCCACGTTCTGCAGGGTGAACGTGAAATGGCACGCGATAACAAAACGCTCGGCAACTTTGAACTCTCCGGTATTCCTTCGGCACCACGCGGGCTGCCGCAGATTGAAGTAACCTTTGACATCGATGCCAACGGTATTGTTCACGTTTCTGCCAAGGATCTTGGTACTGGCAAAGAGCAGTCAATCAGCATCACAGCATCCTCCGGTCTTTCCAAGGACGAGATTGACAAGATGGTGCGCGACGCAGAGGCTCACGCCGATGAAGACAAGAAAAAGCGTGAAGCGATCGAAGCGCGTAATCATGCAGACAGTATGGTTTATACCACCGAGAAGTCGCTTAAGGAGTACGGCGACAAAATTGATGCGGTTGAAAAAGGGAACATCGAAAATAAACTGACCGAACTTAAAAAACTGATGGAAGGCGAAGACGCCGAAGCCATTAAAAAAGCTACTGACGAACTGGCCCAGGCTTCCCATAAGCTAGCTGAAGCAATGTATGCCAAAAAAGAGGGCGCTGAGGCTGAAGCTGCCGCCGGAGCAGAACAGGCTGGTGCCTCCAAGCCGAAGGATGATAAAGTTGTTGATGCAGATTTTGAAGAGGTAAAAGAAGAGAAAAAATAATGTCCGGATGTTGTTGCCGGTTCAGCACAGTAGGGGCGGGCTTAAAACCCGCCCCTATATGTATTTCAAGATATAAAGGAAACTATTGTGGCAATCGGCGAAAAACGTGATTATTACGAGGTGCTTGATGTTCATCGCAACGCTTCGGAAACCGAAATAAAGAAGGCATTTCGCAAGGTAGCGATACAGCACCATCCTGACAAGAACCCTGGCGACAAAGCGGCTGAAGATCGTTTCAAAGAAGCGACTGAGGCGTATGAGGTGCTTTCTGACCCACAAAAACGTGCCCAGTATGATCAGTATGGTCATGCTGGTGTTTCTGGAGCGGGTGGATTTTCAGGCGGTGGTTTCGGAGGTTTTGGTGCAGGAACCCCATTTGGCGATATATTCGGTGATATCTTTGGTGATATCTTTGGCGGTGCTGGTGCTGGACGCAACCGTGCTCAGGGGAGACGGGGCGACGATCTGCTCTATAACATGGAGATCAGCTTCGAAGAGGCCGCTTTCGGCGTTGAAAAAAAGATTGAGGTCCCATTTGCCAAGCGTTGTGTTAGCTGCAATGGTTCCGGTTCAAAACCCGGTACCGACCCCAAGGTTTGCCCAACCTGTCGTGGAGCCGGCCAAGTACGCTATCAGCAGGGTTTTTTCAGCGTTAGCAAGACCTGTGGTCAGTGTAACGGCGAAGGCAAGGTGGTTGATGATCCTTGTCCCGATTGCAGCGGCAAGGGGAGTACAAAGGATACCAAAACACTTTCCGTAAAAATCCCTGGCGGGGTTGAAACCGGCTCGCGGCTCAAGGTGACAGGTGAGGGGGGGCAGGGGAAAGGTGGGCCTAACGGTGATCTTTATGTCGCAATCAATGTGAATGAACATGCGATATTCCAGCGTGAAGACAATAACGTCATCTGCGAAATCCCGATCAGTTTCATACAGGCTTCACTCGGGTGTGAGCTCGAAGTTCCGACTCTTGACGGTAAGGTTGCCATGAAGATCCCTGATGGAACCCAGTCAGGAAAGATTTATCGCCTGAAAGGAAAGGGTATACCTTCGCTGCAGGGTTACGGGCGTGGTGATCAGTTGGTGGTTATTCGGATAGAAACTCCTACCAACCTCAACAAAAAACAGAAAGATCTGTTGGAGGAATTTGCCAGAATAAGTGGTGAAGACGTTTACCCCATGAAAAAGGGGTTTCTCGATAAGGTCATGGATTTTATAAGTTGACGACTAAGCCCGCCTTAAAGCGGGCTCAGTTATTTCTTGCCTAAGCCGACAAACTATTTTAGTATCCTTACCACTTCAGGTGACTTTCATTCAGTTAACGCTCTTATCATTTTTATAAGTGCAGGGGTATTCCATGGACAAGCAGCAGTTTGTTGACAAAACTACAGAAACGCTGCGACCGTTTGAAACAGCTAACCTGATTGAAACTATGCAGCATCTGAGTATTAAACAGATTTTTTCACACCCGCTAGTACTTATACTGATTATCGTCATCTTCTTTTTCGGGGTTGTCAAACGTTCAAAGACGGTTCTGTTGAGTCTCTTTTCACTGATCTGTATTGCTGTCATCATGCGTTACGCCATGCCTGTGCCGGGTGACGACCTTTCCATGTCATCAATGTTTCCGTTTATTGGTGGCGGCCTGCTGGTTGGCGGTGTGATTATCTATTTTTCACTTATAAAATCCGACTGACGCGAGTTAGCCTGATAAATAGAACGGGTTCTAACATACTAAAAGGAATTATTCGTATGAAAATTGAAAAACGTGATTGGATGTTTATAGCCGTTGTGGTTGTGGTGCTGGGGATCTTTATCGGTATTTCCGGGAAAGAGAAAACAACCGTGGTGCCAAATAACCCAATGCATAAAATAGCCTACGATACTGCATTCAGAAACGCACCCGGAGCTGACGCTTCACTCTTCAAGCGGGCTTTCTTCAAGCCGGATAAAAAAGGAGCCGAGGCTTATTGCGAGCCATGCCACAAAGAAAAGGGGGTGCCGTTTCCTCCTAATCACCCACCCAAGAACCGCTGTCTGTTCTGTCACAAGCTCAAGCGGTGAACCTTATTCCTCGCTGGTATTTTCGCCAGGGATAACTAGGTCGGTAGCATCTACCGGCTCTTCAAGACTTATCCGCCCGATTTTACCAGCTCGCAACTCTCTCAGGAATGCTTCTGCAGCACGGTGTACGTCGATTTCACCGCCAGCCATCAGGCATCCTAGTCGCCGCCCGATTGATTCTAACATGCTGGTTGGCGTTTCAGGCAATTCGGATAGTTTGTAACGCGTCTTCAGCAGCTCCGGATATCTTCCCATCATAAACTCTGCCGCAAAAAGACCGACGCAGGTGTAGTCCAGGGCGCTTGCCCCGATAGCGCCACTGGTTGCCAGTCTATACGCCACTGTTTGATCATCCATGTTCGGCCAGAGGATGCCTGGTGTGTCTGACAGGACAATGCCGTTTCTGAGGTCGATCTGCTGGCCGCAGGTTGTTATCGCCGGCTTATCGCCGACCTTGGCCATGCATTTTCCTGCCAGAGTGTTGATCAAGGTTGATTTGCCGGTGTTTGGAATTCCAAATATCATCACACGTAGCGGCCAGCCCGGTCGCCCGCGATGCGGCACCGTTTTTTGACAGAGTTTGATCAGTTGCTTTGCATCGGCGTGCAATCTGGCAGAGAACGGTAGGGCGCAAACGCCCTCTATCTGCTCGAAATGGCGCACCCAAGCCTTGGTGACGGCAGGATCGGCCAGGTCATTTTTGTTTAATACCTTGATACACGGCTTGTTGCGGCGCATCTCCTCTAGTTGGCAGTTAGAACTTGATGACGGTAGGCGTGCATCAATCACCTCAACAATCACATCGATCTTACGGATCGCCTCGGCCATTTTTTCCTGCGCCTTGCCCATATGTCCTGGATACCATCGAATCGTCATACATCATTTCCTTTAATATAAATCGTACTTTAGTAATCGACACTCAATCGCCCCGTTAAACAGGATGTAGCGCCTGGACGCCTTAAGGCCGATGTATTTTGCCAACTCAAGATTGCCGGTCAGAACATATCCGGTCCAACCACGGCAATATTTTTTCATAACATCGCCAATTTGGCAATACAGCTCGCGCAGATCCTCTTCCTCCCCCAATCGCTTGCCGTATGGTGGATTGATTATGACCACGCCTTTGTCGCCTTCCGGTCGGAATTCTTGCAGCGCGGCGTGAAAGAAGTGGATCTGCCCTTCCAGGCCGGCCTTGGCAGTGTTTCTGCCTGCCAGTAAAAGAGCCCTGTTGTCAAGATCATATCCGGTTATTAAGCCGAGTGGCAATTTGCGAATACCACTCTCAGCCTCTTCACATACTCTATCCCAGAGACCGTTATCAAAATTCAGCCAGCGCTGAAAACCAAACTGGCGTTGCAAACCGGGTGGAATATGAGCCGCCATGAGCGCCGCCTCAATCGGAATGGTACCTGAACCGCACATAGGGTCTGCTAAAGGTATGGAGCCGTCCCAGCCGGAAAGGGTGACAACTGCGGCAGCCAGTGTCTCACGTAGCGGGGCTTCGTTCCTTTCCAATCGGTAACCTCGTCGA
The DNA here is from genome assembly GCA_025355965.1 of Geobacteraceae bacterium. Taxonomy (GTDB): domain Bacteria; phylum Desulfobacterota; class Desulfuromonadia; order Geobacterales; family Pseudopelobacteraceae; genus JACRCG01. The sequence continues at coordinate 30,284 of JANXYR010000066.1, forward strand.
TCAAGTGAGTCGCCTGAGCTGTCGAGGCTGATCGTGCAAACATTCTTATGAAGATGGACGTTGATGCGTACATCCGGTAAGGAGGTATCAACATTAGGGCGACTGCCGCATGATTCGCGAATACGGTCAACAACGGCATCCTTTGTTTTGAGTGCTACAAAACCGGAATGTGTCAGGGTCGAGTCCCGCAGGGAACAATCCACCGCCAGGGTCATGTTGGGGGTAATGATATCTTGCCATGCAATTGCGTGGACGCCGGTATAGAGCTCGGATGGGCCCACACAAGGGAACTGTTTCAACTGAACCAGTAGTCGGCTGGCAGTCCGCAGCCAGAGATTGGCTCGGTAAAGTCCGGCTAGGTCGGTAGAGAAAGCGACGCCTCCTTTGCCAGGCTTAGCACCGCTGATTCCGAGAGCCATAAGTTCCGTCCCGGCTAGCTCTTCGGCACCGCGAGGCACTGCTGCAAAGCAGTTTAGTGGTTTAGTTGCAGTAGTGATGGTACGATCTTCTTTTAGTTCTGCTGGTGATTCTGTCAAGTGCGCGGTTGCTTTTTCAAGTGGTTTGGCCGGACGTACTCTCGGTCGTAAAATGTGATTTGATTTACTCATTACCACTCCCAGTTTCTTTAGCCCATACAGTTTCCAAAATCATCAGTGTCTCTGCCTCGGTACCGCTGTTGTCGATAACGACACTTCCGTAGTGCTCTTTTTCTGAGAGGGGCATCTGGCTGTCGACTATCAACTGTGCTTGCTCTGGGCTTATACCGTCACGCCGCATGAGCCTCTCTAGCTGGATTTCGGGACGGACCGTCACAACCCAGACAGTGTCAACCCGGTCAGTTGCACCCGCTTCAATCAGGAGTGGTGCCATGTAGATAATTCTCTGATGACCAGCTGCAACAGCAAGATCGATGCGCTCTTTAGCCAGTTTTCGAATTAGAGGATGAAGGATGTCTTCGAGCTGTCGGCGTTTTTCAGGGTCTGAAAAGATCAGTGTGCCCAAACGTTTACGATCAAGCTCTCCGTAATGCGTTATGACATCACGCCCGAAGAGAGAAATGATTTTCTCCAGAGCAGGACTCTCCGGTAGTACAGCGTCACGGGCTAGTTGGTCAGCATCAATCACCGGTACCCCACGCTCTGCAAAAAACAGCGCTATAGAGCTTTTTCCGGTTGCTATGCCGCCGGTCAATCCTATGATTCTGATTTTAGCTGGCATTATCTGAGCGTTTTCATTTCTTTGTACGTAAGTTGGAAAGTGGATGTCAGTAATACGCTAGCCTTATGACATTTCTACAGCCAAGCATAATAACAGAGCAAACAGTAAAAGGACAGATTATTGACACAAAAAAGGCAGCCAATGATGATCACCGGATGCCTTTGTGATGGATGGATAGCCAACAATGATTTTGATGCTGAGCTTGATAAAGTTATAGGTTGACAGGTATAGCTATCGCATAGAGCGGGTTCAGTTGACTGGATACTTCTTCACCATAAGTAGCGTTTGGAAAAGTGCGTGTCCATTGCGCTTTTGTTTCAGTTATTTTTTTGTAAACAGCGGGGGTGGAGCAAGTAGCGCCAAAACTCATTGTCATCTTGTAGCCAGGATCAAGTAGCAGTACATTGGTAAGGTAGGTTTCGAACCATCCGTAAAGAAAAAGACCAGACAACAACAATACCATTATTTTATTCATGTATTTTCCCCTTTTGCATGACTGCACAATTAATATACTTATATACCTCCTGACATTGCAGAAGAGTTACTGAAGCATTACATTTTGGTAAGGTAACATAGGAATATAAATAGCATCGCCGCTTTACCCCTCTCGTCACGACACGTATACCGCACCGAGGAAATAGAAGAGTCTTTGACATTTAGGGCTGAGCAGGATATAAAGTTTATCTGAGAAATGGGCAACAAACGGCCAACAATTAGTGACCAAAACTATTTAAAGTGACTGTAAACCGTTGTGGAATGTGTTGTAATACGGGCGGTTAGCTCAGCTGGATAGAGTACAGGCCTCCGAAGCCTGGGGTCGCTGGTTCGAATCCAGTACCGCCCACCAAAAATATTAAGCACTTACGAAAACTCGTAAGTGCTTTTATTTTAACTTGCAACCTCTTGTGCAACCTCTGCAGAGAATTACTACTTTGTGTCATCATCCGAGGGATAGGAATTTGCTAGGGATAAGCGCGGCACTTTTTGCGATATGGGGTATCCGATTCCTGCTCGATGATCGCTGGTGTTTCTGTGTCGTCCATCCCAAGCTTCCTGCGCTTGCCCCTGGCTGCGTTGCTGTAATATCCGTAATACCGCACCATCTGCTCACCATGCCGGGGGATGTGGCTGATGATCAGCGCCAGCCAGTCGAGGGCAGTGAAGCTCTTGGTCGTGTGCCCATCTTTCGAGCGATAGTTGACGATGCCGCTCTGCTCAAGGTACGTCATCCGCTCTTGCGAGAACTGGCAACGGATTATGTAATGGGCAAGGCTCTCCAGTGCATTGCGATCATCCGCTGCAATCGGCTATCACAGAATCCTTACATCCGAGGTTAATGTTATGTTAAATATTGGTGTCAATCATGTGTCCATATCTTGATGGTTGATTGCAGGTGGTGCTGGCTGCTTTTCTGGAACAGCCGGTCAGGAGACTGCTCTGAATGTAATGGAGCCTTGCGGGGGGGGGCATGCACACACATTTCGGCAAGTCGAAATCTCTCCGGATTGCACTCAATTTCCCGAGATAAAGTCCTTAATATCAATTGACGGTGTTTCATTTCCGGTGGTATACAGTCTGCACTGAAAGAGAAAAATCCTGTGTGGCCTTATCCTTCAAATTTCGAATCTATGAAAATTATTTCCCTCATATTGATTATGCTGTATCTCATGCTCCCGGTAGCATGTCTGGCACATCCATGCTCATCGCTTGGGGAAATCGCCCACTATGATGCAACGGTAGACATAGAAGTTAACCAGTCGACAGAATGCCCAATAAATCACGATGACGACAACTGCGAAACAACCTGCTGCTGTTCCGGTTACACAACCGCATCCGCTTTCCCCGAAAAAACATCGCCATATAGCATAGTTAAATACTCACCATACGAACCATATTTCGCCCTCCCTCGCATAATTGACAGGATATTCGTTCCTCCGCAAAACCTCGCCTGACCGGTTAATAATCGATTATTTTCCATTTCCAAAGGTACTGATTCGTTATGAACGGATGGTCGCTGAAAAATATGAGGCGGCTGGTTGTTGCTGTTATCGGCATGACAGTTCTTGTCATTGGCATAGCCATGATTGTCTTGCCGGGGCCAGCCATCATCGTCATTCCAGCTGCATTGGGCATCCTCGCAACCGAGTTTGCCTGGGCTAGAAGTGCATTGAATCGAGTACGTGACCTTATCCAACGACGGAATAACAAGGAGAAACCATCATGAAATGTCCAAGATGTGCAGGAGTAGAACTGAAACTTGCCGATCGTCAGGGAGTAGAGATAGATTATTGCCCCGAATGCCGTGGTATCTGGCTTGACCGTGGGGAGTTGGACAAGATTTTAGAGCGGTCATATACACAGCAACCTGGCAATGCCCAGCCCGAACCTCAACCTGTATATCAAACCCCGAATCAGCAGCCATACACACAGCATTACGACAAGCACCAGGACAAACACCATGACAAACACGGATATGGGTATCCTGGGGGGCAGCATGGTAAAAAATCATGGCTTGCCGAACTGTTCGACTAAATATCGTACTGGTGGGCGGTCACTCCGCCCACTGCTAAAAAAATTGGGGGTTGGATTACATGAAATCTGCTATAGCAATTGCGTTTGCCGGAATATTGTTGATACTATCCGGCTGTTCGTCTGAAAAACCACCTGAACCTCGAAAAATACAGGCTTTTGTGCTTTCGCTTGCTGACAAGGAGAAGCTGGCGGCTTTCCAGAAAGATGTTCTCAACATCGAAAATATTACCGACAAAGCGTTAAACGTTGCCACGGAGGAGCTTAAAACCGTTCTCAAGAGTGGCGAAATTTCCCTCAATATTCCATCCATCATTGACAGGGCAAAAAGCGAAAGTCTGAAGGCTGGTGAAGCTCTGGCTAAGAAGGCAATTCCCGAATCATTGCCACCAGAAGCGGTGAAGCTGCTTAACGAATCGAAGACAGGCTTTATCGCATCTTACAAGTTATACGCGGAGTCGTTTGACGCAATAAGAAACTTCACTACAGACAAGAATCCGATGGCCTTGCTGGAATACCGGAAGAAAAATACCGAAGCAAAGGAACAGCTCAAGGGAGCGACGGAAAAGTTAAAGCAGATAATGACCGCCGCCGGAGTCACGAAATGATGCAATCTCTCGAAGTACAGCAGGCTAAATCAAAGGCAGCCCTTTTTTCGATTGCTTCGAACAGCATACTCATCGTTCTTAAGCTGATAGTCGGTATCATGATGCAGTCGGTCAGCGTTATCTCAGAGGCCGTCCATTCCGGTCTCGACCTCGTTGCGGCAATCATTGCCTGGTTCTCGGTAAGAGAATCAGGCAAGCCTGCTGACGATGAACACCATTTCGGTCATGGCAAGATAGAGAATGTGGCAGGCACTATCGAGGCGGTGCTGATTTTCGGTGCCGCTGCTTATATCATCTGGGAAGCGGGTCACAAGCTCAAGTCAGGCGTTATTGAAGTCGAAAGCCTCGGATTGGGAGCAGCGGTCATGCTGGTGTCAGCAGTAGCGAACTACTTTGTTTCGCGCTATCTGTTGAATGTGGCGATAAAGACCGATTCCGTAGCCCTCGAAGCCGATGCAATGCATCTGAGAACCGATGTCTATACCTCAGTCGGCGTTCTTGGCGGACTTATAGCAATCAAGCTGACCGGCATCGCCATACTGGACCCGATAATCGCCATTGTCGTTGCCCTGATGATTATCAAGGCGGCATGGGATTTAACCAGGACCGCATTCTTCCACATTCTCGATGTGAAGCTCCCGGATGACGAAGAGGCGATAATCCATGATGTGATGGGAAACTTTTCAGGAAAATACATTGAGTATCACAAGCTCAGAACCAGAAAATCAGGACATATCAGGCATATTGACATGCACTTGATGGTGCCAAAGCAGATGACGGTTGAGGCAGGGCATACACTCTCACATCAGGTAACGGCTGATATTCAAAAGTTATTGGCCCATTGCCACATTCTTGTTCATATCGAACCGTGTCCGGGAGCATGTGACTCGTGTACCGTCGAGTGTCGGCCATGAAATGGTTCGCGCCTACTGGGAAATCGGGCGGGAGATTGTCGAAGACGAACAGCAGGGTGAACAGCGGGCGGAATACGGTAAAGCGTTGATTGAGAATCTGGCCAGGGAGTTGACTGCCCAGCACGGCAAAGGCTTTGATCGTTTAAACCTCTCGAATATGCGCGGCTTTTACCTGGCCTGGACCCACTGCCGTCAGCTAAAGCGTCGCGTTTCATGCCTCAACGCGACCTACTGGCTTTCCTCAACACTTCCCGCAAATGCTCAAAGTTATAAGGTTTGTTGATCATACCGGCTATCTCTTCACGGGGAATCTTCGAGTCGATTTCACCATCACCAAAACCGCTGGAGATAATTATCGGCAGCTGCGGGTCAAGCTGTTTCAGTTTATAGAACAGTTCATAACCATTCATGACCGGCATACCCATGTCGGTCATTACCAGGGTGATTTCAGCGGCGTTCTGCTGGTACAGTTCCAACGCCTCCTTGCCGTTTGCGGCACAAAGTACGGTGAATCCCAGCTTCTGTAGCAGTTCAGTTGCAATCAATTTGACCTGCTCTTCATCCTCGGCTAGCAGTATGGTGCCGCTGCCATGCCATGCCAATGAAACTGCATTATGGCGAGCTTCCACTGCTTCAGATTCACTGAGCTGAACAGGCAGATAGAATTTGAAGGTCGTACCATGTCCCGGTTGGGTCTCCAGTTGTAATGCCCCATTATGTGCCTTAATGATGCCGAGTACTGCCGACATCCCCAGGCCACGACCGGTAAATTTGGTCGTATAGAACGGATCGAAGATTTTGCTTCTGGTGGCGTCATCCATGCCGCAACCGTTATCGGTGACTTCAAAACAGATATAGCGCCCGACCGGTATGATTTTGCCGCTATGATCCCTCTCTGAATGCTCCGCCTTGATCTCCGCCTTTGTCAGCAAGACGTGTACCTCACCTTCTGCATCACCAATAGCTTCTGCTGCATTGATGATCAGATTCATGACCACCTGCCGGAGTTGACTGGCATCACCCATAATGAAGGGGATATCGGCTCCAAGTTCCGGTCTGATCACTACATTCTTTTGGACGGTCGTTTTCAGCATGGCGACCATTTCATCCACCAGCATCCATAAATTGACCTGAGTCCAGGTAAGTGTAGCTTTACCGGCGTATGCCAGCATCTGGCGGCACAATGCAGCGGCGCGTTCAGCGGCTTTTTCTATTTCCGGGATATGTTTTTCGGCATCCTCATAATCCATCTTGGTCAGAGAGCAATATCCGATGATGATCGCCAGGATGTTGTTGAAGTCGTGGGCTATGCCTCCGGCCAGTATGCCGAGGCTTTCGAGTTTCTGGGCAGATATAAACTGATTTTCAAGTTCCTGGCGTTCTTCGGCCAGACGAATTTTTTCGGTTATATCTTGGTTGACGCCGATCATACGCTCTGCTGTTCCGTCTGAACTTCTTATTACAATGGCATTGCCCTTGAGATGCTTAACTGTGCCATCAGGATGCAGGACTCGAAATACGGTATTGAATTCCTGCTCCCCGTTTAGTGCTGCCTGGCTTGCAGCAACAGCAGACTCCTTGTCTTCCGGATGAAGCCCGTTCAGCCATGCATCAACGGTTTTGGGAAATGCCTCCCTTGTAATCCCATATAACTCGAACATTTGGTCATCCCAATACATCTGATTATCACGAATGTTCCAATCCCACACAGCAAGACGAGCCGCCAATGTCGCCAACTGGAGTCGCTGCGTTTGCATCTTCAGTTGCTCTTCTGCCTGTTTGCGTTTGCTGATTTCAACAAACGTTGCGACAAAATGGTCAGGTTTGTACTGGTAAGCAACAATGTCGTACCAACGATTATTATATTGAAGAAACTGCTCAACGTGCTTGGTTTCGCCGGTTTTAGCAACATGGCCATAGGTGCCGATCCAGTCAAACGGGTCTTTCTCAATGCCGGGAAACGCTTGAGTAACAGTTTTTCCTCTGGGATCAACACCGGTCAATTTAAAGTAATTGTCGTTGGCATCTATAAAGGAATAATCAACCGGTTTACCGGCTTCATCATAGATCATGCTGTGATAGGCCACACCGATCGGGCCGTTATCGAAGAGTGCCCGGAACTTCCACTCGGTATCCAGAAGCTGATCATTCTGGCTGAGAAGCTCCTCTTCATTCATCTGCAATTCTTCGTTCTGTTCCTGAAGTTTGGTTTTAAGCTCCAGCAGGGCTTCTTCCGCCTTTTTGCGCTCGTCAATTTCTATCAGAAGATGCGACGTTTTTACTTTTACCTGCCGTCTCAGGAGGGCGATGAATCCGATAGCGAGAAGCAGTGCGGCAGCAACACCCGATAAAGCCCAGTAAACTTCTTTCCGATTTTTGTGATTATTTTTGCCCAGCAGATGTTCAAGCTCACGATTATAAATGGAAGCCTTGTCCGCCTTCATCTCCGCTATATCCCGGTCAAGGGCTGCGATCAGATCACCGTTTTTACCTTCGTTTACCGCATATCCCAGTTTTACCGGATTAAAGATGATTGGTGTTTGTTCCAAACGCCGACCGGCTTCATTCAGCATATCGTATAGATTGCCACTTACTCCGACATCAGCCTTACCACTTTCAACAGCTTTGAATACATCAGGATACTGATCAACCTCTTGTATCTTGACATTCTTCAGGTGGAATTGCCTGACAAGTTCCTTGAAGCCCGTCAAATAGACATCACCTTTCAGTGCACTGACATTTTTGTCTTCAAGGTCCAAAAGAGATGTGATTTTTGACCCTCCCGGTTTGAAGATCAGCCCCCAGTCCAGCAGCAGAAATTCCTTAGGGAAGTCCATGTACTTGTCCCGCTCTTCGGTGTAGGCGATGCAGAGGACCATGTCTATCTTGTCACTCTTGAGGCGGTCCAATCCCTCCTGCCAAGTTCCAGGCACATACTGCATATCCCAATGTTCTTTTTCCGCAACACGATTGAGCATGTCCACGAAAAACCCATGAGCCGTGCCATCCTTATCAGAATATGCCAGCGGCTTGTTATCATAGACACCAACTCTTACGGTGCGACCGGCAGCATGGGAGCAGGTAACGGAGAGCAGAGTTGCGGCGACCACCATCACAAAGGTGAAAATGGTGCTGAGGAGTGAAATTTTACTTGCAAGACGTGCTGAGCGAGTCGGGTACATAAGGCACCTCCAAAAATGTGGCGCAAAAAACAAAAACCGACGCACGGGAAAGCCGCGACGCCGGTTTATATTGGCATCAATCAAAATAATTGTTGACAGTGGTATTTGTCAGGAGGATTTTTTCTGTCTGTCTGTCTGTCTGTCTGTCTGTGCAAGATTGTTGCCCATATCGACACTCCATAACTTGGTTTGATGGTTGCAAAATATACCGTAATTAGTGTGGAAATCAACCTAAATCAAGAGGCATATGTCGAGTAGAGAATATGGGGCCGCCCACAAAATTATAATTCCAATTCCCGAAAACTAGGGACACTCCCCAGTTTTTTCTCATCCTCGACCTTTTTTGCAGGAAATACGGGAAGTGTCCCTAATTTTACCTTGTCCCTAATTTTACCTAATTTTACTATGTTAATCACCCAATCCTTTGTAATCAAGCACTTCGCGCAGCTTATCAGCCAGGGTATCCATGTTATAAGGTTTCTGGATGAAATTCACGCCTGTTTCCAGCACCCCGTGGTTAGCGATGACATTTGCCGTATATCCGGACATATACAAGCATTTGAGCTGCGGATAAAGAGATTGCAGCTTTTTAGACAACTCCTTGCCGTTCATCTCCGGCATGACCACGTCGGTCATGAGCAGGTGAATTTTGTCAGCATGTTCACTGGCAAGCCGTATGGCTTCTTTTGGGGTATTCGCCGCCAATATGGTGTAACCCTGTTTTCTGAGGATCATCGTAGTAATTTTAAGGATAGCCGGTTCATCTTCTACCAGGAGTATGGTTTCCTTGCCACGTTTAAATGGCTCTAACGTATCTATGGTTTGCGATTTCTCAACCTTGCCTGAATAACGTGGCAGATAGATCGTAAATGTAGTTCCCAAGCCAGGTTCGCTGTAAACATTAATGAAACCCTCGTTCTGCCTGACGATGCCATACACGGTTGCCAGACCGAGACCGGTGCCCTCTCCAGGCCCTTTGGTTGTAAAGAACGGCTCGAATATCTGCGCCATCGTTTCTTTGTCCATACCACAGCCATCATCGCTTACAGCGAGTCGGACGTACTCGCCCATCATAAACCCCGCATTTTGAGAGCAGTACTCCTCGTCTATGACGTTGCTGCCTGTCTCAATGGTTATCTTTCCAACATTGGCAATTGAATCACGGGCATTGACGCAAAGATTGGCCAGAATTTGGTCAATCTGAGACGGATCTACCTTTACCTCCCACAAATTCGGGGTTGGGTGCCAGTTGAGGCAGATATCTTCACCAATCAACCGCTGTAGCATCTTGAGCATGCCTGAAACTGTTTCGTTCAGATCCAGGACTTTGGGGGCAACTGTCTGCTTGCGGGCAAACGCAAGTAATTGACGCGTCAGGTCAGCCGAACGTTCCGACGACTTGATGATTTCATTAAGGTCATCGGCAATCGGGCTATCGGGAGCTATCTTCATCAACCCCAGTTGTGCATGGCCCATTATGATTGTCAGCATATTGTTGAAGTCATGCGCAACCCCACCCGCCAGGCGACCTATTGCCTCAATCTTTTGTGCATGCTGAAGTTGGGCTTCAAGAGTATGTTTTTCATCCTCGTGTCGCTTTTGCATCAAAGCAGCGCCAATGTGTCCGGCAACACCTTCCAGCAGTTCAAGCGAGTTAAGGGTTAACATGTCTTTTCGATAGCCGTTAAACTGGATCAGTCCGACTATCCTGTTTTCGTCTCGAATTGGCACCAGTGCCACAGAAGCGTAGTTATGGTGGATGCACTCGTTGCGTGGGTTAAGGCGTGGGTCTACATCATGTGGGAGACCAAGAAGCGGGAATGAATCATTTGTCCAGAAACTGCCCCCGGGGGTAAAAAGCGGATGGCCCGGCTCGCTTTTTCCGGTAATGACGAGTCCGCACGTACATTCAAGACATACATTGCCATCCTTATCCCGGCACACCCCTCCCTCTCTGTTTCGTTCGATCAGGGAATTTTCCTTAAGCAGCAACTCGTTAGGGAAACCTTCTTCTGAGAAATATGGGTAGTCATCCCCCACCTGCAGGCGAATACCAACGGCATCAAATCCAGTTTCCGTTTTAAGAATGGTTATTACTTTCGGTATTATATCCTTCAAACCACCCTGCTCGTTCATCAGCATTAGAACTTTCCTGCTCATATCCTTATATGATTCAGTCAATTTGCGTTCGCTTATGTCTAAAAAGATGCATGCAAACTGATTCGCTGCAGGTCGAAATGCATTTACTTCGAAGTACCTGTTCAGTTCAGTGGAATAATTTTCGAAGTTGGCAGGCTCCCCTGTGAGAGCTACTTTGCCGTATATATCGATCCAGTGCTGCTCGGTGCCGGGCATCACCTCCTGAACGGTCCGCCCTACAAGTTCTTCAGCCTTGAGACCTGTCAGTTTTTCAAAGGCCGGGTTTATGGCAAGAAAGCGATAGTCAATCGGTTTCCCCTGCTCGTCACAGATGATCTCATGCAGTGCAAAACCATCCAGCATCTTGTTGAACAGCAGTCGATAGTCCTCTTCGGCCTTCTTGCGACTGGTGACATCCCGATTACTGGCGCGACGGCCCAGATACTTTCCATCATCACCTATGACAACGCGGCATGCATGAGCGATCCAGCGCACTTCGCCGGAACGGTTGATAATTCGAAATTCCCGCTCATGTGACCGAGAATCCTGCTTGCCTATTTCATTGAAGTGATGAGATGTTATGGCGAAGTCATCAGGATGGATAATCGCCTTTATGAGATTCGGATCATTCATAAATTCTTCAGCGCTATAGCCGGTTATTTGTTCACATGACGGAGAGCAGTAAGCAAAACTACTGTCGGGGGTCAACCAATACTCCCAGTCATGCGTAAAGTTTGCCACCGTGCGATAGCGTTGCTCGCTCGCCTGCAACGCATTTTCTGCCAGCTTTTTTTCGGAGATGTCCTGAATGAAGCAGACAAATTGCCCGCTATTAACATAACGATACTGAACGCTGACCTCGACGTCAAAAAGGGAGCCGTCCTTACGTCGATGCTTTGAAGTGAAACGCTCATCACCCAACTCCATGATTCGTTGGATGCGTATAGCTATATCGTCGGCAGTTTCAATGGCGTCCAAATCGAGTATATTCAACATCAGCAGTTCTTGCTCGCCATAGCCGCTCATACGGCAATATGACTCATTGACTTCGAGAATACGCCCGCGCGTGTCTACCAGCCATACACCGTCTATGGCTGCCTGAAGAATAATCCGGTAACGTTCTTCACTCTCACGCAGTCGTTTGTTCACTAATGCCTGCTCTGCCAACATCTGGGTAAATTTGGCAATGAATGACAGATTATTATGAAGCTGCTCTTCAGTGCAAAGAGGAACCTGGCGCATTGCTGCCATATATTCCTGTTCATCAAATCCGTATTGGTGGGCCTGTTTTTTGAAGTATGATTCGTCTGGAGGTTCCAGAAATAACTGACCGGTGAATACATTGCCAAGGTGTTTTCCATCTACGATTATCGGAGTTGCAGTGTCGACAAGTCCCATCGGGCAACGGTAGATAAAATGGGACATGTTTTCAGTCAGCTTGGCGCCAATATGCAAATCACTTTCAATGCACTTATTTTCAGTATCAGGGTTCACGCGGTGGAATTTTGTGCAGATGTCCTGCCATGCAGTAGCTGTGAGGAGATTGCCTTCATTATCAATGATGGCAGAGGGCAAGCTGTGAACTGCGGCAAGTGAATTCAGTAATTCCTGAAGTTTGGGGACATCCAGCAGCTCTTTTAATTTGTAGTCCATTTGCCACCTCGAAAATATAAAAACCGACGCACGGGAAAGCCGCGACGCCGGTTTATATTGGCATCAATCAAAATAATTGTTGACAGTGGTATTTGTCAGGAGGATTTTTTCTGTCTGTCTGTCTGTCTGTCTGTCTGTCTGTCTGTCTGTCTGTCTGTCTGTCTGTGCAAGATTATTGCCACTATCGGACACTCCATAACTCGGTTTGATGGTGGCAAAATATACAGTAATTTATGCGGAAATCAACCTAAATCAAGAGGCATATGTCGTGTAGAGAATATGGGGACGCCCACAAAATTATAATTCCAATTCCATATCAAAGCCCTCTCTTCGTTGGCTCGTCATCGGCTCCTCAACGTACATCAATCTGCGACAATATTCCTGACGGTGCACCGAACAGCCAGACAACCAGTTGACGAGTCATTATCTAGCCCTCCAGTCCTTCAACACAGAGATTACCACCCAGTGCATGAAGCACCCGGAGAATATTTTCCAGGCGAAGTGTTGGTTTGCCGGCTTCCAGTTCGACAATAAAACGCACACCGACACCTGAAACCAGAGCCAGCTGTGGTTGCGTCAAGCCCAGACGCTTGCGTGCGGTTCGTACTGCCAGGCCAAGTGAAATTGGAGTGTCTATGTTTGTAATCATAAATATTTCCTCTTTAGTACGATAGAAATTGTTTCTGCGGGATTTTGCAGAAATGATTTCGTAATCGTAATTATCCTGCTTATCAGGGTCGGGAAATATTACGCCATTAATTGCATAAAGCAAGTTATTATTCCTGATCGGGAAATAATTTGAGAGCTGACTTGGGTACAATGAAATATGTACCGAACGGGAAATGTTCGTTGAATGCATGTAGGTATAAATGAAAGACACCGTCCTTCTACCGAATGTAAAGCTTGTATTGAGTTTCAGCATGAGTTGATGTATTTTCTCGGATTATGCTGCTTCTAAACTCGGGTTATTGTCTTGCAGCATTCTTTATAACACAATGAAATAAATGATTTATATTTCTTTTTTACCCAAATAGTTTTCTATAAATTCTTTGTTTTTCTGGAGCGGTTTATGCCTTCCACTCACGGATCGACCTGCACATCGAAGTGCCTGCGGTGAAATACCGTGACCTGGCCGACCGGACCGAAGGCGAAAGTTCAGTAACCAGAGAGTACATTCAATTGTTGCGTGGCCATGGATAATAAATTCACTTGTGATTTAGAAATGGAATAACTTCTAGGGAATATTACCTTTTTCTCTATTTAAGTGCTACATTTTTCAGCGGATTGCAGGATTTAGGTAATAGTCCAGACTTAAATCTTGACATTCCTGAGTAAAGAATCAGCGCCCATAGGGGGGCTTGAAATTTTTGCCATAAATTGTGCACTCATTCCTGCTATCCCACAGTAAAACCTTGGGGCGTAACAGATGCAATTGCATCAACAAATGCCAATGTCATATCCGGCCTCGGCCTGCTGAACGTTACGAAATCGACTTTGCAACAATGGAGCGTTGCCGTGCGTCTTTACGATGAAGAATTGTTGTCGGTTTTTCACAGTGCCTGACAACCGTGAGATCAATATCAACAGCCAGCCGCAAAGTGCCCTGGTGTCTGCGAACAGCACTTTGCAAAGGCTGTAACCGTGGAAATACTGCATCTGTATTACACCCCGTACATAATCCTGCCACTGCTCTCCACGGTGGTTAACAGCGGGTTGGCGGCATATGCCTGGCGCCGGCGGCGCTTGCCGGTTGCATGGTGGTTTTTCTGGATGGCGCTAGGTTTTGCCGGCTGGTCGTGCTCCTACGCCCTCAATACGGCCTCAACCGAACTCTGGTGGAAAAACCTCTTTTTTAAATTCGGCGGCAGCTTTGCCATGCTCAGCCTTATTGCCGTTGCGCAGATGGTTCACTTTTTTATCAGGGAGAGAGGACTACCGCGCCGTTTGTTGGCGGTGCTGGCGGGTGTGCCGCTGCTGTCGCTCGTGATCCTCTGGACCAACGACCTGCATGGTTTGATGCGATACGATATGCATCTGGTTCGACGAGGCAGCGCCCTCTTGTTCGGCTACCGGGACGGCCCGTATTACAAGTTTCATATCCTGTATATCTATCTGGTCACCGGGAGTATCGTTCTGCTCTGCCTGAAGGAGATCTGCCGCAAGGTCCAGCCGCGCCGGGCATCGCTGCTTCTTATAATCACTGCTATCGCGGTACCAATGCTGACGGACATGCTCGACATTTCGGCAGTGCCGGAAATGCGTATGGCAACCTCGGCTTTCTTCATCTCAGGCCTCTGCTATTGGCTGGCCATATTCAGCAACCAGATGCTGCATCTGGTTCCGATAGCCAAGTCCGCCCTGATCGAGCGGATAAAAGAGCCGGTTCTGATTGTCGGTGCCCAGGGGCTTCTGGCGGAATGCAACAAGGCGGCTCACGTGGAATTGCGTATTCCATCCGATGTGGCTGGCATGCCGTTCGAAAGCCTGTTTCACTCCGATAATCCCCTGCACGGCCTGATTACAGTGGAAGACGGCGATACTGTCTACGACGGCCGGTCTCGCTGGTGGCACATATCTCGCACTGTTATCAGCCATCATTCCATGGCCATAGGCTCACTATTCGTGTTACGGGACATCAGCGAATTGCGCCGTGCGCAAATTGAGCTTGCTCAATCACTGGAACGGGAAAAGATTGCCCGTGCGGAGCAGGATCGTTTTCTCGATATGATTTCACATGAGTACCGGACGCCGCTGGCCATAATCCAGGCCAATATCGATCTGATGGAAAGCATGTATGAGCAGAGCGGCACAGACAGTGCATACGGATCGCTCGGCAAAATGCGGCGCAGCGTGAAGCGGCTGGTGGACATTTTCGAATCAGTGCGGCGGAGGAAGAGAAGTGAGCATGATGTGGTAGCAGGGGAAGAGGTGTATTTCTGCTCCTGTATTGCCGAACTGCTTGCTGTTGCCCGCGATTTCTGGGGAGACCGCTTCATCTGCATCAACGATCCGCCAGAGTGCGCCGCGCTCCCGACCGATAGCAATAATATGCTGCGCACCGTAGTATTGAACCTGCTGGATAACGCCATCAAATATTCTCCGCCGGAATCTCCGGTTTACCTTGAATTTGACCATTCAAACGAGGGTGTACATGTCTTGGTGAACAATCGTTCAGCCTTGCCTCTGCACGATGAGACAGTACCGCTTTTTGATAAATACCGTCGGGGCAAAAACAGTTCAGGCACGGCCGGCACAGGAATCGGCCTTTTTTTGGCCAGGGAGATGATAGAACAGCTGGGGGGAAGCCTTGATCTTACCGTTGATGGCGGATATGATGTAAGAATGATGATGATATTGCCGTTAACAGGATCAAGAGGAGTCGGAAATGACTGCGGATAATATCAAGATTCTGATAGTTGAAGACGATAGCGATCTTCTGGAAAGCACTGCGGCCTGTCTCACCTTGGCAGGTTTTCAAGTGACAGCTGTTGGTACTGCACGGGCGTTTTACAGTGCATTGGAACAATCAAGATATGCAGCTGCGATTATCGATATAGGTCTACCCGATCAATCGGGGCTGGTTCTTGTCGAATATCTGAGAAAAAACGGCAGTATCGGTATTATCGTTCTCACGGCCCGTGACAGTGAGGATGATCAGGCTTGCGGGTACGAATCCGGAGCCGATATTTACCTTGTCAAACCGGTTGCCAGCCGGGTGCTGGTTTCTGCAATCCATCGGATGTTGGAGCGGCTCCGGCATCAACCGGACGATGGGTCGGGATTGGAAAAGGCACCGGCGGTATTGCCGTGGTTGCTGAACCTGGATCGCTGGACGCTGGTCAGTCCACAGAGAGAAGAACTCAGACTTACTTCGCAGGAATTTCGTTTTCTCGAAGCGCTTGTCCAAACCGACAGCCGGAGTGTTTCCCGTGACCGGTTAATGTCCTCACTGTATAACTTCAATGATGAATACACCGGACGTGCCCTGGATGCCCTGGTGCGTCGTCTGCGGACCAAACTTTCTCGTATGGGGACACCGTCACAACCTCTCAGAAGTCAGTACGGCGTTGGCTTCTGTTTTTCCGAGCCGTTCTCCACTATTTAATCGCATTCCTTTGTTCCAATTTATTACATTTCAGTTCCAATTGGTGTGAAGACAAACACTTGCGTGCAGCGTATATTCCCTGTGAAATTGCCATATTTTACAGGAGGCATCACGCAATGCCCACAGCGCTTCGCAATACCCTCGTTTGTGCATCAGCTGTTCTTTTTTTTCTAACTGCCACCGCCCTTGCCGCACCACCCGATGCCGGGCAGCTTCTGCGTGAACAGCAGCCCCAGCGCCAACTGCCGCCCCAGCGCCAACTGCCGCAGCAGCTCCCCAAACCCGAAGCCGAGAAGGAACGTCCGTCCCTGGCCGATTCCGGCGTGCGTATCGTGGTCAAAGGCTTCACGTTCAGCGGTTATGACGGGATTGTAACTGAAACCGAACTGCAGGGGATAATTGCCGGGTCCATCGGCAAGAGCCTTTCATTCAGCGAACTGCAGGGGTTGGCCACCAGCATCACCACCCATCTCAAAAGCAAAGGGTGGTTCCTGGCTCGTGCCTACCTCCCCAAACAGGACGTCACCGCCGGCAACATCGAAATCGCCATCATCCAGGGCAAGAGCGACGGTTCACTCCTCATCAACCGTGACAAAAGCACCCGCATTACCGAAGCAAACATTCGCACCATTGCCGGAACAGTCGTCGCTCCCGGCACTCCCCTCAACGAACGGAATCTTGAACGGGCCGTCCTGCTCATGAACGACCTCCCCGGCATCTCCGCCAAAGCATCCCTGGCCCCCGGCGCCGCCCCCGGCAGCACCGCCGTTCAGATCGATATCAGTGAAGGCCCGCCACTCTCCGGCGCGGTCTGGGGAGACAACCAGGGGAACCGCTACACCGGCACCTGGCGCGGCAACGGCATGCTCAACATCAACGACCCGTTCCGCTATGGCGACCAGCTTTCATTGCTGCTCACCGGCGCCGAAGGATTGATCCAGGGGCGCGCCGGTTATTCCTTTCCGCTGACCGCGGGCGGCCTCAAAGGAAACCTCGCCTACACCGGCATGCACTACGACATCATCACCGGCCCCACCACCAGCGCCAAACCCGAAGGGGACAGCCACACCGTTGATGCCGGGCTCAGCTACCCCCTGCTGCGCAGCCGCACAGCCAACGTCACCACCTCCCTCGGCTATGAATTCAAAACCCTCACCGACAGCGCCAACGGCGCCGACACCAGCGGGAAAGACCTCCACAGCGGCACCATCAGTTTCAGCGGCGACACCTACGACACCCTCATGGGTGGCGGCTTCATCACCTGGAACGCCGCCGTCACCACCGGCAACATCCACGAATCCATTGCCGACATCAGCATCACCAAAACCGAAGGAGCCTACACCCGCCTCAACCTCGGCCTGACCAGACTGCAACGCCTGGCCGAGCGGCTCAATATCAACCTCTCCTGGAGCAGCCAACTTGCCCTCGACAACCTCGACTCCAGTGAAAAATTCAACCTCGGCGGCCCCAACAGCGTCCGTGCCTACCCGGTCGGCGAAGCAAGCGGCGACGAAGGGCATCTTTTCAACATCGATCTGCGCTACGACCTTCCCGTACCTGCCAATATCGGTTCCCTGCAACTGGTCGGGTTCTATGACGCCGGTCACATAACTCTGCACCATGATCCCTGGACCAACGCCATTGTCACCGCCACCGGCAATAACAACTACTGGCTTCAGGGGACAGGACTCGGCCTGAACTACACTTTCAGCAGCAGGATCAACTTCAAGGCTACCTGGGCGCACACCCTCGGTGACAACCCCGGCCGGAGCACCACCGGCAACGACAGTGACGGCAGAAGCGACGCCAACCGCTTCTGGTTCCAGGCCATGGTTTACTTTTAGCAATTTTCTCCCTCATCCGCCCTGACGGGCACCTTCTCCCTCAGGGAGAAGGAATAAAATTTTACCCTCGCCCGGCGGGAGAGGGTGGCCGAAGGCCGGGTGAGGGGATTTCCCCCTCCAGAGCACGCAAAGGAGCACGATATGAACAAAATATTCCGCCTCATCTGGTCCGCAGCCAAGGATAAATGGGTCGTCGTCGCCGAAACCGTCAAGAACCGGGGCAGCCTGCCCTCTCTCCTCATCGGTTCCGCCGCCCTCATGGCAGCCGTGCTCTCCGGAGCACTCCCCGGCTGGGCCCTTGATCCCGGAGCTTTGCCCAGCGGCGGCAGGGTCACCAGTGGTCAGGCCACCATTGCTACCAGCGGCAACCGGATGACCGTCAACCAGTCCAGCCAGCAGATGATTGCCAACTGGAACAGCTTCAACATCGGCCAGAACGCTGCAGTCCAGTTCAATCAGCCCAATGCCGGGGCCACTGCGCTCAACCGGATCAACGACCAGAACCCGACCCAGATCCTCGGGAGCCTCTCCGCCAATGGCAAGGTCTTTCTGCTCAACCCTGCCGGCATCATCTTCGGTCAGGGGAGCCAGGTCAATGTAGGGGGCTTGGTCGCTTCTTCCCTGAACATGCTCGACAGCGACTTCCTGGCCGGGAAACACAGATTCAGCAATCCCGGCAACTCCGGCAGCATCATCAACCAGGGGAGCATTACCGCCAACGGCGGCGTGGTAGCCCTGATCGCGCCGAAAGTCCAGAACGAAGGAACCATCACCACAAACAACGGCACCACCCTTCTCGCGGCAGGGAATCAGGTGTCTCTTGATTTCGCGGGCGACGGGCTCATCAGCTACACCATCGATCAGGGGGCGGTGGATGCTCTGGCGCAAAACAGCGGCCTGATCAAGGCCGACGGCGGCATGGTGGTGATGACCGCCAAGGCTGCCGACAGTCTCACCACGGCTGTGGTGAATAATACAGGAGTTATCGAAGCCCGAACCCTGAAAAACAAAAATGGCCGGATCATTCTTATGGGAGACATGGAACATGGCGAGACTATCGTTGGCGGAACGCTTGACGCATCGGCTCCAAATGGCGGCAACGGCGGGTTTATCGAGACCAGCGCGGCGACCGTCACCACTCTGGACAGCCTGAAAGTTACCGCCGGGGCGGCTTCCGGCACAGGCGGGCTCTGGCTCATCGATCCCTACGACTACACCATCGGCGCAGCCCAGGCCACGACGATCAAGACCGCCCTGGACAGCGGCACCAGCGTCACGGTCGACACCTCCGTCAACACCAGCAGTTACGGCAGTTCAGGAACCAGTACCAATGCCGGAAATATCACCGTCACCTCCGCCATCGGCAAAACCGCCGGCGGCGACGCCACCCTGACCCTCAAGGCCAACCAGAATATCCTGATTAAAACGGCCAGCCAGGGGATCAGTTCCAGCAGCGGCAAGCTCAATGTTGTGCTCTGGGCCGACCAGGACAACGCAAATGGCGGCTCTGTCTGGCTCGAAAACGTAAGCTTGACCACCAACGGAGGCCATGTCTGGATCGGTGGCGGCAGCGGCTCCACCACGTGGAATGGGCTTACCGTCGGCAATGGCTATTCCAATTCCACCTATACCAGCAGTGCGAGCAATGGCGGTTCCTGGGAAGGGGTTTTGCTCCGCAACGCCACCACCATAACCACCAGCGGCGGCAACGTGGCCATCTACGGTAAAAATAATCGCGACATAAATGCCGCCGATGGCCGCGTCGGCATCTACATCGATTCGAATTCCAGCATCAGCACCGACGCAGGAAGCATCCTGCTTGACGGTCTTACCACTTCGCTGACCCAAAACGCACCTGACCCAAACGTCGGTGTCATGATCAAAGACAGTTCACTATCCTCCACAACCGGAGCAGTTTCCATCAGCGGAACCCAGGCCGGCAATGCCATGTACGCTGCCGGTGTCTGGATCTATCGGAGCGATGTAAAATCAACTGTCGGTGGCGCCATATCCATCACCGGCTCCACCGACAGTGACAATGCATCGGGCTGGAAAAATGGCATCCTGGTCTGGAATGATGGCGCCGCTACCAAGAGCATCTCCACCACATCAGGTGACATCACCATCAACGGCACGGTCAACACCACCTCGCGTGGCGATGCCAGCGGTGTTGAGCTGAACGTGTCCAACAACATGCTGCGAATCATTTCCCAGACCGGCAACATCAGCATCACCGGGAACAATCCCAACGACACCGACACCAGCGACAAAAGCCGCGGCATCCGCCTGGTTGGATCGAACACCAGCGGCAAACTTTATCTGGGGTATGACGGCACGAACGCTTTTTCCGGCAATCTCTCTCTGGTGGGGCGCGATATCGGCATCGACGGCTTTGCTACCGGCAATCTCTTCATGCAGGGGAGCGGCAGCCTGACCATCGCCCCTATCGGGACCAGCTTCACGGTCGGCAGCAGCGCAACCACCAGCACCTTTGACACCCACGACAGCGTTGATTTCGGGAGCAGCCACTCCACCATCACCATCGGCAAAGACGGCAACGCCGCTGACCTGCTCATCAGCAGGCCGATGACCACCCTGCCCGGCCCGGTGAACATCTACGGCGGCAACGTGGAACTGAACGGCACTGCCAACATCACCACCACGGCTGCCGGCGCCAGCGGAACAGCGCTGATCAAGGCGAATGGCTACATTCACCTGTACAACGGCATCGACATCGCCACCAACGGAGCAGGAGTGACCCTCTGGGCGGACGCCGACAACAACCAGACCGGCTATATCCAGACAGCCGGCACGAGCGGCAACCTGCAAACCATCACCACCGGCGGCGGCACGCTGACCATGGGTGGCGGAGCGACCGCCAACGGCACCATTACCAGTAAGGACAATTACCGTGCCATCGACCTGAATTATTCCAGCATCAACACCGGCGCGAAAGATATCGTCCTTAACGGCTCCGATTCCCCGTATGTGGGGGACACCAATTACTCATCAGGTATTGCCCTGACAAACACATCTCTCACCACCACCGGCAATGTCACCCTTAACGGCACCGGTTCCATCGCCGCGGGTGATTACGCCAGCGGCGTCTTACTGGCCGGTTCCACCATCACCAGCCCCGGCGCCATCAGCATCACCGGAACATCAGGCCGACGCTCCGACAATACCGGCGCCTATCAAATCGGCGTTGGGATAAAACCATACAATTCAGTCAATTCGCAGATTACCGCCACCGGCGGCGGAACCATCACCATCAACGGCACCTCCAACTGCAGCGCCTCCACCGACGCTCAGGATAACGGTATAAGAATCGACAGTGGACAGACCAACCCGCTTTCCACGGCTGGCGGTCACATCACCCTGAACGGCACATCCGGGAACGGCATCACCTCGCCCGGTGTCACCATCAATAGCCCGATCAGCACCGCCGGGCCGTTCACGGTTAATGCCAGTTCGCTCACCATGAGCGGTAGCCTGACCTTGACCGGCAACGGCAACATCAGTTTCGATACGACCGACAACTCGAACGGATCGATGGTTGTTTCCGCTCCAATATCCAAAACCGGCGGCGGCGATGCCACGCTGACAGCCCGTTCCGGCGGTCGGGTCTCCTTCGGCGGCGCCACCATCACCGACTCAAGCGCCAGCGGCAAGCTCGACGTGGTGCTGTGGGCAGATTACAACAGCAGCGCCACCAAATCGTACGGCATCAATGTCCCGGGCATCACTACCAAAGGAGGAAATGTCTGGATCGGCGCCTCGGCCGGCAACAAGACCAGCGACACCTGGAACGGACTGGCCGTGGGGGATGGCCCGGCCGTCGGCTCAGCCCTCGGCAATTGGAATGCCATTGACTGGAACGGTCTGATCACAACCGCCGGAGGCAACGTCAAAATATGGGCCGGCACCCCGGTCAGCTACAGCATCAGCGCCAATACCAATGGCGGCGCAACAGGGATCAACGCAGGGACCGGCAATATCCTGATGATCGCCGACACTATCAACTGGAACAACGGTTCCGGCGGCGCCATGCCGATTACCACCACCGGTGCGTTCACTTTCCTGCCAAACAGCGCCAACTGGGGAACGCAAAACATCTTTACCGCTGACTTCAATTTTTCCGGCGCCACCCTGTCAGGGCTGACTATCGGCAAGGATATCGGCACGCTGGACATGGGGAGCGGAACCATCACGCTCAACACCGCCCAGACGGTGAACGGCCCCATCAGCATTTTCGGCGGCAACATCCATCAGACCTACAACGTCATCAACAGCAGCGCCAGTGGCACTGCCGCAGACCGCGGGATTCTGTACCGCGCAAGCGGTCAGGTCTGGCTGGGTCCAAGCATCAAGACGCAGACCAATGGCGGCGATATCACCCTCTGGTCGAATGCTGCCGTCAATACGGCGACATCCACATCTAAAGGTGGCATCTACCTGGAAAACAGCGTAACCCTTGACAGCCGCACCGCCGCCGACCGCCCTGGTTCACACACCACCGGTGGCGGGGCGATCACACTGGGGGGCGGTTCAGCGACAACAACCACTGCCAACGGAACGACCGTGCCTTCCGGATATGCCCTTAATTATGGCACCTATGCCGCCGGACTGATTCTAGGCTCCTATTCAGCCGCCCCAGCAGCAAGCGCCAACATTGCCATTTATTCAGGAGGTGGCAACATCTCGCTGCGCGGCCGTTCGACTCAGGTTGACTTAGGTGGGACCTACGGTATCGCCACTTACGAAGGGTTGAATGTCGATGCCGGCACAACCGGCAATATCACCATTGTCGGCGCTGCCGAAAATCCAACCATCACTACCAGCAGCTGCGGTATTGATTTCCAGTCGTATCGTAACGGCAAAGCCCCCTCAAAGATCAAGACCGCCAACGGCACAATTTCCATTACCGGCACCACAACCTCCACCAACGCCGCTGGAGTCAATCTTTCAGCTTTTAGTGACGCCATGAGAATGACCGTTGAAGCCACCGGCACCGGCGCCATCAACATCACCGGAGCTTCGCAGGCAGGAACCAGTGCCGGTGACATTAGACTGAAATACGACAACATCCTGGCTGCCAGTGGGCCGATAACCTTTACCACCACCGGAACCGCCAACTATTTCAACTCATACGGCGGAGTGGTAATCGGCGCCAAGGCGAGTACTGATGTCACCACCTCGACCAGTAACGTCACTATCAGTGCAAATCAACTAAAATTCCAACTGGACAGTGGCTTTAACTCTCAGATCGACACCAAGGGAGCACTGGCGCTCCAGCCCTACGGCACTGCATTCGACACAACATGGCTGGGCGACAGCACGCTGAACTGGACCGGCAGCGGCTCCAACTTTGCCCTGACCGGCGACCTCGCCAACCTTACGGTCAACAACTTCGCCACGCTGGGCGGGCTGACCCTGGGCAAGGACGGCATGACCACCCATCTGTCGGTGGATAATGACGTTACCATCAAGGGATCGATCAACCTGTACGCCAACGACGTCACCATCAACGCCAACCTGAACACCACGACCGCCGGAACCGGCGGCAGCATACTTGCCAAGGCGAGCCGCGACATCGTCCAGAATTCGGGCAAAAGTGTCACCACCAGCGACGGAAATGTTACATACTGGGCCGACAGCGACGGCACGGGGGGCGGTGCCATCTTTATTGACCGCTCCACCATCACCAGTGGTGGTGGAGCGATCACCATGTCCGGCGGCAGCGATATCGCCACAGGCTATGCCCAGGGGCGCGACAGCGTCGCCAATCTCAGCAACGGCATCACCATCCTCGGTGCAACACTCAATTCCGGCAACGGTGATATCATTCTGCGCGGCAAAGGGGCAACCACCTATGCAACCTCGGACGCCAATCTGAATCAGGCGCTGGGTATTGTGATCGGCACGAGCAAAAATGCACTTTCAACGCCTACCTTGATCGACAGTGGCACCGGTAAGATCGCTATGGCTGGAGTATCCGCCGCATCGGTAACGTCGACAGTCGCGATAGACACGGGCGCCAGCTACCATGCCATTGAGCTTGGCTCCAACAGCAGCGCCTTAGATGCTGCCGATATCACGGTAAAATCTGCCAGCACGGCTGCGGATGCCATCAGCATCACCGCAGATGCGTCAGCTTTGACCTCGTCGGTTACCAACTTGCTGATGCAGGGCACCGGTTTTCAGATCTGGAATGCGGCTACGACTGGTCGTGATGTGATCATTGCAGCAACAGCCGGTGGCATCGTCATCAATGGCAAAGCTTCGCAATCCGCAAACGTGCAGAGCGAAGGCAACGGTGTGCGTGTCGGCGGGAACGGCAATGGTCTGGAGGTGGTGGTGGCTGCCGGGCCGATCACATTCACCGGTCAGGGGAATGCCAATCTTTCAGGAAGCAACGATATCCAGCTCGACAACGCCAGAGTCGGCTATTCGAGCGGCTCCGATGTCACCGCCAGTTCCGGCAATATCACACTGAATGCTGACACCATGGCCGCCGATACAAACTCCAAACTGCAAAGCAGCGGCACTCTGACTATTCAGCCAAAAGGAATAAGCACTTCCATCGGGCTTGGCACCGGCAGCGGCACGTTGAAGCTTGACGCCACCACCCTCTCAACAATCCAGCCAGGATTCGCCACCATCAACATCGGTCGGAGCGATGGCCTGGGGATCATGACCCTTGGCGGAGCCACCAGCATTGCGGCGACGAATAGCTCGACAAACGTCAACCTGCGCGCAGGCAGTTTTACCGATTCCGGCAGCAACGTGCTGAACGTGACCAACAGCGGCAAGCTCAATTTCCAGGCCAACAACGGCAATATCGGCAGCAGCAGCGACAGCATCGATTTCGTTGCCGGAACTGCGACCGTCAATACCACCGGCAGCGGTTCCGCCTATATCACCAGCGCTTCAAGCTATGCCCTCGGCGCCTCTAACGTCGGCAGCGGCACGCTCTCCATTGGCGCTACCGGCGGCGCAGTTGTCACGCAGAGCGGCGCGGCCACGGCCGGCACGCTCAAACTTGCTGCCACCGGCAGTGTGACCCTGAATGATGCCAACAACGATTTCTCCACGGTGAACGGCACGGTCAGCGATCTGACGCTACGCGACAAGAACGGCATTGATGTTGGCGCGCTTACCGCCAGCACGTTCAACCTGACCGCCGCCGGCAATGTCACCGCATCCGGGGCGCTCAACAGCGGTCTGGTCACGCTCAATCTGGGGAGCAACGATGCGGCTCTCAACTACGCCGGCACCAACTTTACCGGCGGTGTCACCGGTACGGCCCGCAACCTGACCCTGCGTGACGATACGGGTGGCCTGAGCCTCGGCAGCGCTTCGCCGCTTACATTGTCCGGCAATCTCAATGTAACCAGCAGCGGAGGCGCAATCGTGCAGGGGGGAACCACAGCAGTTACCGGCACGACAACCCTGAACGCAGGCGCCAACGCCATCACCCTGGCCAACACGGGCAACAATTTTACCGGTGCAGTCAGTATCACTGCCGGCGCTGCCGTGCAACTGACCTTGACCGGCGATCTCCATCTGGGTAACGCCAGCGTCACGAGCATCACCGCCATTGCCGGAGCTGGCGGCGGTACGCCGGGTGCGGGTGATCTGTACATCGACAGCGGCGCAACCATAACCGCCAGCGGCGCGGGAACTGCCGTCGTGCTGGTGGCGGGCGACAACACAAGCCGCTTCGTGAACAACGCCGGGGCCAACGCCATAAATCTCACTACTGGTGGCAGCCGCTGGCTGGTGTACACCAATAATCCCTACTCCAATGGTGACCAACTGGGCGGTTTGCTTTCAAACAACACGGCGGTGTTCGGCAAACGCTATCCCGTGCATAGCTATACTGGCGCGGCCGATTATGCACCGGGAAGTGTTTTAGAAAACGGCAACCGCTATGTTCTCGCCATGCCGCAGAGTGCCATTCCTGGCTCCAGCGCAAATAATGTCACGATCACGACCCTCAACACGAAAAAAACCTACGGCGATTTGCTGACTCTGACCACGACCGACAATTCCACGATCAGCTTTGCCACCGGCACAACGGTGAAGCCTGAATTCTCCGAGTCGGCTCCGGCCTGGCTCGATGTGGCCGGACTGACACTCGGTTCGAGCGGACTTCCAGCTGCGGCCCATGCAGGTCTCTATGACATGACTGCGACCGGCAGCATAAAGGTCAATGCTGTTGTGCAGAATGTGGGCTCGTTGAGCACTTCTGGAACAAGTGCCTGGACATATACGGACGGCACCCGTACGGTCACGCTCAACGACTTCGGCAGTGTTAACGTAACGGCGCGCGTGCTGACGCTGGCCCTCGCCGTGTCCGGTGTGGCGGCAAACAAGGTTTACGATGGCACAACGACCGGCAGTTTCAGCACGGCTCCCACGTTCACGTTGAGTAATATCGTCAACAGCGACACGGTGGGCATCGCCGGATCGGCCATTGCCACCTTTAGTGACAAGAATGTGGGGAACAGCAAAAATGTCACGCTCTCCGGTCTGTCGAGCAGCAATTCGGATTATGTGCTTCCCGTGTTGCCGACCTATACGGCCGATATCACCAAGCGCAACCTGACCGTGGCCGTTACTGCCCAGAATAAAACCTACGACGGGTTGACCAATGCCAGCGTTACCCTCGGGCCGAGCGCCACCGTGGCGGCGGGAACCTCCGGCTCGGGGCTGATCATCGGCGATACGGTCACCTATGGCAATGACGGCGCAAGTTTCGACAACAGGAACGCCGGCAACGGCAAAACCGTTACGGTCTCCTTTATCGGCATCGGCGGCGCGGACGCGGCAAACTACACCCTGACCTCGACCACCGCCACGACGACCGCAAACATCGACAAACGCACCATCTCGCTCTCCTCTCTTACCGGCAGCAAGACCTACAACGGCACCACAGCCTTGAACGCTCCGGCCTTTACTCTTGATACCGGCAATATCATCAGCGGCGATGCAATAACCGGTGTCACCGGCGCGGCGACCTTTGACAACAAAAACGCCGGAACCGGCAAGACCCTGACCGCCAATCTGGCTGATTTGACGCTGAACGGTGGCGATGCCGGCAACTACACCCTTGGCGCCGGCAGCTATGTCGGCAGCGGCAGCATAACCCCGAAGGCAATTACCCTGACCGCCGGTAGTGTGACCAAAACATATGACGGTTCAACCGGTTACACGGTGCAGGCGGCAGACCTGACGGCTCTCTCTTCGCAACTCGGCGTTGGAGGCGACAGCGTGACCGCCGCAACCATAACCTTTGCCGACAAGAACGCCGGAACCGGCGCCAAGGTTGTAACCCTGGACAACGCCACGATCAGCGATGGCAACAGCGGCGGCAATTACACCATCACCCTGGACGGTAACAGCGCCAGCACCATTGATAAACGCACTGTTACGATTTCGGCCTCTAAAACGTACGACGGCACCGCCGGCTTGACCGGCAGCCAGGTCAGCATCGGTAATATCGTCGCCGGAGAAGATCTAAATTATACCGGCGCAACGGCCAACAGCAAGAACGTCGGCGCGGGCAACTACATCAGCGCCATCACGCTGAATGACGGCACAGCCGGATCGGCGGGCAATTACACACTGCCGACGTTGGACAACTCAAACGCGCCGGTCACCATCAACAAGGCGAGCCTTACCGTGACCGCCGCCACCTATACCAAGACCTATGACGGAACAGTGACCAGCAGCGGCACACTTACTGTCGGGACGCTGGTATCGGGTGACAGCGTTAATAGCGCGCCAACCCAGGCATTCCTCAGTAAGAACGTCGGCGCCGGCAAGACCCTGCGCGCTTCGGGGCTGACCGTCAAGGATGGCAGCAGTGCCGACATGACCGGCAACTACGATATCATCTATGTTGACGACATTAGCGGAACCATCAACCTGAAAACCGCCAGCGTCACCGGCACCGCCACAACGCCTACCTACAACGGTGCAACACAGAACCAGACTGCTGCGACAACAAGCGGCTTCATCGGTAGTGACGACATCACCGTCAGCGGCCTTGCCAGCGGTAAAAATGCCGGAACCTACACCTCCAGCCTCACCGTTGGCGGCGCCGACAAGGACAACTACAACGTAACCGTCACCAATGCCGATCTTACCATCGGCAAGAAAGACGCCACCGTCACCGCGAACAGCGCAACGGTAACCTACAACGGGCAGACACAGAGTGTAAGCGGCTTCACGGCAACAGGGCTTATGAACGGAGAAACGGTGAGCGCTCTCTCCGGAGTTACGGAATCAGGCGGCAGCGGTAAAAATGCCGTTAGCTACACCCACAGTGCGAGCGGCAGCGACAGCAACTACAACCTTGCTTTTGTTGACGGGAATCTTAGCATCGCCAAGGCCTCGCTGACGATCAGTGCCGTTTCCGAGACAAAGACCTACGACGGCACTCAGGCATCCAGCGCCACACCGACCCACACGGCACTGGCGACGGGCGACAGCATCAGCACCCTGAGCGAGACGTTCGACTCGAAGAACGCCAGCACCACTAACGGCAGAACATTGACGGTCGGCTTCTACACCATCACTGACGGCAACAGCGGCAACAACTACAACGTCACGGTAAACACCGCTACGGGAACAATTACCAAATGTAATCTGGGCATCGACCTTAAGGGGCAGGGGAGCAAGGTCTACGATGGAACAAACTCTATAACACTGTCGGGCATCACCCCGAGTCTGCTGGGAGCCATAAGCGGGGATACCGTTGCTCTTGGGGCTGGTAATGTTACCGGATTTGTTGACAAAAATGCAGGGAACGCCAAGCCGATCAACTTCACAGGATTCGCTCTATCCGGAATTGATGCAGGCAATTACACCCTGACATCAGGCATTACCTACTCAACAGCCAATATTTCAAAGGCCAATGCCACGGTAACAGCCAACAGCGCAAGCTTTACTTACAACGGGCAGACGCAGAGTGTAAGCGGCTTCACGGCAACAGGGCTTGTGAACGGAGAAACGGCGAACGCTCTCACCGGAGTTACGGAATCAGGCGGCAGCGGTAAAAATGCCGGTAGCTACACTCACAGTGCGAGTGGCAGCGAAAGCAATTACAACCTTGCTTTTGTTGACGGGAATCTTAGCATCGCCAAGGCCTCGCTGACGATCAGCGCCGTTTCCGACAGCAAGACCTACGACGGCACTCAGGCATCCAGCGCCATACCGACCCACACGGCCCTGGCGACCGGCGACAGCATCAGTTCCCTGAGCGAGACGTTCGACTCGAAGAACGTCGGCAGCGGCAAGACCTTGAACGTCAGCGGCTACACCATCACCGACGGCAATAGCGGCAACAACTACGACATCACACTCAACACCGCCACCGGTACCATCAACCAGAAGGCCGCCAGCGTTACCGGAACCGCCACAACGCTTACCTACAACGGGGTAACACAGAACCAGAATGCTGCGACAACAAGCGGCTTCATCGGCGGTGACGCCATCATCGTCAGCGGCCTTGCCAGCGGCAGAAATGCCGGTTCCTACACCTCCGGCCTCACCGTTGGCGGCGCAGACAAGGACAACTACAACGTAACCGTCACCAATGCCGATCTCACCATCAACAAGAAAGACGCCACCGTCACCGCGAACAGCGCAGCGGTAACCTACAACGGGCAGACGCAGACAGTAAGCGGCTTCACGGCAACAGGGCTTGTGATCGGAGAAACGGCGAACGCTCTCTCCGGAGTTACGGAATCAGGCGGCAGCGGCAGGAACGCCGGGAGCTACACTCACAGTGCGAGCGGCAGCGACAGCAACTACAATCTTGCTTTTGTTGACGGGAATCTGACCATAAACAAGGCCTCACTGACGATCAGCGCCGTCACCGACAGCAAGACCTATGACGGGACGCCATCATCTGGCGCCATACCGACCCACACGACCCTGGCCACCGACGACAGCATAAGTTCCCTGAACGAGACGTTCGACTCGAAGAACGCCAGCAGCGGCAAGACCTTGAACGTCAACGGCTACACCATCACCGACGGCAATAGCGGCAACAACTATAATGTCATCACCGTAGCCGACACCACCGGTGTAGTCACTCCGGCGCTCCTCACGTATGCTGCGACTTCTGCCAGCTTTAGAAGTGGAGAATCACTCCCTGTATTTTCAGGTTCAGTCACCGGTTTTGTTAACGGAGAAACCCTTGCCGGTGTAACGACCGGCACGGTCCAATGGAATACGCCGGCAGCCAGCAACAGCCCGGCAGGCTCCTACAGCATCAACGGTTCGGGACTTTCGGCGAACAACAGTAACTATTTGTTTATCCAGAATGCATCGAACAATTCCGCCTTGACCATACAAACACCCAACAATCCTCCTGTATTGCCGGCACCTGCACCGCCGCCAACACCCGGCACTGGTGGGACTTCCGGCACACCCGGCACACCACCGCCACCAACCTTTACCTCCGACACCGGTGGAACTTCAACAGGCACTGGTGGAACTCCAACTGGCACTGGTGAGACTCCATCCGGCACTGGCGGAACTTCAACTGATACCGGCGGAACTTCAACTGGCACAGGCGGAACCACTACCGGCACAGGCGGGACTCCGACTGGCACCGGAGGCACTTCACCTGGCACTGGTGGGACTCCGAGTACTGGCGGGATACCCGGTACTGGTGGTACACCCGGCACACCACCGCCACCAACCTTTACCCACGACACCGGCGGCACTCCCGGTACAGGCGGAACTTCTGACACAGTCGGGGCGACTGGCACGGGCGGCACCCCAGCCAGCGGTGGGACTTCGACCGACACTTCTGGAACTTTAACTGGTGGATCTTCAACTGACACTGCTGGGACGTCTACCGGCACAGGCTCAGCTTCGAGCGGAATATCCGGAAACCCTGCAAATCAGGTAAAAGCGCCGTCGCCTACCGTTCCCGCTGATGGCAGTACTGCCGGAACAGGCAACATCTCCGTGTCAACAGCTCGCGATCTGCATGGCTCCGCTGGCGCCGGTACCGGTAAAGATCTAGATGTCATTGGAAACATTGGCGGCAGAGAGGTTGTCGTGGCCGGTTCCGAGGCTGATAAAACCGGCGCACCTTCCAATACAACGGGAAATAGTGCAAGGGCGGGCAGTGGGACAACAACTGGCCAGACAAGCAAGGAAAGCGGTGTAAATATCGGCGAGAGTGGCGCGACCGGCAGGCAGGTGACGGTGTTGTCCCGCGCAACAGATAACAAGGCTTTCGAATATACCGTTACAAAAGAGTTGGTGGCGGCGCTCCCGCCGGTTGACAGGAACAATGTTACAGCGGTTATGGAAGACGGTGAAAAATTGCCGTTGTGGCTCTCCTTCGATCGGAATAACCTGAAATTTACTTCAGAAAATGTGCCTCCCGGCAGTTTGCCGCTCACCGTTATAATTGTTTTCAGCGGCCAGGGGGGAGTAAAGCATTCTATTAAGCTTGTTATAAACAATGAGATTAAATAGATAAACCGAAACGGCAGTTACTCCCCGGCCCGGCAAGCGGGTTGGCACCATGAGCGTCCATGAAAAAAACACCTTCACCGATGCCGACGATATTTGCGCGGAAGATCACCCTGCGCCGGGTGGTACGGATTCAGGTATTTTTAATACACATCAAACCAGGAGGATAAACGAATGAAACGATTCATCCATGTATTAGTTGCAGCCGTTTTGCTTGCCGCTCCTAGTCTAGGCGCCGCCGCCGAAAAAATTGGAGTCGTCGACTTGCAACGGGCTGTCAGCGAGACAAAGGAAGGTGTAGCGGCACGGGCTGACATATTCAAGAAGACGGAGCAACTTAATAGTGAATTAAAGTCGATACAGACTGATTTTGAAAAGCTCAAGGCTGAACTGGAAAAAGACGGGGCCTCTTTAAAAGTCGATGTCCGTGTAGACAAGGAACGGCAACTCCAGCAGAAGAGCCGCGATTTCCAAAAACGCCAGCGTGATGCTCAGGACGAAATCAAGCAGATGGAGGCCGACCTGCTCCAGAAATTGGTCAATAAATTTGCATTGCTAATGGGCAAAATTGGAGATGAGGGAGAGTATTCGCTTATCATAGAAATGGGATCTGGTGTCAGGTACTACGGCAAAAATGTTGACATCACTCCCGTGTTGATCAAAAAGGCTGATGATGTCTACGGTAAATAATATTAATAAAATACAATATAATGTCTACTGACAGAACAGGAGTCCAGCAGATGACAGAATCAACCGTGCCCGCAGCACTGCCACTCTTTTACAAGGAGCCTGCTATTATCAATGTTGAACAACACCGTAATCTGACCATTGCACCCAGCCCTAAAGGTTATTCCTTTGCTTCTGAAGCTCATTTCGTAATGCTTACGGCGGTAGAGTTCCCACAGGCCTGTCGTGAATATCCGATCCTATTTTCGGCAACCGACGACGGCACAGTACGCCCCTTGGCACTGCTTGGCATACAGCAGGGAGAGAACCTGTACGTCGACGAAACGGGCGCCTGGAAGGCTAGCTATATACCGGCGTACGTACGCCGCTACCCCTTTATTCCTGCTGAAACAGGTTCACCAGAACTACCTGTCTGTTTCGATCAAGCATTCGACGGCCTCAACATCGAAGAGGGGCAGCGGATCTTTGACGAGAGCGGTGAGCAGACCGAATACTGTCGCCACATTCAGGCCTTCATCTTGGATTACCAAAATCAGCAGCCACCTACGGCTGCCTTTGCGGAAAAACTCAAAGAACTCGGGCTGTTCCGCCATATGGACGCGACTTTTGAACTTAATGACGGCCGCAAGTTCGTGCTGCAGGGGTTCCTGGTTGTTGATGAGGAAAAACTTGCCCGCTTGGGCGACGTCGCTGTTCTCGACCTTTTCAGAAAGGGGTATCTTGGACTGATCTATGCCCATCTGGCATCTATTGGGAATATCTCACGCCTGGTTGATTTAAAGGCTGATCGTAAGGATGTATAGTTGTAGCAGATCTACAATGAATATCGGCACTATTGCCGGAGGAACATCATAAACAAGTCATACTGCCTGATATGGAACCACGCAAAACAGCTCTTGATTACTTCCGCAGAAACCGTCACAAGCGTAAGGTTGGGCCGTAGCTGGCCTTGCTGCTGTCGGAATCTAGGCGAGCGGTCGCCCGCTCAGGCCACCCTCCCCATAGCCGGGCAGTCTGCATTTATGGGCGCTCTGCTGTAATCGTTCCTGAATTCTCCCTCCTCAAGCCTGCAAGGCATTCTCCTGTAATGACTGCAACCCCCTAATCTATCACAGAAATGCCAGTGAATTAGTGGTATTTCGGTGATCTCCCTTGAGGG